>NZ_LMML01000027.1:195872-232323 GCF_001422215.1 Methylobacterium sp. Leaf89 | reverse complement strand
CCGAGCTCCTTGGCGGCGCCCGTGATGCGATCCGTGTCGACCATGATGGTTGTCCTTGCTGTGCGCGCTTCGTGGCGCGGCGTTGTGGGCGTGTTGACGGAGAGAGCGGCGAAGAACGCCGTCTCCGATCTCGCGGAGGCTGACGCCGGTCCGATCCCGGCCTGGTGTCGGTTCGGGTAGGGTTCCCCCTCCCGATCTGCCGTTCGCCGATCCGTTCGCCGCCGGTCGCCCTGACCCAGCGCCGGTGGGCGTCGGGCTCCGGCAGAGCGCAGGCTGGCGATCTGGGAGCGGTCATGTCGAAGCTCCCGGCTGGATGGGCACCGATCCGGCGGACGGTGAAGTTCGGCGGTGGAACCCTCGCCCCGTCGTCCCTGGTTCGTGAGATGGCCCCTTGAACTGCCGCTTCAATAGTGAAAATGTACCGGTAATCCAGGTTTTTTTACCCGGACGACGCTGTCGGGAAGCCGTTGTTACGGCCCCAGACGATGGCCTCGGAACGCTTGTGCACGTCGAGCTTCCGGTAGAGGGCCGCCGCGTGGTTGCGCACGGTGTTCTTGGACAGGTTCAGTCGTTTGGCGATGACCTCGTCCGAGAGCCCGGCGCAGATCAGGTCCAGGATCTGGCGCTCGCGCACCGTCATGTTGGGCGAGACCGCATCCTGATGGCCCGCGCCGGGCTGGCGCAGGTGGGCCAGCTTCTCGATCAGTCCGCGGCTGAACCAAGAGGTGTCGGCCATCACCGCCTCGATCGCCTCGAACAGCTCACGCTCGCTCCGCTTGCGCTCAGTGATGTCCTGCAGCACCAGGAGGACGAAGGCCTCCGCGCCGATCTCGACCCGCTCGGCCGAGACCAGGCAATCAAGGTTACTCCCGTCCTCATGACGCAGGCAGACCTCCAGTCCCATCACGCAGCCGGTGCGCGCCAGGGCCGTCTCGAAACGGTCGCGCTGCGGCTCTGAGACCCAAAGGTCGAGATCGGCCGGCGTGCGGCCGGTGACCGTCTCAGAACCGAAGCCGAAGACGCGGCTGAAGGCCTCGTTCACGCCGGTGATCGCCAGACCTTCAGCGCGGGCCAGCAGGGTTGGCACGGGGGTGAGGCGGAACGCCTTGGCGAAGCGCTCCTCGCTCTGGCGCAGGGCGGTCTCGGCCTTGCGCCGCAGTTCGAGGTCGGCGAAGGTGAAGAGCATGCAGCGCTCGTCGCCGAGTTCCATCGGTTGCCCGGCCACGATGACGAAGCGGGTGCCGCCGTCGGGCAGGTCGAGGCAAGCTTCCATCTGCGGGATGGTGCCGCCGCTGTTGAGACGATCGATCGCCAGGTCCCGGTTGCGGGCATTGGCCAGGACGTCGACCTCGTAGACGCTGCGGCCGATGACGGCCTCGCGGGTGAAGCCGGTCATCTCCAGGAAGCCGAGGTTGACCTTGACGAAGCGCAGGTCCGCGAGCCGGCAGATCACGGCGGGCGCGGGATTGGCGTTGAAGGTCGCCTCGAAGCGCGCCTCGGCCTCGAACTGGTCGGAGACGTCCTTGAGGATAAGGGCGAGGCAGCTCGGCTGGCCCTCGCGGTCGGTCGCAACCAGGCTGCGCAGCGAGTGGACGAAGTCGGCATCGGGTCGGTCGGTGCGCGTGACCTCGACGATGACGTCGTGGAAACGCTCGCCCGAGACGACGCGCTCCATCGGATACTGGTTGAGGGCATGGTTGTTGCGGTAGCGCAGGGCGAAGCGCTCGCGGTAGGCATCCACCGTTCCGCCGAGTTCCTCAAGGCTCTCGGCCCCATGCATGGCCAGCGCCGCCGCATTGGCGTAGGCGATGGTCTGGTCGGGCTCGACCAGGATCACGCCCTCGCTCAGTCCGGCCACGATCTGCTGGAGTTCATGCCTGTCGACGCCGAGTGTCACCGGGACTCCCATCCGCTCAAATCAAGTCCCGCCGTAACCGGCCTCCGTGACGGCGAGTTCCGATGAAGCCTAGCGAATATCTGGTATATCCGGATTATTGACGTGAACGTGAACGATCATCCGGCGCCAGGGTGACCGCAATCGACGTCCGAAGGCTGACCATGACAATGGCGCCGGGGTGCCACCCGTTTGCGCGATCGATGCGCGAGGGCCGGTCGCTGCGTCGGCGCCGGGAAGGAGCGAAAGGTCGTCATTGCCGCCGCGACGAAACGGGCCCGGTGGGGCTCGCCGTTCAGCCGAAGCGTGGGCGGCGTCGCGGCGCGCGTCCGCCGTCCTGTTTCGCGAAGCGGGGGCGGACGGCGTCCCGGGGACCGCCGGCTTCCGGCCCGGTGTTCTACGTGGAGGCAGCGCCGGGGATCGTTCGGACTGCGGAGCGGTCGCGGACCGAACGCGTCCGAGACTGGGTCACATCCGCCGAATGGTCACGCGGATGCACGGCGACGAAACAGGCTCGGACTCAGGATGACCGGTTGAGGGCAGCGCCGATATAGTTGTACATCGCGGTCGTCTGGTCGGCGAAGTACCGCATCGCGGTCACGATCGCCAGAAAGACCATGGCCATGATCAAGCCGTACTCGAGGGCCGTCGATCCGGACCTGTCTTCGAGGAAGCGGCGGGCCAGGATCTGCAGATCGTGCCGCGCCGGAAATCTCCGCCGACCCCTGGCCTGTTCGCAATCCAGTTCGGTCATGGCCCCAGGGAATCTTTCGCGGACGTCAATCGTGGGAAACGTTACGCGACCTTCCTTGCGGAGGACTTAAACGGATCGTCGAAGTCCGGACTTGAGCCGATGCGACGGGCCGGGCGCGTCGGCCCCCGGTCCGTCTTTCACGCTTGCCCGACCCGTCCAGGCCATCGGATCGAGCCGGCCGGCCCCGCGGCGACGGTCAGGCCTTGCCAGATTCCTTGCGCAGGGCATCGATCCGCTGGGATGCCTCGGCCTTGTCGAGATCGGGGTCGAACGCGTCCGGGTCCTTCGCCTCTTCGGACAAGGTCTTGAGGTAGGACGCTTGCGCGCCGGTCATCGGCTCGCCGCCGGTGGTCCACTCGCTCGGATCCTTGATCTGGTTCGAGACATCCTTCGGATCGGTCTTGGGGTTCTCGTGAGCTTTCGAAGCGTCAGACTTGGACGTGCCGGACTTCGATGAGTCGGACTTGGATGCCTGGGTCTTGTTCGCCTGGGTGCCGGCCATGTTCGGATCCTCTGGTTCACGAAATGTTCTAGTGAACGCGAGGCTCAACGGCGGGTTCCTGCGCCTGCGCCCGATAAGGCCTGTCGTCCCGTGGTCATCTGTCTCACGGGTTCGCGCGGTTCGGATACGTAGGCGGTTCTCGCGATCGGCTGTTCTCATTGGGGGAACGGGACTCGGCGTGCCGTCACGCGTCCTCCGATCCCAGGCTTGACGGGTCGCGTCCGGGCTGGAACATGTCAACAACGCTGACGTACATCGAGGTCGCCCGAGACGTGACTGCCCACGCGATGCGAGATGCCGACGCCGACGCGCCGCTGCCGTCCTCCGGTTCCGGCGATGATCTCATCGAGCTTCTGTTCTTTGCCTACCGGGATTTCGTCGGCGACCCCGACCGCATCCTGGCCCAGTACGGCTTCGGCCGGGCCCATCACCGGGTGCTGCACTTCGTCGACCGCTATCCGGGTCTTACGATCGCCGAACTCCTGGATATCCTGCGCATCACCAAGCAGAGCCTGAATCGGGTGCTGAAGGATTTGATCGAGCAGGGCTACATCGCGCAGAAAACCGGCACCAGCGACCGGCGCCAGCGGCTGCTGTTCTGCACCGCGGCCGGGGCGGACCTCGCCGGCGACCTCATGCGGGTCCAGAGCCGGCGGGTGGCGCGCGCCCTCGCGGCATCGGAGCGCGGCGGCGAGGCTCCCCTCTCCGCCGAGAGCTTCCTCTTCGGCATGATCGAACCCGACGCGCGCGCGGCCGTGCAGCGCCTGATGTCCCGGCGCGCCGGCAAGGCCGCCTGATGGCCACGCCCGGGGCGCGCCCGACCGCCGATCTTCCCGACCATGCGCCGCACGTCCTGGTGGTCGACGACGATCGCCGGGTACGGGAACTGCTGTCGCGTTTTCTCTACGAGCAGGGCTTCCGCGTCACCGCGGCCGGGAACGTGCCCGAGGCCCGCACCAAGGCGCAGTGCTTCGTCTTCGATGCCCTGGTGCTCGATGTGATGATGCCCGGCGAGAGCGGTTTCGATTATGCCCGGGAAGTCCGCCAGACCTCGCGCGTGCCGATCCTGATGCTGACCGCGCGCTCGAATCCCAACGACCGGGTCATGGGTCTGGAGATCGGCGCCGACGACTATCTGCCCAAGCCCTTCGAGCCGCGCGAGCTGATCCTGCGCCTGTCGAACATCATCAAGCGGCGCAACGAGGCCGGCGGCCGTGCCCAGAGCCACGACACCGTGACCTTCGGACCCTTCGCCTACCGGATCGACCGGGGCGAATTGCGCCGCGCGGACGAGCTGATCCGGATCACCGAGCGCGAGCGCGAGATCCTCACCCTCCTGGCCCAGGCCGCCGGCGGCAACGTGGAACGGGAGGCCCTGGCCGGAAGCGGCGGCCTCGCCGCCGAGCGCAGCATCGACGTGCAGATCAACCGCCTGCGCCGGAAGACCGAGGTCGATCCGGCCAATCCCCTGTTCCTGCAGACGGTGCGGGGCGTGGGTTACCGCCTCGCGGTCGACTGAGCCCATGGCCGGCACCGGCCTGCTCCAGCGCACGGCGACCCGCCTCGCTGCCCTGCCCCGGCCACGGCGGATGTGGCGGATCGTCAGCCGCGCCATCGGTGACCTGCTGCCCAAGGGCCTCTATGCCCGATCGCTCATCATCATCATCGCGCCGGTGGTGCTGCTCCAGTCGGTGATCGCCTACACCTTCATGGAGCGCCACTGGCAGCTCGTGACGCGCCGCCTTTCCTCCGCCGTCACCGCCGACGTCGCCGCGCTGATCGACATCTACGAGAGCTACCCGCAGGACAAGGATTCCGAGACCCTCACCCGGATCGCCAACGACCGGCTCAACCTCGACGTCGACATCCTGAAGGGGGCCAAGCTCCCCCCGGCGGGGCCGCGGCCCTTCTTCTCGATCCTGGACGAGGCCCTGTCCGAGGAGATCCGGCGCCAGATCCGCCGGCCCTACTGGATCGACACCGTGGGCCGCTCCAGCCTCATCGAGATCCGGGTCGCAATTCCCGACGGCGTGATGCGCGTCACCGCCCGGCGCAGCATGGCCTACGCCTCGAATTCGCACATCTTCCTCCTGTGGATGAGCGGCTCGTCCCTGGTGCTGCTCGGCGTCGCGATCCTGTTCCTGCGCAACCAGATCAAGCCGATCCTGCGGCTGGCCGCCGTCGCCGAGAGCTTCGGCAAGGGCCGTGAGATCGAGTTCCGGCCCCGCGGGGCCCGCGAGGTGCGCCAGGCCGGCCACGCCTTCATCGAGATGAAGCGGCGCATCGAGCGGGCGATGGAGCAGCGCACGACGATGCTCAACGGGGTCAGCCACGACCTGCGCACCATCATCACGCGGTTCAAGCTCTCCCTCGCCCTGGTCGAGCAGACCCCCGAGGTCGAGGACCTGCAGCGCGACGTCGACGAGATGAGCCGCATGCTGGAGGCCTACCTCGCCTTCGCCCGGGGCGATTCGGGCGAGGTGGCGGTGCCCACCGACATGCGCGCGCTTCTGGAGGACCTGCGCACCGACGTCGAGCGCCTCGGCGCCCATGTGGAGGCGGTGGACCTCGAGGACCATCCGCGGCTGACCCTGCGGCCGGATGCCATGCGGCGCTGCCTGTTCAACCTCGCGGCCAACGCGGCCCGCTACGGCGAGACCGTCGCGATCACGGGGCGGCGCGAGGCGAGGGCCTTCCTGGTCTCCATCGACGACGACGGCCCGGGCATCCCGCCCGATCGGCGCGAGGAGGTGTTCAAGCCCTTCGTGCGCCTCGACGATGCGCGCCAGGATGCGGGCGGCTCCGGCCTCGGGCTCTCCATCGCCCGCGACATCGCCCGGGCCCATGGCGGCGACGTCAGCCTACATGACAGCCCGCTCGGGGGCCTGCGCGCCACGGTGCGGATCCCGGCCTGATCCGGGCTCATCGACCGCAGGAAAGCGTGGCCGATCCAGCTTGGCGCCGGGTGCGGGGCGATGCTATGAGAGGCGCAGCAAACGCCACAGGGACCGGTGAACCGGGTCCGACAGAGGTTGAGAGACCCGCCCATGAACAGCCCGCTGACCCCCCTCCTGATCCTCCTGCTCCTGCCGATCACCGCCATCTGCGCCGTGCTCTACACGGATGCGGGCATCGAGCCGGCGCTGTTCTACGCCACCGTGAAGACCTTCGTGGTGCTCTTCATCGTCGCTGGCGGCCTCTGCTTCGCCGCGAGCCGCCTGGCCGCCCGCAGCGAGGGCTGAGCGCGCGCGAGCCCAGGACCGCCGACGAAAAGGCCCGGACCGAAAGGTCCGGGCCTTTTCGTTTGGCCCCCCTGCTGCCGGCCTATTCGGCCGCGATGCGCGGCGGCAGGATCGGCTTCGGGTCGTTGGCCGAATGGGTCGGCGGCCGCGCGAACGCGCCCTCCGTCGGCTCGTCCACGCGTCCGACGAAGCGGCCGAAGACCCGCACGAAGAGGCGCGACAGGTCGTCCACCAGGACGAAGATCGCCGGCACGAAGACCAGCGACAGGCCCGTGGAGACGATCAGGCCACCGATGACCGCGATCGCCATGGGCGCGCGGAACTCGCCGCCGATGCCCAGCGCCATGGCGGAGGGCACCATGCCGGCCGCCATGGCGATGGTGGTCATCACGATCGGCCGGGCGCGCTTGCGGCCGGCATCGATGATCGCGGTGGCACGGTCGACGCCGCGGGCCATCTGCTCGACGGCGAAATCCACCAGCATGATGGCGTTCTTGGTCACGACGCCCATCAGCATCAGGATGCCGATCACCACCGGCATCGAGATCGGCTTGTTGAAGATCAGGAGGCCGAGGATCGCGCCGCCGATGGAGAGCGGCAGCGAGAACAGGATGGTCAGCGGCTGCAGAAAGTTCCCGAACAGCAGCACCAGCACGCCGAACACCATCATTAGGCCGGCGCCCATGGCGAGGGCGAAGCCCTCGAAGACCTCGCCCATCACCTCGGCGTCGCCCGTCTGGCGAATGGTGACGCCGGGCGGGAGGTCCTTGGCGGTGGGCAGGGCGAGGACGGCGCCGATCAGGGCGCCGAGGGCGTCCGAGCCCTCCATGTCCGCCTCCAGGGCGACCCGGATGGCCCGGTCGTAGCGGTCGATGGCTGTGGGGCCGCGCCCGAGGCTGAGATCGGCCACGGTAGAGAGCGGCACGGCCGCGCCGCCCTTGACCGGGACCTTCAGCGTTTCGAGCTGCGAGAGGTCGCCGCGCAGGCGCTCCGGCAGCTGCACCCGGATCGGCACCTGGCGGTCGATGGTGTTGAACTTGGCCAGATTCGCGCCGATGTCGCCGATCGTGCCGACCCGCACGGTCTCGGCGATGAGGTCGGTCGTGACGCCGAGATCGGCCGCGACCCCGGCCTTCGGGCGGATGCGGATCTCGGTGCGGTCCAAGGGGGCCGTCGAGAGCACGTTGACCAAGTGGGGTACGCCCGCGGCCTCGCGCTGGAGCTTGGCCGCCGTCTCCGCCACCACCGCCTTGTCGGGGCCGGACACGATCAGGGTCACGTCGCGCTGGCCGCCCTCGCGCAGGGCCCAGAATCGGATGTCGGGCACGTCGTGTAGGATCGCCCGGATGGCGATGTCCACCTGCTTCTGGGTGCGATGGCGGGTGTTCTTCGGCGTGAGATTGATGGTGAAGGTCGCGAGCCGGACTTCCTTCTTCCCGGGCAGCTGCCGGCCGCCGTCGACGAAGACGCTGCGCACCTCCGGCAGGGCGCGGATGCGCTCCACGAGGGCGTCCGTCACCTGCGTGGTGTCGGCGAGGCGAGCCCCCGGCGGCAGTTCCACCACGAAGATGGTGCGGGCGGCGTCCTCCGCGGGGAGAAAGCCCGCCGGCAGCAGCCCGGTGGACAGGATCGACCCGGCGAAGCAGGCGAGCCCGAGCACCAGGGTGATGAACTTGTGGCGCACCGACCAGGCGACCACGCGGGTGTAGCCTCGCATCACCGGGCCCTCGCGGGTGTGATCGGGGCCGTGATCGCGCAGGAAATAGGCGGCGAGCAGGGGCGTGATCAGGCGGGCCACCAGGAGCGACATGAACACCGCCGCCGCGATGGTGAGCCCGAACTGCTTGAAGTACTGCCCGGCGATGCCGCTCATGAAGGAGACGGGGGCGAAGATCGCCATGATCGTCGCCGTGATGGCGATGACGGCGAGGCCGATCTCGTCGGCGGCCTCCAGGGCGGCGCGGTAGGGGGATTTCCCCATGCGCATGTGCCGGACGATGTTCTCGATCTCCACGATGGCGTCGTCGACGAGGATGCCGGTGACCAGCGTGATGGCGAGCAGGCTGACGGCGTTCAGGGAGAAGCCGAGGCTGCTCATCACCCAGAAGGTCGGCAGCACCGAGAGCGGCAGGGCGATCGAGGCGATCAGGGTGGCACGCCAGTCCCGCAGGAACAGGAAGACCACGACGACCGCCAGGGCGGCCCCCTCCACGAGGGACAGCATCGCCGAGTGGTAATTGCCCACCGTGTTGGTGACCGAGGTGTCGATCAGGTCGAAGCGCACACCGGGATGGCGGGTGCCGAGTTCGGCGATGCGCTTGGCGACGCCGACGGCGACCTCCGCGTCGCTGGCACCGGTGGAGCGCGAGATCGCGAAGGCCACCACGGGCTCGCCGTTGAAGCGCGCGAAGGTGCGCGGCTCCTCCGAGCCGTCCACCAGGGTGGCGAGTTCGTCGAGGCGGACCTTGCGCCCGCCGGGGACGACGATCGAGGTTTCCGCCAGGGTGTCGAGGCTGGCCGCCCCGGCCAGGGTCCGGATGGACTGCTCCTGCCCGCCGAGTTCGCCGCGCCCGCCCGCCATGTCGGCGGCGGTCAGGCGCAGCTGCCGGTTCACGTCCGCGGCCGTGATCCCCAGCGCCAGCAGGCGGTCGGGCTTGAGGGTCACGCGGACCTCGCGGGCGACGCCGCCGAGGCGCTCGACGCCCCCGACGCCCTTCACGCTCTGCACCTGCCGGGCGATGACGTCGTCGATGAGCCATGACAGGTCTTCCGGCGTCATCGCCGGCGCCGAGGCGCCGTAGATCATGATCGGCAGGCCCGCGATCTCGACGCGGTTGATGATCGGCTCCTCGATGGTGCGGGGCAGGTTCACCCGCACTTTCGAGATGGCATCCTTGACGTCGTTGACCGCCCGGTCGCTGTTCACCTCCAGGCGAAATTCGATCGTGGTGCTGGAGACGCCCTCGGAGATCGTCGAGATGACGTGCTTGACGCCCTTCACCCCCGCCACCGCATCCTCGACGACCTTGGTCACCTGGGTCTGCAGCTCCGAGGGCGCGGCCCCGGATTGCAGCACCTGGACGGAGACGATGGGGATGTCGATGTTCGGAAAGCGCGTGATCGGCAGCGCGCGGAAGCTGACCAGTCCGAGGACCACCAGCACCAGGAAGAGGACGAGGGAGGGGATCGGCTTGCGGATCGCCCAGGCCGAGATGTTCAGGCGCATGGGATCGTCCGATCAGCGGGAGGCGGCATCGGCCGCCTTGATGGGTGGAACCACGGGCCGGACGCGATCGCCGTCGCGCAGGAAGCTGCTGGCACGGGCCACCACCACCTCGCCCGCCTTCACGCCGGAGCGGACCTCCAGGACGCCGTCGGCGGCGAGGCCGGGCACGATCCGGCGGGCCTCGACGCGGTCGCCGGCGACGATGAAGACGCTCGCGCCGCCATCGGCGCCGTAGAGCACCGCCGAGAGCGGCACCGCGACGCCGGTGCGGCGTGCGACCTCGACCTTGCCACGGGCGAAGGCGCCGATGCGCAGGCTCGGATCGGGATCGAGGCCGATGCGGATGCGTCCGAGGCGCGTCGTACGATCGATCTCCGGATCGATGCGCCGCACCCGCCCCTTCAGGGTCCGCCCCTCGTCCCAGTCCAGGCGGGCCGGATCACCGACGTGGAGCCGCGGCATCCATACCTCCGGCACCTCGCCCTCGAGTTCGATCTCGCCCCGGGCGATCAGGCGGAACATCGGCTCCCCGGCGGCGGTCGCGGTGGCCCCCACCCGGGCGGTGCGCCGGCTGACGATCCCCGCCTCGGGGGCGCGGATCTCGGTTCGGGCACGCCGCAACGCGATCTCGGCGCCCTGGGCCCGCGCGGTGGCCAGATCGGCCTCGGCCAGCTGAAGTCCGCCCCGGGCGGCCGCGAGCCGGCCCTCGTTGCCCTGGGCGGCGGAGACGCGCTGCTCCAGGGTCACGGCCGTGGCATTGCCGGTGCGGATCAGGCTGCGCGTGCGCTCCAGAGCAAGGTTCGCCTCGACCTGGGCCGCCTCGGCCTGCACGATCTGGCTCCGGGCCTGGATGATCGCGGCCTGAGCCTTGGCGATGCCGGCGGCGTTGGCCGCCTCCTGGGTCACGATCATCTCGAGGGAGAGCCGCGCCAGGGGCTGGCCCCGGGCGACTCCGGCGCCCTCCTCCACCAGCAGGTCGGTGATGCGAAGGCCCTCGATCTCGGGCGCCACCAGGATCTCGTCGCGGGGCACCAGCGTGCCGGTCACGACAGCGAACTCCACGATCTCGCGGGCGACGGCCGATGCCACCGTCACGGCGGGTGCGACGGCGGCCGGATCGGGAACCGCCGCCGGCTCCGCGGCGCGGGCGACGGGGGCGAGCGACGCGGCGCCGGCCAGCACCGCGAGGGCGAAACGAAACCGGTGTCCGAACGGCACGGGCCGAGGGGGGCGCATGGCAGGGCACTCGACGCGGGTGGGAAGTACGGGCTTGCGGGGCGAGACCGGCAAATTCATGGCACACCTCTCGGGCGACGTCCGCGTCGCCGGGACATCGACCCCGCTCGGTGCGAGGATCGGCAACATTTTGCCTGCCGTCACGTTAGGACAATCGTAGACCTTTTCCGGTCGAGGGTTAACGAACCATGAGCATCTTCGAGGTCCGTCAGCAGTCGAATGGCGCCGTTCTCTGGACCGGCAGCGCGCTCGACGAAGTATCCGCTCTCGATGCGATGGCGCGCGAAGCCGGTTACATCGACTTTCAGGCGCTTCCCGAGGAGATCCGCGCGGCTCACCCGGTCGCCCGTCCGATCGCGTAAGGCGTTTCGGGGCCCGTTTGGCGAGAGATCCTTGACCCGGGTCGCCGACCGGCATGCGCCCTAGCGGGACGTCATGGGATCCAGCGACAGGTAACGGGGATCGAAGCCGGCCAGGCTCGTCAGCCGCTGGACGTTCCGGATCGTCAGGATGCGCGAGCGCAGCTCGATCAACCCCTGGCGCTTCAGATCCTGAAGCGTGCGATTGACGTGCACGCTCGCGAGGCCGGTCGCATCCGCCAGATCGAGCTGGGACACCGGAAGATCGTAGCCGTCGCCCCGCGCCAGTCCGACGGCCCGCAGGCGCATCAGCAATTCGAGAAACAGATGTGCGATCCGCTCAATGGCCGAGCGGGAGCCGAGATTCACGATCCACTCGCGCAGGATCGCGTCGTCCACGAGGTTCGCCCGACGCAGGGTCGTGACCAGCGTGGCCTGCTCCCGGACGAGGTTCCCGAGGGGCGCGAAACCCATGCGCGTGAAGCGGCAGGCCGAAAGGCTCGTGATCGCGTGGTCCCGGCGGTCGAGCAGGCCGGTATCGAGATGCAGAAATCACCCGGGACCAAATAGGCGAGGATCTGCCGGGTTCCGTTGGCCCGCAGCTTGCACCGGCAGGCCATGCCTTCGAGGAGCACATGGACGCCGTCGGGACGCTCACCCTCCCGCACGATCTCCATGCGCGGTCCGACGAGCGTGATGGCTCCACAGAGCCGCGTCAGGATCGCGCGATCTTCGGTCGATACCGGCCCGAACCGCTCCAGCTTCCGGATCAGCGGAATCATCACATCGTCGTCATCGTGCAGGGTTAGGCGATGCGGCAAATCCGGATTGGAGTGCGACGCCGTCATCGACACCGCTCCGGTGCCTGTCGCCGCGCGCGATCGCACCCTCTCGCGTTCACCCAACCCGTCACGGTGTCGTACCCCTCCCCCGACCGAGTCCGGGCTGCTCCGTCTGCGCGTTGACCAACCGAGCCGTGCTCGCAGGATCATCGGCCGAGAACGGCCGAACCCTTGCGTCACTACGGCCAGGACCCTCGGTTCGTTGCGATATTCCCCGAACCGCAGCGTTCATAAATCCCAAAGAAGCATGTCGGACAGGGCACGACGCCTTTGGTGTTGTGCCCGACATTGGAGGAATGTCGTCTACCCGACAGATCTCCTGGCGGGCTTGCCTTTGTCTCGCATCGTACAGATAGTCGCAAAATCGCTTGTATATATTCCTGAATATGGGTCCGTGAGAGACTATTTGTGCTCTTGCCCCAAGGGACAGGCCCGTGTCGCTGCTAGAGCAATCTGCCGTCCGTAACCGCTTGCTCAAACGTCTCTCGCCAGGTGACTATCGGTTGCTTCAGCCGCACCTGCGCGCGATGACGACGGAGCTGCGCCAAGGCCTGATTTATCCGCATCGACCGATTCAGGACCTCTACTTCCCGGAGGCCGGCTACGCGTCGATCACGACCTCCGGGACGAGCAGGGTCGAGGTGGGCATCATCGGGCCCGAGGGCGTGGTCGGTGCCGCACCGGTGCTGCTGGGGAGTGACCGCACGCCCTACGACCACTTCGTCCAGAACGCGGGCGAGATGCTGGCCATCGACGCCGCCGTGCTGATGGCCGCCACCGAGGAGAGCCTCACCCTGCGCAACCTGCTGCTGCGGTTCGTCCAGACCCTCCTGGTCCAGACGGCGCAGACCGCGTTCGCCAACGCGAGCTACAACATCGAGGTCCGGCTCGCCCGCTGGCTGCTCATGTGCCACGACCGGGTCATCGGCGACGAGCTCACCGTGACCCATGACTTCCTGTCCTTCATGCTCGGCGTCCAGCGCACGACGGTGACCCTCGCCCTGCAGCTCCTAGAGGGCAACCGCCTGATCAAGGCACGTCGCGGGCGGATCGGGGTTCTCGACCGGACCGGCCTGCTGGCCGTGGCGGGGGGCAGTTACGGCGTACCCGAAGCCGAATATCTCCGCCTGATCGAGCGCGCCTGACCCGGAGGGGGGGCCTGTCGAATGCCGCGACGCACCGGGGCGCCTGCACCGTCGATCAGGCCAGGTCCGGCTTCGGCCGATGGACGCGTGACATCGCCCTGTCGCGGACGCTCGGCAGTGAACACTTGCTCTCCTGCAGGGTTGAAGAACGACGCATCACGCGTTCCTCCCGGGACTCGCCTCCCAGGACACGCCTCCCAGGACTCGGCCCGCCCGGCAATGGCCGTGGCGGGCTCTTTGCGTCTCGCTATCATGTATATTCTCGAGAAGACTTTTGCCGGGTTGTCTCTCGATCCAGACGTAAACGTACGATTTCGCGCATAAATCTTTGAAGGTCTTCCCATTAACCTGTGTTGATGCGGATAAATCTCTCGTTTTGCACACTCGGGCGGACTGAGGGGGATCGGGCTCATGCCCTTCCCGGCCGAATGAGAAGTGACTGGATGACATCGCAATCTGGATCCGATGCGTCGACCCGCCTCCGTCCCGAGAACGCTCCCCCGCTGGCGCCGTCGATCCGACGAACCCTCGGGCAGCACCTGCGCGATGCCTATGCCTCCCTCGATAACGACCCGCCCGACCGGTTCGCCGTGCTGCTCGCCCGTCTCGAGGCGGTGCTCGCCGCCCGCGGCGAGACTCTCACGGCCGAGGTCCGCCAGGGGCTCCGGGACCATGCGCCGGGGCTGCGCAAATACGCCCTCTCGTTGACCCGCGACGCCGCGCGCGCCGACGATCTGGTCCAGGACACGATGCTGCGGGCCTGGATGTACCGCGAGAGCTTCACGCCGGGCACCAACGTGTGCGGCTGGCTCACCATCATCATGCGCAACACGTTCTATTCCGGCCAGCGCAAGCGCGTGCACGAGGTCGAGGACAGCGACGGCAGCTACGCCGCGCAGCTGGTGACCCTGCCGGCGCAGGGCGCCGTCCTCGACCTGGAGGACGTCAACGCTGCCATCGGGCGGCTCTCCACGACCCTGCGCCAGGCCCTGACGCTGGTGGCCATCGACAACATGACCTACGACGAGGCCGCCAGGGTGATGGGCTGCAAGATCGGCACGGTGAAGAGCCGCGTCTGGCGGGCCCGCGAGAGTCTCGCCGCCCTCGTCGGCTACTCCGCCCACGAGATCGGGCCGGACCGCCTCGCCACCTCCGTGCTCAGCGACCTGAGCCTCCGGCCCCGGGCCTGAAGCGGCCTTCGAGTCTGTCAGGTTCATCCGGAACCAGACAGACTCCGGATTCCTTTCTTGTCCGTTTGTCTTACCGGGACAACCGGTTTCCACGTATCCCTGACAAACTCTACAGCAGCGTTCCGCGCAGGATCAGCATCGCCACCGAGAAGTAGATGACGAGGCCCGTGACGTCGACGAGGGTGGCGACGAAGGGTGCCGAGGCGGTGGCGGGATCGAAGCCGAGGCGCTGCAGCAGGAACGGCAGCATCGAGCCGGTGAGCGAGCCGAAGGTGACGATGCCGATAAGGGCCGCCCCCACGGTCGCTGCCACCAGCATCCAGTGCTCGCCGTAGTCGTAGAGGCCGGTCTTCTGCCAGACCACGATGCGGACGATGCCGATCGCGCCGAGGATCGTGCCGAGCACGAGGCCGGTGGGCACCTCGCGCAGGGCCACCCGCCACCAGTCGCGCAGGCGCACCTCGTGCAGGGCCAGGGCGCGGATGAGCAGCGAGGTGGCCTGGCTGCCGGAATTGCCGCCCGAGCTCATGATCAGCGGGATGAACAGGGTCAGCACGATGGCCTTTTCGAGCTCGCCCTCGAAGCCCTGCATGGCGGTGGCCGTCATCATCTCGCCGAGGAAGAGCGCGCAGAGCCAGCCCGCCCGCTTCCGGATCATCGTGCCGAAGCCGATGTCCATGTAGGGCTCGGGCAGGGCTTCCATGCCGCCGAAGCGCTGCACGTCCTGGGTCTGCTTCTCGACCATCGCGTCGATCATGTCGTCCACCGTGACGATGCCGATGACGTGCCCGACCGCGTCGATGACGGGGAGCGCCAGGAGGTCGTAGCGCGAGATCAGACGGGCGGCCTCCTCGCGGCTGGCCGTGGGCGAGACCGCCAGCGGACGTCGGTTCGGGGCCACCGAGAGCACGTTGTCGCCCGGATTGCCCGAGATCAGCCGACGCAGGGGCACCGCCTTGGTCAGGGCCCGGGTGCGCGGGTCGAGGACGAAGATCGCGTAGATGGTCTCGCGGGTCTTCTCGACCTGGCGGACGTGGTCGAGGGTCTGCTGCACCGTCCAGTTGCCCGGCACGGCGACGAATTCCGTGGTCATCAGCGAGCCGACGGTCTCCTCGCCGTAGGTGCTCAGCCGGTCGACGGCCCCGCGGGTCTCGGCGTCGAGACGGGCGCGCAGGTCCGAGCGGCCGGGCTCCTCGATTTCGCGAAACAGGTCGGTGATGCGGTCGGCCGACATGCCCGACAGGTAGGAGGCGACCCGGTCGCGCGGCAGCATCTCGATGATGTCGGCGGCGCAGTCGAGCTCGGGCTGATCGAGCACCTCGATCGCCCGCTCCACGGGCAGGCCCAGTAGGATGGCGGCGGCGACCTCGGGCGCCTCGTCGTTGAGCGCCTCGACGATGTCGGGCGCGCGCTCATCCGACAGGCGAGCGGCGAGCACGGCCGGATCGATGCCGGTCGGGAAGGAAGCTATCTCGTTCATGGGCTCACCTCGCAGGGCGCGCGATCCGGCCGTGAGGGGCCGTCCCGCGCCGGGCCGCCCGGGCCCGGTCAGCGGGGCGTCAGGCGAAGGAAGCGGAGGCGGCCGCGCACGGCGCGGGCGATCGGTCTGGATTGTCGCTGGGCATCGGAATCGTCGAGAGGGAGCCGAAGCGCGCGCCGCGCGGTGAGTCGTGACCCCCGCGCAGGCCCGTTCGGCGGCGCGTCAGTGCGCCTCCCCTCCCCGGGGCGTCAAGCCGAAACCGGCCTCGGCCGGATCTTTCCTCCGCACCCGTGGCGCCCCTGCCGTCCGGTCCGGGGCCGACTTATCGCAGACTCCCTCGCACGGGCGAGGTGCCGGCATCATATCTCCGGTGTCCGGAGTGCCGGGCCGAAAGCGCGGCAACGCTCGGGTGCAGGATGTGAACTTTCCCGCGATCCTATGAGAAATATAAGTGTAGCGTCCACTTGTATTGTGCCCAACACAACGGCATATCAGGGACGTCGAACACGAAGGAGTTTCCCATGAAGTGGTCCGCCCCCGTCGTCCAGGAAGTCTGCGTCGGCATGGAAGTCACCAGCTACGAGTCCGCCGAGATCGATCCCTTCAACTAAGGCGCGGCCTTTCGAGGCTGTTTCTCGTCGAAGAGTGGATCGAACCCATCCGGGTTCGGCTTTCATACCCCCAAACCAACCAGGAGAGATGTCATGAAGTGGTCTGCCCCCATCGTCCAGGAAGTCTGCGTCGGCATGGAAGTGACGAGCTACGAGTCCGCCGAGATCGATCCCTTCAACTAAGGGCGATCGCGGGTCCCGCCCGCGGGACCGGCTGATCCGAGGGGGCGCTGTCCGAAAGGGTGGCGCCCCTTTCGTTTGGGCTGAGAGTGACGGGCGGCGGTGATCCCCTCGGCGAGCGCAGCGCCTCCGCCAGGAAGTCGATCAGCACCCGGACGCGCGCCGGCATCGACGGGCCGCCGACGAAGACCGTATGGATGGCCTCGCGGTCCTGCGGATTGTAGCGCTCCAGCAGCGGCACGAGGCGCCCGCTCGCCAGTTCGTCGGCGATGTGGAAGCGCCCGACACGGGTGATGCCCATGCCGCCGAGGGCGAGTTGGACCAGCGTCTCGCCGTTGTTGGCGGACATGGAGCCGGAGACCGCCAGGAGGTAATCGCGTCCCTCCTCCCGGAACGGCCACCCGGGCTCGGCGCGGCGGAAGTTGAAGTCGAGGCAGTTGTGTCGGGCGAGATCCGCGGGGATCTCCGGCGTTCCGACCCGCGCCAGATAGGCGGGCGAGGCCACGACCGTCCGGCCCGTGTCGCCGAGGCGGCGCGCGGTGAGCGGGCTGTCCGGTAAAGTCCCGAAGCGGATCGCCACATCGGCCCGTCCGCCGAGGATGTCGGCGACCTGGTCGCTGAGGTCGATGTCGACGCTGATGCCGGGATGGCGCGTCACGAATTCCGCCAGCAACGGCACGATCACCAGACGCCCATGGGCGGAGGCGGTGCTGATCCGGACCCGACCGCGGGGGGAGGCCTGATCGGCGACCGCGCTCTCGCTCTCGGCGATATCGGCGAGGATGCGGCGCGCGGCACGGGCATAGCTCTCGCCTTCGGCGGTAAGGCGCAGCGTCCGGGTGGTCCGCACGATCAGCTGCACGCCGAGGCGTGCTTCCAGGCGGGCGACGATGCGGCTGACGGCGGAGGCGGTCAGCCCCAGCCCGCGGGCCGCCGCGGACAGGCTGCCGTCTCGCGCAATGGCGAGGAAGGCCGCCATCTCCCCCGTCCGGTCGATTCGGTCTCGCGGCATTCGTGCTCCTGACGCACAGATGTCGGTCCGGAGATCGGGCTACCGGCCGGTGTCGCGCTGCATCATGTGCCTGTCGGGAACAATGACCGAGAGGCAACCCCCATGACAATCCATCCTGCCCTGCTGGCGCTGAGCATCGGAGCCTTCGGGATCGGCGTCACCGAATTCTCGCCGATGGGCATGCTGCCGCTGATCGCGAACGATCTCGGCGTCTCGATCCCGGCCGCCGGCCTGCTCGTCAGCGCCTATGCGCTCGGCGTCCTGATCGGCGCCCCGCTGATGACCCTCGCCTTCGCGCGGGTGCCGCGCCGGGCGCTTCTCGTGGGCCTGATGGGCATCTTCACAGTGGGCAGCGTGATTTCGGCCCTCGCCGACGGTTACGCGATGCTGCTCGCGGCACGGATCGTCACGGCCTTCAACCACGGCGCCTTCTTCGGGATCGGATCGGTGGTGGCCGCCAGCCTCGTACGGCCCGAGCGGCGTGCGGCCGCCGTGGCCGCGATGTTCTCCGGCCTGACCATCGCGACGATCGGCGGCGTGCCCCTCGCCGCCTGGGTGGGGGAGGCGCTGGGCTGGCGCGCGGCCTTCTGGGGCATCGCCGGCATCGGCGCCGTCGCGATGCTGTCGCTGCGGCTGGCCTTGCCGCCCCTGCCCGTGGACGGCGCCCCCGACATCCGCGCGGAGCTGCGCGTCGTGGCGCGGCCGGCCGTCCTCGGCGCCCTCGCGCTCACGGTCCTCGGGTCGAGCGCCATGTTCACGGTCTTCACCTACATCGTCCCGATCCTGCGCATCGAGACGGGGGCGGACGCCTCCTTCGTCACAGCCATGCTGGTGGTCTACGGCGTCGGCCTGACCCTCGGGAACTGGGCCGGCGGACGCCTGGCCGACCGCACGGTGGACGGAACCATCATCGCCTCCCTGGTGGCCCTGGTCCTGCTGCTCGGGGTGTTCGCCGTCGGGATGGACTCGCGCTGGGTCGCCGCCCCGCTCATCCTGCTCTGGGGCGTCGCGAGCTTCGCCCTGTGCCGCCCCTACAGATGCGGGTGATGGCGGAGGCCGGCGAGGCGCCCAACCTCGCCTCGGCCCTGAACATCGGTGCGTTCAACCTCGGCAACGCCATCGGTGCGGCCCTCGGCGGCCTCGTGATCGACCTCGGCGGAGGCTATCCGGCGGTCTCGGTGGCGGGGTCAGCAATGGCGGCGGTCGGCCTCGCTTTCCTCCTCGTTCTGCGGCGCGGCCGGCGCGTCGCCGGCGTGGCGGCGTGTCCCTGACACCGGGGAACCGGGCGCGCCTCTACAATCCGAGGCCGAGCTGGCGCGGCTCGGGCGCGGGGCCGTGTTCCAGGGCGGAGAGGGAGACGCCGAGGAGGCGGACGCTGCGCCGCAGGGGGAACAGGTCGCGCAGGAGGACCAGAACGGTTTCCTCCAGGACGGCGCGGTCCGGGACGAAGCCGGGCAGCGAGCGGGCCCGGGTGATCTGCTCGAAATCCGCGAACTTCACCTTGAGCGTCACCGTGCGGGCCCGGACCTCCCTGGCGGTGGCGGCGCCCCAGACCTTGTCGAGGATCGGCGCCAGGCGCCCCGCGAGCACCCCGTAATCGGCAGAGTCCTCCGAGAAGGTGTTCTCGGCGCCGATGGATTTCCGGATCCGGTTCGCCCGGACCGGACGGACGTCGATGCCCCGCGACACCCCATAATAGTAGGGCGCCGAGGCGCCGAACCGCTTCGTCAGGGTCTCCAGGCTGAGGGCGCGCAGGTCGCGTCCGGTCAGGATTCCGAGTGCCTTCATCCGCGCTTCGGTGACGGGGCCGATCCCGTGGAAGCGCCCGATCGGCAGGTCCTCGACGAAGGCCGGCCCCATGGCGGGGGTGATCACGAACAGGGCGTCGGGCTTGCGGAAGTCGGACGCCACCTTGGCCAGGAACTTGTTGTAGGAGACGCCCGCCGAGGCCACGAGGCCGGTCTGCGCGCGGATCGAGGCCCGGATCGCGCGGGCCACCGCGGTGGCGGTCGGCAGACGCTGCCGGTTCTCCGTCACGTCGAGATAGGCCTCGTCGAGGGCGACGGGCTCGACCAGGTCGGTATGCTCGGCGAAGACCGCCCGGATTTGCTCCGAGATCCCCCGGTAGACCTCGAAGCGCGGCTTGACGAAGACCAGGTCGGGGCAGAGCCGGCGCGCCGTGACGGAGGGCATGGCCGAGCGGACGCCGAAGGCCCGCGCCTCGTAGCTCGCCGCCGCCACCACGCCGCGCTCGCGCGATCCGCCCACCGCGACCGGGCGGCCCCGCAACGCCGGGTCGTCGCGCTGCTCCACCGAGGCGTAGAAGGCGTCCATGTCGATATGGATGATCTTGCGGATCGCGCCCGCGTCGTCCGGGTCCATCGCGGACGTTCCTCCGATCGTTCTGTCGCTGGTGTTCGTGGTCTGTTCGCAGAATCCCGGTCCGGGCACGGGAATCAAGCCCTGACGGATCTCGATCCACCGCGGAACCGACGCAGCCTCGCCGCGGCTCACGGCGCGGGGGCTCGCCGTGGACCGGGGCGTACCGCATAAGGGCGCCCAGGACAGCCGAAGCCCGCGCTTGGCGATTCGCCCGAGGACAGGTTCTTGAACATCACTCAGATCACCCACCACGACCTCGACGGCTACGGCGCCTCCACGGTGGTCGGCCAGTTCGCCGAGGTCGCCCGCATCGTGCACGTGCCGCGCTATTCCGATGTCGGGCCGGTGGTCGAGACCGAGCTGAAGCGCCTCGGCAAGGCGTCCGCCCCGGAAATGATCGTGATGACCGACCTCGGCCTCGAGGCGGTGGCCGTGACCTTCATCCGCAACTTCGCCGCCCTGAACCGCCGCCGCGATCCGACGGCACGCCACCGCCTCGTCGTCCTCGATCACCACGCCTCCTCGGTCGACCAGCTGCGCGAGCAGGGCCTCGCACCGCAGGCCGATCCCACGGTGCCGAGTCTGCAGCGCTTCGACCTGGAAGATCCGAACATCGTCGTGCTCATCGACGAGGCCTGCTGCGCCACCCGCATGGCCTACGAGCACCGGGCCCTCTACGCGACCCGCGAGACCGGCGCGGATCCGATCCTCGGCGCCCTGGTGACGGCGGTCGATGCCGTCGATCTGTGGCGCAAGGACCGGCCGGCCTTCCGCAACGGCCTGAGCCTCGACGAGATGTTCTGGGACAACGTCTCGAACCTCGTGCCCATCGGGCATCCCTGGCACGACCGGTTCGTCGGCGACCTCCTCCTCGGCGCGGCCCGCCTCCTCGGCGAGGGCGCCTCCCCGGCCGTGATCGAGGGCCAGGTGCCGGCCCTGCGCAAGGCGATCCTCGACGGCTACCTCGCAGAGGACGAAGGCGACGACCGCACCCTCACCACCCGCATGCGCATCGCCCGGGTGCTCGCCCGCTCGGACCTGTTCCATCCCCTCTCGGACGGCACGCTGATGTCCTTCGGCCTCGATTCCGGCACCTTCCAGCGGGTCTCGGACCTGATCATGGAGAGCGGCCGGGCCAAGCGCGTGCTCAATGTGCAGCGGGCGGGAACCATGTCCTTCCGCTCCAACAACGAGACCGCCCTGGAAGGCGCGCGGCGCTTTCGCGGCGGCGGCCACAAGGATGCCGCCGGCGGCAAGCTGACCAGCGGCTCGGCCTTCTCCCTGGCGGACGCCATCGCGCAGGTCGAGCCGGTGCTGAACCCGCCGGCGGCCGACCCGGCGCTGAGCCCGTTCGGGGCCTTGAAGAACTGGAAGGGCTGAGACGCGCGGTCCCCCCGACGCAGCCGCCCCCGATGGCCGGCCCGGCACGGGCGCGGCAGTCTCGCCGCCGCGCGCCGCCCGTGCCATCCTCGCCCCGGGCCGAATCCCTGCCCGGCACCGACGGCACAGCTGCGGCGCCGGGACGGTCGAACCCTGTCCGCGACGTTTCCGGGGACACCATGCCGCCGATCGCTCTCCTCAGCCGCGGGCCGTGTCCGTTCCTGTCGGGCTTCGACCTCGCCGACGCGACGCTGCCCGACCTGCGCCTCCGGGTCGCCCTGTCCCCGGGCGGGCCGCGTCTGCCGGTGCTGCTCCTGCACGGTCATCCGCAGACCCACGCCACCTGGTACGCGGTGGCGCCCCGGCTTCGAGAGGCCGGCCATCCGGTGGTCGCCCCCGACCTGCGCGGCTACGGCGACTCGGATCGACCGGACTCGACGGCCGATCACGCCCCCTACGCCAAGCGGGCCATGGCGGCCGATGCCGTCGCGCTGATGCACGCCTGCGGCTACGAGCGCTTCGCGGTCGTCGGGCACGATCGGGGCGGCCGCGTCGCGCATCGCCTGGCCCTCGACCACCCCGCCGCGGTGGACCGCCTCGCCGTCCTCGACATCGCCCCGACGCTGACGATGTACGCCCGCACCGACCGGGCCTTCGCGACCCGGTACTTCTGGTGGTTCTTCCTGATCCAGCCGGCGCCCCTGCCCGAGCGGATGATCGGCGCCGACCCGGAGGCCTATCTGCGCCATCACCTCGCGGGCCAGAGCCGGACGCCCGGGATCCCGAGCGAGGCGATGATCCGGGAATATCTGCGCTGCTACCGCGCGCCCGGCAGCCTCCATGCGATCTGCGAGGATTACCGCGCCGCGGCCGGGATCGACCTCGACCACGATGCCGCCGACGCCGCCGCCGGACGCCGGGTCACCGCGCCGCTCCTCGCCCTCTGGGGCGCGCAGGGCACGGTCGGCGAACTCTACGACGTCGCCGCCACCTGGCGCGAGACGGCCGACCGGGTGGAGGGGCACGCCCTCCCCTGCGGACACCTGCTGCAGGAGGAGGCACCGGACCTGGTGCTGGACCACCTGCGTCCCTTCCTGGGTTGAGGGCCTGTCCTCGCGACGCGACGGGGACTCCCGAGCGACTCGCGGTCGCGCCCGGATCGGCCGGCCCGGAACGGCGGTTACCCCTGCCGTGAGGCGAGGAGAGCCCGATGGCGAGACCGACCGATCTGCGCGATCCCCCCGCCTGGCTGGGGCATCCGCATCCCCGCGTCGAGGGCGGCGCCAAGGTCACGGGTACGGCGGTCTACGCCTCCGACACCCGCCTGCCGGGTCTGGCCCACGCCGCCCTGGTCACCAGCACCATCCCGCGCGGACGGATCACCGGCTTCGACCTCGCCGCCGCGCAGGCGGTCCCGGGGTGCCTGCGCATCTTCACCCATCGGGATTTCGCTGGCGCGATCCGGCCGGTGAAGCACCTGATGGCCGGGGGCTACGCCAACAGCGGGCACCTGCCGCTGGGATCGGACGCGGTCGCGTATGCCGGTCAGATCGTCGCCCTGGTGGTGGCGGAGACCGTCGAGACGGCCCGCGCGGCGGCAGCCCGCACCCGAGTACACTACGCGGCCGAGGCCTTCGCCGACGGATTCGACGCGCCCGGGGCCGAGGTCGTGCGCCTCGCCGACCTGAAGCCGGAGCACCACGACCCCCGGATCGGCGACGCCGACGACGCCCTGGCGCGGGCCGACGTCGCCGTGTCCGCCCGCTACGCGACGCCGATCCAGCACCACAACCCGATCGAACTGTTCACCACCACCTGCACCTGGGACGGCCCGCGCCTCACGGTCCACGAGCCGTCGCGCTACATCGGCGCGGTCCGGCACGGGCTCGCCGCGCAGCTCGGCCTCAATCCGGGCGACATCCGGGTGGTCTCGGGCCTGATCGGCGGCCATTTCGGCGCGAAGCTCGCCCTGGCGCAGTACACGGCCCCGGTCGCCCTGGCGGCCCGCGCCCTCGGGCGGCCGGTATCCCTGGTCGCGAGCCGCCGGGACGGCTTCACCATCGCCAACTACCGTCCGGAAAGCCGGCACGATATCCGCCTCGGGGCGAGCGCCGACGGGCGCTTCACCGCCCTCGTGCACGAGGCCGCGGTCATCGCCTCGCGCTTCGATCCCTTCGCCATGGAGGGCACCGACGTCACCGCGAGCCTCTATGCCTGCCCGGCCGTCCGCACCGACGAGCGCGCCGTGCGGGTCGACCGCAACACCCCCGGGCCGATGCGGGCGCCACCCGAGGTGCCCTACCTCTTCGCCCTTGAGAGCGCCGTCGACGAGATGGCGGTCGCCCTCGGGATCGACCCGATCGCCCTGCGCCGTCGCAACGACACGGCCGCCGACCCGATCTCCGGGAAGCCGTTCTCCTCGCGCCCGCTGATGGCCTGCTTCGAGGCCGGCGCGGAGGCCTTCGGCTGGGCGACGCGCGATCCGGAACCGGGGCGGATGCGCGACGGCCCCTGGCGGATCGGGCTCGGCTGCGCCGCCTCGGCCCGGCCGGTGAAGATCTCCCCCGCCACGATGCGGATCCACCTCGGGGCCGATGGCCGCGCCACCGTCGCCACCGCCCATCACGAGATCGGCAACGGGATCACGACGCTGCTCGCCCTCGGGGCCGCCGAGTGGCTCGGCACCACGCCCGAGGCCGTCACGGTCTCCCTGGGCGATACGGCGCTGCCGGCGGCCGGGCTCTCGGGTGGCTCCGCCACCACGACCAGCCTGCTCCACACCCTGGCACAGGGCTGCGAGACCCTCCGGGCCCGCCTGGTGCGGGCCGCGATCGGATCCGGTCCCCTGGCCGGAGCCGATCCCGCCACGCTGCGCCCGCATGCGGGCGATCTCGTCGCCCCGGACGGGCGGACCTGCCCGCTGGCGGCGCTCGTCGCGGGCCTCGACCCGAACGGGATCGAGACGGTGGCGGCCTTCACCCCCGAGGGGTCGGGGCCGGAGGCCCTGGAGGCGGTCGGATCGGGCCGGATGGCCCTCGGGACCGGCGCCGGCGGCAAGGCCGTGTCCTGGGCCTTCGGCGCCCAGTTCGCGCGGGTGCTGGTCCACGACGAGACCGGCGAGATCCGGGTGCCGCGCCTCCTCGGCGCCTTCGCGGCCGGCCGCGTCCTCAACCCGTTGACCGCCCGGAGTCAGCTCACCGGCGGGATGATCTGGGGGCTCGGCTCGGCGCTCCTGGAGGAGACGATCCTCGACCGCGGCCATTACCGCAACGCGGATTTGGCCGAGTACCTCGTCGCCACCGCCGCGGACGCGCCGGAGGTCGAGGCCCTGCTCGTGCCGGACCCGGACGACGGCGTGAATCCCCTCGGCCTCAAGGGCCTCGGGGAGCTCGGGATCATCGGCGTCAACGCCGCGATCGCCAACGCGGTGTTCCACGCCACGGGCCGCCGGATCCGGTCCCTGCCGATCCGGGTCGAGGACATGCTGTGACCGATCGCGGGCCCCTTCGGCCGATCCTCGTCCGGGGCTGACGCGGTCGTGATCGCGTCGCCCGGCCCGGGCGCTCCGGCCGGCACGCTCTCGAAGCGTGGCCACCCTGGACGCCCGCCCGCCGATCCTGTCTGATCGACCCGACAGAGGAGGAGCGCGTCATGTCCGACGACCGGGACGATCAGGGCCGGCTCACGCGTGCGGCGAGCTTCGTCTTCCTGCACACCGAGCACGCGATCTACGCGGCGCTCGGAATCCTCCTCGCCCTGACCGCCCTCGTCGCCCTGATCGACGCCACCGCGCTGACCTGGGAAGCCGTGCGCCACCTGGGCGGGGCCGATCAGATCCTGGAGGTGGTCGATCGGCTGCTGTTCCTGCTGATGCTGATCGAGATCCTGCACACGGTGCGGGTGTCGATGCGCTCGGGCAAGCTGACCTGCGAGCCCTTCCTCATCGTCGGCCTCATCGCCTCGATCCGACGGGTCCTCGTCATCACCCTGCAGTCGTCGGAGATCACCCACGCCAAGGACTGGTCGCCGGAGAAGCAGGCGCTGTTCCAGGCCTCGATGATCGAGCTCGGCGTTCTCGCCGGCCTGATCCTCACGATGGTGTTCGCCATCTTCATGCTCCACCGCGCCCGGGACGACGGCAAGCCGGCGGGCGAGGAATCGGCCGAGCACGCGGGTTCCTGACGGAGCGGGACGCCGTCACCGGGGCCCCGGAACGCGAACAAGCCCGGCGAGCCGGGCTTGCGCGGTGCCGCGATCGCCCGCGATCCGGTCCTAGAGGCGGTAGCGGATCTGGTCGGTCCAGAAGCGCTCCAGGCGGCTGAGCGCCGTGTTGAGGCGGCCGAAATCGTCGTCCGAGATGCCGCCGATCGGCTGGATGGTGCGGGCGTGCTTGTCGTAGAGGCTCTGGATGATGTCGTGGACCTGACGGCCCTTGTCGGTGAGGCTGATGCGGACCGAGCGGCGGTCGGTCTTCGACCGGGCGTGGTGCAGGTAGCCGGCCTCGACGAGCTTCTTGACGTTGTAGGAGACGTTCGAGCCCAGATAGTAGCCCTTGGTGCGCAGCTCGCTCGCGGTGAGTTCCTTGTCGCCGATATTGTAAAGCAGCAGCGCCTGGACGCTGTTGACGTCCTCGCGGTCGCGACGCTCGAACTCGTCCTTGATCACGTCGAGGAGGCGGCGGTGCAGGCGCTCGACGAGGTGCAGAGCCTCAAGATACGAGCCGTGGGCCGGGACGGTCTCGGGAGCGGTTTCGGTCTTGCTAACCTTGGCAGCCTGGGACTTCATCGTGGGCCTCTTCAGATCTCTGTGCTTCAGGGCCGGTGTTCTTCGCCACCGCTCATGAAGCCAACCTAGGAGTCGCAGATGAAAGACGGTTTAAGCGATAGGATGAATTTGCGATTTACCTCTCTGGGTAAATGCAAGATGAAGCGAACGTCGTAACCCGACGTTTACCGGATTTCCCGCGCCGCCAGGAAAGACAAGATAAAATACAACGCAATAATCCCGGCCTGTATTGCCAGGTAGACGGGCACTATTGGCAGGAGCTGCGGGGTCAGGACCGCCAGGGTGAGCGCGCTGGTGGCGGCCAGCAGCCAGACGACACCGCCCCAGGCGCTGGTGAGCCAGAGGCCCACCGCGGCCATCGGATCGATCACCGCGAAGTAGACGATCACGCTCTGGCGCCCGAGCGTCTCCGATTCGAAGGGGCGTCCGCCGGGCAGGATGTCGAGGATGCCGGCCCAGGTGGCGACGGCCTTCGCGAGCCAGAACAGGGCGGTGAGGCGCATGAACCAGACCAGCACCACGTCCCAGCCGGTCTGCGGCACCTGGGGCGCACGCTCGATCCGGTCGGCACCCCCGTCCTGATTGCGTCCGCGGATTTCGCGGGAGCCGGGGACCTTGGTCAATCCGCGCACGCCGGACCTCTTCTCATGACTAGGACGATCCGGTGAAGGACGGCTCCGGCCCGCCCGTGGCTGCGAAGGCCGCGGCGATCGTCGCGGGGTCGACGGCGTCCAGGGTAGCGGGATCCCAGGCGGGCGCGCCGTCCTTGTCGATGACGGCCGCGCGCACGCCCTCGAAGAAGTCGTGGCCGCGCATCAGGGCGCTGACCATCCGGTATTCCGTGAGCATCGCCTCGGGAAAGCTCAGGCCCGCGCCGCGGCGCATCTGCTCGCGCACCAGAACCAGGCTGGTGGGCGAGCGCGTGCGCATCAGGGCGGCGGCCTCGGTGGCGAAGGGTGCGCCGTCCGCATCGAGGCGCGCCAGGATCTCCGCGACGGTGTCGGCGCAGAAGCACGCGTCGATGCAGGCCCGTGCCGCGACCAGGGGCCCGGGCTCGGGCACCGGCCGCGCATGGGCGCCGAGCACCGCCGCGATCGGCGCGCCGGAGGCCAGATCGTCGACGATCCCGTCGAAATCCCCCGCCGCGGCGTGGTGGGTGGCCAGACCCACCGCGTGGGCGTCGCCCGGTCCGATGCGGGCGCCGGTCAGGGCGAGGTAGGTTCCCGTAGATCCCGGCAGGCGCGGCAGCACGAAGGTCATGCCGACATCGGGAAACAGGCCGATCCCGACTTCCGGCATGGCGAAGCTGTAGCTTTCCGACGAGACCCGATGGCTGCCATGGACGGAGAGGCCGTTGCCGCCGCCCATGACCAGGCCCTCGATCAGGCTGACCACAGGTTTGGCGAACCGCTTCACGGTGGCGTCGAGGCCGTACTCGGCGCGCCAGAAGGCATCGACCGACGCGTGCGCGCCGGCCTTGGCGAGGGCGTAGATCTGGCGGATGTCCCCGCCGGCGCAGAAGGCGCGCCCGCCCCGGCCGCGCAGCACCACCCGCGTCACCGCCGCGTCGCCGGCCCAGATGTCCAGCTGCGCCTGCATCGCCCCGAGCATCGCCAGGGACAGGGCGTTCAGGGCGCGCGGCCGGTTCAACGTCACGAGGCCCACCGCCCCGCGCCGCTCGAACAGGATCTCCGCTTCGCCCGTTTCCGCCATGGGTCCTCCCGCCAGGGATGGGTCCTCCCGCCTGGATCGCCTGCTTAGACGAGGTTTTGGCGCTTGGCGTCAATCGGAGGGACGTTTCCGGAGGCCCTTGCGCTGTGCGCGTGGCGCAGGCCTGCCGTGGACGAAGACCAGCCATCCCTGCGTCGGCATCACGGGTTTCGGAGGCTTTTCCGGATGTGTTAGGCCCGTGCTCGCCCGCCCCGGCCAAGGCCGCTCCCGGTCACGGCCCGGGGCGAAAACCATCGAGTTCGCCCACGATGACCAACGAACCAGCGACCCCGCGTCCCCTGGCGGTCGAGACGGCCCAGGAGGCCGCTCGCCCGGCCTCGCTCGGCATCACCCAGCGCCCGCGCCGAAACCGCAAGGCCGAATGGTCGCGCCGCCTCGTGCGCGAGAATACCCTCACGGTCGATGACCTGATCTGGCCGCTCTTCGTGATCGAGGGGTCGGGCCGGCGCGAGCCCATCGCGTCGATGCCGGGCGTCGAGCGCCTCAGCGTCGACGAGATCGTGCGGGACGCCGAGAAGGCCGCCCGCGCGGGCATCCCGGCGATCTCGTTCTTTCCCTACACCGAGCCCAGCCTGCGCGATCCCACCGGTTCGGAATCGCTCAACCCCGACAACCTCGTCTGCCGGGCGGTGCGGGCGGTGAAGCGGGCGGTGCCCGAGCTCGGGATCATGACCGACGTCGCCCTCGATCCCTATACCAGCCACGGCCATGACGGCCTGCTGGAGGACGGCGCCATCCTCAACGACGAGACCGTGGCTCTCCTGGTCGAGCAGAGTCTGATCCAGGCCGAAGCCGGCACCGACATCATCGCGCCCTCCGACATGATGGATGGGCGCGTCGGCGCGATCCGGGCCGGCCTCGACCGGGCCGGGTTTCGCGACGTTCAAATCATGGCCTACGCGGCCAAGTACGCCAGCGCCTTCTACGGCCCGTTCCGGGACGCCATCGGCACCCAGGCGGCCCTGGTCGGCGACAAGCGCACCTACCAGATGGACCCGGGCAATTCCGACGAGGCCATCCGGGAGGTCGCCCTCGACATCGCGGAGGGCGCCGATTCGGTGATGGTGAAGCCCGGCCTGCCCTATCTCGACATCATCCGCCGGGTGAAGGACGAATTCGCCGTGCCGACCTTCGCCTATCAGGTCTCGGGCGAGTACGCGATGATCGAGGCCGCCGCCCGCAACGGCTGGCTCGACGGCGAGCGCGCCATGGTCGAGAGCCTGCTGGCCTTCAAGCGCGCGGGCGCCGACGGCGTGCTCACCTACTATGCCCTGCGGGTCGCCGAGCGGCTGCGCGCCGGCGCGTGAGCCCCGGACCGGCCGCGCGCGGGCTCCGCATCGCGCTCGCCGCCGGCGTCGCCCTCCTCGGCCTCGCCGGCTGCGTCAGTTCGGTCGATCGTCAGCGCGCCATGATCTGCCGGCGGGTCGTGCCCGCGCTCGCGCCCCCCGAGACCGCGGTGAAGCTCCTGCGCATCGGCGCGGGCGCGACGCCGGACGAGCTCCGGGTCGACTACGCGGTGGCGGGGCGGCCCGGCCAGGCCGCGCGTCAGCGCTGGGTCACCTGCCGTTTCGGTCCCGGTGCGGAACTCCTCGGCCTCGCTACCGAGGCCGGACCGGTCAACGGGGCACGCCTGTTCCTGTTGCGCCACTACTATCTCGAGACCCCCGAGGCCGCAGACGCGGACCCGGGCGGCCAGCCGGTGCCGGCCGGCCGCCCGCCCCCGTGAGACCGCGGGGCCGCGGTGATCTCGCGGCGCATGCCCGAGTTTCGTCCTAGCGTCTCTCGTCCGTGAGTTTCATGTCCTTGAGTCTCCTGTCCTTGAGTCTCCTATCCTTGAGTCTCCTGGGGCGCACGCCCATCTCTCACCTCAGAACGCCGCCGCTCAGTCCGCGAGCGCGATTCAGGAGCGCCCCATGCGCGAGACGCAAAGCCCCTACGCCGATCGCTGCCAGACCGGCTACGCCCCCCAGGTCCCGGTGCCCTATGTCCGGGGCAGCCTGGGCGCGCGCTTCCTCGCTTATCTCCTCGACATCCTGTTCATCTTCGGATTCACCGCCCTCCTCACCCTGCTGATCACGGTGATCGGCGTCCTTACCTTCGGGCTGGGCTGGACCCTGTTCGCGATCCTGCCGGCGAGCGGCATCCTCTACAGCGCGATCACGGTCGGCGGCCCGGCCCAGAGCACCTGGGGCATGCGGATGATGGGCCTGCGCGTCGTCGCGCCGGAGAGCGGCGCGCGCGTGGACTACCTCACCGCCGCGATCCACGCGCTGCTGTTCTACGTGGCCGTGGCCTCGGCCTTCCTGCTCTGGGTGCTGGATGTCGGCATCGGCCTGGTGCGGGCCGATCGCCGCCTCGGTCACGACCTGATCCTCGGCCTCGCGGTGGTGCGGGCCGGCTGACGCAATCGCCTCCGGCGTCGCGTCGACGCACGTCTTCGACCACGCGGCCGCTCTCGGCCTGACAGCACGATCCCGGTTTCGCACGAAATCGTCGCGGAACCCTCTCAGGGAGTTGAGCCGGCCCGCGTTGCGGATACACTCAAGTCTCGGGGTGCGCGGTGCGCACCCGGCACGCGGCGAGCGACAGACAAGCGTGACGAGCCATTCCCGGGACACCCCGCAATTCTACCTGACGGCGCCCTCCCCGTGCCCCTACCTGCCGGGCCAGGAGGAGCGGAAGGTCTTCACCCACCTGGTGGGGCGCCGCGCCCGCGACCTCAACGAGATCCTGACGCAGGGGGGCTTCCGCCGCTCGCAGACCATCGCCTACCGGCCGGCCTGCGAATCCTGCCGGGCCTGCATCTCGGTGCGGGTGGTGGTCTCCGATTTCCGTCCCTCGGCCAGCCAGCGCCGCATCCTCCAGCGCAGTGCCGACCTCGTGGGCAATCCCGAGCCCAACCGTCCCGCTTCGGAGCAGTACGCCCTGTTCCGGCGCTACCTCGACGCCCGCCACGGCGACGGCGGCATGGTCGACATGACCGTGCTCGACTACGCCATGATGATCGAGGACAGCCACGTCGACACCCACCTGGTGAACTATCGCCGGCGCGGGCCCGACACCGCGATCAACGGGCGCGGCACCGGACCCACCGTCGCCCTCTGCCTGACCGACGTTCTCGCGGACGGCCTGTCGATGGTCTACTCGTTCTACGATCCGGCCGAGGCGCACCGCTCGCTCGGCACCTACATGATCCTCGACCACATCCGCCGCGCCGCCGATCTCGGCCTGCCCTACCTCTATCTCGGCTACTGGGTCGAGGGCTCGCGCAAGATGGACTACAAGGCCCGCTTCACGCCGCAGGAGCGCCTGATGGGCCCCGGCTGGCAGCGGGTGGAGTAGCGCCACCCGCCGCGCGTGACCCTCAGAACTTGGCGATGATCTGCGCCCGGATCGTGCGCGGCGCGCCCGGCGTGAGGTTCTGGTTGTTGTCGGCGGTGTAGATGTAGCGCCGGTCGAACAGGTTCTCGATGTTCACCTGGGCCCGGACCGACTCGCTGACCTGGTAGAACAGCCCCAAATCGAAGCGCGTGTAGCTCGGCAGACGCACGGTGTCGTCCGAGGTCGCGAAGGCGTGGGTCTGGTGGATCACCCCGATGCCGATGCCGAATTCGGGCGTGAGGTCGAATTTGTTCCAGAGGGAGACGCTGTTGAACGGCACCAGCCCGACGGTGTTGCCCTTCACGATGGTGGACGAGACGGCACTTTCGATGCGGGCATCGGTGAAGGCGTAGCCGCCGGCGATCTGCCACCAATCGGTGAGGTAGCCGTTGGCGCCGATCTCGGCGCCTTCCGTGTTGGTCCTGCCCGACAGGAGGAAGAAGCCCGCATTGTTCGGGTCGGGCAGCCGCTGGTTGGTGCGGTCGAGATTGTACAGGGCGCCGGTGACCTGGAAGGTCGGCGTCACGTCGTATTTCACGCCCACTTCGAGGTTCTGGAAGCCCTCCGGCCTGGCGATGACGAGGCCGGGCGTGAACGCGCCGATCTGGTCGCCCGAGGACGGCAGGTAGGACACGCTGTAGCTGCCGTAGAAGGCGAGGTTCGCCAGCGGCTTGATCACGAGGCCGGCGCGGGGCGAGACGAGGTTGTCGACGCGCTCGTTGGTCAGGCCCGTGGCCCGGCCCCGCGCGGAGAAGTCGAAATAGTCGTAGCGCAGGCCGCCGACGATCTGGACGTACTCGTTGAGGTCGATCTGGTCCTGGGCATAGGCCGCGGCCAGGCCGAGGTCGTAGCGAACGTTGGCGTCCGTGGTGCCGTTGTTGCGGAAGGTCACCGGTGCCCTGGAGATCGGCGACATCGGGTTCACAACCACGCTGGTGACGAGGCTGTCGCCCACCCGGGAGAAGCCCGTCTCCCGGAAGGCGAGGCCTTCCTGGTAGCCGAGCTCGAAACCGGCGAGCAGCGTGTGCTTCACGTCGCCGGTGAGGAACTTGTAGGTGAAGTCGTTCTGGCTGAAGTAGTTGGTCCGGTTGGTCTCGCTGCGGTAGATCGTGATCGGCACCTGCGTGCCGGCGGCGTTGACCGGCGCGGCCGGCAGGGAATTCGAGTAGAAGCGGTTGTAGTCGGCGAAGCGCAGCTGATTGCGCATCTGCACGCCGGACTCGAACGTGTGATCGAGGGTCGCCGTGGCGATGTTGGCATCGACCGCCGTCCGGTTCACGGTCGGGTTGCCGAAGAAGGTGCGGGTGTTGTTGCGGTAGTTGTACGGCCGGCCGTTCTGCGAGGGGATGCCGCGATCCGGGAAGCGGTCGTCGTGGAAGAACTCGTAGGAGAGCTTCAGGGTGGTGGCCGGGCCGAGCAGGAAGGTCATCGTCGGATTGATGCCGTAGCGCTGCAGCTTCCCGAATTGCCGGTAGGTCTCGCTGTCCTCGAACACGCCGTTGAGGCGGAAGAACACGCTGTCGCTGATGCGGTCGCCGACATCGAGCGCCACGCGCTTCTGGTTGAACTGACCGCCGCCGGCCACGATCTCGCGCACCCGCAGGCCGTCGGCCTCCTTGAGGACGCGGTTGATCACGCCGCCGCCGCCGCCGCGCCCGAAGATCAGCGAATCCGGACCCTTGAGCACCTCGATCCGCTCGATGTTGTACAGGTCGCGGAAGTACTGGACGTCGTCGCGCACGCCGTTGACGAAAAAGTCCGCGTTGGTCTTCTGGCCGCGGATGACGACCTCGTCGCGGTTGTTCTCGCCCTGGGCCGGAATCACGCCCGGCACGTAGCGCAGCTGCTCGGTAAGGTTCTGGACGTTCTGGTCCCGGATCTGCTGGCGGCTTACCACCGTGATCGATTGCGGGGTGTCGAGGAGCGGCGTGTCGGTCTTGGTCGCGCTGCGGGTGGCGCGGGTGACGTAGCCGACCGTGTTGCCCGGCAGGCCCTCGACGCTGAGCTGATCCAGGGTGACGGTCGTTCCGTCGCGCGGCCCGACTGGCTGGGCCTGGGCGATGGCCGTGAGGGCCGTTCCGCACAGGAGGGGTGCGATCAGTCGTAATCCTGCTGTCGTGCTCATCGTTTTATCGCCCGCCTGTAGTTCATCTGTGCTTGAGAGTTCGCCCGCTAAGCAGTTGCAGGGCGTCTTTGTCCCTTGGGGCGAGCCTATTTTTCAAGCAAGAGGCGACGGCGCTCGTTTAGGGCTTCATCTTTTTCAATCGTTCTTAGAACCCCTGGAAACAAAGCGGCAACATCCTCTTCGCACTGCGCAATCCCTGCGCGGTTCGCAAACTTGGAACGACTCCGAAAACGGCTGATCCGACAGGGCTGTTCCTTTTCTGCCACGGTCTCATGGGGCGTCGGACGCGTGTTGCGACCGGATCGGGGGCATCGGCAGGGTTCTGCGCCAGCGCTGCCGGGCCGTGGCCCGTGCCTGCGGCGGCCGTGACGCTCCGATTCGCTGCGCTTCGCGCCGGACGGCGTCGGCGGCCGCCGGGGGGGGGCGCGTTGAGCGCGGTCGCCGCCCATGCTAGGCGCGCCTGATCCCGTTGCCCCTTTTTCCGACGCGTTGACCGAGGCGCCCGCATGATCCCCCGCTACAGCCGCCCCGAGATGACCGCGATCTGGTCGCCCGAATCGCGTTTCCGGATCTGGTTCGAGATCGAGGCCCACGCGACGACCGCGCTGGCCGAGATCGGCGTCGTCCCGAAGCAGGCCGCCGACGCGATCTGGGAGAAGGGCCGCGACGCGGTCTTCGACGTGGCCCGCATCGACGCCATCGAGGCGGTGACCAAGCACGACGTCATCGCGTTCCTGACGCACCTGGCCGAGATCGTCGGCCCCGAGGCGCGCTTCGTCCACCAGGGCATGACCTCGTCGGACGTGCTCGACACCTGCCTCAACGTCCAGCTCGTGCGCGCCGCCGACCTGCTGATCAAGGATGTCGACGCCCTGCTCGCCGCCCTCAAGCGCCGGGCCTTCGAGCACAGGATGACGCCGACCATCGGCCGCTCGCACGGCATCCACGCCGAGCCGGTCACCTTCGGCCTGAAGCTGGCGCAAGCCTACGCGGAGTTCGAGCGCAACCGCGCCCGCCTCGTCGCCGCGCGGGAGGAAATCGCCACCTGCGCCATCTCGGGCGCCGTCGGCACCTTCGCCAACATCGATCCGCGGGTTGAGGCCTACGTCGCCGAGGCCATGGGCCTGACGCCGGAGCCGGTCTCGACCCAGGTCATCCCGCGCGACCGCCACGCGATGTTCTTCGCCATCCTGGGCGTGGTCGCCTCCTCGGTGGAGCGCCTCTCCATCGAGGTGCGCCACTTGCAGCGCACGGAGGTGCTGGAAGCGGAGGAGTTCTTCTCGGAAGGGCAGAAGGGCTCCTCGGCCATGCCGCACAAGCGCAACCCCGTGCTCACCGAGAACCTCACGGGTCTCGCCCGCATGGTGCGCGCCTACGCCCTGCCCGCCATGGAGAACGTCGCCCTCTGGCACGAGCGCGACATCTCGCATTCCTCGGTGGAGCGCATGATCGGGCCGGACGCCACCGTCACCCTCGACTTCGCGCTGGCGCGTCTCACCGGCGTCATCGACAAGCTGCTGATCTACCCCGAGACCATGCAGCGCAATCTCGACAAGCTCGGCGGCCTCGTCCACTCGCAGCGGGTGCTGCTGGCCCTGACCCAGGCCGGCGTCTCCCGCGAGGACGCCTACCGCCTGGTCCAGCGCAACGCGATGCCGGTCTGGCGCGGCGAGGGCGACTTCCTCACGCTCCTCAAGGCCGATGCCGACGTCACCGCGGCTCTGAGCCCGGAGCAGATCGAGGAGTGCTTCGATCTCGGCTACCACTTCAAGCACGTGGACACGATCTTCGCCCGGGTGTTCGGCGCAAGCTGAGCTCCGCACGAATCCTGCTTGCCCCGACCCGCCCCACCCGGACCGAAGAGGTAACCCCGTGTCCCAGGCCCGCATCGTCTACCTGAACGGCGACTTCCTGCCCTTCGCCGAGGCGCGCGTGCCGATCATGGACCGGGGCTTCCTCTTCGCCGACGGGATCTACGAGGTCTCGGCGGTGCTCGACGGTCGCCTCGTGGACAACGAGGCGCATCTGGCCCGCCTCGACCGCTCGCTGGGCGAGATCGACATCGCCAACCCGCACAGCCTGGCCGAGTGGATCGGCCTGCAGACCGCGCTCATCGCCCGCAACGGGCTGACCGAGGGACTGGTCTACATGCAGGTCACGCGCGGCGTGTACGAGCGCGATTTCGCCTATCCCCCCGCCGGCACCGCGCCCACGGTGATGATGTTCACCCAGGCCAAGACCGTGGCGGCCAACCCGCTCGCCGAGACCGGCGCCAAGATCATCACCGTGCCGGACCTGCGCTGGAAGCGCCGGGACATCAAGTCGGTGGCCCTCCTGGCCCAGGTGCTGGCCAAGCAGCAGGCCGCCGCCGCCGGCGTCGCCGAGGCCTGGATGGTCGAGGACGACGCGGTCACCGAGGGGTCGTCCTCGACCGCGTTCATCGTCACGAAAGGCGGCGCCCTCGTCACGCGGCCGCTCTCCACGGCGCTCCTGCCCGGCATCACCCGCAAGGCAGTGCTACGCCTCGCCGAGGAGTCCGGCCTCGCCCTCGAGGAGCGCCTGTTCAGCGTCGCCGAGGCCCTGGCGGCGTCCGAGGCCTTCTACACCAGCGCCTCGGCCTTCGTGATGCCGGTGGTCTCCATCGACGGCCACGCCGTTGGCGAGGGCCGCCCCGGCCCGCACACCCGGCGCCTGCGCGAACTCTACATCGGCATGGCGCGCGAGAGCGTTTGAGGCGCACGGACAGGACCTGCGAAAGCGCGTGAGACCTGTCCGGTCGATCCGGGCGAAAGCAGAGGGCTGCGGACTAAAACGAAGACCGACCGAGTATCTTCCTCTCGCCTGTGCGGAAGAGAGTGGCCCGCGAAGCGGGTCAGAAGAGGGGGAGACCTCTTCGGATGCGGCGCGCCCCTCTCTCGGTTACTGCGAGACCACCCTCCCCCGCAGAGGGGCGAGGGAGAAATCCGCGGCACAAGCCCCTTCCCGAAGCCCCTT
>NZ_LMML01000027.1:176367-195854 GCF_001422215.1 Methylobacterium sp. Leaf89 | reverse complement strand
CGCCCGAAGCCCTCGCCCGAAGCCCTCGCCCGAAGCCCTCGCCCGAAGCCCTCGCCCGAAGCCATCCCAGGACCATCGTCCCATCACGGGACCGATGGGGCAGGAACGCTTCGGCGCCCGGCCTGTTCTCCCTGAAAACCCGCATCCGAGACAGGGAGACCCTATGCGCTCGATCCTCACCCTCGCGGTCGGCTTCGGCCTGATCGCCGGCACGGCCTTCGCGCAGTCCCCCGACGCGCCGCTGAAAGGCCGGGACACCGATCCGGCCTTGCCGCCGCCGAACCAGACCATTCCCGACAAGATCCGTCCCTCCGAGGGAACGGCCGACCAGGGCACCTCCGCCGACAAGGGCACGCTGAGCGACAGGCTCGAGAAGAGCGATGGCGTCATCAAGCCGCCGGGCAATGCGGCCCCCGGCATGGTGGTGACCCCGCCCGACCCGAACCCCGGCTCGATGCCGGTGATCAAGCCCGGCGACCTGCCCGGCCGCCAGCCCGGGACCGAGGCCCGCTAGACCTCCCGCTCGGCGGGGAGGCCGACTGGGCGACATACCTGCTCATCGGGCGGCGAACCGGCCCCTTGCTTGATTTCCGCGCACGGATCGCGGAAAGACCCGAGGACAGCGAAAGCGGTCCGCCCGTCAGGTCGGACCGCTTTCGCGCGGGTTACGGCACAGGTCTTCAGTGAATGGCAAACGTCGTCGTCGTAGGCGCCCAGTGGGGTGACGAAGGCAAGGGCAAGATCGTCGACTGGCTTTCCGAGCAGGCCGACGTCGTGGTCCGCTTCCAGGGCGGCCACAATGCCGGCCACACGCTCGTGATCGACGGGGTGACGTACAAGCTCGCGCTGCTGCCGTCGGGCGTGGTGCGAGGCGGCAAGCTGTCGGTGATCGGCAACGGCGTCGTGGTCGATCCGTGGCACCTCGTGGACGAGATCGCCCGGCTTCAGGCCCAGGGCGTCGAGATCTCGCCCCGGACCCTGCGCATCGCCGACAACGCGACCCTGATCCTCCCGCTGCACCGCGAGCTCGACCACTTTCGCGAGACGTCGAACGCCGGGCTCAAGATCGGCACGACGAAGCGCGGCATCGGCCCGGCCTACGAGGACAAGGTCGGCCGCCGGGCCATCCGAGTCGTCGACCTCGCCGACGAGTCGACCCTCGAGGCGAAGATCGAGCGGGTGCTCACCCATCACAACGCCCTGCGCCGGGGCCTCGGCATCGCCGAGGTGGACGCGGGCGCCCTGCTCTCCGAGCTGAAGGCGATCGCCCCGACGATCCTGCCCTATGCCGACACGGTCTGGAAGCTCCTCGACGACGAGCGCCGCGCCGGCAAGCGCATCCTGTTCGAGGGCGCGCAGGGCGCGCTGCTCGACGTCGACCACGGCACCTATCCGTTCGTGACCTCCTCGAACATCGTGGCCGCGCAGGCCGCCACCGGCTCCGGCATGGGCCCCTCGGCCATCGGCTACGTGCTCGGCATCGCTAAGGCCTACACCACCCGGGTTGGCGAGGGTCCGTTCCCCACTGAGCTGTTCGACGAGATCGGTGAAACCATCGGCGCCAAGGGCCGCGAGTTCGGCGTCAACACCGGGCGCAAGCGCCGCTGCGGCTGGTTCGACGCCGTGCTGGTGCGCCAGACCGTCCGCACCTCGGGCATCGACGGCATCGCCCTGACCAAGCTCGACATCCTCGACGGCTTCGAGTCGATCAAGGTCTGCACCGGCTACCGCCTCGACGGACAGGTGGTGGACCACCTCCCCGCCAATCAGGCGGCGCAGGCCAAAGTGGAGCCGATCTACGAGACCATCGAGGGCTGGTCAGGCACCACGGCCGGGGCCCGCTCCTGGGCCGACCTGCCGGCCCAGGCGATCAAGTACGTGCGCCGGATCGAGGAGTTGATCGGCGCACCGGTGGCGTTGCTCTCGACCTCCCCGGAGCGCAACGACACCATTCTCATGCACAACCCCTTTGAGGACTAGGGCGGTTTCCGCTTGATGGGCGCGCGGCCGCGCGGGGATGATGCCCCTGACGGACCCGCGGTGGTCGGCCGGCTCCGCCCGTCCGCGGGACGGCGGGACGAGGCGGCGGGTCGGTCGCCGGTGAGAAGGCGGATCTGAGGCACGATGGCCGACTATTATCCCCTGCTGGCACGGGCGCTCGACGCGATGCCCGACCGCTCCCCGGCCCTGCGCCAGGCCGTCTACGAGCGCGCGCGGGGTGCGCTGATCGGTCAGCTCCGCTCCCTCGATCCGCCCCTGTCCGAGGACGATATCGACCTCGAGCGCAACGCCCTCGAGGCCGCCATCCTGCGCCTGGAGCGCGACCACGGGGGCGTCGCCCCGTCGCCGCCCGAGCCGGCGCCGGCGCCCGAGCCGCCCGCCCCCGAGCCGGACCCCCTCCGGCCGCCTCCCCCGGCCAACGATCTCACCGATCTGCCCGAGCCGCTCCCGCCCGAGCCGTCTGGGTCCGAGCCGGTTCCGCCGGAGGCGACCCTGCCGCCCGCGCCGCCGCCGAATCTCGGCGTGCCGGCCGCCGGACCGCCCGTGTCGGCCCAGCCCGAGCCGGGTCCGCCGGCGCCCGTTCCGCCGGCGCCTGAGCCGGTGCAGCCGATCGCCGTTTCGCCGCCGACGCCGCGCGACGGCGCCGGTCCGTCGGCCGAGAGCGGCGCCGACACGATCCCGCCGCCGGTCCGCATCCAGGCCCGCAAGGCGAAGAGCCCGCCCTTCATGGCCGCCGAGGGGGCGGACGAGGCGTCCGCGCCGACCCCGCCCCCGGAGGAGGACGGCAGCGACGTGCCGCCCCCGGATGGCGGCCAGCGCCAGCGTCCGCGCATCGAGGTGGTCGGGCCGCGGCACGGGCGCTCGCGCCTCCTGCGCAACGTGCTCGTCGGCAGCATCCTGATCGCGGTGATCGGGCTGATCGCGGTGGCCGCCTTCCTCCTGCGCGACAGGCCGGCCGACCTTCAACCGATCGCCACCGAGCAGCAGGACGCGGTCCCGGAGGGCGCCGATTCGAAGTTCGCCGACCGGGTTGGCGGCGACGCCGCGCCGGCCGAGCGCGCCGCGCCGGCCCGGCGTGCCACGCCCGCGCCAACGCCGTCTTCGACGCCGGCCGCCCCGACCCAGGCCCAGCCGGACCTCGCGGTCACCCAGCGCGCGGTGCTCTACGAGGAGAACATGGGCGGCGGCGCCAACGCCACGCCCACCACCACCCAGGGCCGGGTGGTCTGGCGCCTCGACACCGTCCCGGGCGAGCAGGGCCAGCAGCTGGAGACCGTCGTGCGGGCCACGGCCGACTTCCCGGAGGCCGGGCTGACCCTCGCGATGACCGTGCGCCGCAACCTCGACGCGACCCTGCCGGCCTCGCACACCATCGAGCTCGCCTTCACGCCGAGCGGCCCCACGGCCGCCCGCCACAACGTCCAGGATATCGGCCTGCTCCAGGGCAAGGACGACGAAGGCGCCCGCGGCTCCCCCGTGGCCGGCCTGCCGGTGCGGGTCCGCGAAAACCTGTTCCTCATCGGGCTTTCGTCGCTGCCGAACGACATCGAGCGTAACACCGACATCCTGCTGCACAAGAACTGGTTCGACATCACGCTGAAGTTCGCCGCCGGCCCCCGCGGGATCATCGCCTTCGAGAAGGGCACCGCCGGAACCCAGGTCCTGCAAGGCGCCTTCGATCAGTGGCGCTAGGGCGTTTCGCGCCGCGGGTCACGTGCGCGGAAGCTTTCTTCAGCGACCGCGCATCGGGCCCGGAACGCAAAACGGCCCCCCGGCACGATGTCCGGGGGGCCGTTCTCCTGTCGGCGAAGGCGGTCTCAAGAACTCAGGCGTGAGCCTCGACGCGCGGGGCCTCGCGGGTGGCGAGGTTGCGCTTGACCGCCTCCTGGATCTTTTCGAAGGCGCGGACCTCGATTTGACGGACGCGCTCGCGCGAGACGCCGAACTCGCCGGAGAGATCCTCCAGGGTGATCGGGTCGTCGGCGAGGCGGCGTGCCTCGAAGATGCGCCGCTCGCGCGGATTGAGCACCGAGAGCGCGTCGCGCAGGGCCGAGAGGCGGTTCTGCCCCTCTTCCTCGCGGGCGAGCACGGTCTCCTGGCTCGGGCTGTTGTCCACCAGCCAGTCCTGCCACTCGCCCTCGCCCTCCTCGCGCAGGGGCGCGTTGAGGGAGGTGTCGCCCGAGAGGCGGCGGTTCATGTCGACCACCTCCTGCTCGGGCACGCCGAGCTTGGTGGCGATCTGGGCGACCTGGTCCGGCTTGAGGTCGCCCTCGTCGAGGGCCGAGATCCGGCCCTTGGCCTTGCGCAGGTTGAAGAACAGCTTCTTCTGGTTGGCGGTGGTGCCCATCTTCACGAGCGACCATGAGCGCAGGATATATTCCTGGATCGCCGCCTTGATCCACCACATGGCGTAGGTGGCCAGCCGGAAGCCCTTGTCCGGCTCGAAGCGCTTGACCGCCTGCATCAGGCCGACATTGCCCTCGGACACGACCTCGCCGATGGGCAGGCCGTAGCCGCGATAGCCCATGGCGATCTTGGCGACGAGACGCAGGTGGGACGTGACGAGCCGATGGGCGGCGTTGCGGTCGCCCTTCTCGCGCCAGTCCTTGGCGAGCGTGAACTCCTCGTTCGGCTCGAGCATCGGGAACTTGCGGATCTCGTCGAGGTAGCGTGAGAGGCCACCTTCGGTGGCGAGCACTGGCAATGCGCCGGCCATGATCTTACCTCCTTGAAAGGACCCCCTGAGGGCGGTCCGCAGCGAACCGCCGCTCCCTTGAGCCGACCGTTCGATTCCCCAAGTCTAGCGGGAAACCGGCGGGAACGGAAAGGCGGCGCGTGGGACGCGTCCGGCATCAACGCACGGGATCCCGCTTGGGTCTCTGATGACACGAATGGCCGCAGCCCGCCGTGTCCTGGCGCACGCCCGCGTGGTCTCGCGCAGTCTTGACTGTGTCTGCGGCGCTACGGCCCGGCCCGCAGCGCGGTGACGAGGGCCTGGAGGTCCGCGGGCAGCGGGCTCTCGAAATGCAGGGTGTCGCCCGTGCGCGGATGGGCAAAGCCCAGGACACTGGCGTGCAGCGCCTGCCGGCCCAGGGTGCCGAGGGCGGCGCGCGCCGCCGGGCCGAGCCGGCCTGCCTTGGTCTTGAAGGCCCCGCCATAGACCGCGTCGCCCAGCAGGGGGTGGCCGCGATGGCTGAGATGCACGCGGATCTGATGCGTGCGCCCCGTCTCCAGCGTGCAGCGCACCAGCGCCACCGGCGCCTCGGCCCCCAGCACCGCCTCGACCCGGTAATGCGTGATGGCGTGCCGGCCGCCGTCCCCACGCACCACCGCGATCTTCTCCCGGTTGCGCACGCTGCGGGCGAGGTTCGCCGCGATGGTCCCGGCCCGGGGCTCGGGCACGCCCCAGGCCAGGGCGAGGTAGGCCCGCTCCAGGGGGCCGGTGCGGCCGTGGTCGGCGAACTGCGCCGTGAGCCCGGCATGGGCCAGATCGTTCTTGGCCACCACCAGCAGGCCGCTGGTGTCCTTGTCGATGCGGTGGACGATGCCCGGCCGGCGCACGCCGCCGATCCCCGACAGGCTCTCGCCGCAATGGGCGATGAGGCCGTTCACCAGGGTCCCCGATTCGTGGCCCGGCGCCGGGTGGACGACGAGGCCGGCCGGCTTGTCGATGACGATGAGGTCGTCGTCCTCGTACACGATGGCGAGGTCGAGGGCCTGCGCCACGGGTTCCGGCGCCACCGCCGCCGGGATCACCACGGCGAGCTCGGCCCCGGGGCCGACCTTCGCGGAGGGGTCACGGCTGACGGCGCCGTCCCGGCACACCTGCCCGGCGCGGATGAGATCCTGCAGGCGCGAGCGCGAGACATCGGGAAAGGCCCGGGCCAGGGCCCGGTCCAGGCGCTCCGTCGCGGCGTCCTCGGGAAGCGTCGCGCGGCGGTCTTCGAGTCCCGGCAAGGGGCCATCCTTCGATTTAAAAATGTCGCGTGCGGGCCGACCGGGCGATTTCAGCCCTTGTCGTGCCGCGCGACCCTCGCTATACGATCGCCCATCGGCCGGGAAGCACGGATCGCCGCAGCGATCACCGAGTGCCTCCCTCCGGTCCGCGCCCATCGTCTAGCGGTTAGGACAGGTCCCTCTCACGGATCAGACCGGGGTTCGATTCCCCGTGGGCGCGCCATGCACTACCCCTCGACATTCCGAAACATGCCGGCTGTCCCAAGCCTTCGCGCGCGGTCGGTTCCCGTCAATTCGAATGCGGGGCCTGCGCGCCGAGGCCATGGGCGGCCATGGCGTTGAGGCAATGGGCCGGAATTCGCCGGATGGCGCGCGTCTCCGCCTCCGCGTCCATGCGCAGGTAGGCGGCGTCGAACTCGGCGAAGGCGGACAGGGCGGCGAGGTCGGGAATGGTGAGGCGCCGGTCCCGGAGTCCGATGCGCCCGTTGCCGCGCAGATCCTGCAGCACCCGGTTGACGTGGACGTTCGAGAGGCCGGTCGCGTCCGCGAGATCGGCCTGGGTCACGGGCAGCGCGCAGCTGGTCCCGGTCGTCCGCCCCACCCGCTGCTGGCGGACATAGAGTTCGCAGAAGAGGTGGGCGATCCGCTTCACGCCCGGCTGGCAGCCGAGATTGACCATCCACTCACGCAGGGTCGCCTCGTCCACGAGCGTGCTGAGGCTCAGGGCGCAGGCCAAGGCCGGGACGGTGTCCAGGATCTCCGCGACGGTCTCGGCTGCGAGGTGAACCGCCTTGCAGGGCGACAGGGTGACGATGCTGTGGTCCATCCGCTCCAGGAGGGAGACATCCAGCGCGCAGAGGTCACCGGGCAGCAGGAACGCCAGGATCTGACGGCGGCCGCTCGCCCGCGCCTTCTGGCGGCACGCCATCCCGTCCAGGATCAGCCAGAGACCGTCCGGCTTGTCACCCTCGCGCACCAGGGGCGTGTGCGCTTCGAGGCTGCGCCGCTCCGCGCTGATCCGCTCCAGAATCGCCCGGTCTGCCTCCGATAATTCCACGAAGCTTTCGAGCTTTCGCGTGAAGGGATTGGGCAAACGTGGGGGCGAATTGTCCGTCCGGGTCATGCAGTTTTCACCCACGCGTTCCGGCCGATGACAGCACTTACGTAGATATTAATTTTGTAAATGTTAGCGGTCGAATGTGAAATCTTCAATCGGGTATTGGGAAATGTCGAAAACCGGACATTTCGTCCGGCGTGAAAAGGTTACGGGCAAACACTGGGCACCCCCGAGCACTGCGAAATTCCGGATCGATCCCGCGGCATTGCGAACCGTCCTCGTCGCCGGCGCGGCCTGGACGCGGTGCGAATCCCGGGGGGACCGCGGCCAAGAGCTTCGGAGAAACAGGAGCGTCGGAGGATCGAGCGCGCCATTCCGCTGCCGCCAGTCGCCCGACGAGACAGGGCCCTTGCCCGGCCGCGATAGGACAAGCTGTCCGGCTGACGGCCGCGCCCGCGCCATGCCATGAGCGGGCATGATCCGGATCATCAAGCACATCCTCGTCGAGCCCACGGCGGACCAGCTGCCGCGCCTGCGACGGATTCAGGCGGCGGTCCTCGCCCGGTTTCCGGACGCCACCACGGAGATCGTCCCCGGCCTGCTCGACGATGACCTCGTCGTCGAGGTGCGGCTTCCGCTCCTCCACCTGATGGCGTGGCGCGGCGCCCGGGACGCCTGGGGCGACTTTCGCCAGGCCGGGGACGGGACGCCGCCCGATCATGTCGGGACGGCACGCGACGCCGGGCCGGATTGACGCGTCGCGGGTGGGGTGCGCCATCCCCAGCGCGTTTTCACGCTTGCGGGAGGGATGACGGACGAGCTTGCACGCCGCAATGCTGCAATCGGCCGTCCGAACCGCAAGTCGACCGCCACGCTTGTCAAGCTGAGCCCAGCAACGCGACGGATCAGGCGCCGCTGCGCTACAAAAGCCATACGTTAAGAATTTGCTAACAGGACGCGTTTGGCGTGATTGACAGGGGCAGGAAATTGCAACCTTGTTGAATCCTGGTCGTGGGTTGTCCGCCACGAGATTGGATCGCAGAAATGAGCTGGCTTTCGCTCCGCAAATTGACCGCAAGTGAAAGCAAGGCGCCGTCTTCACAGCAGACCGATGCATTGCTTCGTTCTCCAATACAGGATGTGCCTTTTATCCGTATTGCCGATGAGGCGGAGACGACGGAGCCGCTACTGGACAGTGAAGACCTTTCGCTGGATTCCCTCGGGCAGCACAACGAGAGCCTGCGGTTCCGCGTGGCGGAAATGTCCGAGCGCCTCGACGACCTGAAGTCGCTTCAGGCGGATTTCTCCGCCCTCCTGGTACCGATCGTGGCGATCACCGAGGAGCTTCCGCGGGCCAAGGTCCGGACGGCGGAGCTCGAGACTCTGCTGGCGATGGAGCAGGGTAACGCGGCCACCCTCCGGCGCGATCTCGCCGACGCCACCGGACGCCTCGCCGCAGCGACCAACGACGTGGCGGCCGCCAAGATCCAGCTGCACCACCTCGAGACCAGCCTCCAGGCCCGCGACGCGGCGGCCGAGGAGGTGCGGATCGCCCTGCGCGACAAGACCCTGCAGGCCGAGAACCTGGAGCGGCGCCTCTTCGCCGAGACCGAGCAGAGCCGGGCCCTGCAGGGCGAGAGCAAGGCGCTGCGGGTGGAGGCCAAGGCCCTCGACCAGGCGCTGGCCCGGTCCGACAGCGAGCTGCAGGACCTGCGCGAGAGCCGGCACGCCCTCGACCGGGACAACCTCCGGCTCCAGAACCTGAGCGAGGCCCAGGCGGCCCAGCTCGCGGAACTGAGCGCCCGCGCCCAGGAGTTCGAGGGCCAGGCCGAGTCCGGCCGCGTCGCCCTGCACAACGTCGAACAGCAGCTGGCGGCGGAGATCGCCGCCGCCCAGAAGGCGGAGGCCCAGTACGAGGCCGAGGTCGCGAACCATCGCACCGAGCGCGCGAGCCTCGCCATGCGGGTGGAAGCCGCCACGAGCCGGCTCGCCAACACCGAGCAGATGCTGGCCCAGCTCCGCACGCAGCTCCGCGAGCGCGACGAGGCCGGCCGCTCGGCCGAGCGCGGCCTCAAGGAGGCCTCCATCGAGCGCGTCACCCTGGAGCGTCGTCTGGAGAGCGCCCAGGTCGACCTCGCCCGGCAGAACGAGCGCTTCCTCGAGATGCAGCGGGCCCGCTCGGAATTCGAGCACCGCTGCGAGATGCTGACCAAGGCGATGGCGGCCAAGGATGCGGCCCTGGAACAGGCCCTCGGCCGGGTCTCCAGCCTGTCCGACCGCATCGACCACCTCGTCCACCGCCAGGAGGTGGAGCGTGCGGATTTCGAGACCGTGAACCACCGTCTGATCGAGGAGCTCCAGCACGAGCGTTCCGAGCGCAAGCTCGCGCAGGGTGCCCTGGACATCGCCCGCGAGAGCCGCGTCGCCCTGCAGAAGCAGCACGAGGCCCTGCGCCGCTCGGCCCGCAGTTTCGCGGGGGACGAGGGGGCGCGGAGCGAGCCGGCCCCGGCCGCGCCCCCGCCGGAGCCGAGCAACGTCCGTCCCTTCTCGCCCCCGCCCGAGAAGTAGCGCCCGACCCGACCGATCCAGCCTCGCCGACCCGACCCCTCCACCCCTTCAAGAGACGGCGCGGCGGAGACCCCGCGCAGGGATGCCCAGATGTCCGAGACCGCGCTTCGCGACCGAGAAACCTCCTCCGCCGGAGCCTGGCTGATGCGCAGCCTGCCCAGCCCCCATCGCGGGCCGGGGGCGCCCGAGCCGGCTCAGCAGGCCCATCTGGACGAGACCCTTCCGGCTCCGGCCAATGCCGGCCGGACGCGGGACTGGTCCGCCTCCCTCGATCTGATCCACGAGGCCACGGCCGCGATTCGCATCAGCGAGGAGCGGGCCGCGGAGCTGGAGCAGGAGCTGGAGCGCACGGTCGCGCGGGCCCTGGAGCGGGCCACCGCCCTGGAGGCGCAGGTCGCCGCCGCGCAGACCCGCGCCGACCTCGCCGAGCGCCGGGCGGACGAGGCGGAGGAGTGGCTGGCCCGCCTGCACGACGCCGTGGTGGAGGGCTTCACCCGCCGTGCGCCGGCGGACGAGGCGAACCCGGCCAAGGTCGGAACGCCGTGAGGGGCCGGGGCGCCGGTGGCGGATCCATCCCGCGTGGTCACGCCGCCCGCCCGGGACCCTGTTCAACGACCGTCACCATGATCGTTTTCCCGTCCGGGTCTCCGCCCCCATGTCCGCTGCACCCATCTCCGCCGCTCCCATCCCAGCCGCTCCTATGCCCGCTGCCGCCTCCCCCGTCCTGTCGCCCGTGATCGATCTCGCGCTCGCCCGGCTGCCCGTCCGTCACGGGAGCGAGGCCTCGGACCCGCGCGAGACGGAAAGCCCCGTGCGGAGCGGCAGCCAGGCACTTGCCCTGGTGCCCGTGCCGGCGATCACGCACACCTCGGAACTCGGCGCCACGACCCTGCGCCTGGTCGAGCACAGCATGGAGACGATCCAGGCTCTGCACGAGCGGGTCGATACGATCTCGGCCCAGGCGCGGGACCTGATCCGCCTCACCCACCGGGAGCGGGTCGAGCAGCAGGCCGAGCTGGATCGGGCCCGCGCCGAGGCGTCCGCCTGGCGGCGTCAGGCGATGGAACTGGAGATCCGGATGCGCGAGGCCCAGCTGCGCGTCCGCGAGGCCGAGATGGCGCGGCGCGAGGCGGATCAGGCCGCCCTTGATGCGCGGGAGCGGGCCCGCTCCGCCGAGGGCGAGGTCCAGGATCTGGAAGCCTACCTGCGCAAGATCAGCGACTACCTGCAGGCCAATCTCGGACGAGTCCCGGGCCGGCCGTCGCGCGACGCCTGAGGGTCGGGCGGCGGCGTCGCGCCTCGGGAGAATCAGGTCCGGCGACGAGTCCGCCCGCGGTGGGGGCCGAGGCGGCCCAGGATGGCCGGAACGGGCCCGGCGGGCCCCCGCCTTCCCCCGGAGACCATGGTGCGGCGCAAGCGTAGCCATTCGTTGAGAAGGTTCGGGGATTTCGTCCGCTGAACTGATATACCAAGATGTTCGCTGCATCGCGGGATCGATTTGTCGCGTCTAGCGCCGCCGAGGACTTGCGTAGTCTGAACCGACCGTTAATGTTTCCCCTCCGCCGAAATCATATCGCGTCTAACCTTTTTTGACGGGGTGACAGCCATGTCCAACGTGATTCGCGTGAAGCCGACGCATGACGGCACCTATACGGTCTACCGGGGCGAGGCCGTGCTCGTCAGCGGCCTGACCCGCCTGCAGGCGGAGCGCTACGAGGCCAGCCTCGCTGCCCAGGCGAAGGTGCTGGAGGACGCCTGAGCCCTGAGATCCCGAGGCGGCGACGCCTCAGGAGCGGGCCAGCGGAAGGGCGCCGAGATCCGCGATGGTTCCGGACTCGGTCAGGCCCCGCTCGATGCCCGCGACGGCGTAGCCCGTCGCGCGGCGCGTGATCGTGTAGAGGTGGTAGCTCGCGCGGTGATGCCGGGCATCGCCCCGGGCCGAGGCCGAGGCGGCCCCCACCACCGGAATTGACGTCCCCCCCGGCCCGGGCACGAACGCGACGCTGCGGACGTGGTTGTGCCCGTGCAGGATCAACTCCGCCCCGGCATGGGCCACCATGGCGGTGAACGCCCCCGCATCCTTCAGTTCACGCCCGGACGACGTGCCGCCGGGATGCGACGGGTGGTGGATCATCACCACGCGGAACGGCGGCTCGGGTTCGGCCCCCAGCGTCCGCAGCAGGGCCTCGGTGGCGGCGATCTGCTGCGGCCCGAGGCGGCCGCTCGCCATCAGGGGCTTCGTCGGCACCGCCGAGGACAGGCCGATCAGGGCCACCGGCCCGCGCCGGCGCAGGTACGGGAAATGCCCGTGCGTGCCGTCGTCGCCCGCCGTCCAGGCGCCGCAGGCGAGGAGCAGGCCCTCGAGGGAGCCGCGCACGTAGGCGTCGTGGTTGCCCGGCACGAAGCTCACGGTCTCGGGCGTCCCCAGGGCTTCCAGGAAGACCTTCGCGGTCGACCACTCGCTCGGCAGGCCGATGTTGCAGAGGTCGCCGGTGCAGGCGACGTGGTCGTGCCCCTGCGCCTGGAGGTCGGCCACCAGGGCGGCCAGCACCTCCATGTCGTGGGCGTCCTTGCGGCCGCGCTGCCAGTTCACGTAGCCGGTGGCCCGCTTGCTCAGGAGCTGGCGCAGGCGCGGGCGTGTCAGCGGCCCCACATGGGGGTCGGTCAGGTGGGCGAGGCGGAACATCATCCCCCAATGCGCGGTCGATGATCGGGATTTCGCGCCCCGCATCGCCCCATCCGGGGCCGGGGGTCAACCCTCGCCTTCCGAATCCGCCCGCCGTCCCTCAGGCGCTCCCGATGGCGATGCCGGCGAGGAGCACCAGGGCGCCCCCGAGCACGACCTGCAGGGCCGCGCGCCAGAACGGCGTCGCCATGTAGCGCGTGCGGATCGCCGCGATCGCCAGCAGCTCCACCACCACCACCAGGATGGCCAGGGCCGTCGCGACGCCGAAGGCGTTCGGCCAGGTGGAGGGAATCGCGTAGGGCAGCGTGTGGCCGAGGCCGCCCACCGTGGTCATCACCCCGCAGACGAGGCCGCGCATCCAGGGTGTTCCGCGCCCGGTGATCTGCCCGTCATCCGAGAGCGCCTCGGTGAAGCCCATGCTGATCCCGGCGCCGATGGAGGCGGCGAGCCCCACCAGGAAGGTGGCGCCGTTGCTGTGGGTGGCGAAGGCGGCGGCGAAGATCGGCGCCAGGGTCGAGACCGAGCCGTCGATCAGCCCGGCGAGCCCCGGCTGGACGTAGCGCAGGACGAAGGCGCGGTGCGCCTCCGCCGCGGCGGCATCGATCGCGGTCATCGGCTCCGGGGCGCCCTGGGCGGGGGAGATCATCATCATCGCGCGTCCTGTCCTGATGGGCTCCCTTCGGAGCGCGTTCCTCTTTGGACTCATTCCAATCTATAGCTTGGAACGACTCCAAACAAGCGCCCTGCGCCGGGTTTCGCCCCCGAAACGGCGGATTCGGCCGCCACAGCGCCGTTGCGCCGGCCGCGCGATCGGAGCTAGACAGCCGCCTGCCCGTCCGGCGCGCCGCGCGGGACGGCTCCGCGGACATCCCTTCCTCGACGGCATCGCCGGTCCGTCGGCGACGCGAAAGCGACGTGATGAGCCTCGTCAAACGCATCGGCCGCGCCCCGGCGGTCCAGCAGGCCCTCGGCATCGTCGCGGGCGGCTACCTCCGCCTCGTGCGGCGCACCAACCGCTTCACGGTGGAGCCGGCCGCGCCGGATGCCTGGCTCGACGGGCACAGCCCCTTCATCGCCGGCATGTGGCACGGCCAGCACACGATGATCTCGTTCATGCGCCGGCCGCACGACCGGATCGCCACGATCATCTCCCGGTCGGCAGACGGCAACATCAACACCATCGCGCTCACCCGCATGGGCGTCCGGGTGATCCGGGCCTCGGGCGCCCGCGGCCGCGTCCTGCGGGACGCCCGGGCCAAGGGCGGCGCCGAGGGCCTGCGCGCCATGCTGCGGGCCCTGAAGGACGGGGAGAGCGTGGCCTTCAGCGCCGACGTGCCGAAGGTCTCGCGCCGGGCCGATGCCGGCATCCTTACCCTGGCGCGCTTCTCCGGCCGGCCGATCATCCCCGTGGCGGTGGTGACGAGCCGGCACTGGCGCTTCGACAGCTGGGACCGGGCCTGCCTCGGTCTGCCCTTCGGCCGGGGCGCGATGGTGTTCGGCGAACCCCTCTTCGTGCCGCGGGACGTGGAGCCCGAGGCCCTCGAAGCCCTGCGCCAGCAGCTCGAGGCCGAGATGAACCGCGTCCACGACCGCGCCTACACCCTGGTCGGCCGGCCCGACCGGGTCGGGCCCCACGACCGCGTCGGCCATCCCGACCGCGTCGGGGCGGACGGCCGGGTCGGGGAACCGGCGTGAAGGCGATGGCGAAGGCCCCGCCCCTCACGGCGCTCCTGCGGGCCTACCGCACCGGTCTCTATCTCGGCGAGCCGGCGCTGGTGGGGCTGCTCGGCTGGCGTGCCCGCCGGGGCAAGGAGGATGCCGGACGCCTGGCCGAGCGGCGCGGCCTGCCGGGCCGGGCCCGGCCGACGGGCCGCCTCGTCTGGATGCACGGGGCCAGCGTCGGGGAGGCTCTGTCCCTGGTCGGCCTCGTGGACGGCATGATCGCCCGCGGCTTCTCGGTGTTGGTGACGACGGGCACCCGCAGCGCCGCCGACCTGATCGGGCGGCGCCTGCCCGCCGGGGCCGTGCACCAGTACATGCCCCTCGACGCGCCGCGCTGGGTGGACCGATTCCTCGCCCATTGGCGGCCCGACCTCGCCCTCGTCGCCGAATCCGAGATCTGGCCGAACACGGTGCTGGGCCTGCACCGGCACGGCATCCCCCTCCTCGTGGTCAACGGACGGATGTCCGAGCGCTCGTATCGGGGCTGGGCCCGCACCCCCCGGACCGCCGAGGCGCTGCTGGCCCGCATCGCGATCTGCCTTGCCCAGACCGACGCGGATGCCGACCGCTTCCGCCGCCTCGGCGCCCCCCGGGTCAGCATCGCGGGAAACCTGAAATACGATTCCGAGGTGCCCCCGGCGGACGGCCAGCAGCTCGCCCACCTGCGCGACCTCGTCGGCGACCGGCCGGTCTGGGTCGCGGCGAGCACCCATCCGGGCGAGGACGCCATGGCGGCCCGGGCCCATGCCCGCCTCAAGGAACGCTGGCCGCGCCTCCTCACCATCGTGGTGCCGCGCCATCCCCATCGCGGCGGCGACGTCGCCGCCTGCGCGGGGGCCGAGGGCCTGACCAGCGCCCGGCGTTCGCAGGGCGGGCGCCCCCATGGCGGGGTCGATCTCTACGTCGCCGACACCCTGGGCGAGCTCGGCCTGTTCTACCGCCTCGGCCGCATCGTCTATCTCGGCGGCTCCCTGGTGCCCCATGGCGGCCAGAACCCGATCGAACCGACCCGCCTGCGGGCCGCCGTGCTGCACGGGCCGCACATCCACAACTTCACCCAGGTCTATGCCGCCCTGGACGAAGCCGGCGGCGCCCTGACGGTGACCGACGCCGACGCCCTCGCGAAAACCCTGGACGCCCTCCTGGCCGACGGCCCCCGCATCGCGGCGATGAGCCGGGCGGGGGAAGCCGCGCTCCAGCCCTTCGAGGGCGCCGTCGCCCGCACCCTGGCGGTGCTCGATCCCTTCATCGCCCAGATGACGCTCCGGGCGATGGCGGCCCCGTGAGCGCCGGCTGATGCGCGCCCCCGCCTTCTGGGACGCAGGCCCCGGCCATCCCGCCGCCCGGTGGCTCGCGCCGTTGAGCGCCCTCTACGGCCGGCACACCGCCGCGCGCATGGACCGGCCCGGCGCGAAAGCCCCCTGCCCCGTCCTCTGCGTCGGCAACTTCACCCTGGGCGGGGCCGGCAAGACCCCCACCGCCCTGGCGCTCGCCGCCCACCTGCGCGCCCTCGGGGCGAACCCGGCCTTCCTGACCCGCGGCTATGGCGGGCGCCTCGCAGGGCCGGTGCGGGTCGATCCGTCCCGCCAGACCGCCGAAGAGACCGGCGACGAGCCCCGGCTCCTGGCCCGGGCCGCGCCGACGATCCTGTCGCGGGACCGCCCGGCCGGCGCCGCCCTCTGCGTCCGCGCGGGCGCCGACGTCATCGTCATGGATGACGGCCTGCAGAACCCGAGCCTCGCCAAGACGCTGTCGCTCGCCGTGGTCGATGCCGGCGCCGGCCTCGGCAACGGGCGGCCCTTCCCGGCCGGCCCCCTGCGGGTGCCCCTGGCCCGGCAATGGCCCCACATCCACGGCCTCGTGCTGATCGGGACCGGAGACCGGGGCGAGGCCGTGGCGGCGGCGGCGCAAGCCCGCGGACTCCCGGTCCACCGCGCCCGCCTGGTCCCCGGCGCCGACCTGACAGGCCGCCGCGTCCTCGCCTTCGCGGGCATCGGCCGCCCCCAAAAGTTCTTCGCAACCTGCGAAGAGGCCGGCGCCACCCTCGTTGGAACCCGCGCCTATCCGGACCACCACCCTTACGGCCCCGCCGACGAAACCACCCTCGCGGCCGAAGCCACCCGCCTCGGCGCCGACCTCGTCACCACCGAGAAGGACCACGTCCGCCTCACCGCCCCCTTCGCCGCCCGCGTCGCGGTGCTGCCTGTTACTTTGGCGTTTGCCGATGAGGGGGTTTTGTTAGGGCAGTTGCGGGGGTTGGTTGTGGGGATTGGGCGATAGCAAAGATCAAGTTGGATCTTTGAAAGAGTTTCTCGCCTGACGCCCAATTCCATATGCAGTTCGAAGCGGACAGGTCACTGACGACCCCAGGCGATTATACGGCCAACTAGGAGCACTTCTTGAAAGCAGCAATCCGTCAGGGCGTCCAGCGGTTGCGCTGTTCGTCAGAAGTACGCAGGCGGGATGCCGCCTCAAACCGGCTGCAACACAAATGGAACTGCTGGCCCGGCGAACGACCTTGATCGCTGTCACGCGTATGCAACACATCTCCTGCGAGACGAGACAGATTATAACGCTTCTAGACCAACGCTAAGGTATATTCGAATACCTCGAAACTAGACGTGTGTGCTCGGAAACCCGCAAGCTTGACCGCATGTGTTTCTGGACCGTAACGGACCGAATTGATTCAAGTTGGTTTGCGTGCGTGAACGTGTCGAGCAAAATGCCCAAGAGAACCATTACGCTGGCCTCGTCCGCTGCTTTCGTGCTTCTGGCGCAATCGGGTTCGTTAGTCAGGTTCGGGCCCAGTTTGGCCGTAGCTCAGCTCGCCGCAGATGCTTCACAAGAGGTTCAGCTCGACGAACTTTCGGTGGCCGGCTCCGGAGCGTCTGCGGGCGGAACAGCACGCAAGGTCGATGGCTACCTTGCACGGGACAGCGTCAGCGCAACCCGCACCGACACGCCGATACGCGAGGTGCCCCAGACGGTCGTCGTCGTGCCGGATCGGGTTCTGCAGGACGCCGCCGCGACGCGGGTCGACACCGCCCTCGATCTTGCCGGCGTCGGCCGGGCCAACAATTTCGCGGGCCTTGGCCTAACGGAGTTCACCATCCGTGGCTTTAATACGGGCGAGTACTACCGCAACGGCTTCCCAATCAATCGGGGCTACCCGCCCTCGCCGGACGTGGTCTCCATTGAGCGAATCGAGGTGCTGAAGGGTCCGTCTGCCTTCCTATACGGACGCGGCGATCCCGGCGGGACCTTCAACATCGTCACTAAGCAGCCGTTGGCCGAGCGAGCCCTTGCGATCGGCACGCAGTTCGGAAGCTTCAACCAGAAGCGCAGTACCTTCGATGCGACTGGCGCCCTCGACGAGCAAGGCCGGGTGCTCGCTCGCATTACGGGCGCCGTTGAGGACAACGGAAGTTTCCGCGACTTCGTACACGGCGACCGCTTCTACCTCGCTCCCGTCATCGCCTGGAAGCCCACCGCTGACACCACGATCACTTTGGAGGGCGAGTTCGCCAGCACGACGGCGACCTTCGACCGGGGCGTCGTGCCGATCAACGGTAACATCCGCGCCCTGCCGCGCAACCGCTTCATTGGCGAGCCCGGCATCCCGCCGGTGCGCAACGATAACGCCCTTGGCCAGCTGCGCATCGAGCACAAGCTCGATCAGGACTGGGTGGTCACTGCCGGCGTCCAGGCGCTGGGTGGGAAGCTCTTTGGCGACGGCGTAGGCGCCATGAATGTCCTCAGTGATGGGCGTACCCTACGCCGAACCTTCGAGCATCGCGACTTGAGTTGGTCGGATCTCGACCTGCAACTCAACCTCGCGGGCAAGTTCGAGACCGGCCCATTCCGCCATACTCTGCTGATGGGCTTGGAGTACGACACGTACCGCTATCGCGAGATCTTCGACCGCTCGAACGCAAACCTCTTCCCCTTCATCCTCGACCTCCTCTCGCCCCGCTACGGGCAATCCACCCGCCCTCCACTCACTTCGATCACCAACTTCCTGCAGAACACCGAGAGCTTCGGTGGCTACGTTCAGGATCAGATGGACCTCACCCCACGCCTTCATGCCCTTCTGGGCGTGCGCGTGGAGAATCTAGGCCTCGTTTCCACCGACTACCGCACCGGCCGCACCACGAGCCTGCAGGATACGGTCGCGACCCCGCGCTTCGGTCTCACCTACGATCTCACCGATGAGGTCTCGGTCTACGGCAGCTACGGCCGTTCCTTCCTGCCGAATACCGGCACGGATCGCTCGGGACGCCCCTTTGCTTTCCAGCAAGGCGAAGGCTACGAGGTCGGCGCCAAGCTCAGCCTACTCAACGGGCAACTGAGCGCCACGGCGGCTCTGTTCGACATCCGGCGCACCAACGTCCTCACGGCCGATGCCGTCGATCCAAACTTCAGCGTGGCGGCGGGCGAGGTGCGCAGCCGGGGCTTCGACCTGACCGTTGCTGGATATCTGGCACCCGGCTGGCGGGTGATCGGCACCTATACCCATGCGGATGCCTCCGTGAGCCGCGACAACACGCTGCCCGTGGGCACGCGGATCGCCAACATCCCTGCCGACACCCTCGCCCTGCAGAGCGTCTACGAGTTCCAAGGGGCAGAATTACGGGGGCTTGGTCTTGGTGGTGGCGTGACTTATGTCAGTCAGCGCAAGGCTGGCACCGCCCTCTCGACCTTTCGTCTGCCGGACTACACGATCTTAAGCCTGATCTCGTACTATTGGATCACTCCGCAGGTGCGGGTCTATCTCAATGTCGACAACCTACTCGACACGAACTATTACGACCGCGCCTTCCAGAACCGCTACGCTACACCGGGTACGCCGCGCACGATCATGGGTGGTGTCGCAGCACGCTTTTGATCTCTACCGTTGCCAAGAAGGGGCCTCTGCAACGGATCACCCATCTGTTTGGCGTCTACGACCACTGTAATGCCTGAACCGCCGGTAAGCGGACCAGCGAAAATCAGCCCAAGCCGGTCGTACGAGGCAATCCGATGTTAGGGCTGCACCCGCGGTAGCCTTCATCGGATTCGTATGTGCAGAACCTACCCGGTCTCTGACCTACTAATTGCGCAAAAATCCCCTAATCCGGACGTCCGGTCTCGGCGAGGCGCTTCATTGCCGCCTCGGGGCTGGCATAGGCCTCCTGCCGGGTCGCGCTCCAGTAGCGCAGGGCATCGAGGGGGATCGCCTCGCCGGTCACCGCGCAGCGCACGAAGCTGCCGGGCTTGATCACCCGCATGGTGCCGTCGCCGTACTCCACCACCGCCTCGCCGGAGGCCCCGCGCTCGAAACGTCCCAACATGGTCCCCCGCCTCCCGGCTCGTCTCCCATTCGCCCCGTCTTAGGAGCCCGGGGGCGCGCTGTCGATGCATCCGCCGCGCCGGGCCTCGACAGCCCCGCCCCTTGGTGCCTAAGTCGCGGGATGCCGTGCCGTGTCCCGCCCCGATGACCCCGGAATCCACGACTTT
>NZ_LMML01000027.1:133980-176339 GCF_001422215.1 Methylobacterium sp. Leaf89 | reverse complement strand
ACGCCAAGATTTCGGACGCCAAGATTTCGGACGCCAAGATTTCGGACGCCAAGATTTCGGACGTCATGAGTCCGGACCTGTCCCGCCTGTTCGCGGCCGCCCTGGCCGCGCAGGGGCGCGCCTACGCCCCCTACTCGCGCTTTCCCGTCGGGGCGGCGCTCCTCGACGAGTCGGGCGCCCTCCATGCCGGCTGCAACGTCGAGAACGCCGCCTATCCGGTGGGGACCTGCGCCGAGGCAGGGGCCATCGCCGCCATGGTGGCCGCGGGCGGCCGGCGCATCGCCGCCCTGCTGGTCCTCGGCCCGGGGCCCGGCCTCGTCACCCCCTGCGGCGCCTGCCGGCAGCGCATCCGCGAATTCGCCGGTCCCGCGGTCCGGGTCCACGTCGCCGACCCGGCGGGCCTGCGCGCCGCCTTCACCGTCGGGGCCCTGCTGCCCGACTCCTTCGGCCCGGACAACCTGGGCGCCGCCCCCGGGGGGACCCATGGGGGATGAATCCTTGCGTGAACCGGAGCCGGGGGTCCAGGCCGCCGCCGGCCTGCTGCGCGCGCAGGGGTTCGGCGGACCCTTCGCCTGCGCGATCGTCACCGGCACCGGACTCGGCGGAATCGTGCGTGACCTCGACACGACCCTCTCGGTATCCTACGGGCAGATTCCGGGGTTTCCGGCCCCGGGCGTGAGCGGCCATGGCGGCCGCCTCCATGCCGGGACCCTCGCCGGACGCCGGGTCCTCGTCTTCGAGGGCCGCGCCCACGCCTACGAGACCGGCGACGCCGCCGTGATGCGGGTGCCGCTCGGCGTCGCGCAAGTCCTCGGAGCACAAGCGCTTCTCCTCACCAATGCCGCCGGCTCCCTGCGGCCGGAGGTCGGCCCCGGCAGCCTCGTGGCGCTCACCGACCACCTCAACCTCTCGGGCCTCAACCCGCTGATCGGCGAGGCCAGCGACGCCCGCTTCGTGCCCCTGGTGGGCGCCTACGACGCCGCCCTGCGCGCCCATCTCCTTGATGCGGCACGAGAATCCGGCGTCGCCCTGCACCAGGGCGTCTATGCCTGGTTCGCGGGACCGAGCTTCGAGACCCCGGCGGAAGTCCGCATGGCCGGCCTCCTCGGCGCCGACCTCGTCGGCATGTCGACGGTGCCGGAGGTCATCCTCGCCCGTTTCTACGGCCTGCCCGTCGCCGCCCTGTCCGTCGTAACCAACCTCGGCGCCGGGATCGACGGCGGCGATCCTCACCACGCGGAGACCAAGGCCGTCGCCGCCCGGGCCGGCGACGCCCTCGCCCGCCTGGTCGCCGCCTTCGTCGCCCGCCTGCCCGCGAGTGCCCCCTGATGACCGACGACGCCTCCATCGCCCGGCGGGCCCTGCCCCTCCTCGACCTCACCGATCTGAGCGAATCCTGCTCGGAGACCGCCATCGACGCGCTCTGCCGCGACGCCCGGGCGAGCGCCGTCGCCGCCGTCTGCGTCTGGCCGCACTATGTGAGCCGCGCCGCCCGGCTGCTGGCCGGCACGCCGGTGCGCGTCGCCACCGTCATCAACTTTCCCGCTGGCGGCGACGACATCGAGCGGGCGGTGGAGGATACGACCGAAGCGCTGGCCGATGGCGCCCACGAGATCGATCTCGTCCTGCCCTATCGCAGCGTCCTCGCCGGCGAGACCGGCACGGCGCGCGCCATGCTCGCCGCGATCCGCGACGTCTGCGACGGCGCTCGTCTGCTGAAGGTCATCCTGGAGACCGGCGTCCTGGCGACCCCGGACGCCATCACGGCCGCGAGCCGCCTCGCCATCGAGGCCAGGGCGGATTTCCTCAAGACCTCCACGGGCAAGAGCGCGGTCTCGGCGACCCCGGAGGCCGCCGAGACCATGCTCCGCGCCATCCGGGACCACGCGGGGCGGCATCCCGTCGGTCTCAAGGTCTCGGGAGGCCTGAAAACCGTCGCGGATGCGGGCACTTACCTCGCCCTCGCCGATCGCGTCATGGGGCCGGCCTGGGTTTCTCCCCGCACATTTCGCCTCGGCGCCAGCAGCCTGCGCACGGCCTTGGTCGCGGCCTCCGCCGAGACCGGCCGGTGAGGCTGCCCCAGGAACTCATCCGCACCAAGCGGGACGGCGGCGCGATCCCGGCCAAGGACATCGCGGACTTCGTCGCGGGCCTGACGGACGGGCGGGTGACCGAGGGGCAGGCCGCTGCCTTCGCCATGGCGGTGTTTTTCCGCGGCCTGTCGCGGTCGGAGCGCGTGGCGCTGACCCGGGCGATGACCCAGTCCGGCACCGTCCTGCGGTGGGACCTACCTGGACCCGTCCTGGACAAGCATTCGTCCGGCGGAGTGGGGGACGCGGTCAGCCTCGCGCTCGCACCGATGGTCGCGGCCTGCGGCGGCTACGTCCCGATGATCTCGGGACGCGGCCTCGGGCATACCGGCGGCACCCTCGATAAACTCGCGAGCATCCCGGGCTACGACGCGATGCCGGGCCTCGACCGCTTCCGGAGTGTGACCGCCGACGTGGGCTGCGCCATCATCGGACAGACCGCAGACCTCGCGCCCGCGGATCGGCGCCTCTACGCGATTCGGGACGTGACGGGCACTGTCGAGTCCCTCGACCTGATCACCGCCTCCATCCTGTCCAAGAAACTCGCTGCCGGCCTCGACGGCCTGGTGATGGACGTCAAGGTGGGCTCGGGCGCCTTCATGGCCGAGCGCCCGGAAGCCGAGGGTCTTGCGCGGAGTATCGTCGATGTGGCGGGTGGTGCGGGCCTGCGTACGGTGGCGGTGATCACCGACATGGACTCGCCCCTCGCCTCGGCGGCCGGAAACGCCCTGGAGGTTGCCTATACCCTCGACTATCTCACCGGGCGCTGGTGCGAGCCGGCCTTCCACGCCGTGACGCTGGCGCTTGCCGCCGAGATGCTGGTGGTCGGCGGCCTCAGTTCTGACGTCGCGGACGCCTCTGCCCGCCTGGAGAACGCGAGAGCGTCAGGCCGCGCGCTCGAAGTCTTCGCCCGGATGGTCACTGCGCTCGGAGGGCCCGTCGACCTCGTCGAGCGGACCGGGCACTACCTGCCGGCGGCGCCGATCACGCGCGCGATCGCTGCGAAGACGGACGGCTACGTCGCCTCGATCGCGACGCGAGATCTGGGCATTGCGGTGATCGGTCTCGGTGGTGGTCGAACCCGCCCGCAGGACGACATCGATCCACGTGTCGGCTTCACCGGGCTGCCCCGTATCGGAGCTCGGATCGAGCAAGGCCAGCCGCTTGCGATGGTTCATGCAGCCGATGCAGCCTCCGCCGAGCGAGCCGAAGCCGCTTTGCTGGCGGCCTACCGCATCGACCCGACACCCGTGGAGCGAACGCCTGCGGTCCTGGAGCGGATCGCGGGATAGGCAGGCGCCGGCTCTTCGGTGAAGCACCGGAAGCCGGAGCGGTCAGTAGTCGTAACGTCCGCGACCGTGGTGATGGTGACGACGCCCTTCCCAACCGCGGTGGTGACCCCAGCCGTGATCGCGATGCCCCCAGCCAAAATGCCGGCGCTGGTGACCATAGCCGCGGTCCTCGTGATGGCGGCGATGATGGCCCCAATCACCATGCCCGCCCCAGTACTGCACCGGGGTGATTGCGGTTTGCGGATCCCCGTGGACCGGCGCCACGAGGGGCAAAGCCTGCGCATTCGTCGCGAGTGCGAGGCCGCCGGCGAAGCTCATCACGGCGAACAGAGTTCTCATTCCCCGCAAAGAAACTGCGCGCAAGGTGATCATCGTGAAGCTCCTGTCTCGATTGCCAAGGCGGGTCTCGCCCTCGGCATCCGGGATAGTGCTCTGCCACTGAACGCGAACTGAGACCGCTCTTCAGCCTGCGTTCGGAAATCCAACGATCGCCCTCAGGGTCGGCGATAGACCCAGACACGCGCCGGCGGAAGATTGAGCCAGACTCGGTTCGAACGACTGGCCGTGTAGGTGCCGGCATCGCACCGGGCCGGGATCGGCGGGACCACCGCGTACGTGAACTGCACGAACGGCGCACTCGGATGCATCATTTCGTGGGCGGCGTTCAAGAGATCGAGACGTTGCTCCAAGGGCTTCGTGAAGAGCGGAAGGCTTGAAACCATCGCCGCCGCCTTCTCCGCCAGCATCGTGCCGAATGTTTCGCGAATGTTGTAGGCGTCGCCGCGCAAGATCGTCGCGCGGGGAAAGCGCTTCTGCAGCAGCTTGCAGAAATCCGGATTATACTCGACCAGGATCAGGCGCTCCTGCTCGACGCCACGCCGGATCAAGGCCTCGGTGACGGGTCCCGTCCCAGGTCCGAGTTCAATTACAGGGCCGGTGATGCGCGGATCGACGTAGGAGGCCATCGTGCGGGCGAGCATCTTGCCCGACGGCGTCACAGCGCCAGTGACGAGGGGACGCTCGAACCAGGAACGCAGGAATCGCGCCTCGTCCTCCAGCGGATCCCGCCGTGTACGGTTGGCACCGGAAGCGAGGTCGGCTTTTGCGCTGGAGCGGCGTAGCGGCGGCAAGACCCTATGTCCTCAGATCACGGGTTGGGAGGGAAAGGCTAGACGACGAAGCTCTCCGGCAGTCAAGCTTGCAAACATCGAACCCGCCGGGGCGCACGCAAGGATCCTGCAGGCGGTGCTCGACCGCCACATGCGATAACCGTGGCCGAACGGTTTTGATCCGAAGGATATTGCAAGTCTATGTCCTGGCTACCCCACCGAGCCCGTCGAAGAAATCCTTGACCTTGGAGAAGAAGCCCGCGCTCTCCGGATGGTTCTCGTCGGAGGCCGACTGATCGAACTCTTGGAGCAATTCGCGCTGGCGCTTCGAGAGGTTCTGCGGCGTCTCGACGAAAACCTGGATGTAGAGGTCGCCGACGTCGCGCGATCGCAGCACCGGCATGCCCTTGCCCTTGATACGGAATTGCTTCGCCGTCTGGGTGCCGGCTGGGATACGGACCTGGGTTTGCGAGCCATCGATAACCGGCACGGTGATTTCGCCCGAGAGCGCCGCGGTCACCATGGAGATCGGCACGCGGCAGAACAGGTCGGCGCCGTCACGTTGGAAGAACTCGTGCGGCTTGATCGAGAGGAAGACGTAGAGGTCACCCGCCGGTCCGCCGCGCAGGCCCGTCTCGCCTTCGCCGGCCAAACGGATCCGCAGGCCGTCGTCAACGCCGGCCGGTACGTTGATGGCGAGGGTCCGTTCGCGCGTCACGCGGCCTGCACCGCTGCAGGCGCTACAGGGATCGTCGATCACCTCGCCGCGGCCGTGGCAGTTCGGGCAGGTGCGCTCGATGGCGAAGAAGCCCTGCGCCGCACGCACGCGGCCATAGCCACCGCAGGTCTGACAGGGACGCGGCTTCGAACCGGCCTTGGCACCGGAGCCGGAGCAGACCTCGCAGGTGACCGAGGTCGCCATTTTGATGGTCTCGGCCTTTCCGCTGAACGCCTCTTCGAGGGAGATCTCGAGATTGTAGCGGAGATCGGCGCCGCGTTCGCGTGCCGGGCCGCCGCGCGCGCCGCCACGCCCGCCGCCAGCGCCGGCCCGGCCATCACCGAAGAAGTTGTCGAAGATATCCGACATGAAGTCGCCGAACTCGTTCCCGAATCCGGGACCGCCTTGCTGGAATGCCGCGTGGCCGAAGCGGTCGTACGCGGCACGCTTTTGACCGTCAGACAGGCACTGATAAGCCTCGTTGATTTCCTTGAACTTGAGCTCGGCCTCTGCATTTCCCGGATTGCGATCCGGGTGATAGCTCATGGCGAGCTTACGGAAGGCGACCTTCATCTCGCCGTCAGTCGCGGTCTTGGAGACGCCCAGAATCTCGTAATAGTCCCGCTTCGACATTCCCGTCCTCAAAGTCCCCGGCGCTTCGATCCGACTGGACCGCACCGTCCCCATTAAACGCCGGTGCGCCTGAAACGCGGCTGGTTCCGCTCATCGGGACAAGCCGAACATGGCTCGGGGCCGGATCGCTCCGGCCCCGTCTTCAGATGTAGGCGTTATGCCCGCTTCTTCTGGTCCTTGTCATCGACTTCCTGGAAGTCGGCGTCGATGACGTCGTCCTTCTTCGCCTCACCGGTGCCGGCTTCGGCCCCCGCCTCACCGGCTTGGTTGGCGGCGTACATCGCCTCGCCGAGCTTCATCGAAGCCTGCATCACGTCGGTGGTGCGGGCCTTGATGACCTCCACATCGTCCCCCTCGAGGGCGGTGCGGAGCGCGGTGATGGCCGTCTCGATGGCGCCCTTGTCGTCCGTAGTGACCTTGTCGCCGTACTCCTTCACCGACTTCTCGGTGGCATGGATCAGACTCTCGCCCTGGTTCTTCACCTCGACGAGTTCGCGGCGCTTCTTGTCCGCCTCGGCATTCGCCTCGGCGTCCTTGACCATCCGCTCGATATCGGCGTCCGACAGGCCACCCGACGCCTGGATGCGGATCTGGTGTTCCTTGTTCGTCGCCTTGTCCTTGGCCGTGACGTTCACGATGCCATTCGCGTCGATGTCGAAGGTCACCTCGATCTGCGGCATGCCGCGCGGGGCCGGAGGAATGCCCATCAGATCGAACTGGCCGAGCAGCTTGTTGTCGGCCGCCATCTCGCGCTCGCCCTGGAAGACCCGGATGGTCACCGCGTTCTGGTTGTCCTCGGCCGTCGAGAAGGTCTGGGACTTCTTCGTCGGGATCGTGGTGTTGCGGTCGATCAGGCGAGTGAACACGCCGCCCAGGGTCTCGATGCCCAGCGACAGCGGGGTCACGTCGAGGAGCAGCACGTCCTTGACGTCGCCTTGGAGCACACCGGCCTGAACCGCCGCGCCGATGGCCACGACTTCATCCGGGTTGACGCCCTTGTGGGGCTCCTTGCCGAAGAAGGACTTCACGACTTCCTGGATCTTCGGCATGCGGATCATGCCGCCGACCAGCACCACCTCGTCGATTTCGGAGGCCGAAACACCGGCATCCTTGAGCGCCTTGCGGCAGGGTTCGATGGTGCGCTGGACGAGATCGTCCACGAGGGATTCGAATTTCGCTCGGCTGAGCTTGAGCGCGAGGTGCTTTGGACCCGTAGCATCGGCCGTGATGTAGGGCAGGTTGATCTCGGTCTGTGTCGCTGACGACAGCTCGATCTTGGCCTTCTCAGCGGCTTCCTTCAGGCGCTGGAGGGCGAGCTTGTCCTTCGTGAGGTCGATGCCCTGCTCGCGCTTGAACTCGCTCGTCAGATACTCGACCACACGGTTGTCGAAGTCCTCGCCACCCAGGAAGGTGTCGCCGTTGGTGGACTTCACCTCGAATACGCCATCACCAATCTCAAGGATCGACACGTCGAAGGTACCACCGCCGAGGTCGTAAACTGCGATGGTGCCGGCCTTCTTCTTGTCGAGGCCGTAGGCGAGGGCCGCCGCGGTCGGCTCGTTGATGATTCGCAAGACCTCGAGACCGGCGATCTTGCCAGCATCCTTGGTGGCCTGACGCTGGGCATCGTTGAAGTAGGCGGGTACCGTGATGACGGCCTGCGTCACCGGTTGACCGAGATGCGCCTCGGCCGTCTCCTTCATCTTCTGCAGGGTGAATGCGGAAATCTGCGAGGGCGAGTACTTCTTGCCGTCCGCCTCGACCCAGGCATCGCCATTGTCGCCGCGAACGATCTTGTAGGGGACAAGGCCCTTGTCCTTCTGCGTCATCGGATCGTCGTAGGTCCGACCCACGAGACGCTTGATGGCGAAGAAGGTGCGCTCTGGGTTCGTGACCGCCTGACGCTTGGCGGGCTGGCCCACGAGCCGCTCGCCCTCGTCGGTGAATGCGACGATCGACGGCGTGGTGCGCGCACCTTCCGAATTCTCGACGACCTTGGGTTGCGTGCCTTCCATGACGGCCACGCAGGAATTCGTGGTGCCGAGATCGATACCGATTACCTTACCCATGGTGGGATCCCTCTGTTGTCGTTTGGTCAAGCAGACCGCCGAGCCCCGAAGCAGCTCGGCCCATGGCTTTGCAAAACTGACTGTGTGAGAACGGGCTTGGACACCGGTTCGCGCCCCGGAACGGTGCAGAGCCGGGTCTTAATCCCGCGTCTCGGCCGATATAAGAAGGGTGTCGCGAGGCCGCAAGGCAGAGCCCGGCGAGGAGGTGCATCCGATTGCGCGGAACCGCGTTACCCCCTTCACCGACTTGAAATACCGACAGCTTCACGAACCGCCAGCCGCGGTCTTCGCAACGACGGCGCCAGCGCGGTCCCCGATGTCTCGTCGGCAAGGAGCGGCATCGCTGCTGTGGCAAGAAAATCGTTGCATGGTAAGTGGGGCTTGAACGTGCTTGCCTGCGCATCACGCCGTTTCCACGGATATAGGCCTGAAAGTTTCGATGCGTCTGACCCGCGTGCTTCTTCTTCTCCCGGTGCTGGCATCGGTTCCTCACCCGGCCTGTGCGCAGTCGTTCTTCGAGGAGTTGTTCGGGATTGGGCGGGCGGCCAAGCCGCCAGTACCTCCACGGGGGGTGCCCTCGGCTCCGCAGGCTCCGATGCCGGGTGCCCCCGGCGAGGGAATTCCGCCATCCGCCACCGAGGCGCCGAAGGCGCCCCCGGTTCCCCGTCAGCCCATCGTCCTGAAAGCGCCCTCCGAGGACAACTTGATGGGCCAGGAGTTGATGCTGAACGGGCTCACGGGCAGCCTGAAGCTGGAACGGGCCGGAGCGGGCACCACGGCCCGCATCGTCCTGCCGGGCAATAAGATTTCGCAGCCGGTCGAAGCCTGCAAGGTGCCGTTGAACGGGGGGGCGCCGTTGGCGGTCTCGTCGGAGGGCCGCCCGGAAGGCGTCGGCCGCTTCGAGGTCACCGGCGGCGAGTGTCCCCTTCGGTTCGATGTCCTCGATGGCGCCATCCTGGTGCAATCGATGTCCGGTCCTGTCTGCACCTTCGCAGCGGCCGATTGCGCCACGACCCCAACGGGTCTGTGGGGACCGGCTGCCGCGACGCTCGTTGCACGAGCGAGCGAGTTCGAGGCAGCACGCGGCGGTGCCGACCGGGCCGTGCGTGAGAATTACAAGCTGATCAGCCAGCGCTTGCGCGGCCCCGAGCTTCGCCCCGTGGTCACCGAACAGGCGGCCTTCTCATCGGATCGTGAGCAGATGTGCCGAACCTATGCTCGCGAAGGGGCGCATGGCTTCTGCAACCTGCGTTTCACCGAAGCGCGGGCCTTGGCACTCGCTACCCGCCTCGGGGTCAACACCAACACCGCGTCACCAAGCGCCTCGGTATCCCCGCCACGCCCGCGCCGCAAGCCGCCGGTGGAGGGCATGAATCCGGATACGGGTGGCGCTCCGTTCGCCGATCAGTAGCGCGAAGCCTCAGCTATGGCCGGCGCTCACCGACAGCATCGCGAGATCGATGCCGTTGTTGCGCAACGTGCGCTCGTACTTGGCTTCGAGAGCCGTGTGGAAGATCATGTCTGGGTCGGCCGGGCAGACCAGCCAGCCATTGGCCAGGATCTCGTTCTCGAGTTGTCCCGCCTGCCATCCCGCATAGCCAAGGGCCAAGACGGCACTGGCCGGACCGTCTCCGGCCACGATCGCCCGTAGGATGTCCACTGTCGCCGTGAGGCAGATTCCATCATCGATGATCAGCGTGGACTGATCGATATGGAAATCGTCAGTGTGGAGAACGAAGCCACGCTTGGCATCGACCGGGCCGCCCATCAGCACGGGCATGTGCCCGACGCGCTCGCGGAGCCGGATCGCATCGGTCTCGCTCGCGATATCGAGCTGGATCAGCAGATCGGGCATACTGAGGTCAGTGACGGCCTTGTTGAGAATGATCCCCATGGCTCCGTCCGCCGAATGGGCGCAGAGATAAATGACCGACCGGGCGAAGCGTGAATCCGTCAGACCCGGCATGGCGACGAGAAACTGACCATCAAGATAGGCGGGATCGCCCGTGCGGGCCTGTGAACGCTGCATTGGCGCATGCTACGCGGGCAGGCGCCTTTGTCCAGGGCACGGCACGTTCCGCCGATGGATATCCGCCACATCGGCGGCAGTGGAAACTCGACAGGCTAACCCCTGCAAGCTAGACGATTTTTCACGGGCGGGCCCAGTGTGTCGACCGGGTACGACGCTGCGACAGTGATCAGGGATCCGAAGGTTCGGATGCCCCAGCGATCTTCAGGAGACGACGGATGACCATTCAGGTTGGCGACCACCTCCCCCAGGTCACGTTCCGCGTGAGTGGGGCGGACGGCCCGGAAGCCAAGACCACCGACGACCTCTTCAAGGGCCGCCGCGTTGTCCTCGTCGGGGTCCCCGGTGCCTTCACGCCGAGCTGTCACCGCAACCACCTGCCCGGCTTCGTGGAGAAGCAGGCCGAGATCAAGGCTCGGGGCATCGACACCATCGCGATCACCTCGGTCAACGACGTGTTCGTGCTCGATGCCTGGCAGAAGGCGAGTGGGGCCGAGGGCCTCGAGTTTCTCGCTGACGGCAATGCCGAGTTCGCGAAGGCGATGGGGCTCGATATGGACGGTGCCGGGTTCGGCCTCGGTACCCGTTCGAAGCGCTACGCCATGCTCGTCGAGGACGGTGTCGTACGTGTTCTCAACGTCGAGGACTCCCCGGCCAAGACCGAGTTGTCGGGTGCCGAGGCTCTTCTCAAAGTGATCTGACCCATGCGCCGGCGGATGCCATGGATCCGCCGGCAAGATGAGACGTCCGGGGAGGCCCTTAGGCTGACGGTCCCGGGCCGGCCCAACCGTAATCCCGCGCATCCGTCGCAGTGCGATGGAAGGTCAGCCGGAGGTCGTATTCCAGGGGATCCTTCGGCTGGACCAGAGCGCCGGTCGGCACATTGAGCCAGTCGACGAGTCGGGTCAGCATGAAGCGTAGGGCCGCGCCCCGGCACAGGATCGGCAAGGCCGTGACCTCGGCCGAAACCAAGGGGCGCACCGCCTCGTAGCCCGCGATCAGAGCCGCGCCCATGTCGCGGTGGAAGCTGCCGTCCGCCTCGAAGCACCAGGCGTTGAGGCAGATGGCCAGATCGTAAGCGAAGGCGTCGGTACAGGCGAAATAAAAGTCGATCAGCCCCGATAGTTCATCGCCGATGAAGAACACGTTGTCGGTGAAGAGGTCGGCGTGGATCACGCCGGACGGAAGACCCAAGGGCCACGACGCCTGGAGCACGGCGAGGTCGCCGAGAACCCGTTCGGTCAGGCCGTGTGAAACGGTGTCCGCTTGAGGCTCCGAAAGACGGAAGAGCGGTTCCCATGCATCGACCGAGAGATTGTTGACGCGCCGCATCCCGAAATCGGCACCTGCCGCGTGCAACCCGGCGAGCGCCCGACCGAGGGCATGGCAGTGATCGACGCCGGGACGCTTCACCGAGACACCGTCGAGGAAGGTCACGATCACTGCGGGTCGGCCGCAGAGCTCACCCAGTGCAACTCCGGTGCGATCGCGGATCGGCTGTGGGCACGCGAGGCCGCGAGCGGCGAGGTGCTCCATCAGGTTGAGGAAGAACGGCAGGTCGTCCGCTCGGACGCGCTTCTCGTAGAGAGTCAGGATGAACGAGCCGCCAGTGGTGTGGAGATAGAAATTCGTATTCTCCACGCCCTCGGCGATGCCCTTGTAGGAAAGCAGCGTACCGATGTCGTAGGCCGCGAGAAAGGCGGTAAGCGCCGCGTCGGAGACCTCAGTGTAGACTGCCACGGCACGTTCGCTTGATAATTTCGGGGACGAAATGGACAGGGGCGCCGAACGGCGCCCCTGCTGAAGCTAGGTCTATCAGGAGCGCTGTCTGCCTATTCGGCAGCTTCGCTGCGCAGTTCGCGCGGCAACGGGAAGGACATGTCCTCGACCACCGTTGAAACCGTATCCACCGTCACAGTGTAGCGCGCTGCGAAGGCGTCGATGATCTCCTCCACCAGCACCTCCGGTGCCGAGGCACCAGCTGTGAGTCCGAGCTTGCGGATGCCCTCAAAGGCCGGCCAATCGATTTCCTCGGCCCGCAGCACCAAGCGGGTGATCGGGCAGCCGACGCGTTCGGCGACCTCGCGCAGGCGCTGCGAGTTCGAAGAGTTTGAGGAACCGACCACGATGACCGCATCGACGAGCGGCGCTACCTGCTTCACCGCCTCCTGGCGGTTGGTGGTGGCGTAGCAGATATCGTCCTTGTGCGGGCCGGTGATCGTCGGAAACTTCTTCTTCAGCGCCTCGACGATGTGGTGCGTGTCGTCCACCGACAGGGTCGTCTGCGTCACCCAAGCGAGGTTATCGCGGTTTTCCGGCTCCAGGGCGGCGATCTGATCGAGGTCCTCAACCAGCGTGATCGAGCCTTTCGGCAACTGCCCCATGGTGCCGACCACCTCAGGGTGACCGGAATGGCCGACGAGTAGCACGTGGCGGCCGCGCTTGTGGTGAATCTCCGCCTCGCGATGGACCTTGGTTACCAGCGGGCAAGTGGCATCGATGGTAGTGAGGCCGCGGGAATCAGCGTTGTGTGGCACCGTCTTGGCGACGCCGTGAGCCGAGAAGATTACCGGAGCAGAGCCGTCGGGAACCTCGTCGAGCTCGCGGACGAACACCGCGCCCTTCCGCTTCAGGCTCTCGACCACGTACTTGTTGTGGACGATTTCATGACGGACGTAGACCGGAGGTCCGTAGATGGCGAGTGCCCGTTCCACCACGTCGATCGCCCGCACAACACCGGCGCAGAAACCGCGCGGCGCACAGAGCAGGATCTCCAGAGGTGGCTTGCCCGTGTCACCGGAGGCGGAGGAGGTCGTCAGATTCGCGTCGCTCATGATAGCCGGGATGTGGCGAGGCGGGGACGCCCCTGTCAACCTGTCATAACGGAAAACTCCCCTGCGGGCACCTCCGGTCCGGCGAAAGCGGGTACGCGTGGCGCACAGGACCCGGAAAAAATTTTCCGCCAGCCTTCCGTCAACCCACCGGCTCGGATCGCGCCGCCACGCACTCGTTCAGGGCGGCCTCGAGCATGGGGATCAGACGTGGGTCGGTGCACTGGGCGACGTTGAAGCGCAGGAAACTGTTGCCGAGCGACGAGGGGCTGAAGGCGCCTCCCGGTGCGAGCACGAGTCCGCGTGCCAGGGCACGCCGGGCAACGTCTGCCGAATCGATTCCGTCCGGCAGACGCATCCACAGAAAGAACCCCCCGGACGGCTCCAGCCACGCCGTCAGTCCGCATCCTTCGAGGCGCCGAAGAGCTGGCGCCATCGCCCGTCCCAATTTCTCGCGGACCTCGGCGAGGTGCCGGCGGTACGTGCCGTCCGTCAGGAGCGCGTGCATCAGGCTCGCCGACAGGTGGCTGTTCCCCAGACTCATGGCCAGCTTGAGGTCGATCAGAGGCTCCACCCAGTCCTCGCGCAGCGCGATGAAACCGCAACGGATGGCAGCCGACAGCGTTTTCGAGAAGCTGCCGATCTGAATGACGCGCTCCAACCCGTCGAAACCGGCGAGGCGTGGAGACGGCTTTCCCTCGAAATCCCCGAAGATATCATCCTCAATGATGAGCGTATCGTGCGCCTCGGCGAGCTTCAGGATGCGATGGGTGATGGCTGGCGCCAGGGTGGAGCCGGTCGGGTTCTGAAGCGCAGAATTGATGACGTAGAAGCGCGGCCGATGCTCGGCGAGGTGCGCGGCGAGGGCAGCGAGATCAGGACCGCTCGGGGTCATCGAAACGCCGACGACCCGGGCACGCTGCGCCCGCAGGAGGCCGTGATAATTGAAGTAGCAAGGATCGTCGACCAGCACGGTATCGCCGGGTTCGAGCAGGAATCGGCAGAGCAGGTCGAGAGCCTGCGTCGCCGAGTCGACCAGCACCACCTGATCGGCGCCGGCCTCGACCCCCTTCTCCGCCAGCCGCCGGGCGATCTGGGCGCGTAAGGGTGGAAAGCCGAGGGGCTGATCGTGTGAGACCAGGTTGGTTGCTGGACCGCGTGCGAGCTGACGAAGGCCGCGCCGAATCGCCTCATCGGGCATCCAGGACGACGGCAGCCAGCCGGAGCCCGGCATCACGAGGTCCGGGCCGGCCTGCATGGATTGCCGGGTGATCCAGAGTGGATCCACGGCTCGGTCGAGCTGCAGTCCCACCGCCTTGAGGCAGAGCGGGCGGGTCTTGCCCGCCACGTAGAACCCCGAACCGCGCCGCGCCACGATCGCGCCCTCGGCCCCGAGCCGGTCGTAGGCCTCGACGACAGTGGACTTCGAGACTCCCATGGCTTCAGCGAAGGCGCGGACCGAGGGGAGGCGTGCGCCGGGCATGAGCTGGCGGCTGTCGATCCGATCCGTGATCGCCCCCGCCACCGTCTCGACCAAAGAGCGCTTCGACGAGGGGAACGTCTTCATCTGTCCTGATCCTTGTCCCGGACAATTCATCCCAACCGTACTGGACTGTCCCTGTCGTGCCCATCCTCTTCCACGCAGAGTCGCGGCATCGCCACGCGCTTCGAACAAAGGACGCGCATCATGGACGGCTTCCGTACGACCATCGCTGGGCCTGTCACCGCTGGTAGGACCCGGACCGTCATGGCGGTGGCTACGGCGCGGTTGGGCGCCATATTCGCCGCTGCGGCTTCCGGAATTTCCCGCTCTGCGATCAATCGGCGGGTCGTCCGACAGCTATCGGTGATGTCGGATCGCGAACTCCGGGACATCGGGCTCAGCCGCCAGGACGTACTGGATTCCGAGATCCTGCCGCTTGAAGGCGATGCGTCGTGTTTCCTGATCGGCCGCCGAAACGAGCGCCGGGCGGGCCGGCGCGTTCCGCGCGGACAATGGCCGCCGCGATGCGACTGACGCCGGATCCAGGAAGGTGCCGATTCGCACTGTGGGAGACCCTTCGGGTTGTTTGCGGGGAGCTTCCTCCTTCCCCTAACGTGACGGCTGGGCTCCCGCTGGTTAAGACGGACCCGCCTGGCACGCTTGGATCGTTCCGAGCGGGGTCGGCCATCGCCGTCTTGGATTCGCATCCAACCTCGGATTTTCATGGCAAGCGCCACGACCCACGTCAGCTTCCTGCCTCCCGTGCTGACGTTCCTGTCGGCGGCGGTGATCGGCGTGCCGATCTTCCGCCTCATCGGTCAGAGCGCCGTGCTCGGCTACCTCGTCGCCGGTGTGGTCATCGGGCCCTTCGGTTTCTCGCTGATCGCGGAGCCCGAGACGGCGGCGAGCGTCGCCGAACTCGGCGTTGTGCTGCTGCTCTTCATCGTCGGGCTCGAACTCCAGATCTCGCGACTCGTCTCGATGCGACGGGACATCTTCGGCCTCGGCACTGCCCAGCTCGTCGTCTGCTCGGCAGCTCTGGCAGGCGTCGGAATCCTGATGGGGGCCAAGCCCTCGGCGAGCCTCGTGATCGGCATCGCGCTCGCCCTCTCGGCCACAGCCGTCGCGCTCCAATTGCTGGAAGAGCGCGGCGATATGGGGACGCCCTATGGCGGGCGGGCCTTCGCGGTGCTGCTGTTTCAGGACATCTCCGTGGTCGCGATCCTGGCGCTGATGCCGCTGGTCGCCTCATCCGGCACGGGCGGCGGCGATGGATGGCTCCTTTCAGCCCTGCAATCCACCGGTACGGTGGGCGCGGCGATCCTTGCCGTGGTGTTGGTCGGGCGCTACGGCCTCAATCCGTTCTTCGGCCTCTTGGCGGCCAGTGGCGCCCGCGAGGTCATGACGGCCGCGGCCCTTCTCGTGGTGCTCGGCACCGCAATGCTGATGGAGCATGTCGGCCTGTCGATGGCGATGGGCGCATTTCTGGCAGGCGTGCTTCTGGCCGAGTCCAACTTCCGCCATCAGCTTGAGGCCGACATCGAGCCGTTCCGCGGCATGCTGCTCGGCCTGTTCTTCATGAGCGTGGGCATGTCGATCGATGGCGGCTTGCTCAAGGCCGAATGGCCGACCCTGCTGGGGGCAACAGCCGGTGCGATCCTGCTCAAGGTCGCTGTGGTGGCGGGCCTGTTCCGCCTGTTCGGCTCGCCCTGGCTCGATGCGGTGCGCGGTGGAGCCATCCTGGCGCCGGCGGGAGAATTCGCCTTCGTGCTGTTGCCGGCGGGCGGCGAACTCGGCCTCGTGGATTCTGCGAGCACACGCTTTGCGGTGGCGCTCGCGGCACTGACCATGCTGGTCGGTCCAGTGGCGGCGAAGGCTCTGGACGCCCTGCTTGCCCGACGTCCCGAAGGGCCCGAGGCGCTGCCGGAGGCCATCGAGAGCACCGAGGCCCGCGTCCTCGTCATCGGCTTCGGCCGCTTCGGACAGATTCTCACACAGGTGCTGCTCGCCGAGGGCATCAGCGTCACGGTGATCGACAAGGATGTGGAGCAGATCCGCAGTGCCGCCCGTTTCGGATTCCGCATCTATTACGGAGACGGGACCCGCCTCGATGTGCTGCGCGCCGCCGGCATCGGCCGGGCCGAACTCGTCTGCATCTGCGTCGACGACAGCGAGGCCGCCCTGAAGATCGTCGATATCGTCCACGAGGAATTCGCGAGCGTGCGCACCTATGTGCGGGCCTTCGATCGCATGCATGCCGTCGAGCTGATGAACCGGGACGTCGACTTCCAGCTCCGCGAAACGGTCGACTCCGCCCTCGCCTTCGGTCGGGCGACCCTGGAAGGTCTCGGTCTCAGCACGGAGGCGGCCGCCGCCACCGCCGAGGACGTGCGCAAGCGCGACGTCGCACGCCTCGTACTTCAGCAGGCGGGCGCGCTGCCGGACACCATGAGCTGGGCCCGCGGCCTCAACGAGATCAAGCCGGAGCCGCTGACGGAGCCGAAGCGGCCTTCCCGTGCACTCAATGCGGAGACGCGCGACATCATTGGATCCCAGAGGCGAGAGGCGGCGACCCGCACCCTCGAGACCGATGAAGCCTTCCAAAGCCGGCAGCAGGAATCCCGGACGGATGCCTGAGGTGACATCCGGATCGGCGCGGTTCGTCGAGGGATCCATTCTGCGCCACGTGGTGACCATGAGCGCCACTGGTTCAATCGGACTGATGGCGATCTTCGTCGTCGACTTCCTGTCCTTGCTCTACGTCTCCAAGCTCGGAGAGCCGACGCTGACGGCGGCGGTTGGCTTTGCCACCATCGTCCAGTTCTTCGCCATCGCCATCAATATCGGCCTGATGATCGCGGCTGGTGCTCTCGTTTCGCGAGCCATTGGGGCCGGTGATGAGGAGGGCGCGCGGCGCCTCGCCACCTCCGGGACCCTCCAGGGAATCGTCGTCTCCGGCGTCCTCGTCGTGGCGATGCTGCCATGCCTGCCTACCTTCCTGGGCTGGATCGGTGCCGACGCCGAGACTCTTCCGGTGGCGACACGCTTTCTCTGGATCACGCTGCCCTCCAACCTGCTGATGGGGCCTGGCATGATGTTCTCCGGCCTGCTGCGAGCGGTCGGGGCTGCGCGTCAGGCCATGTACGTGACCCTTGGCGGCGCCATCGTCACCGCCGGACTCGACCCACTGCTGATCTTCGGTGCTGGCCTCGGCGTCGACGGGGCGGCCATCACGACCTGCTTTGCCCGCGCCACCTTTGCGATCATCGGCCTGTGGGGTGTGCGTCAGTACCGGATGCTCGCGCGACCGAAGCTCGCCGACGTCATCGCGGACGCGCCCGTCGTGATGCGGATCGCCCTGCCGGCGGTATTGACGAATCTCGCGCCCTCGGTGGCGAGCGCCTTCATCGCCCACGCGCTCGCGCAATTCGGCGCAGTCGCGGTGGCTGGCAACGTGGTGGTCGACCGCCTGACTCCGGTGGCGTTCGGCGGCCTCTTCGCCATGTCTGGCTCGATTGGACCGATCCTGGGTCAGAACTGGGGTGCGGCCCGGTTCGATCGCATGCGCGGCGTTCTGCGCGATGGCACGCTGGTCACCGCCGTCTACGTTCTGGTGGTCTGGACAGCCCTGATCCTGGGAGCCGACTCTCTGACACGCCTCTTTGCGCTTGAGGGCGTTGCGGCCGACCTGTTCGGGTTCTTCTGTCTCGTTAGTGGTGGCGTCTGGTTCTTCACCGGGCTGCTGTTCCTGGCCAACGCCTCCTTCAACAATCTTGGGTTTCCATTCTATTCCACCGCCCTGAACTGGGGACGCGCCACCCTGGGCACCGTACCGCCAGCCCTCATCGGCGCGCATTTCTACGGTCCCAAAGGCGTCATCGCCGGGGTCGGCCTCGGCTCCGTCCTGTTCGGTCTCGCCGGGATCGCCCTTGCCTTCCGCACCGTCGCCACCTTGGAGCGACGGGCCGGTGTCGTGCTCTCCCCGGCCAAAGCTGCGGAAGCCCCGAATGCTGGCACGGAGGCCACCCGCGCCGCTGCACCGGCGCAGTCCGGCGCCCTGATCTGAATCCTGCCGCCGGGGAGACCTATCCGCGAGCCGGGTTTCAGGATCGTGCTGGATCCGTCCCCTCGATCGAACGCTTCGGGGTGTACGAAGCCTCTCCGATGGAGAAACGCAGGGCCGCTACCGAGGTTGACCTTCGCGAGATTTCGGATGAGGCGGTGGCAGCCGCGTCCGTACGATGTCGCGGAGGGAGTCCAGCGCCGATGTCGTCACCCCCCTGGGTCCTCTGTGACACCAGCATCATTCCCGGTAGTTCCGCTCCGCTGAATCTCCTGCGCCAGGGAGACGCCTACTCGATCCAGGTCGGGAAAGCGGAACTCATGACGAACCTCGATCGCGGCTCGGAGCAGGCTCTCGCGACCATCCCCTGTGAACGACTCGCTGGTCGCGCGGCGCCACGCATCCTGATCGGCGGACTCGGCATGGGCTTCACCCTGCGCGCTGCCCTGAGTGCCCTCGGACCTGACGCGAAGATCGTGGTCGCCGAACTGATTCCGGCTGTCGTCGCCTGGGCACGAGGTCCCCTCGCCCATCTCTTCGGTGACAGTCTCGACGACTCACGAGTCGAGATCGTCGAGACCGACGTCAATCGCCTGATCCAATCGGGACCCGAGCGCTTCGATGCAATTCTGCTGGATGTCGATAACGGTCCGTCCGGCATGACACGACGGGAGAACGACCGCCTGTACGATGCCTGGGGTTTGAAGCGGGCACACTACGCCCTTCGGAGCGACGGCATCCTCGCGGTCTGGTCCGGTAAACCCGACCGACGTTTCAAGGCGCGCCTACGCCTGCATGGCTTTGCCGTCGATGAATTCCGCATCCGCGCGAACGGCGGGGCTGACGGACCGCGCCACGTTCTCTGGATGGCGACGCGCCCCGTTGCCCCGCTGCGGTTCGCGTCGCTGGTTAGCAGGCCTTAAGCTCGATGGCCCCGGCCTCGTGTCAGTAGCTGTAGTTGCGGCGCGCCGGTCCCTGGGACGGCCCATAACCCGCGCCGCGGGGCTCCACGCGTGAACCGTAATCGATGTCGCGTTGCCGCTTCGCCTGACGGTTCGCCAGATATCGGCCGCCGAGGCAGCCCGCTACCGCCCCGACGACCCCACGTTCGGCGAGGTAGTGGCCGGCGATTCCGCCGATGATCGCGCCCTTGATGCAGCCCTTGGCTTCGGCCGCTCCGACGCTGCCGAAGGTGAGGAGGGCGAGGGCCGACGCTGTCGCAATGATCCGCATGTTCAATCTCCCGGCTGATGCGTCGAGGAAACCGTCCCACACCGCGCCCGTTCCGATCGGAAGACGCGGATCCAGTAAATTCCCGATGCGATCTCCTCCGGGCGTCCTGCGCGTAAGAAACTGCGTTCTTAATCCATCAGTATCGTCATTTCTTGGATCTGTGTCTCATTCGCAGCAGGCAGGATCAACGCGGGCGTGTCTAAGGTCATAACGAGGGTCCGCCAGTCATCATGTCGGGGGACGAAGCAGGATCTTGCCTGATGACTGGGAGTTGCGTGCGTCCAATCATACCCATCATGGGTATGGTCCTGGCTCTATCGTCGACAGTCGTTGGCGCCGCTGAAATGGATGAGCCCGCAACCGCTAAACCATCGGTCTGGGCATCGAAGGATGGCCGGTCAGCGCCCTCCCGAAAGGGGGCCCCACCGCAGAAAAAGCAAGCGGGCCACCAGGATGCCAAGGCGGACAAGGAGACACGGGACGGTAAGGGCGGCGGTGACGACGGTAAGTCTCAGGATGTCGACACCGAGCATCTCTTCGGCTTCACGGAAGGCTCCGATGCCGGTGAGAAGGGCGAGCAGGAGGTCGTCGTGGATACGATTTCCCGCCTGGGCAAGCGGCTATCGGGCCCCGGCGGAGGCCACTACCGCGTCCTCGACACCAAGCTCGGCTACCAGTTCGATCCGATCGACCGCCTGAGCATCGAGTTCGGCGCGTTCGGCACCTTTCGTCAGGTCCGCAACATCGTCGATCTCGACGACAAGTCCTACGGAACGTTCGACGGCGTCTCCGTCGAGGTGAAGTACCAGTTCCTGAAGGGCGACAAGGATCAGCCCCTCGGGCTCGCGCTTGAGCTTCGTCCGCGTTTCGCCCGCGTCCTGCCCATCGAGGGAAATGGTGCCGACATCTTCGACATGGAGACCGTGCTTCAGCTCGATCTGCAACTCGTGCCGAACAAGCTCTGGTACGGCAGCAACATCAGCTTCGAGCCGGCGGCCGGTCGCCAGCGCGGCCCGGACGCCCCGGGCTACCGCTCATCGACCTTCCTCTGGTCGAACGCCCTGGTCGCCCGCGTTGGGGAGAGCACCTATCTCGGGCCCGAGATCCGCTACTTGCGGGGCTACAACGGCACGTTTCTCAATGACTTGGAGAGTGAGGCCCTGTTAGTAGGCCCTGCCCTGCACCACCGCTTCACCGAAAAGATCTGGCTCACGGTGGCGTATGCCGGACAGGTCTGGGGCCGCGATGCCGACCCGAGCCTGGCCGGTCGCGCGCTCGGCCTGAACCAGTTTGAGCGGCACACCGTCCGGGTGAAGTTCGGCATGGAGTTCTGAGCGCCGGGTGCGGAAAGTCTGCCGCCTCAGTTCGTCAGCTGCATCTGCTTGCGCAGGCTCTTGTCGAAGAGGTGGGCGGGGGCGAATCGGCGAAGCAGACTGATCTGGCGCGCGACCTTGCCGGCGGTGTAGCGGCGCCGCGGCACGGATGCCTCGGCCGCGGCGAGCACGGCGTCGGCCACGATCTCCGGCGCGTCGGCGGTCACCATGGCCGCCCGCATCGTCCGGTCGGCACCGGCCCGGGCCTCGATGTACAGGTCGAGCTGGGCATCGGGAACGAGAAGGTTCTGGTCGAAGGCCGTGCGGGTATAGGCCGGCTCGACCAAGACGACGCGGATACCCTGACTGCGGACCTCGTGGTCGAGCGATTCCGAATAGCCTTCCACCGCGTGCTTGCTGGCAGCGTAGAGCGCCATGTAGGGGGCCGGAATCAGACCGAGCACGGAACTGATGTTGATGATGCGGCCGTTCTTCTGCGCGCGCATCGTCGGAATGACCGCGCGGATCGCCCGGATCACGCCGAACAGGTTCACGTCGAACAGGTCCTGTGCCTGGGCGATCGAGGATTCCTCGGCCCCGCCGCTGATGCCGAAGCCGGCATTGTTGACGAGGAGGTCGATCCGGCCGGTCTCGTCCAGCACCACCTTCACCATCGCGGCGACCGACGCCTCGTCGGTCAGATCGCAGGTCAGGAGGGTGCCGGCATCGCCCAGGACGGCGCTGCTGCGTCGGCTCGTCCCGAACACGCGATAGCCGGCCTTGTGGAGGGCACGGACGCTGGCGAGACCGATGCCGGAGGAGGCTCCGGTGACGATGGCCGTCTTTCGAACGGCTTGCTCGCGAATGGCTTGGCTCATGACCCTCTCCCAGCGGGTCCGATCCACCGGCCCGTCCCCTTTTAAATGACGATCGAAATTTAAAATGGCAAGCGGATGGGCGTGCCGTGGCACACGCGCATCGTTGGTATTACAGCGGCAAAAACGGCTTTCCGTTTCGCAACGCGGGCGAAGGACGTGTCGAGGTCACAAGGGCGTCGTCGAGAACGCGCGCGACGTGACGTGCGGTGAGGCCGAGGCCGTCGTGGATCTGATGGCGGCAGCTCGTGCCGTCGGCGACCACGAGATCGTCCGGGCCGGCTTGGCGCAGGGCCGGGAACAGTGACAGCTCGGCCATGGCCAGGGACACGTCGATGGTCTCGGCGCCGTAGCCGAAGGCGCCGGCCATGCCGCAGCAGCTCGACTCGATCGGGCGGACGTCGAGACCGGGCACCGCCCGCAGGACCGTCTCCACCGCACCCATGGCCGCGAAGGCCTTCTGGTGGCAATGGCCGTGGAGATGGGCGACCCGGCCGCCCTGGTCGGCGAGCGGCAGGTCGATCCGACCGGCCTTGAGGTCGGCGGCGAGCAGTTCCTCGAACAGGACGCTCGCGCGCCCGAGTTCGGCGGCGTCGGGGCCGGGCAGGAGCGAGGCGAACTCGTCGCGGAAGGTCAGCAGGCAGGACGGCTCGAGGCCGACGATCCGGGCGCCGGCCCGGACATAGGGCAGCAGCGCGCTCAGCGTCCGCCGGGCCTCGGCCCGGGCCCGGTCGGTCTGGCCCGAGGCGAGGTAGGTCCGTCCGCAGCAGAGGGGGCGGCGACCGCGATGGGGGAAGACCCGGTGCAGGCGGTAGCCGGCGGCGACCAGCACCCGCTCGGCCGCCTCCAGGTTCTCGCGCTCGAAGGCCCGGTTGAAGGTGTCGCCGAACAGGACGACGTCGCGGAAATCGCCGGTGACGTCGGCGGGATGGGCGGGCTCGCCCGCTTCGCGCCAGGGCCGGCGCCATTGCGGCAGGGTCCGGCGGGCCGAAAGGCCGACCCAGCGCTCGGACAGGCGGGCCAGGGCCGGCAGGCGGTCGCGCAGGTTGAGAAGCGGCGCCAGCCGCGCCGCCGTGCCGGCGTAGAGCGGGAGGGCCGCCACCAGGCGCTCCTTCAGCGGCAGGCCGTGCCGGGCGTGGTAATGGTGCAGGAACTCGATCTTCATCTTGGCCATGTCGACGCCGGTGGGGCATTCGCGCCGGCAGGCCTTGCAGGAGACGCAGAGGTCCAGGGTCCGCTTCATCTCCGGGCTGGTGAAGGCGTCCGGCCCGAGCTGGCCCGAGATGGCGAGCCGCAGGGAGTTGGCCCGGCCCCGGGTCAGGTGCTGTTCCTCCTTGGTGACGCGGTAGGACGGGCACATGGCGCCGCCGGCGAGCTTCCGGCAGGTGCCGTTGTTGTTGCACATCTCGACGGCGGGGCCGAAGCCGCCCCAATCGGACCAGTCGAGGGCGGGTACGGTGGGCTCGGTCACGGCGTAGCCCGGCTGGAAGCGCAGCAGCGCGCGGTCGTCCATGCGCAGCGGCCGGACGATCTTGCCGGGGTTGAGGCGGTTGTCCGGATCGAAGCCGTCCTTCACTGCCTCGAAGGCGCGGGTCAGGCGCGCCCCGAACATCGGCGCGATGTATTCCGAGCGCGAGATGCCGTCGCCGTGCTCGCCCGAGTAGGAGCCCTTGAAGCGGCGTACGGCCTCGCTCGCCTCCTCGGCGATGGCCCGCATCTTGGCGACGTCGCCGCCCTGCTTCATGTCGAGGATCGGGCGGACATGCAGGCAGCCCACCGAGGCGTGGGCGTACCAGGTGCCGCGGGTGCCGTGGCGGGTGAAGACCTCGGTGACGGCGTCGGTATAGTCGGCCAGGTGCTCCAGCGGCACCGCGCAGTCCTCGATGAAGGAGACCGGCTTGGCGTCGCCCTTCATCGACATCATGATGTTGAGGCAGGCCTCGCGCACCTCCCAGACCGACTTCTGCCGGACGGGCTCGGGCACCTTCACCACGGCGTTCTGGAATCCGTGGTCGCTCATGCAGGCGTCGAGGCGCACGAGGTCGGCCAGCAGCGCGTCGCGGTCGTCACCGGCGAATTCCACCAGCAGCAGGCAGTTCGGCGTGCCGCGGGTGATGTCGGCCAGAGTGGTGCGGAACAGCGGGATGTCGGCCCCGAGGACCAGCACGTTGTTGTCGACGAGTTCCACCGCCACGGGATCGAGGTCGACCAGCGCCTTCGTGGTTTCCATGGCGGCGCGGAAGGACGGGAAGTGGCAGACGCCCATGACCCGGTGGGCGGGCAGCCGGGAGAGCTTCAGGGTGACGCCGGTGGTGGCCGCCAGGGTGCCCTCGGAGCCGACGAGGAGGTGGGCGAGGTTCGGCCGCGCCTCGATCAGGGCGTCGAGGTTGTAGCCGCCGACCCGCCGCTGCACCCGCGGATACCGGGCCAGGATCTCGTCGCGCTCCGCCTCGGCGAGCGCGCGCATCGCGGCGGCGAGGTGCGTGGCCCGGTCCGGGCCCGTGACCCCGGTGCTGTCGTGGCCCGTGAGACCGAAGCCGAAGGCGGTGCCGTCGGGGAACAGCGCCTCCATGGCCAGGACGTTGTCGCTCATCTTGCCGAAGCGGAGCGAGCGCGCGCCGCAGGAATTGTTGCCGGCCATGCCGCCGATGGTGCAGCGGGTGGCGGTGGAGGGCTCGACGGGGAAGAACCAGCCGTCCGGCTTCACCCGGGTGTTCAGGCGTTCCAGCACCATGCCGGGCTCGACGGTGATGGTGCCCGCTTGCGGATCGTAGGCGGTGATGCCGTTGAAGTGGCGCGAGCAATCGACCACGAGGCCGTGCCCGATCGGCTGGCCGTTCTGCGAGGTACCGCCGCCGCGCAGGATGACGGGCACGTCGTGCTCGGCGGCGATCTTCAGGGTCGCGGCGATGTCGGCGGCCGAGCGCGGCAGCACCACGCCGGCCGGCACGATCTGGTAGATCGAGGCGTCGGTGGCGTAGCGTCCCCGGGTGAAGGGATCGAAGCGGGCCTCGCCCTGCAGGGCCTCGGCCAGCCGCCGGGCGAGCCCGGCATTCAGTCGAGTGGCCGCGCGGGGCGTGAGGTTCGCCGCCCGCGGCGTGGTCGATGGTTCAGCCGTGGCGGTCATGCGTCATCGTCCTCGCGTTGCGGATGGGCATCCGGATCGGAATGCCGGGCTGCGGCCGCCGGATGGGGTGGCGGTCTCGGTCGCCGGAGCTAAGATACCGGTGATATTTTGAATGCAAACGGGCTTGCAAGATGATCGACCTGTTCAGCGACACCCAGACGCGGCCCACGACGGGGATGCGGGACGCCATGGTGCGGGCCGAGGTGGGGGATGAGCAGTCGGATTCCGACCCCACGACCCTGGCGCTCTGCGAACGGGTGGCGGACCTGCTCGGCCAGGAGGCGGGCGTCTTCATGCCGTCCGGCACGATGTGCAATCTGGTGGCGATCCTGGTGCAGACCCGGCCCGGCGACGAGATCATCGTGGACGACCAGTCCCACATCTACAACACCGAGGCCGCCGGCTCGGCGGCCATCGGCGGCGTCTCCGTGATGGCCCTGAAGACCCCGGCGGGTGTCTACACGCCCGAGGCCTTCGCGGCGGCCATCCGCCCGTCCGCCCGCACGGCGCCGCGCTCCGCCCTGGTCTCGATCGAGCAGACGACGAGCTTCTCCGGCGGTTCGGTCTGGGCGCTCCCGGACATGCGGCGCATCCGCGACATCGCCCATGAGCGGGGCCTGCGGGCGCATATCGACGGGGCCCGTCTCCTCAATGCGGTGGCGGCCACCGGCATCGCCGCGAAGGACTACGCCCAGGGCTTCGACAGCGCCTGGATCGATCTCAGCAAGGGCCTCGGCTGCCCGGTCGGGGCCGTCCTGTGCGGGACGCGGGCGTTCATTGCCGAGGCCTGGCGCTGGAAGTACCGCCTGGGCGGAGCCATGCGCCAGTCCGGGATCCTGGCGGCCGCCGGCCTCTACGCCCTCGATCACCACGTCGACCAGCTCGTCCGCGACAACGCCCACGCGGCCCTGCTGCGCGACCGGATCGCGGGGGCGCCCGGCCTCGCCATCGACGAAGGTGCGGCCCAGTCCAACATCCTGTGCTTCTCGGTGGAGCCCCTCGGCGTCACGGCCGCCGCCTTCGCCCAGGCCTGCCTCGCAGAAGGTGTCCGGGTGCGGGCGATCGGAGCCCATCAGATCCGCGCCACGACCCATCTCGAGGTGGACGAGCCCAGCATCCTGCGAGCGGCCGAGGTGATCCGCGCCGAGGCCGAGCGCCTGTCGGCGCACGCCGGCTGATCGGCTTCGCCGAGATCCGGCGAAGAACTCGGCGTGGACCCCATCATGGCCATCAGGCACCGGCCGTCGCGGTCTCCCGTACGGCAGCCGCGCGGCGCTTGTTGCGCAGGTGACGGAACAGGATGTCGCTGAGCTCCGGTCCCGCCCGGCGCCGCAGCGCGTCGAGGATCTCCTCGTGCTCGCGCATGGCCTCGCCCCAGCGGTCGCGGTCCTTGTCGAGATTGGCCGCGTAGCGCACCCGGCGCAGGCGCCCGGCGAAATTCGCGTAGGTCGTCCGCAGGGGCTCGTTGTCGGCGGCCTCCACGATCCGGTCGTGGATCGCCTGGTTGCCGGCGAAGTAACCGTGCAGGTCGCGGCGGAGATAGGCCGCGTACATTTCGTGGTGCAGGCGTTCGATCTCGGCAAAGCCCGCCTCGGTGATCTTCTCGCAGGCGAGGCGGCCGGCCAGGGCCTCGAGACCGCCCATGACGTCGAACAGTGCCACCATCTCGTCGGGGCCGAGCTGGCGGACCCGCGCGCCCCGGTTCGGCAGCAGGTCGATCAGCCCCTCGGAGGCCAGCACCTTCAGGGCTTCCCGCAGGGGGGTGCGAGAGATGCCGAAGCGTTCGCAGAGGAGGCGTTCTGGCACGCGCGCCCCGGGGGCGAGGTTGCCCTCGACCACGTAGTCGCGAAGCTGCGCCAGCAAGGTCCCGTGCAGCGAGGCGACCCCCGCGCCCGCGATCCGGGGCGGGGATGCGGCCTCCGGGTCGACCGTGGAATCCGGGACGGAATCGAGCATCATCGTTCCAGAAATATCAGCCGGTCGCGCCGCGGTCGAGGGCGATCGAGCGCAAAATAATGCTTGTGTCGCGCAAAAATGAATGCAAATTTTTGGTCGATTCAACCGGACGCGGATCGTATCGACGACAATCCAGCGCTGCTCGCCCTTCGACGCGACCGTGCTGCCCCCGTCCCGCGACCTGCCAGCTTCGTCTGGCGCACCTCAAAGCCTGCGAGGCCCCCATGACGACACGGACCGGACGCCATTTCCTGCACATCCCGGGCCCGAGCCCGGTGCCCGAGCGCGTCCTGCGCGCCATGGACATGCCGGTGATCGACCATCGCGGTCCCGATTTCGCCAAGCTCGGGCGGGCGGTGCTGGAGGGCGCGCAGGCCGTGTTCCAGACCCGCGCGCCGGTGATCCTGTATCCCGGCTCGGGCACCGGGGCCTGGGAGGCCGCCATCGTCAACACCCTCTCGGCCGGCGACCGGGTGCTGATGTTCGAGACCGGCCACTTCGCCACCCTGTGGCGCCAGATGGCGGCGCGCTGGGGCATCGAGGTCGAGTTCGTGCCGGGCGACTGGCGCCGGGGCGTCGACCCGGCCCGGGTCGAGGCGATCCTGGCCGAGGACCGGGCGAAGTCGATCAAGGCCGTGATGGTGGTCCACAACGAGACCTCCACCGGCGTCACCAGCCGCATCGCCGAGATCCGCAAGGCCATCGACCGGGCCCATCATCCGGCCCTCTTCCTCGTCGACACCATCTCGGGCCTCGGCTCGGCCGAGTACGCCCACGATTCCTGGGGCGTCGACGTCTCGGTGAGCTGCTCGCAGAAGGGCTTGATGCTGCCCCCCGGCCTCGGCCTCGTCGCGCTCTCGGACAAGGCGCTCGCCGCCACCAAGACCGCCACCCTGCCACGCTCCTACTGGGACTGGCAGGAGATGCTGAAGCCGAACGCGGCGGGCTACTTCCCCTACACGCCGGCGACCAACCTGCTCTACGGCCTGCGCGAGGCCATCGCCATCCTGAGGGAGGAGGGCCTGCCCCAGGTCTTCGCCCGTCACCAGCGCCTCGCCGCCGCGACCCGCGCCGCCGTGGAGGCCTGGGGCCTGGAGGTCCTGTGCCAGGAGCCGTCGGAGTACTCGCCGGTGCTCACCGCCGTGGTGATGCCGGAGGGCCACGACGCCGACGCCCTGCGTACCCTGATCCTGGAGAAGTACGACCTGTCCCTCGGCACCGGCCTTGCGAAGGTCGCCGGCAAGGTCTTCCGCATCGGCCATCTCGGCGAGACCAACGATCTCATGCTGATGGCCGCCCTGTCCGGCGTCGAGATGGGCCTGAAGGCCGGCGCCGTGCCCCACACCCGTGGCGGCGTGCTGGCCGCCATGGACGCCCTGCGTTCCGGGCTGGACGATTGAGGAGCCACCTCCGGCGGACCCGACGGATCGGGGCCTGACAGCCCGTCATTCCGGGGCGCCGAAGGCGAGCCCGGAATCCAGATCCGCCGACGGTGCCGGACGCGATGAACCCTGCGGTTCTGGATTCCGGGCTCCGCTGCGCGGCCCCGGGATGACCGAGTGCCAAAGGCGAAACCCTCGGAGAAACGAAGACCCGACGCCCTCATCACACCACCCCGACGCACCCCCACAAACAGCCCGGCGATCAGACCGGGCGGGAGGACGCGTTCAACCGGAGGAAACCCCGATGACGCCAGATCAAGGACGCATGACCGCGTCAGGACCAGCGAAGAGACGCGTCTCCGCGTCGAACATGGTCCTGTTTCTGCTCTGCCTGATGTACTTCGTCACCTATCTCGACCGGGTGAACATTGCGACGGCGGGCGGCGAGATCATGAAGGATCTCGGGCTTTCGAACACCCAGTTCGGCCTGATCCTGTCCGCCTTCGCCTACCCCTACGCCATCTTCCAGGTCATCGGCGGCTCGGTGGGCGACAAGTTCGGCGCCCGGCGCACGCTCCTGGTCTGCGGCCTGATCTGGGCTTCGGCCACGATCCTCACCGGCCTCGTCGGCGGTCTGATCAGCCTGTTCCTCGCCCGCGTGCTGCTGGGCTTCGGCGAGGGCGCGACCTTCCCCACCGCCACCCGCGCCATGCAGAACTGGACGGCGCCGGGCAAGCGCGGCTTCGCGCAGGGCATCACCCACGCCTTCGCCCGGCTCGGCAACGCGGTGGCACCGCCCATCGTGGCCGTGCTGATCTACCATGTGGGCTGGCGCCTCGGCTTCGTCGTCCTGGGGGTGGCGAGCTTCGCCTGGGTCGTGGTCTGGTACCTGTATTTCCGCGACGATCCGAAGGACCATCCGGCGATCACCCCGGAGGAACTGGCCGTCCTGCCGCCGCCGAGCAAGGTCGGCGCCAAGCAGAACATTCCCTGGAGCCGCCTGACCCTGCGCATGCTGCCGGTGACGCTGACCTACTTCTGCTACGGCTGGACCCTGTGGCTGTTCCTCGGCTGGCTGCCGAGCTTCTTCAAGCTCAATTACGGCCTCGACCTGAAGAACTCGGCCCTGTTCGCCTCGGGCGTGTTCTTCGCCGGCGTCGTCGGCGACACCCTCGGCGGCGTCTTCAGCGACCGCATCCTGAAGAAGACCGGCAACCTCAAGCTCGCCCGCCTGAGCGTCATCGTGGTCGGGTTCCTCGGCGCGGCGGCGAGCCTCGCCGGCGTGTTCTTCACCCGCGACCTGACCCTGGTGGCGCTGCTGCTGAGTTCGGGCTTCTTCTTCGCCGAGCTGGTCATCGGCCCGATCTGGTCGGTGCCGATGGACATCGCGCCGAAATATTCGGGCACGGCGGCCGGCCTGATGAACACCGGCTCGGCGGTGGCGGCGATCATCTCGCCGATCGTCTTCGGGATGATCGTCGACATGACGGGAAGCTGGACCCTGCCCTTCGCCGGGTCCGTCGGCCTCTGCCTGCTCGGCGCCGGCCTCGCCTTCACCATGCACCCCGAGCGTCCGTTCGTGGAGGAGCCCGCGGTGCCGCTGGGACGGGCCGTCCCGGCGGAATAGCGCTGGATCCCACCCTCCCCCGCAGAGGGGGAGGGTTACGCGAGCAACACAGGAGCCGAGCACGATGGACGAACCCGTGCACGACACATCCCGCCCCAGTTCCCGTCCCCTGCCCCTGGCGGGCCTGCGCGTCCTCGACGTGACGCAGGTAATGGCGGGGCCGGTCTGCAGCATGCTGCTCGCCGATCTCGGGGCGGACGTGATCAAGATCGAGCCGCCCGGCACCGGCGACCAGACCCGGGGCGCCATGGGATTCAAGATGAAGGGGCCCGACAGCATGGGCTTCCTCAACATGAATCGGAACAAGCGCAGCCTCGCCCTCAACCTGAAGAGCCCGGCGGGCCGCGACCTCCTCCTCGACATGGCCGAGACCGCCGACATCGTGGTCGAGAACTACCGCCCCGGCGTGATGGCCCGCCTCGGTCTCGGCTACGACGCGATGCGGGCGCGCAACCGCGGCCTGATCTACGCCAGCATCTCGGGCTTCGGGCAGACCGGCCCCTGGGCCAAGCGCCCTGGCTACGACCTCATGGCCCAGGCGATGTCCGGCGTCATGAGCGTCACCGGCCATCCCGGCGGGCCGCCCGTGAAGGCCGGCGTGCCGGTGGCCGATATCGGCTGCGCGCTGTTCGCGGTCTACGGCATCCTCAGCGCCTACATCGGAAGGCAGGCCAGCGGCGAGGGCCAGTACATCGACGCGTCGCTGTTCGATTCGGCGCTGGCCTTCTCGATCTGGGATACGAGCGAGTACTGGGGCACCGGCCGGATCCCGGAGCCCCTGGGCACGGCCAACCGCATGAGCGCGCCCTACCAGGCGGTGCGGGCGGCGGACGGCTACTTCGTCATGGGGGCGACGAACCAGAAGCTCTGGCGCCTGCTCTGCGACGTGCTCGGCCGGGAGGATCTGCTGGCCGACGACCGCTTCGGCGACATCGCCGGGCGCCTCGCCCACCGCGAGGTCCTGATCGCCGAGCTGGAGACGAGTTTCGCCGCCAAGACCGCCGAGGAGTGGGTGGCCGATCTGCTGGCCGCCGGCATCCCGGCCGGGCGCATGAACACCTATCCGGAGGCCTTCGAGAGCGAGCACGGCCGCCACCGCCAGATGCGCATCGAGGTGCCCCATCCGATCGAGGGCAGCGTGCCGAACATCGGCTTCCCGGTGAAGCTCTCGGGCACGCCGGCCCAGGTCCGCCGCCACGCGCCGCTCCTGGGCGAGCACGCCGACGAGATCCTGTCGGAGCTCGGCCTGTCCGAGGCGGCGGTCGAGCGCCTGCGCGCAGAGGGGGCCTTCGCCGCATGAACGCGACCACCGACGCGGGGGCCGTCCGCTACCGGGTCGAGGGCGGCGTCGCCCACCTCACCTTCGACCGGCCGGCCGCCCGCAACGCCCTCACCTTCGCGATGTACGACGCCCTGGCGGAAAGCCTCGCGCGCATCGAGGCGGACCCGTCCGTGCGCGTCGCCGTGCTGCGGGGCGCCGGCGGCCAGGCCTTCGTGGCCGGCACGGACATCGAGCAGTTCGTCGGCTTCACAGGCGCGGACGGCGTCGCCTACGAGGCCCGCATCGAGGGCTACGTCGCTGGGCTGGAGCGCTGCCGCGTGCCGACCGTGGCGGTGATCGAGGGCTGGGCGGTGGGCGGCGGCCTCGCCATCGCCAATGCCTGCGACCTCCGGGTGGCGCAGGCCGGGGCCCGCTTCGGGGTCCCCATCGCCCGGACCCTGGGCAACTGCCTCTCGCCGGCCAACCTGCGCCGGCTCACGGCGACCCTCGGCCAGGGCCTCGTCACCCGCATGATGCTGCTGGCCGAGATGCCCACCGCCGAGTCCCTGGCGCCGCTGGGCTACCTCGCCGCCGTGGCGGAACCCGATCGTCTCGACGCCGAGGTGGCGGCGCTCTGCGAGCGCCTGCTCGGACATGCCCCCGTGACCATGCGGGTCACCCGCGCGATGCTGCGCCGCCTGGAGCGGGACCCGCAGGCCGAGGCGACGGACCTCATCGCGGAATGCTACGGCAGCCGCGACTTCGCGGCCGGGGTCGAGGCCTTCCTGGCCAAGCGGCCCGCGGCCTGGACCGGCACCTGAGCGAGGACGCCGCATGACCCTCTACGCCCTCGGCCCGCATCGGCCGCAACTCGCCGACGCGGACAGCACCTGGATCGCCCCGGGGGCCCACGTGATCGGGCGCGTCCATCTCGGCCGCGAGGTCTCGATCTGGTTCGGCGCCGTCCTGCGCGGCGACAACGACGAGATCCGGATCGGCGACCGCACCAACATCCAGGACGGGGCGGTGCTGCATGCCGATCCCGGCTTTCCCCTGCACCTCGGAGACGATGTCACCGTCGGGCATCGGGCCATCGTGCATGGCTGCACCATCGGGGCCGGCAGCCTCGTCGGCATGGGGGCCACAATCCTGAACGGCGCCCGCATCGGTCGCAACTGCCTGATCGGTGCCAATGCGCTGGTGACCGAGGGCAAGGCGTTTCCCGACAACAGCCTCATCGTCGGCGCTCCCGCCAGGGCCGTGCGTACGCTCGACGCGGAGAGCGCGGAGCGCCTGACGCAGACCGCCGGAAACTACGTCGCCAACGGCCGCCGCTTCCGCCAGGACCTGCGCGAGCTTCCCTGAGGCACCTGACCGAGGCCGTCGCCGAACCGGTGCGGCCATCGCCGGCCTGACCGGTGGATCACAGGTCGAACGATCGCGGGGAACGGTCGACGAATCCGCTCTGCCCGATCCGCTCGTCGCCCGAATCGGCCGCTTCGGCGCAATCTCGGCACCGGCCCGGGACCCGCCGATACCCGAACGTCGTGTGCGCCCGCGTGCAGGCGCCCCGTCGGTCGAGAAGACGTCTGCACATCGTGCCGTTCTGAAGAGGTTCGATCACGCGCGTGAATATGATTTCGCGAGAACGATAAATATCGACGCAAACATAGGCGTATTGACCATGCGCGAAGATTGCCTACCGTTATCCAGAGCAGGTGCTGCGCCGGACCGGGTAGGGAGAGGCAGGTCGCGACCATGCTTGTCGGGATGCCATTCCTGCGGGTCTTCGACCGAATGGGCTACGGCGGGCTCGTGCTTTCGACGAATGGACACGTGCTGGCCATCAATGACAGCGCACACCACATCTTCCAGAGTCTGTTCTGCTTGAGTCGGTCCGAGGTCGAGGTCGAGGTTCTGAACGGGCTCGGGCGCGGGATCGTCAAGCGGTTGCTCGGGCAGGGTCGGGCACGCTTCCAACTGGACAGTGAGAACTGGATCCTGGTGGAGCGCCCCGACCAGCGCCCGCTGATCATGAGTTCGGTGCCGCTTCCGGTCGACGGCGCTGACGGGCCGCACTCGGTCCTGCTCCTGATCGACCTCGACGCGACGCCACTCCTCAACCGCGCCGCCCTGGAGCAGGTCTTCGGATTGACGCGCACGGAAGCGAAACTCGCCACCCTGATGGCCCAGGGCGCGACCCTTGCGGAAGCGGCGGGGCTCCAGGGTGTCCGCGTCGCCACCGTGCGGACTCAGCTCCGCTCGATCTTCACCAAGACCCATACCCATCGGCAGGCCGAACTGGTGATGCTGGTGTCCCGGCTCTCCAGCCTGCCCTGATCGGCGACCCCTTCCATCCGCTCGCCACCCTTCCGCATGCCGTCCACGGTGATCGCAGCCCGACCGCGCATGTTCACAAATATATATTGTCACGCAATCGTTGGGATAGGGTCAATCGAGGATCATGATCGTAGATATAGAATGTATCAGGGCGAAGGTTTGTACGAATACTGGAGTTGTTTAGTCAGTTTGGGGGATGACAGTTCCTGGGATCGGGCGATCTTCGTGCCGTCGTAAAACACGACGGGAGGAAACGATGAAACATTCCATTCCTATCCTCGGATTGGTCGGCCTGTCCCTGGCGGCCCTGAGTTCCGCACCGGCCTCGGCGGCCACGAGACAGCAGCGTCTCCCCGCAAAGTACACGGCCCTGGACGCGGCGAAGACGAAACCCGCCATACCGGCCGAGCCCACCACCGCGCGTCAGGATTTCAACGCGGACGGAACCGACATCGCCATTCGCCTCCAGGACGGCCATCACGGCGACGGGAGCCTCTGAGTGGCGCGATGCAGCGCGACGAGGGTCGGGCGCGGTACGAGGCCTGTCCCCGGGCCATCGGGGGCGGGTCTTCGTGTTGAACCGATCCTCCGCCGGTGCTTGAGCGACCGGACCGCCTCATGCGATCCCGCTCGGCGCGCCATCGATGCGCGCCGGTCCGCGACGGGACCGCGCGTTCGGCGGTAGGGACCATCCTCGCGATCGTCGCGCCGTGAAATCGTCTCGTCGCGGAATCTTCCGGCGGCCGCGTGCGGCGCAGAGATCCGTCGCCCTCAGCGATGCCCGACGGCGATGAGGCCGTCGTCCATGACGGAGAACCGGATTCCGAACCGTCGCAGCGTCTCCACGGCCTTGTGCCGGGATTGCTGGGCCGTGCCGTCCGGATGCTCCTCCATGCGTTTCACGGTCGACAGGGAGAGGCCTGCGGCCCTGGCGAAATCGGACATGGACCAGTCCAGCAGGGCGCGGGCGGCACGCAGGTGACGTCCGGCGATCGCCTGCTCGAGCCCCTTCAGCTGCATCCCGACGGGTGGACTTCCCCGTGTGCCGAGGGGCCGCGCGAGATTGCTCCAGTCCACCACCTGGCCGCGCCCATCGACGATCGGAACCGTGAAGATCTCGAAGCGCTCCCGCTTCCCGCCGGCGATGTAGAGGACCGGCTTCATCGTGTAGACCTGCCCGGCCTGGTGCGCCGCGAGGCTTACGGCGCGCCAGTGTTCCCGCTCCTCGGTCACGATCGCCAGAAACGCGTCGTCCGCCGTCTCCTCAGGTGAGAGGCCGGTCAATTCGTAGGCCTCTTCCGTGAAGGTGTAGGCGTAGTCCGGATCGTTGGAGAAGGTCAGGGTCCGGGTGCGGTCGAACAGCGCTCGCCGGCGTCGCCGCTCCGCCGCGAGGGCCCGTCTCAGATTTTCCCGCTCCGTCACGTCGAGGACGCTTCCGGCAATCCCCTGGGGACGTCCGTCGGGGGCCAGGTGGATCTCGCTGCGAAGCGACAGGACGTGATTCGAGCCGCCCGGACGGATCACGCGGATCGTCTGCTTTTCCTGCGACATGGCCCCGATGAGGCCGGAGCCGCTCGCCATCCTCCCACGATCCTCCGGATGCACAAGGCCGATCAACAGCTCGTAGCTTGGGCGGGTCGTCTGAGGATCGAGCCCGAGGATACGGAACAGGCCGGAGGACCAGACATGCTGGTCGCTGGCGAAGTGCCATTCCCACGTGCCGCTGATGCCCTGGCTGTCGAGGAGACGCAGGAATTGCTTCGACGAGAATGGCAGGCTGTCGACGTCCATCGTCGCAGTAGGCCTCGCAGCGAAGAAAACATCCAATGACGGTTTTATTTTTACGGCATTCGATGCGAAAGGCGAAATTTCCCGGATCATTCAACGACAGGTAATCGAATACCAAATCTGAAGTTGCGTCTGCGGCGGCGAAAGCTTGGTCGCGTGCGATTCCCCAGACCGACAGGAGTCGCCGTACCGTTGCCGACGCGCTTGGCGGCACCGATCGGGCGCGTGACGATCAGACCGTCGGCGTCCCGGGATTCGTGTCCGGCATCGCAGCGCGCTTCCGAGCGGGGAGTGGCCCGGCGAGACGGACGGCCGTCCGGCGTTTACCCTGGCGTTGCCCTGCGCTAGGATTTTCGCCTCAGCCGATGGTCGCCGGACGTTCCGGCGGCCCGACATCGTCACCGCTTGCCTCACCCGTCGGGATCACCGTCAGGACGGCGCATCCCGGCGTGATCCTCTGCCTTCGAACCAGGGAGGCGGCCGTGCGCGGCCGTGGGATTCATGCGCCGCAACCGCCACGCCAAGATTGTCGCGACCGTCGGACCCGCCTCGTCGACACCCGACATGCTGCACCGGCTCTTCGTCGCCGGGGTCGACACCTTCCGCCTCAACTTCAGTCACGGCACGCAGGACGACCATGCCCGGGTCTACGCGGCGATCCGCACCCTGGAACGGGAGACCGGCCGGCCCATCGGAATCCTCCAGGACCTGCAGGGGCCCAAGATCCGCCTCGGCACCCTGGCGGGCGGGCGCCTCGACGTCGCGCCCGGCGAGACGGTGCGCTTCGTGCTGGCGGGCGCCGAAGGCGACCGGCACGCCATCCCCCTGCCCCACCGGGAGATCTTCCTGGCGGTGGCCCCGGGCCAGGATCTGCTCATCGACGACGGACGGGTGCGCGTGCGGGTCACGGGCCTGACCGGTGACAGCCTCACCGCCGAGGTGATCACCGGCGGAACGCTCTCGAACCGCAAGGGCGTGAACCTGCCCGGCACCCTCCTCGACCTCTCCCCGCTCACCGCCAAGGACCGAGCCGACCTCGCCTTCGGGCTGGAGCTCGGGGTGGACTGGGTCGCGCTCTCCTTCGTCCAGAAGCCCGCCGACCTCATTGAGGCCCGGGCCCTGATCGGTGACCGGGCCGGGCTGATGACCAAGGTCGAGAAGCCCCAGGCCCTGGAGCGCATCGACGACATCATCCGCCTGTCCGATGCCGTCATGGTGGCGCGGGGCGATCTCGGGGTCGAGATCCCGCACGAGGACGTGCCCGGACGCCAGAAGGAGCTGATCCGGGCCTGCCGGCTGGCGGTCAAACCGGTGATCGTCGCCACCCAGATGCTCGACTCCATGGTCTCGGCCCCGACGCCGACCCGGGCCGAGGCCTCGGACGTGGCCACCGCCATCTATGACGGGGCGGACGCGGTGATGCTCTCGGCCGAATCCGCCACCGGCCAGTACCCGGTCGAGACCGTGACCATGATGGCCCGCATCATCCACCGGACCGAGACGCACAAGCTCTACCGCTCGCTGATCACCGCCACCGATCCGGGCGAGGAGGAGACGCCGCCCCACGCCGTCGCCAGCGCCACCGCGACCCTCGCCGACGCGGTGGGGGCGGCCGCCATCGTGGCCTACACGCTCAGCGGCACCACCGCGGCCCGGATCGCGCGACGCCGGCCGCAGGTGCCCATCCTGGCCCTGACGCCGGATCTCGCGACCTCGCGCCGGCTGTGCCTGCTCTGGGGGGCGCACAGCCTGCGCGCCGATGAGGTGGATTCCTACGAGGCGATGGTGGCCAATGCGCTCGCTCACGCGGTGGAGGAAGGTTTCGCCCTGCCCCACGCCCGTGTCGTGATCACCGCCGGCATCCCCTTCGCGGTGGCCGGCACCACCAACAACATTCGTGTCGCGCAAGTCCCCTCCGCCTAAACCCCCCTCCGCGTGAGCCGGCTCCGGTCGGGCGGCGCGGTGGGCGTGGATCGAAACCGGCCGAGCACCCGGGCACAACTCTTCGACAATACCGGCAACTGTGCCGTGTTTCGCCCGTCCTCCAGCGTCTAGGCACGTTTTCGCAAGACGAAGGTCGGACGCGCTTCAACGGGGGCAGGCTATTCAGCGATACTTAACGGCGCGGGCGTAGACCCCGGGGACGTGTACCGGTGCCTTGCCATCGTTCAACCCGAGCGGACCTTCGCTATCCCGTCCACGTGCCTGCTCTCCCGCCCCTGTCTCGTGGACGATGACCGTGACCCTGAAATCCTTCGGCACCTTCGCTGCCCTGTTCCTCGTCGGCGTCGCGCCGGCCATCGCCGCACCCCAGCAGGTCGGCGTGGTCGCCAAGGTCGACCGCCAAGCCGTCGCCTCCCAGTCCGGCCAGGCCCGCGACATGGCTCCCCAGGGGCCGGTGTTCTTCAAGGACATGATCCGCACCGGCGCCGAGTCGCGCCTTGAGGCCAAGCTCGCCGACGACACCGTGCTGACCCTCGGCGAGAACGGCAGGCTCACCGTGGACGACTTCGTCTACAAGCCCGGCGCGCAGGGCGGGAAGCTCGCCCTCTCGGTGGCGCGCGGCGCCTTCCTCTTCGTCGGCGGCAAGATCGAAGGGCCGACCGGCGGCAACGTCGCGATCAAGACCGCCGTCGGCACCCTCGGGGTGCGCGGGACGACGGTCTGGGGCGGCGCCATCGACGGCGGCTACGGCGTGCTCGTGCTGGACGGCGAGGTGATGCTCAAGACCAAGCGCGGCAGCGTGCTCATGCGCAAGGGTCAGGGGACGATGGTCTACAAGGGCCGGGCACCCGAGGCGGCCGCCCCCTGGCCGGACGACCGGACCAAGCGCGCCGTGGCGACGGTCACGATCAGCGAACAGGCGCAGTTCGTCCCCACTCTGAACCGCTGACGAATCCTGCGGCAGGCGCCGGGGCGGTGGGATTCTACCCACCGTTCCGGTAGCCTGCGGCGATGCCCGGGCGGTATCGCGGTCCCGCGCCGCCCGACCCTCTGGAGACCGCCCTGGTGCAGGCCCTCGACATGCCCGTCCCCCTGTCGACCCTGGCGGCCCTCCTGGTTGCGATGGCGGCCAAGCATTACCTGATCGACTTCGTCGTCCAGACGGACTGGATGGCCCGCGGCAAGGAGCGCGTCGCGGGCTGGGCGGCGCCGCTCGCCGTCCATGCCGGGACGCATGCCCTCGGCACCCTGGCGATCGCCCTGCTCTACAGGCCCGGCCTGTGGTGGCTCGCGCTCCTCGACTTCGTGGTCCACGGACTGATCGACCGGGCCAAGACCCTGGTCGCCCACCGCACCCGCTGGCCCATGACCGACCCGCGCTTCTGGTGGCTGATGGGCTTCGATCAGTTCCTGCACCAGCTCACGAACATCGCCCTGGTGGTGCTCCTCGTCCTCCCCTGAGACTTTCGTCTCAGGCCGCCATGCTGACGGAGCGCTCGCCCGCCCGGATGCGGCGGGCATGGAGCGCCAGGATCGGGTCGTCGGGGTTGGCCGCGTGCAGGCCCAGCAGCGCCTCGGCCGCGCCGGCGTCCCCCGCGACCAACCGCCCGAAGGCCACGCGATAGGCGTCCAGGGCGTCGCTGGCCTGTCCCGTCGGCTCGAAGACCTCGACGCCCACGGATTTGCCCTTCAGCATCAGCGTCCCGATGGGCCGGAAGCTGACGCCGGACACCTGGTCGCAGGTGGTGCGGGCGATGCAGATGCGGGTGCCGAGCGCCTTGTTGGCGGATTCGAGCCGCGCCGCAACGTTGATCGCATCGCCGTGCGCCGTGTAGTCGAAGCGGCGCGTCCCGCCGAAATTGCCGACCACGGCACGTCCGGTATTGATGCCGATGCGGGTCGCGCCGAAGGGGACGCCCTGGGCCCGTTGCCGCTGGCGAAACGCCTCCGCGAAGGCGTCGAGGGCCAGCGCGCAGGCCACCGCCCGCGCGGCATGGTCGGGCTGGTCGAGGGGCGCGTTGAACATGACGTGCACCGCGTCGCCGACGATCTTGTCGACGGTGCCGCCATGGGCCATCGCGATGGAGCACAGGCCGTCGAGATAGGCGTTCAGCAGGTTGACGAGGGCCTCGGCGCCGGAGGCCTCGGTCATCGCGGTGAAGCCTTCGAGGTCGGTGAAGAGGAACGTCATCTCGCGGGTCTCGCCGCCGAGCTTCAGCCGGCCGGGGTCGCTGGCCAGCACCGCCACCAGGTCCGGCGACAGGTAGTGCGTGAAGGCGGCGCGCAGGCGCTGGGCGGAACGCTCCGAGCCCGCATAGCGGGCGAGGCTCCCGCCCGCATGGGCGACGAGGAGGCCGAGGGACGGCAGCGTCGGGTCGAGGAGCAGGCCGCCCCGGGCGAACAGGGCCAGGGCGGTGAAGGTCGGCACGGGCGCCAGGAAGGCCATGCCGAGCCCGGCGCTGCTGAGCCGCCCGAAACCGCAGGCCAGGGCGGCGGCGAGGCCGAGCACCAGCGCCGCCACGATCTCCGCACCCAGCGCCCAGGCCGGGCGACTGAGCGCTTGCCCGCCGATGACCTGATCGAGGGCCATCGCGTGCAGGTTCACGCCGGGCTCGAACGGGGTCATCGGCGTGGGGCGCAGGTCGGACAAGCCGACCGCGCTGGTGCCGACGAAGACCGCGCGGCCCTGGATCTCCGGGCGCAGGCCCGGACGCTGATTGGGATCGAGCAGGCGCCAGGCGGCGATCGTCGGCGTCGAGCGGGCCTTCGGGAAGTGGAGGGCCAGGGCGCCGGAGCGGTCGACGGAGAGATCGACCGCCCCGACGCGGATCGTGTAGCCGGTCAGGGTCGCGCCATCGCGCTCCGCCCGCACCTTGAAGCTCTCCTCGTCCTGCAGCACCCGCAGGGCGTCGAGGGCGAGGGAGGGCACCAGGCGGTTTCCCACCGTCGCGAGCAGCGGCAGGCGCCGGATGATCTCGTCGCTGCCGGCCGCGATGGTGAAGCTGCCGTGGCCGGCGGCGGCCGCATCGAGCACGGGCAGGTTCTGGACCGAGCCTCGGAAGTTGGGGACCGTCTCGCCGGGATCGCCGGAGATCGTCGCGAAGCCGGCGCTGCGCGTGACGGGTTCGCCCTGCGCGTCCGGCGTCAGCGCGAAGCCGGCGACGACGCGGCCCCGGGCGAACACCGCCGCCAGGGCGGCATCGTGGTCCGGCAGGGCCGTCTCGGGCTCCGCCGCGCGAAAGCCGAAGCGCCGCGCCCAGTCGGGCACCAGGAGCGCGGGCGAGGTGCGGTCGGGCTCGGCGAAGACCATGTCGAGGGCGACGACGCCGGCGTCGAGGTTCTGCAGGGCCGCGACGAGGTCCGCCACCACGTGGCGCGGCCAGGGCCACTGGCCGTGCCGCTTCAGGCTCTCCTCGTCGATGTCGACGACCCGAACCGCGGCGCCGTCGGTCGCGCGGGGGCTGATCCGTTGGGCGCTGTCGAAGGCCGCCTGCCGCAGGCGCTCGAACGGCTCCGGAACGACGGTCCGCACGGCCAGGAGGGCCAGCACCAGGGCAAGGCCCACGCCCACCGGGGCCAGGCGTCGTGACAGGAACATCGGGTGCAGGCTCCGCGCGGGGCGTCTTCGCGATCAGTCTCGCGCCGCCGTGCTGAGATCTCGTTAAGGATAGGAGACGGCGCGTGAAACAAAGCGGTTGCCGTTCGCCAGCTCTTAACCGGCCCCCGGCACGGTTCGCCCCGGGCCATCACTGTGCCCAGCCTGGAACCTTCCGTGCCGCGTTCCCAAGCGAAGTCCCTGGACCATCATCACCTCCCGGCCGGTGCGCGCCTGTTCTCGGCCGGCGACCTGGGCGATGCGGCCTACCTCATCGTGAGCGGCCGATTGGAGATCGTCCTCGAGCGTCCGGAGGGGGACCTCATCCTGGCGCATCGCGGCCCCGGCGAGATCGTCGGGGAGATGGCGATCCTCGATCACCAGCCGCGCTCCGCCGCCGTGCGAGCCCTGGAGGACAGCGAACTCGTCGTCATCACGGAGGAGCAGCTCGCCCACCGCATCGCGCAGACCGATCCGATCCTGCGGATGTGCCTGGGCGTGGTGCTGTCGCGCTACCGGCAGACGGTGGCCATCCTCGAGCAGATGAAGGGAACGGCGCCGCCGCCGGTCCTCGGCGCCGATGCCCCCCCGTCCGAGACCTTCGCGGCCGCCCTCGGCGCCCTGTCGCTGGAGCGCGAGATCCGCGCCGGCCTGCGCAACGGCGAGTTCGAGCTGTACTTCCAGCCCATCGTGCGGCTGTCGTCCCGGCGGCTGGCCGGGTTCGAGGCCCTGATGCGCTGGCGCCACCCGACCCGGGGCCTGGTGCCGCCCATCGAGTTCATCCCGGCGGCCGAGGCGTCCGGTCTCATCGTCGACCTGACCGCGTATGCCTTCGAGGAAGTCGGGCGGGTCTTCCCCGAGCTCCTGCTCGCCGCCCAGACCAATCCCGGCGCGCTCGACGGTCCGCTCTTCATGACCGTCAACGTCTCGGGGCGCGACCTCGCCGGCGCCTCGTTCCCCGAGATGATCGCCGACTTCCTGGCGCGGACCCGGATCGCCCCCTCCAGCCTCAAGATCGAGGTCACGGAGAGCATGCTGATGGACGATCCTGAGCGTGCCGCTGCCGCGCTCACGCAGTGCCGGAACGCCGGCCTCGGGATCGCGATCGACGATTTCGGAACGGGCTATTCCTCGCTGAGCTATCTGAGCACCCTGCCGGTGACGACTCTGAAGATCGACCGCGCCTTCGTGCGCACCCTCCTGGCCGACCAGACCAGCCGGGGCATCGTGCAGACGATTCTCCGGCTGGCCGACGATCTGGCGGTGTCCGTGGTGGCCGAGGGAATCGAGCAGGCCGGCGAGGCCGACCTTCTCGCCGGCATGGGCTGCGCCTTCGGCCAGGGTTTCTATTTCGGTCGGCCGGCCCCCCTGGCAGGCGCCCTGAGCGCCATCGCGACCTGGCCCGCCCCGACCGACCATCAGGCCGCCCTCCGCTTGATCGCCTGACCGAAGCGACGGGCGCGGCGCGGCTCCGAGGAACGGTTTTCGAGAACCGCTATCGGCGTTCGATCCGCCCCGGGCCCGTCAGTGGGACGGATGGCGCGGCGGCGTTGGTGCTCTCCTTGTAGATCGGCACGATGACCCGGAGCCAGCCTCGGGTG
>NZ_LMML01000027.1:133770-133871 GCF_001422215.1 Methylobacterium sp. Leaf89 | reverse complement strand
TCTTCGTCGCGGTGAGATCGAGGTTGAGATAGTCGGGATAGACCCCGCCCTGCGGCGAGATCGAGTCGAGGAAGATCCCGTAGAGCAGGTTGGCCGTGAGA
>NZ_LMML01000027.1:0-133656 GCF_001422215.1 Methylobacterium sp. Leaf89 | reverse complement strand
CTGGTAGGGCGTGCCGCGGGGGCTCGAGGCGACGACGGGCTGGATCGCGATGAGGTTCAGGCGCGCGCCGAACAGGGTCCAGGGCGTCGCCCAGACGAAGGCCGGCAGGTTGACGTTCGATTCCGAGTCCAGCGGGCGCGTGTCGCGCACCCCGAAGCTCGACGTGTTGACGAAGTAGAGACCCACCGGGAGCTGGGCGCCGGCCGCGGCACCGATGGTTTGGCCCGGCTGGGCCGCGGACCCCGCCATCGCGGGGGCGCCGGCGAGGGCCAGCAGGGCGACGGCAGCCGACAGGCGGCGCGCCAGCGATTGGAGGGCGCGCAGGGTCGTCCGAACGGCGGGTGCCGCGCCCATTGTCCCGGTCGGCGGACCGTCGCACCTGCGGACGGCTCCGGAGTTTTCGTAGGTCTCGTTTCCGGTGCGAAATCTGAATGGCGTTCGGATCACGGCTGTCTCCCGATGCTGGTCGCGATGCGGGACGGCACCCGAGAACGGTGCAGCGACAACGCGGCGCGCCCTATCTAGACAACCGAAAGGTGTGTTTTCTACGCCGCAAAAGCCTGTGCTTGTATTATCCCGGTGGGTGTGGCTTCAAAACACAGCTTAGAGCCATCCTATGCTGGAAAAGCGGAAATCTGAAAAGGTTACAGGACAAGATTCAATGAGTTAGATTGTCGAATCGGAAATGTATTCGAGAATAAAAGTCATGAGTATTTCCGTATTTCGTCAGAAACGGTGATGGGCAGTGATTTGTCCCAAAACAGAAGGAAAGTTTGCACGAAAATAGTCATTGTCGAGGTCGGAGAACAGTACGACCGGAATTATGGTGCTATTCCTTCGGGCGGCGATCCGGATCAATGCCGTCGCCAGCGCCGCCGGCCTCGTGGAGGGCTTTGCTCCGAGCGCCTCGGCACTGATCTAGGTCTGCGCATCGTCGCCTCGCTCCCGACGACGAGACCGAGCAGGCTCCGATGGACGCGGCCTCGTCCGCTGCAGGCCCGATCCGCCGAGGTGTCGTCCGGACCAGTCTGCCGCTGGCCGACGAGTCCGCCGCGTCGGAGCCGGCGGAGGGCATCGAGCGGGCGGACGACGCCGACTTCCCCGCCGGCCGGGCTGCGCCCTCGGACAAGGGTCTCACGTCGGGGGGCGGCGGATCACCCGACCGGTTGCCGGGTCGGGACCTTCGGCGTTTCGTCGGGGGTGGCCGGTGCGGCCCTTACCCGAACAGGATCATCGCCTTCGAGACCGTGCTCCAGATCCCCCAGGCGATCGGGACGCCGACGGCGACCCAGGCGAGGATCGCGAGGGGCGTGACGCCGCCCCGGCCGATGCCGCGAGCGCTCGTCCGCCCCGCTGCCGTGGCATTCCCGCCCTTCGCGCTGGCGGCGAGCGCGGCGTCGCTCATGAACCAGCGCGCCGCCAGTGGCCGGACCAGGAGGTTGGCGACGAAGCCGGCTGCCAGGAAGGCCGCCAGGATGTACATCGTCCGGGTGTAGAGCGCCGCCCCCTGGATGCCGGCATCGACCTGCGCCTGCCGGATCGCCGTCACCACGAAGGGACCGACCACGCCGGCCGTCGACCAGGCGGTGAGGAGCCGCCCGTGGATGGCACCGACGAACTGCGTGCCGAAGATGTCGGCGAGGTAGGCGGGGATTGTGGCGAAGCCGCCGCCGTACATCGACAGGATCACGCAGAAGAACGTCACGAACAGCGCTTTCGAGCCGATCGACGCCGCCCAGGGTGCGCCCGCGTAGAGCAGGCATCCGAGGGCGAAGAAGGTGGCGTAGGTCACCTTGCGGCCGATCTTGTCGGACATCGAGGCCCAGAAGAAGCGTCCGAGGATGTTGAACAGGGACAGGAGGCCGACGAAGCCGGCCGCGACCGCCGCGATCTGGGCCTTCTGGCCGGCATCGAGCTGGCCGAAGCCGACACCCGGCTGGCCGATCAGCGCGCCGCCGAAGATCTCCTGCAGCATCGGCGACGCCAGGGCGAGCACGCCGATGCCAGCCGAAACGTTGAGGCAGAGCACCGCCCAGAGCAGCCAGAACTGCGGGGTCTTGTGGGCCCGGTCCAGGTGGACGTGACCCGAGGTGATCATCGCGCTCTTGGCCGCCGGCGCGGTCCAGCCTTCCGGCTGCCAGCCGGCCGGGGGCACGCGGTAGCCGAAGGCGCCGCAGAGCATCGCCGCGCCGTAGAGCCCGCCCATCACCGCCAGCGTCTGCCAGACGCCAGCGGAATCCGGGGTCTTGAAGGTGTTGATGAGCAGGGTGGCCAGCGGCGAGCCGATCATGGCGCCGCCGCCGAAGCCCATGATGGCCATGCCGGTGGCCATGCCCCGGCGGTCGGGGAACCACTTCACCAGGGTCGAGACCGGCGAGATGTAGCCGAGGCCGAGGCCGATCCCGCCGACGAGGCCCATGCCGAGCCAGATCAGCCAGAGCTGATGCACGTAGACGCCGAGGGCGCCGATCAGGAACCCGCCGCCCCAGCACAGGGCCGCCGCGAGGCCGGCCTTGCGGGGCCCCGCCCGCTCCAGCCAGCCGCCGAACACCGCCGCCGACAGCCCGAGCATCACGATGCCGATGGAGAAGACGATGACGAGGTCGCTGACGCGCCAGTCGCAAGTGGTGGTGACCAGGGCGGTGGCGATGCTCATGTCCGGGCAGGCGGCCGGCGCGGGCTGGCCGACGCTCAGCGCCCTCGACAGGGGGAGCCAGAACACCGACAGACCGTAGGACATGCCGATGCAGAGATGGATGGCCAGGGCCGCCGGCGGGACCAGCCATCGGTTAAAGCCGGGCTTGGCGACGATCGCTTCGCGGGACAGCCACCCGGGCGTGCGTGCGTCCGACAAGGACGCGTCTGAAACGCGAACGTCCATTCCAGGCATTGCTCCCGAAGATACACCGCGATGCAGCGGTTTCTTTGGATTAAAGCATGTCGGGAAACGTGGTGCGACGGTGTTCGCGGCAGGCGCCGAACGATTTGCTTGCCCTGTCAGGTGTTCGATCCCGATTTCGACGGCCGATCGCAGATCCGGTTTCGATCGCTCCTGGCCGTGACCCTGGGTGAGTCCCGTCCGCGATCCCAGGGCCGTCGCCGCGCGCTGCCCGTTCCGGACAATGAGGCGAAGGGGTTTTTAGGGCGCGGACGCGGATCGGATCGACGGGCGCCCGAGTCGCGGGATCCAGCGCACGTAGATCAGCTCGCTCATGAGTTCGATCAGCGTCTGCGTGACGATGACGGCCGGCAGCAGGGGCACCCCGCCCGGAACCGCGAAGGCCAGGGGCAGGACGACGAGCGAGTTCCGGGTCGCGGCGCTGAAGGCCAGGGTCCGCCCGGTGGGCGCGTCGAGCCGGAAAACGCGCCCGGCTCCCCAGCCGATGAGCGGAGCCAATGTGGCGAAGGCCAGGTAGACCGGGACCGTCCGTGCGGCCGCGTCCCGGCTCGCGCCGAGCTGCGGCAGGACCGCCGCGACCACGACGAAGAGGACGAGGGCCGTCGCGGGGACCGGCAGCACACTAAGCCCGGCCGCGGCCCATCGCCCGAGGCGGCTCCGTCCGCTCCAGACCTGGACGGCACCGGCCGCGGCCAAGGGCAGCGCGATGAGCCAGACGAAGGCGTGGAGGAAGGGGCCGACCTGCACGAACCGTCCCGCGTCCGCGCCGAGAAAGAACGTCAGGTAGATCGGCAACAGCGCCATCTGGGCGAGGAGAAGGGCCGGGGTCGAGGACAGCAGGACCCGGGCATCGGCGCCCCCGAGATGGGCGAAGGTCACCACGTAGTCGATGCACGGCGTGAGCAGCACCATCAGCACGCCGAGACGCAGCATCGGGTCGGCGGGAAGGAAGAGGGTGAGCCCGGCGACCAACAGGGGGATCGCGAGGAAATTGACGACCATCAACGCCGCCAGGAAGCGGCCGCGGGTGAAGGCGTGAGCCAGCGCCCGCAGGGGCACCTGCAGGAAGGTGACGAACAGCATCAGTGCGAGGGCCGGGTTGATCCCTCCTTCCAACGCCGCCGTTCCCGGCACGGTCAGGGACGTGACGGCCCCTGCGGCGACGGCCGCAAGGGAGAGTTCGATCTGGCGGCCTTCGAGGGCGTCGCGCAGGGTTTCGATGCGGTCTCGCGGGTGCGGGGCCTGGGACTCAGCGGGCATCAGGCCGAGGCCGCCGACGCAGGGCGACGGAAGACCAGCGCCAGGTTGTTCGCCGGCAGGCCGATGCGGGCTTCGTGCCGCAGGCCGCGCCGCGCGGCCGTGTCCGCGACGGCCTCGAGATCGCGGACGCCCCAGCGCGGATCCCGCGCACGCAGGTCCTGGTCGAAGGCGGCGTTGCTCTCGGCGGTGTGGCGGCCGCCCTCGCGAAAGGCGCCGTAGAGGAACAGGACGCCGCCCGGGGCAAGCGTGCGGGCGGCTCCGTCCATCAGCCCTTCCGTGGCCGACCACGGCGCGATGTGGACCATGTTGATGCACAGGATGGCGTCGGCGCGCGCGATCGGCCAAGCGGCCGCGGCGGCGTCGAGATCGAGGGGAGGCCGCAGGTTGGCGAGACCTGCGGCCTCCGCATGCGCCGCGATGCTGCGGCGATAGGCCGGCTCGGGGTCGCTGGGCTGCCACGAGAGCGCCGGCAGGGCGGCGGCGAAATGGACCGCGTGCTCGCCCGATCCACTGGCGATCTCGAGGATCGTGCCGGTCTCGGGCAGGACGTCCCGCAGGACGGCGAGGATCGCCGCACGATTGCGCGCCGCCGCCGGCGCGATGAGCGCCTCACGCCCCCTATCCCAGTCCTTCATCGTCCCTCCGTTCCGGCCGCGTCGCGGCGACCGTCATTCCAAATTCGCAACCCTGGCGCAAACGACGGAGCACGCCTGTTGCATCTCGACGCCGGAGGCATCAAACACCATCCAGATTTTCGGGCCGTTCGCCTTGCCACCTTTCGGGTGCCGCGAGACGAAGCGCCGGCATCCATCGCCGCCGTCCGTGATCATCACAGCTCTAAGGACACTGCTATGAAGACGCGCGCCGCGGTCGCGTGGGAGGCCAAGAAGCCTCTCACGATCGAGACCATCGACATCGAAGGACCCAAGGCCGGCGAGGTTCTCGTCGAGCTGATGGCCACCGGCATCTGCCACACCGACGCCTACACCCTGTCGGGCCTCGATTCCGAGGGCAAGTTCCCGGCGATCCTCGGCCACGAGGGCGCGGGCATCGTCCGCGAGGTCGGCGCCGGCGTCACCGCGCTGAAGCCCGGCGACCACGTCATCCCGCTCTACACCCCGGAATGCCGCAACTGTAAGTCCTGCCTGTCGCAGCGCACCAACCTGTGCACCGCGATCCGCTCCACGCAGGGCCAGGGCGTGATGCCCGACGGCACCAGCCGCTTCTCGTGCGTCTCCACCGGCGGCAGCCCGGGCGGGTCCAACACCCTGTTCCACTACATGGGCTGCTCGACCTTCTCGAACTTCACGGTCCTGCCGGCGATCGCGCTGGCGAAGATCCGCGAAGACGCCCCCTTCGACAAGATCTGCTACATCGGCTGCGGCGTCACCACCGGCATCGGCGCGGTGATCTACACCGCCAAGGTCTGGCCCGGCGCCAACGTCGTGGTGTTCGGCCTCGGCGGCATCGGCCTCAACGTGCTGCAGGCCGCCCGGATGGTGGGGGCCGACAAGATCATCGGCGTCGACATCAATCCGGACAAGCAGGAGATGGCCCGCAAGTTCGGGATGACCCACTTCATCAACCCGAAGGAGGTCGGCAACGATCACGTGGTCCAGGCGATCCTCGACGTGACCGGCGGCGGCGCGGATTTCTCCTTCGACTGCACCGGCAACGTCAACGTGATGCGCCAGGCCCTCGAGTGCTGCCACCGCGGCTGGGGCGAGTCGATCGTCATCGGCGTGGCCGAGGCCGGCAAGGAGATCGCGACCCGTCCGTTCCAGCTCGTCACCGGCCGCGTCTGGAAGGGCTCGGCCTTCGGCGGCGCCCGCGGCCGCACCGACGTGCCCAAGATCGTCGACTGGTACATGGAGGGCAAGATCAACATCGACGACCTGATCACCCACACCATGCCGCTCGAGGACATCAACCACGGCTTCGACCTCATGCACGAGGGCAAGTCGATCCGGTCGGTGGTGGTTTACTGATCCGATCGGGACAGACCGTGTCCGGTCCCTCCCCCCTTCGCGGGGGAGGGTGCCTGCGGAGCAGGCGGGAGAGGGGGCGACCTCTCCGGGACCGGTGCTCCCCTCACCCGACCCGCTGACGCGGGCCGCCCTCTCCCGCAGAGGGCAGAGGGAGGGGCGCGGATCGACCATTCTTTCAGGGGCCCGACATCGCACCCTTTCCCAGCCTCGGAACGGGATTCTGAGCCCTAAGCAGGAGAGTACACATGGAAACCCTCTCGAAGGCCCGCGCCCACGGCGGCACGCAGGGCGTCTACAAGCACGATGCCCGGACCACGGGCTGCCCGATGACCTTCGCGGTGTTCGTGCCGCCGCAGGCCGAGGCCGGCCCGGTGCCGGTGCTGTGGTACCTCTCGGGCCTGACCTGCACGCACGCCAACGTCATGGACAAGGGCGAGTACCGCAAGGCGGCGGCCGAGCACGGCGTCATCATCGTGGCGCCCGACACCAGCCCGCGCGGCCCCGGCATTCCCGACGAAGAGGGCAACTGGCAGTTCGGCTCCGGCGCCGGCTTCTACCTCGACGCCACCCAGGCGCCCTACGCCGCGAACTACCGGATGTGGAGCTACGTGACTGAGGAACTGCCCGCCCTCATCGCTCAGGAGTTCCCGGCCGACATGTCCCGCCAGGGCATCTTCGGCCATTCCATGGGCGGCCACGGTGCACTGACCATCGCCCTCACCTATCCCGACCGCTTCAAGTCCTGCTCGGCCTTCGCGCCGATCGCCCAACCCTCCACGGCCGGCTGGTCGAAGCCTGCCTTCGAGAAGTATCTCGGCACCGACACCGCTGCGTGGCGCGCCCACGACGCCACGGCGCTGATCGAAGACGGCAAGCGCTTCCCGGAGTTCCTGGTCGACCAGGGCACCGCCGACAGCTTCCTCGACGACGGCCTGCGTCCCTGGCTCCTGGAAGAGGCCTGCAAGACGGCCGGCATTCCCCTGACCCTCAACATGCGCGAGGGGTACGACCACTCGTACTACTTCATCTCCACCTTCATGGCCGACCACATCGCCTGGGCCGCCGCCCGCCTGAAGTGAACTGCCTCACCCGGATGCGGCGACGAGGCGGTCGAGCCGCATCCGGGTGATCAGCGCGATCTCGTCGAGGGCGGCCTGCTCCTCCTCTCCGGGAGTGCGCCGCAGGCGCTCCGCGAAGATCGCCAGGATCTCGGCCTGCGCCCGGCCGCGGACCGCGATGATGAAGGGAAAGCCGAAGCGGCGGCGATAGGCGGCGTTCAGGCGGTCGAAGGCCTCCGCGTCGGCGGCGGGCATGTGGTCGAGCCCGGCGCTGCCCTGCTCGCTCGCCGAATCCGCCGTCATGCTGCGGGCCCGCGCCTCGGGCCCGGCGAGCTCCGGATGGCCGTTCAGGAAGGCGATGCGGGTCTCGGTCGGCGCGGCGCGCACGGCCCGCATCATGGCCGCGTGCAGGTCGTCGAGGCTGGCGAAGGGCCCGTGCGCGTGGGCGCGCTCCGCGACCCAGGCCGCATGCTCGAACACCCCTCCGAACCGGACGACGAAGCCGGCCCCATCGAGCCGGTTGATGGCGGCGAGATCGGGCTTTCCGGAATCGACCATCGCCGTCAGCTGCCCCGGTAGGTGGCGCAGGTGCCCGGCGCGCACAGCATCGGCACGTGATAGTGCTGCCCGGCATCGAAGACCGCGAAGCGCACCACCGGATTGTCGACGAAGATGTCGGCCTCGGTCACGCCGGGCTTGGTCTTCAGGTAGGCGTCGATGTGAAATTCCAGCTGGTACTGACCGACCTTGGCCTCGGCGGCTGGCAGGATCGGTGCGTCGGTGCGCCCGTCGGCATTGGTGACGACGCTCTTCACGAGGCGCCACGCGTCGCCCTCCCTCACGGAGAAGTCGATGCGCACCCCCGGCGCCGGGCGGCCGCGATCCGCGTCGAGGACGTGTGTGGTGATGCCGGCCATGTCGATCGGGCTCCGGAAGGAAATCTCGCTGAAGGCGTGTCGCGGGCGCGTCAGCTGCCGCGATAGTAGGAGTAGCCCCAGGGGGTGAACAGCACCGGCAGGTGGTAGCGCTGCCCCGCATCGCGGATCACGAAGCGCACCGGAACGAGGCTCAGGAAATTCGGCTGCGGCAGCGCTACGCCGGCCTTGGCGAAATACGCCTCGAAATGCATCAGCAACTCGTACTGGCCGACCTTCAGGGCCTCGTCGACCAGGAGCGGTTCTGCCGGACGGCCATTGGCGGCGGTGGTCACGGTCTTGAGCGTCCGATAGGCGTCGCCCTCCCTGATCGCCAGGTCGCAGACCATGCCGGCGCCGGGCGTGCCGTGGAAGTTGTCGATGGCGTGCAGGGTCAGGCGCGGGCCGAGGCCGGCCTGGGAGTTCGGCGCCGTCGCCCGGGCCCTCGGCGGGGCGGGCGCGGCCTGCGCCAGAGCGCCGGTGGCGGCGACGGCGCCGAGACCGGCGCCGACGAGGCTTCGGCGCGTGAGGGCCGGTCGATCCATGGCTTGTCCTTCTCGACGGGTGCGGGGTTCGGGTTCAGGCGGGTTCGTGGGCGGCGCGTGCCGCGGCCCGCCGGACCAGGGCTCCGGGTTCCGGCGGGACGAAGGCGAGGATGAGGAGGAGCGTCGCGACCTCGAAGCCCGCGACGATCCAGAGGCCGGTGGCGGCAGAGCCGGTCTGTTCGCGCAGGGCGCCCATTACCGCCGGCGCGCCGAACCCGGCGAGGTTCGCCACCGCGTTGATCAGCGCGATGCCGGCCGCCGCGGCCGAACCGGCGAGGAACCGGCCTGGGATCTGCCAGAAGACCGGAATGGCGCTCATGGTGCCGACGATCGCCACCGTGAGGGCGAGGATCGACAGCGCCGGGCTGATCGGGACGAGCCACCCGAGGAGGGCGATCGCCACGGCGCCGATCAGCGCCGGGAGGCCGCAATGGAGGCGCGCCTCGCCGGAGCGGTCGGAGTGGCGGCCATTGAGGATCATCCCGGCTGCGCCGCAGAGATAGGCGCCGGACATGATCCAGCCGATGGTGAGCGGGTCGGTGTAGCCCGCCTCGCGGACCACGCTCGGCCCGAAGAAGGTCAGGGCCGAGTTGGCGGTGATGATGCAGAAGAAGATCGCGATGCATTGCCAGACCCGGACATCCCGCAACGAGGCCAGGATGCGATGCTCCCGCGGGCCGAGGGCCGCTGCGTCGCGGGCGAGGTCGGCCGCGACCAGGGCGCGCTGCTCCGGGGTCAGCCAGCCGGCCTTCTCCGGCCGGTCGGTCAAATAGAACAGCGTGACGAGGCCGGCCAGGATCGACGGGATGCCCTCGAGGAGGAAGACCCACTGCCAGCCGGACCAGCCGTTTACGCCGTCGAGGCCGGTCATGATCGTGCCGGCCAGCGGTCCGCCGATCACCCCCGCGATGGCGGAGGCCGACATGAACAGCCCGAAGACCTTGGCGCGCCGCTCGGTGGGGTACCAGTAGGTCAGAAACAGGATCACGCCCGGATAGAAGCCCGCTTCGAACACCCCCAGGAGGAAACGCAGGATGTAGAACAGGCCGGGGGTGGTGACGAACATCATCGCCACGCAGCAGAGACCCCACAGCAGAGTGATGCGCGCGATGGTCTTGCGGGCGCCGATATGCTCGAGGAGGAGGTTGCTCGGAACCTCGCAGAGGAAGTAGCCGATGAAGAAGATCCCGGCGCCGATGCCGTAGACGGTCTCGCTGAACTTCAGGTCGGCGAGCATCTGCAGTTTGGCAAAGCCGATGTTCACCCGGTCGATCCAGGAGAGGACCCAGAGGAACATCAGGAACGGCAGCAGCCGCCAGGTGATCCGGCGATAGGTCTCGTCGAGTCCGGCCGGCGAGGGCTGTTCGAGCGCCATCAGACAATCCGCAGTCCCGGCGATTCGAGCCGGGACGATGCATCAAAATGATGCAAATCGAGGGCCATGGCGACGGGTGTGGCAGGCCCGTTCCCGGCGATGCCTGGGGATGGCCATGCCCCGCGCCCCCAGGAACGCACCCGCCCCGGTACTCTTCCGCAACCCACTTCACGTACAGCTGGCCGTCGTCTCACCCCGAGTTGCGATCCATGCGCTTATCGATCACCGCCGGTTCCAGCGTCCTCCGGCCCGCCGCGTGAGCGCGACGGTCATCCTCGCCCTGGTGCCGATCGCGCTGCTGATCGGCCTCGGCGTGCTGCTGCGCCGCAACGGCCTCGTGGCCGAGTCGTTCTGGGCCCAGGCCGAGCGCCTCGGCTACTACGTGCTGCTGCCGGCGCTGTTCATCCACGGACTGGCCACCGCGCGCCTGGACGGCGTGCCCGTCCTCGCCCTGGCGGGCGTCCTCGTGGCCTCGACCCTCGCGGTGGCGCTCATGCTGCTCGCGATCCGGCCGCGGCTCGACCTCGACGGAGCGGCCTTCACCTCGGTGTTTCAGGGCGGAGTGCGCTTCAACAATTACGTCGGGGTCTCGGCGGCGGCGGGGTTGTTCGGCCTGCGGGGAATCGCCCTCGCGGCGGTCGCCAACGCGGCCATCGTGCCCACGGTGAACATCCTGTGCGTCCTGGTCTTCGCGCGCTTCGGCTCGGGCGGGCGGCTGGCGCCGCGGGCGATCCTCCGCCAGCTCCTTCTCAATCCCCTGGTGGTCGCCTGCGGCATCGGGATCGCCCTGCAGGCGACGGGCTTCGGGCTGCCGCCGGGACTGGAGCCCACCCTGAAGGCCCTGGGGCAGGCCTCCCTCCCGCTCGGTCTCCTCTGCGTCGGCGCCGCCCTCGATCCCCGTACCGTCCGGACCTGGCTGCGTCCGGTCGTCATCGCGTCGGTCGCCAAGTTCGTGCTGATGCCGACAGTGACGATCCTGGCCTGCCTCGCCGCCGGCCTGCACGGGCCGGCCGCCGCCACCGCCCTGCTGTTCCAGTCGCTGCCGACGGCGTCCTCGTCCTACATCATGGCCCGGCAGCTCGGGGGCGACGCGCCGCTGATGGCCGGCATCCTCGCCCTGCAGACGGTGCTCGCCGGGCTCGCCATCCCCCTGGTGATGCTCATCCTGGAGGGGTTCACCGCCTGACGGCGTCAGGCGGCGTAGCGGGCGAGCGCCAGGTCGGCATGGTCGATGTCGGGCGCGCGGCCGGACATCAGGTCGGCCAGCATCCGCCCGGAGCCGCAGGCCATCGTCCAGCCCAGAGTGCCGTGGCCGGTGTTGGTGTAGAGGTTGCCATACCGCGTGGCACCGACGATCGGCGTGCCGTCTGGCGTCATCGGGCGCAGGCCGGTCCAGAACGTGGCGGCCGCGAGGTCGCCCCCGTTGGGGAACAGGTCCCGGACGCAGCGCTCCAGGGTCGCCCGGCGCGGGGCCCGGAGGACATCGCTGAAGCCCGCGAGCTCGGCCGTGCCGCCCACGCGGATCCGGTCCCCGAGGCGCGTGAGCGCGACCTTGAAGGTCTCGTCCATGACGGTGGAGACCGGCGCCTGGGCGGGGTCGGTGACCGGCAGGGTGAGCGAGTATCCCTTGACGGGATAGATCGGCAGCCGAAGCCCGAGGGGACGGAGGAGGCCCGGGGTGAAGGAGCCCATGGCGGCGACGTAGGTATCGGCCCGCAGGGTCTCGGAGCCGCAGACCACGCCCGTCACCGCGTCGCCCGCGGTCTCGAGGCCGTCGATGCGCGTCCCGTAGCGGAAACGGACGCCCATCCGCGCGCACAGCTCCGCCAGGCGCTGCGTGAACAGGTGGGCATCGCCCGTCTCGTCGCCGCTCAGGTGAAGGCCCCCGACGATCGTGTCGCGGACGCCAGCCAGCGCCGGCTCGGCCGCGATGCATCCGGCCGGGTCCAGCACCGTGTAGGCGACCCCATAGGTATCGAGGACGCGGGTGTCGTCGCCGACATGGTCGAGCTGCTTTCGCGTGCGGAAGAGCTGGAGGGTGCCGCGGGTCCGGTGGTCGTAGGTGATGCCGGTCTCGGTGCGCAGGTCGCGCAGGACGTCCCGGCTGTATTCGGCGAGACGAACCATGCGGCCCTTGTTGCGGATATACGCGTCCTCGGTGCAGTTCGCGAGCATGCGCGCGAGCCATCCATAGAAGCGCGGCTCGACGGTCGGCCACAGCACCAGGGGCCGGTGGCGCATCATCAGCCACTTCATCGCCTTGATGGGAATGCCCGGGGCCGCCCAGGGGGCCGAGTAGCCCGGCGAGACCTGGCCCGCATTGGCGAAGCTCGTCTCCAGGCCGGCGGCGGGCTGGCGGTCGATCACCGTGACGGCATGACCGGCCTTGGCGAGGTAATAGGCCGTGCTGACGCCGACCACGCCGCTTCCGAGAACCAGGACCCGCATCGCACGTCTCCCCTGAGGCCCGGAATCCCAAGCACAGGCGGGGCCATGCCGCTCCCGGCCCCGAGCGCTCCGGTCTCGTCGGACTAGAGACACTTGATCCTGCGAGCGGTGCAGCGAAGATGGTGCAGGTTCCGCCTCGCAAAGGGTGCCCGACGCACGATCCTGCGATACGATGCACGATCGTTGCACATGTCAGCTGAGGACAGTGATGCCGCCCGACGAGATCGATCGTGCGATCATCCGGGTCCTCCGCGAGGATGCGCGGATCCCGAACGCCGCCCTGGCGCAGCGCGTCGGCCTCTCGGCCTCCGCCTGCCTGCGGCGCTTGCGGATGCTGGAGCGCAACGGCACGATCCGCGGCTACACCGTGCTTCTCGACGGGCCCGGCTCCGCCGGCCTGGTGGTGATGACCCGGATCGCCCTGGAGCGGCAGACCGAGGATTGCCTCAACCGGTTCGAGGCGGCCGTGCGGCGCTGCCCCGACATTCAGGATTGCTACCTGATGACGGGTGATTCCGATTATCTCCTGAAGATCCGCGTCGCCGACATGGCGGAATACGAGCGGCTGCACCGGTCGGTGCTCTCGAAGCTGCCCGGAGTCGCCCGTATCCAGTCGAGCTTCACCATCCGCAGCGTCATCGGCCGATGATTGCCTGGGCGGCGCACCAGGGCAAAGCTCGCGAAGGCCCTGGTCTCCTGCGCGCAAAAACCCTAGTTGGCTAATCAAGCGGGGTGGGGCCGGAGTCGGGGATGCTGGGTTGGTTCAAGGCGTTGATGCCGCGCGAGGATCGGTTCTTCGACCTCTTCGAGCGGCACTCGCGCACCCTGGTGGCCGGCGCCGAAGCGCTGCAGGGCGTGCTTCAGGGCGGGGACGCCGTTCCGCGCTACTGCCAGCAGGTGGTGGAGCGCGAGCATGAGGCGGACGCGATCACCGCCGAAGTCCTCCTCGCCGTGCGCCGGAGCTTCATCACGCCCTTCGACCGAGGCGACATCAAGGACCTGATCCAGTCGATGGACGACGCCATCGACCAGATGAACAAGACGGTGAAGACGATCGCCCTCTACGAGGTTCGCCGCTTCGAACCGCTGATGCAGGAGATGGGCGGCACCGTGATCGAGGCGGCGCGGCTCACCGCCGAGACGATCCCCCTCCTCACGGCCGTCGGAACCCATGCCGGGCGCATCAACACCCTGACCGAGCAGATCACCCGGGTCGAGGGACGCTCGGACGAGCTGCAGGAGCGCGGCCTCAAGGCGCTCTACGAGGCCCACCGCAAGGATGGCGGCGACGGCGACACGATGGCCTATCTCATCGGCGCGGAGATCTACGGCCACCTCGAGGACGTGGTCGACCGCTTCGAGGACGTCGCCAACGAGATCAGCGGCATCGTGATCGAGAACGTGTAGGCGACCCGATGACCGAGGCCACCGCGCTCGCCCTGCCCGCCCTCGCCGGCCTGATCGCCGTTGCGCTGTTTTTCGACTTCCTCAACGGCCTGCACGATGCGGCCAACTCCATCGCCACCATCGTGTCGACGCGGGTGCTGCGGCCCCAATACGCGGTGCTCTGGGCGGCGTTCTTCAACTTCATCGCCTTTCTGTTCTTCGGCCTGCACGTGGCCCAGACCCTCGGGACCGGGATCGTCGATGCGGGGATCATCGATCCCCGGGTGATCTTCAGCGCGCTGATGGGCGCCATCACCTGGAACATCGTCACCTGGGTCTTCGGCATCCCGTCGAGCAGCTCGCACGCCCTCGTGGGCGGCCTCATCGGAGCGGGCGTCGCCAAGGCCGGGTTCAGCGCGGTGGTCTGGAGCGGGCTGACGAAGACTGCCGCCGCCATCGTCCTCTCGCCGCTCCTGGGCTTTCTGCTCGCGCTCCTCCTGGTGCTGATGGTCTCCTGGCTCTGCGTGCGGGCGACGCCGTTCGCGGTCGACCGGCGCTTCCGCGCCCTGCAGTTCGTCTCGGCCTCGCTCTATTCCCTGGGCCACGGCGGCAACGACGCGCAGAAGACCATGGGGATCATCGCGGTGCTGCTCTACTCGCAGGGCCACCTGGGCGCCTCCTTTCACGTTCCCCTCTGGGTGGTGATCTCCTGCCAGTCCGCCATGGCGCTGGGCACGCTGCTCGGCGGCTGGCGCATCGTGCACACGATGGGCTCCAGGATCACGCGTCTGAACCCGATGCAGGGGTTCTGCGCCGAGACGGGCGGCGCGATCACCCTGTTCGCCGCGACCTGGCTCGGCGTACCGGTCTCGACCACCCACACCATCACGGGCGCGATCATCGGCGTCGGGGCTGCACGGCGGACCTCGGCGGTTCGCTGGGGCGTCGCCGGCAACATCGTGGTCGCCTGGGTGCTGACCCTGCCGGCCGCCGCCCTGATCGCCGCGGCCTGCTACGCCGTGACGGCTTTCATCGGCTGAGGTCCGCTCCGGTCGGCGCGCGACATCGGACTGGGAGGAGACCCGGGAATGCTAGGCAACGTCGAGATCGTCTGGCGCCTGCTCCTGGCCGCGGTCCTGAGCGGGCTGATCGGCATCGAGCGCGAGCGCCTGCTCTGGGCCGCGGGCCTGCGAACGCACATGCTGGTCGGCGTCGGCGCCTGCCTGATCATGATCGTCTCGGCCTTCGGCTTTGCCGATGTGCTGGGGACCCGGAACGTCGCCCTCGATCCCTCCCGCATGGCCGCCCAGGTCGTCTCCGGCATCGGGTTTCTCGGGGCGGGAACGATTCTCCTGCGGGGCGAGGTGGTGAAGGGGCTCACCACCGCGGCGAGCCTCTGGGCCGTCGCGGCCGTCGGCCTCGCGGTCGGCGGCGGCCTCTATGTGGCGGGCATCGCCACCACGGCGATCCTGCTGGGGATCCTCGCCGGGATGAAACCCTTGCAGGAGCGCTACCACGACCGGATGCACATCCGGCCCCTCCGCGTAATGGCCAAGCCCGGCTGCATCAGCCTGGAGGTGGTGCAGGCCGTGTCCGGTGTGCGCCCCTCCCGTGTCCGGCAATTCGTGACTCGGCGCGGGTCCGCGCCTGAATTCGACGAGACGCTGATCACCTTCGTGCGGCTGTCGCGCCGCTCCGTGGAAGACATCGCACAGAAACTTCGGAGGCATCCCGGGGTGATCACGGTCGATGATCTTCCCGAATCTGGCTGAGCATGCATGATGAACGGCGAAATTCGCGGCACGACCGCGCTGGGATGTCGGGGTGGGACAGGATTGCGCGCCGAAGCTCGTAAAACGCGTTCTTCGCGATCGGATCCCGTGCCGCCAGGCGGGCGTTCGGGAACACGCACGCGCGTCGCCCTCTCCCCGGTCCGGGACGTCGTCGGGACCATGAAACGACGGAGGGAGGACGAGATCGCGATCTTCGCAAGCGAGAGGGCCTGCGCCGTTCCGGCCGTCGGTCTCCAACGGATGCCGGTCCGTCCTTGAGCCGTCGTCGTCCGTCCTCCGAGGCTGCTCCCGCCGACAAGGGCAAGCGGGCCAAGAGCCAGGTCTTTCTCGTCGCGGTGAAGCAGCGCCGAGAGGCGTTGCGCGTCTACGCGGTGCTGACATCCGCCCAGGACGAGGCTCTGGCCATCGTGGCGGCCGCGAGCGCGGAGGGCGCGGCGGTGGAGGCGGCGGGGCGCCTCTCGAAGAAACTGGCGCGGCCCCTCAAGCTGAAGCCCGAGGTCCCGCACCCCATCTGACCGAAGGCGTCCCTAGCGGGGCCGGCAGATCGTGCGATCCGTGTAGAGCACCACGTCGCCCTGTTTCGGATTGTTCACGGTGAACGGCGCGAGGCTGTCCCGGGGAAGAAACCCGCGTCCGAGTTCGCGGTCGAAGAAGTCGTGGCCGATCTCCATGTAGCAGCGATCGAGGACGGCGGTGTATCGCAGCGACGCCTGCACCGCGGCACCTCCGGTCCCGTCATTGCCGCGGCTCCCGTACGCATCGCAGTACCCGGACAGCTCGAGGCTGCCGGGGCCCGAGAGCCGGATCGCGCGCGCGGTGCCGGGTCTCACCAGGAAGGACGGGCCGCCCTCCTGCGCGCCCACCAGCGTCAAGGGCGAGCGATTATAGACGTGCCGGATGCAGTCGGCGCCGGCAGCACCCGCGCTCGCGACCAGCGCCAGGACGGGCAGAGCCACCCGGCCGAACCAGCGAAATCCCTTTTGCATCGCGCACCTTTTGCCAAGACGACCGGCTTCGACGACCGGATTCGAGGACTGACGACCGGATCGGAAGATCTGTTGAAACAGCTAGGGCATCGGGACGCCCGCGGCGAGGCCGTCGCGCGCCATCGGCACCGGCGACCGCGTGCGGATGCCGGCGAGGGTTTCCAGGGTGTTCAAGCGGCCGATGCGATCCTCGAGTTTTTCGGTGCCGCTGACCGGGACGATGGGAGCGCGGACCTGTGCGGTGACTTGCGCGGTGCGCGTGGGCTTCTCCTTCGTACCGGGTGGAGCGTTGGTCCTGGGTTCGACGGTGCGGCCTTCGACCAGGGTGTCGGGCGATGCGACCCCGTGAGGTGCTCGGCCGCACACGAAGGCGCGAGGTTTCGCAGTCTGGAGAAATTCCAGGGACCGACGCGCCGAGTTCTGCGTTCTCGCTGGACACACTTCGCAGAAGGTAGGCGCACGTCTGGACGGAGCCCGCGCGGTTCCGTGTCACGCCCGGGACCAAGATCGCCCGATCGGGCGGTCTCCCGGCCCGCGACGTTACCGGGCGCCCGTCCGCTGGCAGCCTCCTCCCGCCACAGGTTCAGAGAACGCCATGCCAAGTTTCGGAGAGAACGAATTGAGTCGACGTGACGTCATGGCCGGCGCGACGGCCTGTGCGGCCCTGGCCGCGGTCCCCGCGCGGGCCGAGGGTCGGCCCGAACCCGCCGGTCCGGATCAGCCGGTGCTGGCGAAGGTGTCGCTGACGGTGAACGGCCAGCGCCGCGAACTCGAAATCGACACCCGCACCAGCCTGCTCGACGCCGCGCGCGAGCACCTGCACCTGACCGGCTCGAAGAAGGGCTGTGACCACGGCCAGTGCGGCGCCTGTACGATGATCGTCGACGGCCGGCGCATCAATTCCTGCCTGACCCTGGCGGTGATGCACCAGGGGTCGGAGATCACCACCATCGAGGGGCTCGGCCAGCCCGACGCCCTGCACCCGATGCAGGCCGCCTTCATCAAGCATGACGGCTACCAGTGCGGCTACTGCACGCCGGGCCAGATCTGCTCCGGCGTCGCGGTGCTCGCCGAGATCAAGGCCGGCATCCCCAGCCACGTCACGGCGGATCTGAATGCGCCAATGCAGGTCACGGACGCCGAGATCCGCGAGCGCATGAGCGGCAATATCTGCCGCTGCGGCGCCTATTCCAACATCGTCGAGGCGATGACCGAGGTCGCCGGGAGGCCCGCATGAAGTCTTTCACCTACGAGCGCCCGAATTCGCCCGCGGAAGCCGCCGCCGCCGTGTCCCGCAATCCGAACGCCAAGTTCATTGCCGGTGGCACGAACCTCCTCGATCTAATGAAGCTGCAGATCGAGACCCCGACCCACCTCGTGGACGTCAACGGCCTCGGGCTCGACAAGATCGAGGCGACGCCGGAGGGCGGTCTGCGCGTCGGAGCTCTCGTGCGCAACACCGACCTCGCGGCCGATGCCCGCGTGCGCAAGGATTACGCCGTGCTCTCGCGGGCCCTGCTCGCCGGTGCCTCCGGACAGCTGCGCAACAAGGCGACCACCGCCGGCAATCTCCTGCAGCGCACCCGCTGTCCGTACTTCTACGATACCGCGCAGGCCTGCAATAAGCGTCAGCCGGGCTCCGGCTGCTCGGCCCTCGACGGCGTCTCGCGCCAGCTTGCCGTGATCGGTGCGAGCGAGGCCTGCATTGCCACGCATCCGGGCGACATGGCGGTCGCCATGCGGGTGCTTGACGCCACGGTCGAGACCGTCGACGCCAAGGGGACCAAGCGGAAGATCCCGATGGCCGAATTCCACCGCCTGCCGGGTGACCGGCCGGAGGTCGACACCACGCTCGCGCCCGGCGAGCTCATCACGGCGGTGACGCTGCCGAAGCCGCTGGGTGGCGCGCACATCTACCGCAAGGTCCGGGATCGCGCGTCCTACGCCTACGCCCTGGTCTCGGTGGCGGCGGTGGTTCAGCCGGACGGCAGCGGCCGGGCGGCCTTCGGCGGCGTGGCGCACAAGCCCTGGCGGGTGGAAGCGGCGGAGGGCGAGATGGCCCGGGGCGCCAAGGCGGTGACCGCGCAGGCCTTCGCCGGCGCCAAGCCGACCCACGACAATGCCTACAAGCTGACGCTGGCCGAGCGCACGCTCAGCGCGGCGCTGAACGAAGCGAGGGCCTGAGCCATGAAGTTCGACACCCCCGCGGGCCAGAACCCGATCGACCAGCTCAAGGTCGTCGGCAAGGCCACCGACCGCATCGACGGCAAGTTCAAGACCACCGGGACTGCGCCCTATGCCTATGAGCGCCACGACGTGGTGGCGAATCAGGCCTACGGCTACGTGCTCGGCGCCGGCATCGCCAAGGGCCGCATCCGCGCCATCGACACGGCGGCCGCCAAGGCGTCGCCCGGCGTCGTCGCCATCGTCACCACCCTGGACATGCAGGCTCTCGGCCTCGGCCGGATGAACGCCGCCAACCTCTTCGGCGGTCCTCAGGTCCAGCACTACCACCAGGCCATCGCGGTCGTGGTGGCCGAGACCTTCGAGCAGGCCCGAGCCGCGGCGTTCCTCGTCAAGGTCGACTATGCCCGCGAGGCCGGCCAGTTCGACCTCGCGGCCGTGGCCTCGTCCGCCAAGCCGGTTCCCGGCGACAGCGGCGAGGGCAGCGGCGGCGGCGGCGAGGATCGAACCGGCGACTTCGAGGGCGCCTTCGCCTCGGCGCCCGTCCAGTTCGACGAGACCTACACGACCCCCGACGAGAGCCACGCGATGATGGAGCCGCACGCGACCATCGCCGCCTGGGAGGGCGACAAGCTCACCCTCTGGACCTCCAACCAGATGATCGCCTGGACCAAGGGCAGCATCGCCAAGATCCTCGACATCCCGGAGGCGTCGATCCGCGTCGACTCGCCCTATATCGGCGGCGGCTTCGGGGGAAAGCTGTTCGTGCGCTCCGACGCCGTGGTGGCGGCGCTGGCCGCCAAGGCCGCCGGCCGACCGGTCAAGGTCGCGCTGACCCGGCCGCTGGTCGCCAACAACACGACCCACCGGCCGGCCACGATCCAGCGCATCCGCATCGGTGCGACACCGGACGGGACGATCACCGCCATTGCGCACGAGAGCACCTCCGGCAACCTGCCCAAGGGCAAGCCGGAGACGGCGGTGGATCAGACCAAGCTGCTCTATGCCGGGGCCAATCGCCTGACGGCGATGAAGCTCGCCCATCTCGACCTGCCCGAGGGCAATTCGATGCGGGCGCCGGGCGAGGCGCCGGGCCTGATGGCCCTCGAGATCGCCATGGACGAGATGGCCGAGAAGCTGGGCATGGACCCGGTCGCCTTCCGCGTCCGCAACGACACCCAGGTCGATCCGGGGCATCCCGAGCGTCCGTTCTCCCACCGCAACCTCGTGGGCTGCCTGAAGCTCGGCGCGGAGACGTTCAACTGGTCGGCCCGCAACCCGAAGCCCGGCCAGGTTCGCGACGGGCGCTGGCTCGTGGGCATCGGCATGGCGGCGGGTTTCCGCAACAACCTGCTGATGAAGTCGGGCGCCCGGGTCCGCCTCGGGCGCGACGGCATCGTCACGGTCGAGACCGACATGACCGATATCGGGACCGGCTCCTACACCATCATCGCGCAGACCGCCGCCGAGATGATGGGCGTGGGCCTCGACAAGGTGGTGGTGCGCCTCGGCGATTCGTCCTACCCGGTCTCGGCCGGCTCGGGTGGCCAGTTCGGTGCGAACAACTCGACCGCCGGTGTCTACGCGGCCTGCGTCCAGCTCCGCGAGGCGGTGGCGCAGCGGCTCGGCTTCAACTCGGCCGATGCGGTGTTCGCGGACGGGCAGGTCCGCTCCGGAAATCGCACCGAGACCCTGGCCAAGGCGGCCAGCGAGGGTGAACTGGTGGCGGAGGATTCGATCGAGTACGGCGACCTCGCCAAGAAGCAGCAGCAATCGACCTTCGCGGGCCACTTCGTCGAGGTCGGCGTCGACGTCGACACGGCGGAGATCCGGGTGCGGCGCATGCTGGCGGTCTGTGCCGCCGGGCGCATCCTCAACCCGAAATCGGCCCGCAGCCAGGTCATCGGCGGTATGACGATGGGCGTCGGCGGAGCGCTGATGGAGGAACTCGCGGTCGACACCAAGCGCGGCTTCTTCGTGAACCACGATCTCGCCGGCTACGAGGTGCCGGTGCACGCGGACATTCCGCACCAGGAGGTGATCTTCCTCGACGAGGTCGATCCGCAATCCTCGCCGATGAAGGCCAAGGGCGTGGGCGAACTCGGCATCTGCGGTGTGGGCGCGGCGGTGGCCAACGCGGTCTACAACGCCACCGGCGTGCGGGTGCGGAGCTACCCGATCACCCTCGACAAGCTCCTCGGCCAAATGCCGGACGCTGCCTGAGACCGAACGCGCGAAGGCCGCGGCAGGGATCCTGCCGCGGCCCGCAGGACGTCGCGCGACCCCCGGTGGCCTCAGGCCGCCGGGGGTCGTTCGCGTTCAGCTGTGTGCCAGCACCGCCAGCAGCAGCAGGGCGATGATGTTCGTGATCTTGATCGCCGGATTCACGGCGGGGCCGGCTGTGTCCTTGTAGGGATCGCCGACGGTGTCGCCGGTCACGGCCGCCTTGTGGGCGTCCGAGCCCTTGCCGCCGTGATGCCCGTCCTCGATGTACTTCTTGGCGTTGTCCCAGGCACCGCCGCCCGAGGTCATCGAGATCGCAACGTAGAGCCCCGTGATGATCACGCCGAGGAGCATCGCTCCCACCGTGGCGAAGGCCTGGCTCTTTCCGCCGATCGGCTGGATCACGAAGAACAGCACGATCGGCGACAGCACCGGCAGCAGCGAGGGAACGATCATCTCCTTGATCGCCGCCCGGGTGAGCATGTCGACGGCGCGGCCGTAATCCGGCCGGTCGGTCCCCTGCATGATGCCGGGCTTCTCACGGAACTGCCGACGCACCTCCTCCACCACGGCGCCGGCCGCGCGGCCCACCGCGGTCATCGCCATGCCGCCGAACAGGAACGGGATCAGGCCGCCCAGCAGCAGACCGACGACCACGTAGGGGTTGGAGAGCGAGAAATCGACGGTCACGCCCTGGAAGAAGCGGTACTGGGTCGGGCTCGCATGGGCGATGAAGTAGTTCAGGTCGGAGGTGTAGGCGGCGAACAGCACCAGGGCGCCGAGGCCGGCCGAGCCGATGGCGTAGCCCTTGGTCACCGCCTTGGTGGTGTTGCCGACCGCGTCGAGGGCATCGGTGGACTTGCGAACGTCCGGCGGCAGGCCGGCCATCTCGGCGATGCCGCCGGCATTGTCGGTGACCGGCCCGAAGGCATCGAGGGCCACGATGAAGCCGGCGAGCGCCAGCATGGCGGTGACCGCGATGGCGATGCCGAACAGCCCGGCCAGCGAGTAGGTGCTGATGATGCCCGCGACGATGACGAGCGCGGGCAGAGCGGTGGATTCGAGCGAGATCGCCAGGCCTTGGATCACGTTGGTGCCGTGGCCCGTCACGGACGCGTCCGCGATGGACTTCACCGGCCGGAAGTTGGTGCCGGTGTAGTACTCGGTGATGACGACGATCAGCGCCGTGATGACGAGGCCGATCACCGCGCAGCCGAGAAGGCCCCCGGAGGTGAAGGTCACGCCCGCGTTGGTGGTGAAGGCCGTGCCGAAGCCGCCGAACAGGGCGTAGTTCACGCCCGCGATGGCGACGATCGAGAGGGCTCCGGCGGTGATCAGGCCCTTGTAGAGTGCGCCCATGATCGACTGGTTGGCCCCGAGCCGCACCGCGTAGGTGCCGGCGATCGAGGTCAGGATGCAGGCCGAGCCGATGGCCAGGGGATAGAGCAGCATCGCCTCGAGGACGTTGCGCCCCCCGACCTCGGTCTGGCCGGAGAAGAAGATCGCCGCGAGCACCATGGTGGCGACCACGGTCACCGCGTAGGTCTCGAACAGGTCGGCCGCCATGCCGGCGCAGTCGCCGACGTTGTCGCCGACATTGTCCGCGATGGTGGCAGGGTTGCGCGGATCGTCCTCCGGGATCCCGGCCTCGACCTTGCCGACGAGGTCGCCGCCGACATCCGCGCCCTTGGTGAAGATGCCGCCGCCGAGACGGGCGAAGATCGAGATTAGCGAGGCGCCGAAGCCCAGGGCCACCAGGGCGTCGATGACGTCGCGGCTGGCCGGCGACAGGCCGGCGATGCGGGTGAGGTAGCCGTAGTAGAGCGCCACGCCGAGGAGCGCGAGGCCGGCCACGAACATGCCGGTGACGGCCCCCGATTTGAAGGCGACGTCGAGGCCGCCGCCGAGCGACGTGGAGGCCGCCTGCGCGGTGCGGACGTTGGCACGCACCGAGACGTTCATGCCGATGAAGCCGGCCGCCCCCGACAGCACGGCGCCGATCAGGAAGCCGATCCCCACCTTCAACCCGAGGAAATATGTGAGGGCGACGAACAGCACGAGCCCGACGATCGCGATCGTGGCGTATTGGCGCCGGAGATAGGCCTGCGCCCCCTCGGCGATCGCCCCCGCGATCTCCTGCATGCGCTGGGTGCCGGCGTCGCGCTTCATCACGTCGTTGATCGTGAGGATGCCATAGGCGACGGCGCACAGCCCGCCCAGGATGATAAGCAACAAAGCTGTCATTCGACCGTCCTTGATTGGCGATGCCTGTGCGGGTCTGTCGTGGCGTTGCTGGACTTCGTGGCCGTGATTTCCGGGTGTGCGCAGCGTTTCTGGCGTGCGAAGGTCATCGTTCGCGCGAGCGTCTCCGCCGCGCGCCGCGTTTCTGTTTTTGTGCATCTCCTCCCAAGGAATGCCTGCTCTGAGTGCCAAACTTCACCGGCGCTGGCAAATGCTGCCGAGCTTTTTCAGCCGCGAATATTTTTGCATCGCAAAACAGGTCGGGTTCGGTGGAAGTGTTCGCGCGGGCGCGAGCCTGATCTCAGCGTTCGCGGACGGCGCCGCGCGAAGCGGCCGGCGTCTCAGAAGTGGCTGAAGGACCCTGTCCCCAGCATCCGCGGCGTGCCGTCGGCCTCCCGGAAGGAAGGCGACGCGGAACCGGCCGTGACCGTGCCGATGCAGGTCAGGGGCGTGCCGGTGGCGCCCGCCGCCGCCAGGCAGGCGTTCAGGTTCGCGGGGGCCACGGCGCAGAGGATCTCGTAATCGTCGCCGCCGGTCGCGATCGGGGTCAGGAGGGCCGGCTCCTGGGCCAAGGCTCTCGCGGCGGCGGGCGAGAGCGGGAGCCGGGCGAGATCGATCTCCGCGGAGCGCTCCTCCCCCTTCAGCATCTTGGCCAGATCCCCGGCGAGGCCGTCCGAGACGTCCATCGCGGCCCGGGCATAGCGGCGCAGGACCGGAGCGAGGCCGATGCGCGGGCGGGGATGCCAGTAGCGATCGATGAGGGCGTCGCGATCCGCCGCGTCCAGCGCGCCCGCCCAGCCCGGCCCGTTGGGGCGGCGCAGGAGCAAGCCCAGGGCCGCATCCCCGATCGTGCCGCTGACGCAGATCCGGTCGCCGACCTGCGCGGTCCCACGCCGGACGATTCCCCCCGCTGGGACTTCGCCGATCGCGGTCACGCCGATCAGCGCCGGGCCGGCCGCCCGCACGGTATCGCCGCCGAGGAGGTCGAGGCCGAACTCCGAGAGACCATCGGCGAGGCCGGCCGCGAAGCCAGCGAGCCAGTGCTCGGTCCAGTCATCGGGCAGCGCGAGCGTCAGCAGGATTCCGCGCGGGCGGGCGCCCTTGGCGGCGAGGTCCGAGACGTTCACGCCGAGGGCCTTGCGGGCGATCGAACCCGGTGGATCGTCGGGAAAATAATGCACCCCGGCCACGATGGCGTCGGCCGTGAGAACGAGGTCGCAGCCGGGACTGGGCGACAGGGTGGCGGCGTCGTCGCGCAGGCCATCCGCTCCGGGTCCCGCCAGGGGCGCGAAGTAGCGCGCGATCAGCCCGTCCTCGTCGGGCCGGGCCACCGGGGTCAGGCCCGGCCGGAGGCCGGCAGGCCGGCAAATTCGTTGCCGCGCACGTCCCGGGCCACCTTGTCGAGGACGCCGTTGACCATGCCGGGCTCGTCGCCGCCGAAGAAGCTGTGGGCGACATCGACGTATTCGGAGATGACGACCCGCGCCGGTACGTCGCGGCGGGACATGAGCTCGTAGGCGCCCGCCCGCAGGATGGCGCGCAGGACCGCCTCGATGCGCTTGAGGGGCCAGCCCGAGGCCAGTGCCCCGTCGAGGATCGGATCGATGGCCCGCTGCTCTTCGACGACGCCGCGCAGGAGGTCGCGGAAGAAGGCGATCTCGGCGGCCGGATGCTCGATGCCGTCGACTTCGCGCCCGATCCAGAAGGTCTCGAACTCGGTGAGCGCCTCGATCACGCCCTTGCCCGAGATTTCCATGTCGTAGAGCGCCTGCACGACGGACAGGCGTGCGCCGCTGCGTTCGGCGGTCTTCATCCCGGAGTCGTTGGCCATGATCCTCAATCCTCTCCGACCGACGCCGCCGATGCGTCGCGCTTCAGCGACAGCACCGCGAGCGCGGCCTCGGCGGCACCGCCGCCCTTGTTCAGTTCGGCGACCCGGGCACGGGCCTGGGCCTGGGCTTCCGTCTCCACCGTGAGGATGCCGTTACCCAGCGGCAGGCGCAGGGTGACGGAGAGGTCCATCAGGGCCCGCGCGCTCTCGCCCGCGACGATGTCGTAATGCCCGGTCTCGCCGCGGATGACGCAACCGAGCGCCACCACGGCATCGTAGGGCTGGCCGGCACGGGCCGCGGCCTCGACCAGGATCGCGATGGCGGCCGGGATCTCCAGGGCGCCGGGCACGGTCACCACCGTGGCCACCGCTTCGGCCGCGGCAAGGGCGCCTTCCGCGCCGGCCAGGAGCTCGTCGGCGAGATCCTCGTAGTAGCGGGCTTCGACCACGAGGACGCGCGCGCCCTTGACGTTGGCGGGAGCGGTGCGGGAAGCGTAGGCGAGCGATACCATCGAGAGGCTTTCACGGGACACGGTCGGCGGACGGCACAGCAGCCGGGACCGGGCGCGCTTGCCGCGACCCTCGGGGATCCGTCGGTGCGCAAGACTCGACCGGCCGGACCTGTCCTGCGCCCGCAGCCGCGAGCGATAGACCCTAGGCGCCGTGGCGACAAGCGCGAGCCCCGCCAATCCGGGACTGCGGGTGCTGGTCCGCGCGCGCTCAGGCCCCTGCGGCGGCGCGGCTCTCGGACAGGCGGGCGGCGTAGCGGGCGATGAGGTCGACCTCGAGGTTGAGCCGATCCCCGGCCCGCCGCTCGCCCCAGGTGGTCACCGCCAGGGTGTGCGGGATGAGCAGCACCGAGAACAGGTCGCCGTCCACCGTGTTCACGGTCAGCGAAGTGCCGTCGAGGCAGACCGAGCCCTTCTCGGCGATGAAGCGTGCGAGCTGGGCCGGGGCGCGCAGGGTGAAGCGGTCCGAGGGGGCCCATTGCGGATCCCCCGCGCCGCCCGTGACGGGGTCTCGGGCCACGAGTTCGGCCAGGCCGTCCACGTGGCCGGTGACGAGATGGCCGCCGAGCTCGTCGCCGATCTTCAGGGAGCGCTCGAGATTCAGGCGCCGGCCCTCGCGCCACGTGCTCACATGGGTGCGGGCCAGCGTCTCGGCCGCGGCATCGACGGCGAAGATGCAGCCGTCCTCCGCCGGCTCGATCGCGACCGCCGTGAGGCAAGGGCCCGAGCAGGCGATGGAGGCACCCAGCGCGATGGTGGCGGGATCGTAGTGCGAGCGGATGCGAATGCGGCGCAGGCGGTCGTCGCCGGCGACCGACACGACCTCTCCGACATCCGTGACGAGACCGGTGAACATCTCAGGCGCTCCGCTCGTAGGTGACGGCCCGGTCGGGACCGAGAAACCGGGTTTCGACGACCCGGAGGTGGTGTTCGTCGAGCCGCTTCCGAAGCACAGGGCCGATGGCCGGCAGGCCGCCGGTGTCGCCGAGTCGTCCTGGGCCGGTGATGAGCGTGAAGACGTCGACGAGGTCGGCGCCCGCCAGGGCATCGGCAAGGTGCGGGCCGCCTTCGCAGCAGAGGCGCGTCACGCCCCGCTCGGCCAGGGCCCGCAAGGCGGCGTGCAGGTCGACCCGTCCCGCGCCGTCGGCATCGACGCCGATCACCTCCACACCGAAGGAGGCCAGCATGCGCTTGGCGTGCACCGGAGCCCGGCGGGTGCTGAGGATCAGGGTCGGAACGTCGCGGGCGCTCCGCACCAGGGTGGTGGAGGGCAGCAGGCGAAGGTTCGAATCGAGCACGACGCGCAGGGGCGAACGGTCGGACAGCCCCGGCAGCCGGACCGTGAGGGACGGATCGTCGGCGCGCGCGGTGCCGATGCCGACGAGGATCGCATCCGCGTGCGCTCGCCAGAGATGGACCGCTCCGTCGGCGATGGCGCCGGTGATCCGCAGGCGCTCGGCGGGTGCACCGGCGAAACCATCCTGGGTCTGGGCGAGCTTGAGGTGCAGGCTCGGCCGCCCCCGCGTCACACGGGTGACGTGGCCGCGATGATCGCGGGCGGCCTCCTCCGTTAGGAGGCCCGTGGTCACCGCGATCCCGGCGGCGGCGAGGAGATTATGGCCGCGCCCGGCGACCCGCGGATCGGGGTCCTCCAGGGCCGTGACGACGCGGGCGATGCCGGCTGCGACGATGGCGTCGGTGCAGGGTGGGGTCCGTCCGTGATGGGAGCACGGCTCCAGGCTGACGTAGAGCGTGGCGCCGCGGGCCGCCTCCCCCGCCATGGCGAGAGCGATCGGCTCCGCGTGCGGGCGGCCGCCAGGGGCGGTCACGCCCTGGCCGACGATCCGCTCCGCACCGGGCGGACCCGCCACCACCACCGCGCCGACGGAGGGGTTCGGCCAGGTGCGTCCGAGGTTGCGATGCCCGAGGGCGAGGGCGAGACGCATGTAGCGGCGGTCGGTCTCGGCCGGGCCCGCGGTCTCCGTTCCGGCGGTCTCCATTCCGGCGCTCCTCACGCCCGGGACTTCGGCTGGCGCTTCGGCCGGAGGGGCGTGACCGTCGCAGAGAGATCCGGAAGCCGGTCCCCAGTCGCGGTTCCGCCCGCCCCGCGCGGCTCCTCCGAGCCCGTATCGGCCGGGAGGGCAGCCGGATCGGAGAGGGTCCCGAGCAACGCCTTGAAGTCGCTGGCCTCGCGGAAATTCTTGTAGACCGAGGCGAAGCGCACGTAGGCGACGTCGTCGAGCCCCTTCAGGCCCTCCATCACGAGTTCGCCGATGGCCTCGCTGCCGATCTCGGCCTCGCCGCTGCTCTCGAGCTGACGCGTGATGCCGCTGACGAGGCGTTCGACGCGCTCGGGGTCCACCGGGCGCTTGCGCAGGGCGACCCCGATCGAGCGCTGGAGCTTGTCGCGGTCGAAGGGCACGCGCTTGCCCGAGCGCTTGAGCACGGTGAGTTCGCGCAACTGCACCCGTTCGAAGGTGGTGAAGCGACCGCCGCAATCCGGGCAGACCCGGCGCCGGCGGATCGCCGCCGCGTCGTCGCTCGGGCGCGAATCCTTCACCTGGGTGTCGGGACCGCCGCAATAGGGACACCGCATCGGACGGACACCTGGGAGGGAGGAGCGCTGAGGGGAAGGCGCGCCGGAAACGACAACGGCCGCGGACCCGAGGGTCCGCGGCCGTTGCATGGCATGGTGAGGGGCGCCGGTTCAAGCGCCCGCTGGCGGGGCGTTGCGCCTCAGCCGTAGATCGGGAAGCGGTCGGTGAGGGCGTGCACCCGCTGCTTCACGCTCGCCTCGACCGCGGCATCGCCCTCGTCACCCTTGGCCACCAGGCCATCGAGGACTTCGACGATGAGTCCGCCGATCTGCTTGAACTCGGCGACGCCGAAGCCGCGCGAGGTGCCGGCCGGGGTGCCAAGGCGGATGCCCGAGGTGATGGTGGGCTTCTGCGTGTCGAACGGCACGCCGTTCTTGTTGCAGGTGATGTCGGCGCGGCTGAGGGCCGCTTCCGCCGCCTTGCCGGTGAGGCCCTTGCTGGTGAGGTCGACCAGCATGAGGTGGTTGTCGGTACCGCCCGAGGTGATGTTGTAGCCGCTCGACATCAGGGTGTCGGCCAGCGCCTTGGCGTTCTCGATCACCTGCTTGGCGTAGATCTTGAACTCGGGCTTCAGGGCCTCGCCGAAGGCCACGGCCTTGCCGGCGATGACGTGCATGAGCGGGCCGCCCTGGATGCCGGGGAAGATCGCCGAATTGAACTTCTTGGCCAGCGCCTCGTCGTTCGTCAGGATCATGCCGCCGCGCGGGCCGCGCAGGGTCTTGTGGGTCGTCGTGGTGACGACGTGGGCGTGCGGGAACGGCGACGGATGCACGCCGGCCGCGATCAGGCCCGCGAAATGCGCCGCGTCCACGAAGAAATAGGCGCCGACGGCATCGGCGATCTCACGGAACTTGGCGAAGTCCCAGTGGCGCGGGTAGCCCGAGCCGCCGGCGATGATCACCTTGGGCTTGTGCTCGTGCGCAAGGGCCTCGACCTGCTCCATGTCGATGCGCTGGTCGTCGCGGCGCACGGTGTAGGAGACGGGCTTGAACCACTTGCCCGAGACGTTCGGGGGGGCGCCGTGGGTGAGGTGGCCGCCGGCCGCGAGGTCGAGGCCGAGGAAGGTGTCGCCCGGCTGCATCAGGGCCAGGAACACGCCCTGGTTCGCCTGGCTGCCGGAGTTCGGCTGCACGTTGGCGAAGCCGCAGTTGAACAGACGCTTGGCGCGATCGATGGCCAGGTTCTCGGCGATGTCGACGAACTGGCAGCCGCCATAGTAGCGGCGGCCCGGATAGCCCTCGGCGTACTTGTTCGTCAGCACCGAGCCCTGCGCTTCGAGAACCGCGCGCGAGACGATGTTCTCGGAGGCGATCAGCTCGATCTCGTGCTGCTGGCGGCCGAGTTCCTGGGCCACCGCCTGCGCGATCTCCGGATCCGCGTCCGCGAGGGGAGCAGCGAAGAAGGTGTTGGAGAAGTGCTTGTCGGCAGCAGTACCGGCGCTCATGGAAAGCCTCGATTGTTGAACGGGCGGACGCACCCGTAATCCGCTGGCGTTGGGCGGGCGGGCGTTCGAAGGCTGGATTACTACACGCGACCGGTTCCAAGGCCAAGCACAGGCATTTTTTTGCGTGGGATCAAAAAAATTCAGCACAGAGCGCGTCGCTCAGAGTCGAGACGGCAACAACCCGTGTCGTGGCGTCGCATCCACCATGCAAAAGGCCCGCGCCTTGGGGCGCGGGCCACGACAATCGTGCGGTTTGATCGCCCGTGAGCGGGCTCAGTTCTCCTCGTCGCCCGGCTCGAAGCTCTGAACCGGCTCGGCGCTGGCGACGGGGGTCGGGGCCGAGAGGGTCGAGGGCACGTTCACGCCGTCACGCTTGTAGATGTCGTCGCGGAACTGGACGAGGCCGTCCGGGGTCGACCAGGCCGTGATGTAGGTCCAGTAGACCGGAACCGGGGTCGACAGCGTGGCGTCGACCCGCTTGCCGCTCTCGATGGCCTGCTCGACCTGCTCGCGGCCCCAGCCGGGCGTGTCCTTGAGAAGCCAGGTGATGTACTCGCGCACGTTCTGCACGCGGACGCAGCCCGAGGAGATGAAGCGGAAATCGTCGCCGTAGACGCCCTTCGAGTTCGTGTCGTGCATGAACACGCCGTAGGGGTTCGGAATGTTGATGCGCACGATGCCCATCGAGTTGAAGTCGGCGCCCGAATCCTGGCGGTAGCGGTAGCGGGTGCCTTCGTCCGAGTTCCAGTTCACCGAAGCCGGGGAGATTTCGTTTTCGCCGGCGAAGATACGGATCTTGTTCTCGGTGAGGTAGGTCGGATCCTTCTGCATCTTGGGGATTAGGTCCTTCTTCACGATGGAAGCCGGGACCGTCCAGAACGGGTTGAAATTGATCTGCGTCGCCTTGGTGTTCATGATCGGCGACTGGCGGTCGATCTTGCCGACGCCGGCGGCGTGAAGGGTCACGACCTGGCCGTTCTCCACCGTCTGCACCAGGGCGGCGGGGATGTTGGTGATGACGAACCGATTACCGAGGTTGCCGGCATAGGAGCGCAGGCGCACCACGTTGATTTCGAGCTGGTGCAGGCGGACATCGGCCGGCACGTTCATGGCCGCCTGGGTGGTCTGGCTCATGGCGCCGGTCTGGCTCAGGCCATGCCGCGCCTGGAAACGCTTCACGCCGGCCGCGACGTAGGAATCGTATACGCCCGAGCCGCCGGATGCCGGGTCGAGGTCGCCCGTGACGATCAGGCGCTGGCGCAGGGCGGCCACGGCCGGCCCCTTGGCGCCGACGCGCAGGCGATCGGCGCCGGAGACCGGCTTCCATCCGCCGCGATTGACGATGTCCCGGTAGCGCTCGATCATCTGCTCCGTGGCCGCCACGGTCTGCGGAGACAGGATCGGCGTCGAGGAGCGCTGCACCTGCATGGCGGCGGGCGAGGCGTAGTCCTGCGCCCATTCGGCCTGGGCGAAGCCGCCGGCCTCACGCGCCGTCGCCGACTGGCCGATGACGGCCGCCGATGCGAGCAGCGCGAAGCCGAGCGCGCGGGTGTGGAAAGCCTGATTCAGCATCGGACGTGAACTCTGATCTGATTTACGAAGCGACATGCGGTGTCGTCGGTCCCGGCAGCGCGCGCCGAGGTCTCGCAACACCCCCTGTCACGACCGTGTCGGGGTACGGTTAAGAACTCATGGGGACCCGGCCACATTGTGGCACGGCGCGGCTTATCCCCGCGATCCCCGGACACGTTCTCTCGACTGCGGCCCGTGTGCCACAGCACGGTGTCTCACCGTGCGATCGGTATGGCGAAACGAGGACCGATGGCGTAAGTCGAAGGACGATGACGCTTCCGGCGAACCAGGCTGGCCACGGAAGGTGGGCCCCGCTGCGTGCGATCACTGCGGTGGTCGCCCTCTACGCGTTCGTTCTCCATGCCGTCCTCAGCGGTCTCGTGCCCCTGCCGGACTCCTCCGCGCACGGCATCCTCTGCCTCGGGCAGATCGACGAGGCCGGCCCCGCTGCACCCGATTCGACCCACGCCCATCATCAGCCCTGTTGCACCGTGGCCGGGCCGATGCTGCACGCGGCGATGCCGGAGGTGTCGGCTCGCACCATCGTCTGGCCGGCGCCCGCGACGAGCCGGGTGACCTGGCGACGCGAGGCGTCCGTTTCCGCTCGTGGACCGCCGGGCACGATCCCCCATCCCAGAGGTCCGCCCGCCGTCTGATCCGATCGCCGATTCCCGATCCCATCAGACACGGACCATCCGATGAACCGCATCCCCCGGGCCGAGCTCTTCGCAGGCCTCCTCCTCTCCCTGTCCGCTACCGCCGCCCTCGCCCACGCCACCCTGGAGCGCAAGGAGGCGAGCCCGAATGCCGCCTACCGCGGCGTCGTGCAGATCACCCATGGCTGCGACGGCCAGCCGACCAACCGCGTCAGCGTCACCATCCCCGAGGGCGTGATCGGTGCCAAACCGATGCCGAAGCCCGGCTGGACCGTGACGACCGCGAAGGGCGCCTATGCCCGCGCCTATCCGTACTATCACGGGGACATTCGCGAGGGGGTGAGGACCATCACCTGGACCGGGGGCAGCCTGCCCGACGATCAGGTCGACGAATTCACTTTCCTGGCGCGGGTCAGCGACGCCTTCGCGCCCGGCAGTACGGTCTACTTCCCCGTCGAGCAGGATTGCGCCGCGGGGCAGTACCGCTGGGGCGAGATCCCGGCCGCGGGGCAGGATGCCCATGCCCTGAAATCCCCCGCCCCCGGCGTCCGCATCGTGGCCGCCGCCTCCGGCCCGGCCCGCGCCGCGGCGTCGAGCGTCAAGGCCGGCGACCTGAGCATCGAGACCCCCTGGATGCGCGCGACGCCCGGCGGCGCCAAGGTGGCGGGCGGCTACGTCCGCGTCACCAACACCGGCAGCCAGGCCGACCGCCTCGTCGGTGCTTCGACCCCCCTGGCGGGACGCACGTCGATCCACTCCATGACCATGGAGGGCGGCGTGATGAAGATGGCCCCGGTCGAGGGTGGCCTGATGATCAAGCCGGGCGAGACGGTGGAGCTGAAGCCCGGCGGGCTGCACCTCATGTTCGAGGATCTCGCGAGTGGACCCAAGGCCGGCGAGACGGTCGAGGGCACGCTGCGCTTCGAGCGCGCCGGCACCGTGCCCGTCACCTTCAGCGTCGCGCCCATCGGCGCGATGAAGCCGGGTGCGCCAGCCGCCGCCGCGACGGCACCGGGCCACCACGAGCACTGACGCCGCGCGTCCCCGGATCCCGGGGACCGAAGGCCGGCCGGATCCTACCGTGACCGGCCGGCTCGACGCCTGGCGGTGTTCGTCTTCCAACTGGCCCGACCCATCGCTCCGCCGCGCGCATCCCCGCGCGGCGTCCGCCACCTCGCCCCTCTCCCACCGGGATCATGCCGGCCCCTTCGCGCCGTCGCGAAGCGCGGGCCCATGGTCCGGAGCCCGTCCCATGTCCGCGCCTCGGAATGTCTCCCCTCCCCGAAATGAGCTCGCCCCGCTCTCCCCCTGCCCCAAGGCCGCTGCCCTCGCCCTCCTGGGGGGTGCCTCGCTCCTGACCCTCGTCATCGCCGCGACGCCGTCCTGCGCCGAGGAAACGGCTGCCGCAACGTTGTCCGAGCTCAGCATCGAGGGCGCCGCGGCCGGCTCCCTCACGGTGCCGAGCGTCGCGGCCCAGCGCGCTGCGGTGAACGCCACCGTCGGTTCCGTCGCCTTCGTCGACGCCAAGGACTTCCAGGACCGCTACGCCAATACCCTGCGCGATACGCTGAAGGACGTGCCCGGTGTCTACGTGCAGGAACGCTACGGCCAGGAACTCCGCCTGTCGGTGCGGGGCTCGGGCATCTCGCGTGGCTTCCACCTGCGCGGGCTCGAACTGCTGCAGGACGGCATTCCGCTGAACCTCGCCGACGGCAGCGGCGACTTCTACCAGGTCGATCCCCTGGGGCTGCGCTCGATCGAGGTCTACAAGGGCGGCAACGCCCTCACCTTCGGAGCGACAACCCTCGGCGGGGCCATCAACGCCGTCACCCCCACCGCCCAGACGGCCTTCGCGCCCAACATCCTGCGCATCGACGGCGGCGCCTTCAACACGATCCGGGAGAACGTTCAGGTCTCGCGCATCTCCGGCCCGGTCGATTTTCTCGTCAACGGCACGATCACCAATTCCGACGGCTACCGGGACCACGAGACCCAGCGGACGCAGAACTTCAACGCCAATCTCGGCTACCAGCTCGCGCCGGGCGTCGAGACGCGCTTCTATGCCGGAGTCTACCTGACCGACCAGAAGCTCCCCGGCACGCTGAGCCTCTTCAATGCCCTGAACAATCCGACGCTCGCCAATCCGTCGGCGATCGCCGGCAACCAGTCGCGCAAGGTCGAGACCGAGCGGATCGCCAACCGCACCTCGTTCCTGCTCGATGTCGGCAAGCTCGACATCGACACCTGGGCGATCCACAAGTCGCTCTACCACCCGATTTTCCAGGTCATCGATCAGGACGGCTGGACCTACGGGATCGCCCCGCACTGGGCCGGGACCTTCGAGGTCGCCGGCTATCGCAACGACCTGATCCTCGGCCTGCGCGCCTTCGCGGGCCAGAATTCGGCCCTCCAGTTCGTCAACGTCGCCGGCCAGCGCGGCGCGCAGACGCTGCGCGCGGTGCAGAGCGCCTCGAACTACGAAGCCTATGGCGAGAACCGCTTCTGGTTCCTCCCGGACGTGGCCCTGATGGCCGGCGCCAAGGCGTTTTCCTCCAACCGGACCTACAGCAACAAGGGCGGCTTCTCCGGCGCCAACGCGTTCCCCGCCTCGGCCAACGAGACCTATGCGGGTATCAATCCCAAGGTCGGCCTCCTCTGGCAGCCGCTGCCCGACCTGCAGGTCTTCGGCGACATCACCGGGTCGCGTGACGTGCCGGATTTCTCCGACCTCGTGCAGCAGAATACGCTGAACACCACGTTCGTGCCGCTGCGGGCGCAGCGCGCCGTGACCTACGAGGCCGGCACGCGCGGGCGGATCGATCGACTGTCCTGGGACGTCACCCTCTATCGCTCGGAGATCCGCGACGAGCTCATCAACTTCTCGATCAACCCGGGCCTCAACATTCCGGCCGCGACCTTCAACGCGCCCCGGACCCGCCACCAGGGCGTCGAGGCCGCAATCGCCCTCGATCTTGCCCGCGATCTGATCGGCACCGGCGACGCGGTCGTGGTTTCGCAGATCTGGACCCACAACGACTTCCACTTCCTCGCCGACCCGGTCTTCGGCGACAACCAGATCGCCGGCATCCCGCGCGATGTGCTGCGCACGGTCTTGACCTATCGCAACCGCGAGGGTTTCCACGTCAGTCCCTCCGTCGACTGGGTGCCCCAGGGTGCCTTCGCCGACCATGCCAACAGCCTGAAGGTGCCGGGCTACGCCCTCCTCAACGTCCAGGCCGGGTACGACTTCCAGAACGGCGTCTCGGTCTTCGTCGATGCCCGAAACCTGACCGATGCCCGCTACGTGTCGGACATCTCCGTCGTCACCGATGCCCGGACCGTCGCGGGCGGCCCGGTGGCCTTTTACCCGGGCGTCGGCCGCAGCATCTTCGGCGGCATCCGCGCCGGTTTCTGATCGGGCGGGAGCGGGCCGCCGGGTGAGGGTGCGCCTTTCGCGGCCGCCCGCTAGAAGCGCGCCATGAATGAGGGTTTCACCATCGCGCGCGCCCCCGGTGTTCCGGCGCCAGACCATCACCCGGACGTGCATGTCGGCCGGGATGGCTGGCTGTTCCTGATCGGCGGCACCAATTCCGTGCTGAGGCAGTATCGCGATCCGGGGATGCCACGCGCCATCCTCTGGCGCTGGCGCCGCATCCTGGAAGCGCGGGTGCGGCGCTGCGCGGGCCTCGGCATCCGCTACGCCCACGTGGTGGCGCCGGAGAAGCTCACGGTCTATCCGCAGGCGTCCGATGCGCTCGCCTTCGACCCCGAGCGCGCGCCGGTCCTGCGCCTGGAGCGCTGGCTCCGCCTCTCGCCGGCCCGGCGCCACTGGATCGATCTCGTACGGCCGTTTCGCGCGCGTGCCGCCGAGGCGCCGCTCTATTGCCGAACGGACAGCCACTGGACCTTCGCCGGATATCTCCTCGCCTATGGCGAGATTTGCCGCCATCTCGGTCTTGCTCCGCGCCAGGATATCCTCCGGCGCCGCATCGGCTCACCCGCACCCTATGCCGGCGATCTCGGCCTGAAGTTCGATCCGATCCGCAGGGAGACGGTGGAGTCCTGCCTGTTCGAGACCTCGGCGCGGCGCATCCACGCCAACAGGCTTGTCACGGCCTTCGAGGCGGAGGGCCGGGGTCAGGCGGCGCATATCGGCGCCCACGTGGTCTACCGAAACGACTCGTCCGAGGCCGACCCGCGCCGGCTGGTGTTGTTCGCCGATTCCTACGGCCACCACACGTCGACCCCCCATACGGGCAGCCTGACGCCGCTCCTCGCCGACACCTTTCGCGAAGTTCACGTCCTGTGGTCGACGAGCATCGACTGGGGCTACCTCGCGCGGGTGAAGCCGGATTTCGTGGTGTCGGAGATCGCCGAGCGCTTCATGATCGAGCTGCCCCAGACCGGCTTCAACATCGAGAAGCTCGCGGATCTCGCCTTGGCGCGTAGGGCAGGCTGAAACGACGAACGCCCCGGAGATGTCTCCGGGGCGCGATGTCGATCGATGGCGGTCCGCGATGGGTGTGCGGGCCTAGTAGAGCCCGCCGGCCTGGGCGGCGCGATCTGCGTCCGGCGGAACCGCGGCCGGGGCGCTGGAGGATTGTGCCGGGGCGGCGACGTAGGCGTCGGGCGGGGCGGTGCCGGGCTTGAAGGCCTCGAGGATGGTACCACCACCCTCGCCCGAGCCGGCGCGCATGCCGGAGGCGGCCGAGACGCGGATCAGCTTGATGCCCGGGGGCACGCGGAACGGCGTCGGCGGCTTGTCCTTGAGGGCCTGCTTCAGGAAGTCCAGGGCGATGGGGGCTGCGAGACCGCCGCCGGTGGCCCGGTCCCCCAGGGAGCGCGGCTTGTCGAAGCCGATATAGACCCCCACCGCGAGGTCCGGCGAGAAGCCGACGAACCAGGCGTCCTTGGCGTCGTTCGTCGTCCCGGTCTTGCCGGCGAGGGGCTTGCCGACCTGCTTCAGGATGGTGGCGGTGCCGCGCTGGACCACGCCTTCCATGATCGAGACCATCTGGTAGGCGGTCAGCGGGTCGAGGACCTGCTCGGAATCGTCCACGAGCTTGGGCTCGTCCTGGCCCGACCACTTGTCCGCGTCGCAGCCGAGGCACTTGCGGTTGTCGTGCTTGTAGATGGTCTCGCCGACGCGATCCTGGATGCGGTCGATCAGGGTCGGGCGGATGCGCCGGCCGCCATTGGCCAGCATCGAATAGGCGGTGACCATGCGCATCACCGTGGTCTCGCCGGCGCCGAGCGACATCGGCAGCACCGGCAGCATGTCGTCGTAGACGCCGAAGCGGCGGGCATATTCCGCGATCAGCGGCATGCCGACGTCCTTCGCGAGCCGCACCGTCATCAGGTTCTTCGAATGCTCGATGCCGTAGCGCAGGGTGTGCGGACCGCCGGACTTGCCGTCGTAGTTCGAGGGCGTCCAGGCCTCCTGGCCGGGGCCCGCCTCGATGGTGATCGGCGAATCCTGCACGATGGAGGAAGGCGTGTAGCCGTTGTCCAGGGCCGCCGAGTAGACGATCGGCTTGAAGGAGGAGCCGGGCTGGCGCATCGCCTGGGTGGCGCGGTTGAATTGGCTCTCGTCGTAGGAGAAGCCGCCGACCATTGCGTGCACGCGACCGGTATAGGGGTCCATCGCCACGATGGCGCCCGAGACCTCGGGCCGCTGGCGCAGGCGGTACTGGTTGCGGCTCGTATCCGTCGCCTCGACGTAGACGACGTCGCCGGCGTTCAGCGCCGCGGCGGGCGACCGCCCGGTCCAGCGGGTGCCCTCGGCGGTGATCGTGCCGGTCTCGCGCTCCTTCGAAACCTGGCCGGAGGCTTCGCGGCGCGGCTGCAGCCCGATCTGGGCGGAGCCGCCGGTGGTGTTCAGGACCACGGCGAGGCGCCACGGCGCGACGTCGCCGAGACCGGGCACTTCGGCCACGGCGAGGCCCCAGTCGCGGCCGACGAGGTCGACCTTGGCTTGCGCGCCGCGCCAGCCGTGCGACTGGTCGTAGCGAACAAGACCGTCCACCAGGGCCTTGCGGGCCCAGGACTGCATCTTCGGGTCCAGGGTGGCGCGCACGGAGAGGCCGCCCTCGTAGAGCTTCTTCTCGCCGTAGCGCTCGGCGATCTCGCGCCGGACCTCTTCGGTGAAGTAGTTGGCGTTGGCGGCGTTGGCGAAGGCGACGCGCGGATTGACGCCGAGGGGCATCTTGCGGGCCGCTTCGGCCTCTTCCTTGGTGATGTACCCGTTCTGGGCCATCAGGCCGATGATCTCGTTGCGCCGATCGAGCGCCTTCTGGGTCTGGCGGTAGGGGTGGTAGTTGTTCGGCCCCTTCGGCAGGGCGGCGAGGTAGGCCGCTTCGTTGATCGTGAGTTCGTGAACCGACTTGCCGAAGTAATCGAGTGCCGCTGCGGCGACGCCGTGCAGGTTGCGCCCGGGCACGATCGTGCCGAGGAAGATCTCGTTCAGGTAGAGCTCGAGGATCTTGTCCTTCGAGTAGGCGGCCTCGATCCGGAAGGCGATCAGCGCCTCCTTGGCCTTGCGCTCGAAGGTCTGCTCCGGGGACAGGAGGAAGTTCTTGGCGACCTGCTGGGTGATCGTCGAGGCGCCCTGCTTCTTGCCGCTCTTGAAGTTCGTCAGCGCGGCGCGCACGAGACCCTCGGGGTCGACGCCGCCATGCTTGTAGAAGTTCTTGTCCTCGGCCGAGAGGAAGGCCGCGACGACGATCTTGGGCATCGCCTGGATCGGGAGGTAGAGCCGCCGCTCACTGGCGTACTCGGCCAGCAGCGAGCCGTCCGCCGCATGGACGCGGCTCATCACCGGCGGCTCGTAATTGGCGAGCGCGGCGTGATCCGGCAGGTCCTGGCTGAATTTCCAGTAGAAGAACGCGGCCGCCGCGGCGGCGATCACGAAGACCATCGCGCCGACGCTGAACAGGAAGCCGAAGAAACGAAGGATGAAGCGCATCCGGGTCCCGTCCGTCGATGATCCATCGCCGCCGGACGGCCGCGAGAGCACCCGCCACGATGGCGCGTACCTCCTCGGACCGTGTCCCATTCCGAAATGCAAGAGTCCCGCCGCGTTAAATGCGGTCGAGCCCACGCTGTCGGCGGCGTTCGCTCAAGCGCGCCGCGATCAATCCGACCGAGACCATCGGCATCGGTGTGACCGGAGCGCTGTGAGCCCCGGTTTCACACGCATTCTATGGTGAAACTGGGGCGATTGCGGCCGAGCGACGGGGCGGCTGCGGACGGGTCAGCGACGTCCGGCTGCCGAAGAACGCATCGATCGCCTTGGCCATGCCGCCGGTCACCTCGGCGCGCCAACCCTCCGACTGCAGCAGGTCGAGGTCGTGCTTGCTGGACAGGTAGCCGAGTTCCACCAGCACCGAGGGGACGTCGGGCGAGCGCAGAACCTGGAAGCCGGCCTCGCGGTGCGGCTTGGCGCTCATCTCCATGACCGGCCCGAGATGGGTCATCAGCCTCTTGGCGAACCCCGACGAGAAGGTGCGGGTCTCGCGCAGGGTCAGTTCCTGGAGGATGTCGGCGACATGGCCGGGACCCTCGTTCGATTCGGTGCCGGCGGCCGCGTCGGCGCGGTTCTCGCGCTCGGCGAGCTTGGCCGATTCGGCGTCGGTGGCCTTCTCGGAGCCGGTGTAGATGGTGGCGCCGCGCACCTGCGGGGCCGACGAGATCGAATCCGCATGGATCGAGACGAAGAGGTCGGCCTTCGCCTCGCGGGCGAGGCGGACGCGCTCGGAGAGGGGCACGAAGACGTCGCGGTCCCGCGTCATCCGCACCCGGTACCGGCCGCCGGCTTCGAGCTGGGACACCAGGGCCTGGGCGAAGCCGAACACGATGTCCTTTTCGAAGGCGCCGGTGGCCGCGATGGCGCCGGGATCGGTCCCGCCGTGGCCGGCATCGACCATGATCAGAGGGCGGGCGTCCGTCGATTCCGGGATGGTCGCGACCTTGCGCTGGGCCGGTGCCGGATCGCTCGCCACCGAAGCGCGTCGGAAGCCCTCGCGATCGCTGCGCTGGAACTCGATGCTGAGCAGCACGGCGCCGTCGCGCGGGCGCGTCATGGTCTCGATCCGCCCCACCGTCGCCGGTTGGGCGAGGTCGACGACGATGCGCGACCGTCCCGGCGCGAAGAGCCCGTAGCGGAAGGAGGCCACCACCCCGTCGCGCTTCCGGCCCGTCTCCGGCCCGAGCTGGAAGTTCACCTCCGCCAGATCGATCACCGCCCGATCCGGACGCTCCATCACGAAGGCCTTCGCCTCGATGGCCTTTGAAAGGGTCAGGGTCAGCTTCGTGGTACCGTTGCTCGTGGCGAGGTCCGCCGCGATGGCGACGGCCGCCGGCGAGGCGGTCCCATGAGCCTTGTCGGTGTCCTGTGCCCGTGCACCGGTCCCGGCGAACGGGCTCGCTCCGGCGCAGGCCAGGGCGAGGAGGACGGAGCGGAGAAGGCGGGCGCGTCTCGGCATCGTTCCGACAATCATCCCCGTGAGGACGGGCACGCCCCGGAGGAGCGGGCTCGCGAGCGGGCTATGGCGTAAGCCAGCCACTACGGGATACCGACGGGATGGTTAACCGTTCCTCAAGGGCCGCGCTCCACTTCGGCGCCCCTTGTGTCCCGGGGGCGACAGCCCCCGCCACGACGCGGGCCGCGGCGATCCCCCTGCCGAGGTTCGGCACGGAGATGTCAGGTCAGAGCGGCAGATCAAAGATTAAGGACCTTGCCAAAACGTCGCGACGCTCTGTAATGATACGGTCCCCTTCCCGGTGCCGTGCGGTTTGCTCCGCGGCCCGCGGGCGCGGTTCGGCATTGCGTCGAATCGCCTTCGCAGTCGGTTCCCCGCGTCAGACATGGCGGCACAGCAAGGCCGGGTGGGAGTCGGTTCATTCGGTGGCCTTTTCGGCCGCCGCACCGTTCTGCACATGCCGGCCTGTCCTCGGATGGGCCCATACAGTCTTCGCGAGGTCAGGGAGAGAATGAGCGGACACACAGCATCGGTTGCCGTTGCTCGTGTTCAACGCCTGCGCGTTTCGCGTGGCGCCGCCTTCTCGTCGCCCCTGGCCAGGATCAACCCCACGCGCGCCGAGATCCGGCGCCCAGCGGCGGTTGGCGGCAATCCCTTCCCCACAGCTTCCGCGACCCCCTTCCCCGGGTCGTCACGGGCACCGATCCGCCGGGCCGTCGCGCCCGGACCGGTCGGCGCCCCATCGGGACCGCGCGGTTCGAGGAGAACGACGTCGACCGCCATGTCGAAAGTTCGTCATGGCCAACAACAACAAGATGCTCATCGACGCGATGCACCCGGAGGAGACCCGGGTCGTCACGGTTCACGGGTCTAGGGTCGAGGAATTCGACTTCGAGGCCGCCAACAGGCGCCAGCTTCGCGGCAATATCTACCTCGCCAAGGTGACGCGCGTGGAGCCCTCGCTCCAGGCCGCCTTCATCGAGTACGGCGGCAACCGCCACGGCTTCCTCGCTTTCAGCGAGATCCACCCGGACTACTACCAGATCCCCCTCGCGGACCGGCAGGCCCTGCTCGAGGACGAGGCCCGCGAAGCCGAGGAGCACCGGGAGCGCGAGGAGCGCAAGCCCCGCCGCCGCTCGCGCGGCCGTCGCGACGGCACCTCCGCCAAGAAGGCCCGTACGTCCGAGACGGTGACGTCGGAGGACGTCGGCGCACCGATTGCCGGCGAGGCCAACGGCAACCCGATCTCCTTCGACGAGACCTCCTTCGACGAGACTTCGGCCAGCGATCCGGCGATCGGCGTCGCCGACGCGCTGCTCGAGGGCGGCCTCGGCGACGCGCCGCCGCCGATCCTGCCCGGCAGCGATGAATCCGCCGACCTGCCGCAAGCGGCCCTCGCCAGCGGCGAGAGCTCCGAGGGCGACGAGCCGGCGGCGTCGGACGTCCCGTTCTCCGACGACGCAGGGTCTGCTGGTGCCACCGCCGAGGCGCCGGTCGAGCCGGCGGCCGAGTTGGCGCTCGAAGCCGCACCCATGGGCGAGGCCGACTCAGACGTCGCGGCGCCCGCCGCCGGGACCACGTCCGAGGAGGAGTCCGACGAGGACGATGTGGACGAGAGCGACGAGGATTCGGAGGACGACGATTCGGACGACGAGTCCGAGGATGACGACGACGATTCCGATGAGGACGACGACGAGGACGACGAGGAGAGCGAGGGCGAGGACGGCGAGCGTCCGCAGAAGATCGCTCAGGTCGGCGGCGATGCCCTGGCCGAGATCCCCGAGCGCCCGCGCACCTATCGTCGCCACTACAAGATCCAGGAGGTCATCAAGCGCCGCCAGATCATCCTGGTGCAGGTCGTCAAGGAAGAGCGCGGCACCAAGGGCGCGGCGCTGACCACCTACCTGTCTCTGGCCGGGCGCTACTCGGTGCTCATGCCGAATACCGGACGAGGCGGTGGCATCTCCCGCAAGATCACCTCGGCCGCCGACCGCAAGCGCCTCAAGGAAGTCGCCCAGGACCTGGAGGTGCCGGAAGGGATGGGCGTCATCCTGCGCACGGCCGGCGCCTCGCGCACCAAGCCCGAGATCAAGCGCGACTTCGAGTACCTGATGCGCCTGTGGGAGAGCGTCCGCGAGCTGACGCTGTCGTCCTCCGCTCCGGCGCTGGTCTACGAGGAAGGCTCGCTCATCAAGCGCGCCATTCGCGACCTCTATAACAAGGACATCGACGACATCCTGGTGGCGGGCGACGAGGCCTACCGCGAAGCCCGCGACTTCATGCGCATGCTGATGCCCGGTCAGTCGAAGGTCGTGCAGCCCTACCGGGACGCGACGCCGATCTTCGCGCGCTACGGGGTCGAGCAGCAGCTCGACGCGATGTTCTCCACCCACGTCACCCTGAAGTCGGGCGGCTACCTCGTCATCAACCCGACGGAAGCCCTCGTCTCCATCGACGTGAACTCGGGTCGCTCCACCCGCGAGCACGACATCGAGGACACCGCCCTGCGCACCAACCTGGAGGCGGCCGAGGAGGTCGCCCGCCAGCTGCGCCTGCGCGATCTCGCCGGCCTCGTCGTGATCGACTTCATCGACATGGAGGAGAAGCGCAACAACCGCGCCGTGGAGAAGAAGCTCAACGAGTGCTTGAAGAACGATCGCGCCCGCATCCAGGTCGGCCGGATTTCGCCCTTCGGCCTCCTGGAGATGAGCCGCCAGCGCATCCGCACCGGGATGCTGGAGAGCTCGTCCCTGCCCTGCACCCATTGCGGCGGCTCGGGCTACGTCCGGGCGACCTCGTCGGTGGCGCTGCAGATCCTGCGGGCGATCGAGGAATCGCTCCTCAAGAGCACGACGCACAACCTCGTCCTGCGCACCCGCACCGAGGTGGCGCTCTACATCCTGAACCAGAAGCGGGCGCACCTGCGCGAGCTGGAGGTCCGTTTCGGCGTCTCCCTCACCATCGCGGCCGATGAGCGCCTCGCCGCCACCTCCGCCTTCCAGCTCGAACGTGGCGAGCCGGCGGTCCGTGCCGAGGGGCCGGTGACCGGTGTGCGTGCCGTGGCGATCAGCTCCGCCCTTGAGCCCGAGGAGGATTTCGATCCGGAGATCGAGGAGGAGGTCTCCGAGGCCGAGACCGAGGAGACCGAGGCCGGCGCCCCGGCCGAAGAGACCCGTGAGAAGGCCGCCGACGGTGGCGAGGGCCGCGGTGGACGTCGCCGCCGTCGCCGTCGGCGGGGCGGTCGCACCGAAGCGGGCGAGCAGATCGGTGGCGAGTCGGCCTCCGAGGGCGACGAGGATGGCGAGGGCGAGGAGTCCGAGGACATCGCCGCGCAGGCCGAGGCCGACGAGACGGTCGCGTCGGCCGAGACGCCTGCGTCCGGCGAGGATGATGGCAGCGGCCGCCGTCGCCGCCGGGGTCGCCGCGGCGGCCGCGGGCGCGACCGTGACGGTCGCGGGCGCGATGGCGAAGCCGTCGGCCAGGAAGCCGGGCGCGACGAGTCCGAAACTCAGGACTCCGCTCACCGGACCGGTGACGAGCAGGCCTTCGGCGATCGGCCGGTCGCTTCGGTGGAGGGCGATGAAGGTGCAACCGACGCGCCGTCCGCTTTCCTGGGCGGAGAGGAGCCGGTGAGCGCCGCGGCGGTGTCCGAGGCGGTGGCACCGGTGGCCTCCGAGACGGCCGCGCCGGTCGCCCTGGAAGCGCCAGTGGCGGTCGAGCCGGAGGCCGAAGCGGCCCAGACGACGGAGCCGGTGCTTGCGTCCAAGCCGGTGCCCGAGCCGGTGGCGGTGGTGCTCACGCCCCCGTCCGATCCGGATCGTCCGAAGCGGGCCGGCTGGTGGTCCCGGACCAAGGCGGCCCTGACCGGCGAGTGATCGTCCGTCATTAGCCAGAACGAGCGGGGTGGGCGTCGAGCCCGCCCCGTTTTGCGTTTCAGCGAAGCCAAGCCTTGAGGCGCCGCACCGCATCGACGCAATCGGCGTGCGAGCCGGCGAACGAGAAGCGGACGTGGTGGCCGCCATCCTGGCCGTCGAAATCGAGGCCCGGAGTCGCGGCGACCCCTGCCTCGTCGAGCATTCGCCGGCAGAATGCCACCGAATCGTCGGTGAGGTTCGAGACGTCGGCGTAGAGGTAGAAGGCCCCGTCGGCCGGGTGCGTCCGCCCCAGGCCAAGGCCCGGGAAGGCGTCGAGGAGAAGGGCGCGGTTGACGGCGTAGCCCGCGCGCACCGCCTCGACCTCGCCCACGGCGTCGAAGGCCGCCAGCGCCGCGACCTGCGAGAGATAGGGCGCCGAGATGTAGAGGTTCTGCGCCAGCCGCTCGACGGGCCGGGCGAGCCAGTCCGGCACCACCATCCAGCCGATGCGCCAGCCCGTCATGCACCAGGTCTTCGAGAACGAGTTGATGACGATCGCTTCGTCGTCGTAGCGCAGGGCCGTCTCGGTCGGCACGCCGTAGGCGAGCCCGTGATAGATCTCGTCGGAGATGAAGCGCAGCCCCAGCGCCCGGGCCGTGGCACAGAGGTCGGCGAGGCGCGCCGGCTCGATCACGGTGCCGGAGGGGTTGGCCGGGCTCATCACGAGGATGCCGGACAGGGGCTCTCGTTCGTGTAGCGCCTTGAGGGCGGCGCCGGTGGGGGCGAAACGGTCCGCTTCCTGCAGCACCAGGGGGGCCGGGACGAGGTCGAGGGCGTTGAGGAGGCTGCGATAGGCCGGGTAGCCCGGTTGCGGAACCGCGATGCGGGCGCCGGCATCGAACAGGCCGAGGAAGGCGAGCACGAAACCGGCCGAAGAGCCGGTCGTCACGACGATCCGGCTCGGTGGGACCGCGACCCCGTAGGTTTCGGCGTAGTGGCGTGCGATGCGCTCACGCAGGGCCGGGAGGCCGAGCGCCTGGGTGTAGGGCAGTGCGCCGGTCGCGAGAGCCGCCTGTGCAGCCGCGATCACCGCGCGCGGGGCCGGTGCCGAGGGCTGCCCGACCTCCATGTGCACGACGGCCTCCCCGCGCGCCTCGCGGGCGGCGGCCGCCGACATCACGTCCATGGCGAGGAACGGGGCGACGCGGGCCGCGCGTTCGGAGGGCAGGTTCGAAGAGAGGATCAGGGGCTGGCTCATCGGCTCCGTCATAGCGGCTGCGCCGCGCGAGGGCCAAACCTGCCATTCGGTGATTGACCGCCCGCCGCGAAAACGCCTAACCCGGCCGCTAACCGCATGTCGCATCGACGACACGACCCCCGATGGCCGGCCTACGTCTGACCGGTCCCGCCCCGCGAGGACGTATGCCCCTCTTCCGCTCCCTGCTCTCCGCCACGATCCTGGCCGGCACCCTCGGCGCCGCGGTGGCTCAGACCACCCCGAGCCAGCCCGCCCCGGCCGCCGCCTTCACGGATGCGCAGCGCCAGGCGATCGAGGGGATCATCAAGGATTACCTCGTCAAGAACCCCGAGGTGTTGCAGGAGGCGATCGCCGAGGGCGAGCGCCGGCAGCAGGAGACCCAGAAGCTGGCCCAGTCGGCGGCCCTGAAGGAATCCCGCGAGGCTCTGGTCAACTCGCCCCACGGCGTCGTGGCGGGCAATCCCACGGGTGACGTCACGCTGGTCGAGTTCTTCGACTACAATTGCGGGTATTGCCGCAAGGCGCTCTCGGACATCCAGGCCCTGATCAAGGGGGACCCGAAGCTGCGCGTCGTCCTGAAGGACTTCCCCGTGCTCGGCGCCGAATCCCTGGAGGCCAGCAAGATCGCGCTCGCGGCCAAGCAGCAGCTCAAGGGCGACAAGATCTTCGAATTCCATACCAAGCTCCTGGAATCGAAGGGCCGGGTGAACGGCGAGCGCGCCGTGGCCGTGGCGAAGGAGATGGGCCTCGACGTCACCCGCCTGATGAAGGACGCGCAGGGCCCCGAGGTGAAGGCCGCCCTGTCCGAGAATGTCGGCCTCGGCGACAAGCTCGGCCTGTCGGGCACGCCCGCCTTCGTCATCGGCGACGAGATCATTCCCGGCGCGGTCGGCCTCGAGCCGATCCGCAAGACCATCAGCGACGTGCGCCAGTGCGGCCACGCCAGCTGCTGAGTCCTCGACGTCCAGACCCGAGTCGTCGCTGCCGGGCATGTTCCGCCCGGCCATGGCATCCGCCAGCGACCCTAGCCGCACCCTCCGCCTGACCTGAAGACGACCGAGCCGATGCCCAAGGAGCCGATGTCCAAGAACGACCCCTTCGATCCGGAGCTCGTCCGCGAGCTCGCCAAGCTCATCAACGAGACCGATCTCAGCGAGATCGAGGTCGAGAAGGGGGATCTGCGCATCCGCGTCGCCCGCCGCATCGAGGCGGTTCAGGTGCAGGTCGCGGCTCCCGCGCCGGCCCCGGTGCCCGCGATGGCCGCCGTCGCCGCGCCGCTTCCGGTCCCCGGTCCCGGGGGCGGCCTCGACCGCAAGGCCGGTGCCGGCCATCCCGGCTCGGTCCCCTCCCCCATGGTGGGTACCGCCTATCGCCGGCCCTCGCCCGAGGCGAAGCTGTTCGTCGATGTCGGCTCGAAGGTCGAGGCGGGCGACAAGCTCCTGCTCATCGAGGCGATGAAGACCTTCAACGAGATCGTTGCGCCCCGCGCCGGCACCGTCACCGCCGTCTTCGTCGAGGACGGCCAGCCCGTCGAGTTCGGCGAACCCCTCCTCGTCATCGAGTGAGCAGGGCCGCACCCATGTTCGACAAGATCCTGATTGCCAACCGGGGCGAGATCGCCCTGCGCATCCTGCGTGCGGCCAAGGAACTCGGGATCGCCACCGTGGCGGTCCACTCCACCGCCGACGCGGATGCGATGCATGTGCGCCTCGCCGACGAGAGCGTCTGCATCGGGCCGCCGGCGGCCCGCGACAGCTATCTAAACATTCCCTCGATCATCGCGGCTTGCGAGATCACCGGGGCCGACGCCGTCCACCCGGGCTACGGCTTCCTCTCCGAGAATGCGCGCTTCGCCGAGGTGCTGGCCCACCACAACATCGGCTTCATCGGCCCCAAGGCGGAGCACATCCGCATCATGGGCGACAAGATCGAGGCCAAGCGGACCGCCAAGCGCCTGGGAATCCCTTGCGTGCCCGGCTCCGAGGGCGGCGTGGAGGATCCCGAGGAAGCCAAGCGGATCGCCGCCGAGATCGGCTATCCGGTCCTGGTCAAGGCGGCTTCCGGCGGCGGTGGCCGCGGTATGAAGGTCGCGAGGTCCGAGGCCGACTTGGAGCAGGCTCTCGGCATGGCCCGCACCGAGGCCAAGGCGGCCTTCGGCGACGATGCGGTCTACCTGGAGAAATACCTGGAGAAGCCGCGACACATCGAGGTTCAGGTGCTTGGCGACGGGCGCGGCAACGCGGTTCACCTCGCCGAGCGTGACTGCTCCCTGCAGCGCCGGCACCAGAAGGTCTGGGAGGAAGGCGGCTCGCCGGCTCTCAACGCCGACATGCGCGCCGAGATCGGCGGCATCTGCGCCCGCGCGATGCAGGACCTGCAATATCTCGGCGCCGGGACGGTGGAGTTCCTCTACGAGGACGGAAAGTTCTACTTCATCGAGATGAACACCCGCATTCAGGTCGAGCATCCCGTCACAGAGATGATCACCGGAATCGACCTGGTGAACGAGCAGATCCGCGTCGCCGCCGGTCTGCCTCTGTCGATGACGCAGGACGAGATCAAGGTCGAGGGGCACGCCATCGAGTGCCGCATCAATGCCGAGCATCCGGCGACCTTCCGTCCCTCGCCGGGGCTCATCACCTATTTCCATCCGCCCGGCGGGCTCGGCGTGCGCGTGGATTCGGCCGTGTTCCAGGGCTATCGCATTCCGCCGAACTACGACTCGCTGATCGGCAAGCTGATCGTGCACGGACGCACGCGCAACGAGTGCCTCATGCGCCTGCGCCGCGCCCTCGACGAGTTCGTGGTCGACGGTGTCGACACCACCCTGCCGCTGTTCCGGACCCTAGTGCGCAATGCGGATGTCCAGAACGGGGAGTACGACATCCATTGGCTCGAGGGGTTCCTGGCCGATGGCGGCCTCGACGAACCGTCGGCGCCGTAAGCCGGGGGGAACAGCGCCGGCGCAGATTCGTTCTCCAGCATCTGCCCAGGCTTGATGGCGGGATTTGCCGCCGGGCCGCCCTGCAAGGAATACCCACCGCGTGCTCCTGACCATCCCGCTTCTCGCCGGCCTCCTTCTCGCCGGTCCCGCCCTCGCCCAATCGCCCTCCGGCAACGTCGGCCAGCCCGAGCGGGCGGTACCGCAGGCTGGTGGAACCACCCGCGGACCGATCGACAACCCCTCGACCCGCGACATGGCGCCGGTCCCGGGCGCAGCGACGGCCCCGGCCGGCGAACGCGGCATGAGCGCCGGCGCGGGCGCGGTCGATTCGGCCAAGGGCGGCAATGCCAACGACACCAACCGCGGCGTACCGAACACAGGTACGACGTCCGGCGGCCCCGCCCGCTGATCGGACAACCCGTCGCGGCGGGTCTGCCCTGATTGTTCGATCCCGAGCCGGCCCCGAAACGGGCCGGCTTTTTCGTGCCGGTCCGGTCCCCTGGCGGGTCATCGACCACCCATGTGCGTTCACGCACAACCAAATTGCGCGTGAACGAGATTCAAGCTGATCCGGATCATCTCTTTCAGGCTGGGCTGCCTTCGCGGATGGGCTCAATCTGAGCCGTTGCGACGACGTTCGCTTGTTCCCTGGGAATGATCTCAACACTTTCCAGTCCCGTCGCCTGCGACCGATTGCCAGCGAAGGAAGTGCCGGAACGCTTTGATCCGTCACGACTTCCTCCCCCAGATCAGTCAGGCGGAGCCGGAGCGGGCCTTTCGAGCCCCGAAGCGACCTGCTCCGCCGGAGACCGAATTCCTAACGACCGACTTCCCGAAAGATTCCGATGCGCACCTTCAGCCTGACCTTCGTCGCCGCCTCCCTGATCGCCTCTGCCGCCCTGGCGCAGTCTCCGTCCGGCAATGTCGGCCAGCCCGAGCGGGCCGTTCCGCAGGCCGGCAACACCACCCGTGGCCCGATCGACAATCCGTCGGCCTACGGCGCCTACCGCAACGCCGATGGCCGCGTCGACATGGACGTGACCGGTTCGGTGGTCGAGGCGCCCTACGCCACCAACCGCGAGGCGATCTTCGAGGATTCCGCGAAGGGCGGGAACGCCGAGCAGCCGAATCGGATCGTGCCGAATCTCGGCACTACCTCGGGCGGCCCGAACTTCTGAGCATTCCCGCCGTCTGGCATGCGAGGGCGGAACCGGGAGGTTCCGCCCTTTTTCGTGAATCGGGCACCCCGTGCGGCGAGCCTCCCTCTGGCCTTCCACGTGGCACCGCTTCAAACTCCGCTCATGTATGATGGCGACCGCGTCGAGATCACGCCCGAGATCCTGTTGAAGGCGTATGCGGCCGGCATCTTTCCCATGGCGGAGGATGCCGACGATCCGGCCATCTACTGGGTTGAACCACGGGCGCGCGGCGTCCTGCCCCTCGACGCCTTCCATGTCGCCAAGCGTCTCGCGCGAACCGTGCGGTCGGACGTGTTCGAGGTTCGAACCGATCAGGATTTTGATGCGGTCATCGCCGGCTGCGCCGCGCCGCGAGGTGACGCCCAGCGAACCTGGATCAATGGCCGGATCCGCGAGCTCTACGGTGCCCTTTTCGAGGCTGGGCATGCCCACACGGTCGAGGTGTTCCTCGACGGCCAGCGGGTCGGCGGCCTCTACGGCGTCTCCCTCGGAGCCGCCTTCTTCGGGGAGAGCATGTTCCACACCGTCCGCGACGCCTCGAAGGTCGCCCTGGTGCATCTCGTGGCCCGTCTGCGTGCGGGCGGCTACCGCCTCGCCGACACGCAGTTCGTGACCGATCACTTGATGCAGTTCGGCGCGGAGGAACTCCCGCGCCACATCTACAAGCGGCGCTTGGCCGAGGCGATCGACCAGCGGGCAGACTGGTCTGTCTGGCCCGGGGACGGATCGGTGCGCGGGCAACAGGTTTTGGACGCGTTAGCCCTCGACTGACGCGCGTCGGTGCATCTTAGCGGAACAGGGCGTCGAACAGCGACTGCGGCTGCTGCGGCGGCGGCGCCGGGGCCGGCCCCTCGTTCGACGGGAAGAACTTGCGCGAGGGCTTCTGCCTGGGCTGGACCGGCACCCCGCGCGGCGCTTCCACATCCACCTGGCCGTTCGGATTCACCTGCTGGGCGGTCCGGGTGGCATCCTGGCCGCTCTTCGGACGCCGGGTCTTCTCCGGCTTCGAGGCCATGGCGGGCACATCTTCCTGCTCGCGCGCCTCGGCGATCACGTCGGAGCCGCCCTTACAATCGACGAGCCAGACATCGTAGATCGGATGCTCGATGGCGTGCAGGCCGGGGCTCGACGCGAACATCCAGCCGGTGAAGATGCGGCGATACTTGTTGTCGAGGGTAACCTCGTCGACCTCAAGGAAGCCCGTGGTCTTCGGGCTCTCGGTCGGCGGGCGGCTGTAGCAGACCCGCGGCGTCAGCTGCAGGGCGCCGAACTGCACGGTCTCGTCCACCGCCACTTCGAAGGAAACGATGCGCCCGGTGATCTTGTCGAGGCCCGAGAACACCGCGGTGGGGTTCTTGATCTTGTCGGCGGCGGCCGGGAGGCCGGAGAGGCCGATCGCGACCGACGCGAGGAGGAGGCGCTTGACCACGGAGCGAGACGATCCTGCTGTGCTGCGGCTCACGGACGACCCTCCTCGCTGGCGCCCCGGGCGGGCGCGACGATGCGAGGTCTTCTTAAGCGCGCGAAGATTGGTGGAAAAAGGGCCGGCCCCTGACCGGAGGGCCTGCCCTCAGTTGCCCGGGCTCCAGGGCACGTAGTCGCCGGTGGCGGCGGGGCGCTGGCCGACATTCAACTGCGAGCCGCGCGGGCGGTAGGCGCCGCTGGTGCCGGTCAGGTTCTCCACGTAGGGCTTCTGCCAGGCCCGCGGCGTGTAATCCTGTTCGCTCGGGGGCACGTCGCCGTTGTGACAGAGCCAAGCGCGCCAGCCCGGGGGCACCTTCGAGGCGTCGGCATATCCGTTATAGACCACCCAGCGCCGCTCGGTGCCGACGGAACGGTCGATCAGCGGCCCCTGCGCCCGGTAGTAGACGTTGCCGAGATCGTCCGCGCCGACGCGCTGACCGCTGCGCGCCGTGTAGAGCGCGAGCGACATCGTCTGACCGTTCCACCAGGTGAAGATCCGCAGGAGCGTGTCCTTGAGAGCCATCGCGTTCGCCTGAATGGGGCACCCGCGCCCCGCCATCGTGTTCCGGCGCGGACTATGGTGAGGCGCATGCGTGAAGTCCAGTCGCGCGGCGGCGCCCGCGAGGCGAAGGGACTGAGCCCGATGCGGCGGAAATCTCACACCCGGTGCCGTTAACCCTGCGGGCACCACCGGCGAGGGTGGCACCACCTGTGGGTGGAAAATTTTTCGCCTCCGAATCCATCAAGCGAAAAGGGCACTTACGGAACGGGTCGCGATATCCACAGGAATAAGACGTCACCCACTACATGTAGCCCGGAACAGGCAGCCGGCACACTAGTTATTGACGTGAGGCCCCGGGCTGGCATACCTTCGGATCGTCGCCGAGGCTGTCGCGTCACCGGCGGACCACCGAATTTTCGAGACCCATTCCGGCGCTTCGCGGCGTTCGCGGACGCTTGGCTTCATCATTCTTCGACACGGCGCCGCACTTCTTCAGGCGGCTCGGGAGACAGGTTCCATGCGGTTCGAACGGCGCCATACCACGGCCGGACAATCCCCTTACGCGACGATTCCCTTTCGCAAGACCCTGAGCGAGATCCGCAACCCGGACGGTTCCACGGTCTTCCGCCTCGACGGGATCGAGGTGCCGGAGAGCTGGTCCCAGGTGGCCAGCGACGTCCTCGCGCAGAAGTACTTCCGCAAGGCCGGCGTACCGGCGGCCCTGAAGAAGGTTGAGGAGAACGACGTGCCGTCGTTCCTGTGGCGTTCGGAGCCGGATCTCGTCGCGCTGGCCGAGCTGCCCGAGGCCGAGCGCTACGTCTCCGAGATCTCGTCGACGCAGGTCTTCGACCGTCTCGCCGGCTGCTGGACCTACTGGGGCTGGAAGGGCGGCTACTTCACGTCCGAGGCGGACGCCTCGGCCTTCCTCGACGAGCTGCGCTTCATGCTCGCCCGCCAGATGGTGGCGCCGAACTCGCCGCAATGGTTCAATACCGGCCTCCACTGGGCCTACGGCATCGATGGCCCGGCGCAGGGGCACTACTACGTCGATTACCGCACCGGTGAACTGACGAAGTCCGCCTCGTCCTACGAGCACCCGCAGCCGCATGCCTGCTTCATCCAGGGCGTGCAGGACGACCTCGTCAACGAGGGCGGCATCATGGACCTCTGGGTCCGCGAGGCGCGCCTGTTCAAGTACGGCTCGGGCACCGGCTCGAACTTCTCGCTGCTGCGCGGCGAGAACGAGAAGCTCGGCGGCGGCGGCAAGTCCTCCGGCCTGATGTCCTTCCTCAAGATCGGCGACCGGGCCGCAGGCGCCATCAAGTCGGGTGGCACCACCCGGCGCGCGGCCAAGATGGTCATCGTCGACATCGACCATCCGGATATCGAGCAGTACATCGACTGGAAGGTGAAGGAGGAGCAGAAGGTCGCTGCCCTCGTCACCGGCTCCAAGATCGTCTCCAAGCACCTGAGCGCGGTGATGAAGGCCTGCACCCAGTGCGAGGCGGAGGGAGATGCCTGCTTCGACCCCGAGCGCAATCCCGTCCTGAAGAAGGCCGTCAAGGCCGCCCGCAAGGACGCGGTACCGGATTCCTACACGAAGCGCGTGATCCAGTTCGCCCGCCAGGGCTTCACCAAGATCGACTTCCCCGTCTACGACACCGACTGGGATTCGGAAGCCTACCTCACCGTCGCCGGCCAGAACTCCAACAACTCGGTCTCCCTCACCGACGACTTCCTGCGCGCGGTCGAGTCCGATGCCGACTGGAACCTCACCGCGCGCACCACCGGCAAGACCACGAAGACCGTGAAGGCCCGCGACCTTTGGGAAAAGATCGGTCAGGCCGCCTGGGCCTCGGCCGATCCGGGCCTGCACTTCAACACGACGATGAACGACTGGCACACCTGCCCGGCGGGCGGCCGGATCCGGGCGTCGAATCCGTGCTCCGAATACATGTTCCTCGACGACACCGCCTGCAACCTGGCCTCGGCCAACCTGCTGACGATGTACGACCGCGCCACGAACCACTTCGACGTTGCCACCTTCGAGCATCTTAACCGCCTCTGGACGGTCGTGCTCGAGATCTCGGTGATGATGGCGCAGTTCCCCTCGAAGGAGATCGCAGAGCTCTCGTACCGCTACCGCACCCTCGGTCTGGGCTACGCCAATATCGGCGGCCTGCTGATGAGCATGGGCCTGCCCTACGACTCCGAGAAGGGTCGTGCGCTGGCCGGCGCCCTCACGGCGATCATGACCGGCGTGGCCTACGCCACCTCCGCCGAGATGGCCGGCGAACTCGGGGCCTTCCCGGCCTACGAGGAGAACGCGGATGCCATGCTCAAGGTGATCCGCAACCACCGTCGCGCCGCCCACGGCGAGGCGGAGGGCTACGAGTTCCTCTCGATCGCCCCGGTGCCCCTCGATCTGGCCAACGTGCCCCAGGCCGACATCGCCGAGCGGGCGAAGCACGCCTGGGACCGCGCCCTGGCGCTGGGCGAGGAGCACGGCTACCGCAACGCCCAGGCGACCGTCATCGCGCCCACCGGCACGATCGGCCTCGTGATGGATTGCGACACCACCGGCATCGAGCCGGACTTCGCCCTGGTGAAGTTCAAGAAGCTCGCTGGCGGCGGCTACTTCAAGATCATCAACCGCGCGGTGCCGGATGCCCTGCGCACCCTCGGCTACCGGGAATCCGAGATCGCCGAGATCGAGGCCTACGCGGTCGGCCACGGCTCGATGGGCCAGGCGCCGGCGATCAACCCCGGGTCGCTCCGCGCCAAGGGCTTCACCGACGACAAGCTCGCGGCGGTGGAGGCGGGCCTGAAGTCGGCCTTCGACATCAAGTTCGTGTTCAACCGCTGGACCCTGGGCGACGACTTCCTGAAGGACGTGCTCAAGGTTCCGGCCGAGAAGCTTGCCGATCCGACCTTCGAGATCCTGCCCTTCCTGGGCTATTCGAAGAAGGACATCGAAGCGGCCAACACCCACATCTGCGGTGCGATGACCCTGGAGGGTGCCCCCTTCCTCAAGCCGGAACACTACGCGGTGTTCGATTGCGCCAACCCGTGCGGCCGCATCGGCAAGCGCTACCTCTCGGTGGAGAGCCACATCCGCATGATGGCGGCGGCGCAGCCCTTCATCTCGGGCGCCATCTCCAAGACCATCAACATGCCCAACGACGCGACGGTCGAGGATTGCAAGAACGCCTACAAGCTGTCCTGGACCCTGGCCCTCAAGGCCAACGCCCTCTACCGCGACGGCTCGAAGCTCTCGCAGCCCCTGAACTCGGCCCTGATCGCCGACGAGGACGACGACGCCGAGGACTTGGTCGAGGCGCTGATCGCGGCCCCGGCCGCCGCCAAGGCCGCGCAGGTCGCGGAGAAGATCGTCGAGCGGGTGATCGAGCGCGTCGAGCGCATCCGCTCCCGCGAGAAGATGCCCCATCGTCGCAAGGGCTACACCCAGAAGGCGGTCGTGGGCGGGCACAAGGTCTACCTGCGGACCGGCGAGTACGATGACGGTCGCCTCGGCGAGATCTTCATCGACATGCACAAGGAAGGCGCCACCTTCCGCAGCCTGATGAACAACTTCGCCATCGCGATCTCGCTTGGGCTCCAGTACGGCGTGCCGCTGGAGGAATACGTCGAGGCCTTCACTTTCACCCGCTTCGAACCCGCGGGCTTCGTGCAAGGCAACGACGCGATCAAGAACGCGACTTCGCTCCTCGACTACGTCTTCCGCGAGCTCGCCGTGTCCTACCTCGGCCGCGCGGATCTGGCCCACGTCAACCCGTCCGAGATCGGAGGCACGGTGATCGGCGGCGGGGAGACCGACACCACCCGCGAGCCCGGCCGGACGGAAGCCACCGCCTCCAGCGTCGTCTCCCGCGGCCTCCTGCGTGGCTCGGCCGACCGGCTCACCCTGATCCAGGGCGGACCGGCCGGCGGCACCATCGGTGTCGGCGCGGCGACCTCCGGCCAGACCACCCCCGCCGGCGGCGTGGTCCATGCGCTGCGCGGTGCCACGGCTTTGAAGGCCGAGCCGGTCCAGGCCGGCCAGGCCGAGGCCCTGGTCAATGCCTTGCCCTTCGCCAAGCCCGACCCGATCAAGCCCGAGCGCACGGTCTCCGATCGCCGCGCCGAGGCGAAGATGAAGGGCTACGTCGGCGAAGCCTGCCCGGAATGCGCGAACTTCACGCTCGTCCGGAACGGCACCTGCCTGAAGTGCGACACCTGCGGCTCGACGACCGGCTGCTCGTAAGTCTCGGGAACCTTCGGAACGGCCGCGCGATCCCCATCGCGCGGCCGTTTCGCGTGACGGGAACGGAACCCATCCATGTCTGCCTCGCCGCCCAGCGCCGTGGTGATCGGCGCCTCCGGCGGGATCGGCCGGGCCCTCGTCGCCGGCCTCGTGGGCCGGGGGACCTACGGATCGGTCTTTGCCCTCTCGCGGTCGGGGACCGTCGAGGCTGGGCCCGTGGCGGTGGGACCGATCGACCTGACCGATGAGGCGTCCGTCCGTATCGCGGCCGAGCGCGTCGGGCGTCACGGTCCGGTGGGCCTCGTCCTCGTGGCCACGGGCCTCCTGCACGGCCCGGGCGTCGCGCCCGAGAAGGCGATCCGGACCCTGGATCCGGCGGGCATGGCCGCGGTCTTCGCGGTGAACGCGATCGGTCCGGCCCTGGCGGCCAAGCACTTCCTGCCCCTGATGCCGCGCGCCGGGCGCAGCGTCTTCGCCGCGCTGTCGGCGCGGGTCGGCTCGATCTCCGACAATCGTCTCGGTGGCTGGTACGCCTACCGCGCGTCGAAGGCGGCCCTGAATCAGATCCTGCGCACCCTTGCGATCGAGGCACGCCGCACCCACCCCGATGCGATCGTGGCGGGCCTGCATCCCGGCACCGTGACCACGGCCCTGTCCGAACCCTTCCGACCGGACCCCAACACCCCCGGTCTGTTCACCCCCGAGACGAGCGCGGCGCACCTGCTGCGGGTGATCGAGGGGCTCGGGCCGGAGGATACGGGCGGGGTCTTTGCCTGGGATGGACGCCGCGTTCCCGACTGATCCGGTTCCGGGCGTCGCATGGGGACCGGAAGGACCGATGTCGCTCCCCGGCAACGGCGCGAACGATACGGACGAGGCAGGAACGTCCGATGTCGGACGAACGATGTCGCCCCGGCGAGGATGGTGCTAGACCGAAGCAGGTCCTGTCGGCCGGGCGATCCGCCGTCGGCGCGCGGCCGGGAGCCACATCGTGCCGGACTGCGCTGGCCCTCCAGGCCTCTCGACCTTGGCGGATGCCGGGACGACCCCCTCGCAAAGGCGATTCGCTGTTGCGGTCGCCGCCGCCTTCGGGCTTCTGACGCTCGCCCTCCTGCCCATCGTGGCGGAGCCGATGAGCGCGATGCCGGGATTCGTCCCGAGCTACCAAGCCGCGCTGATCACGGTCTACGCGGTCACAACCTGCCTTTTCTTCGCGCAATACCGGCGCACCCGGTCGGTGCCGCTGCTGGTTCTCGCCGCCGGCAGCCTGTTCACGACACTCATCGTCGCGGTTCAACTCCTCAGCTTCCCGGGCCTGTTCGGACCGGGGCGGATCATCGGCTCGGGGCCGGGCACCACGACCTGGCTCTGGACCCTGTGGCATGTGGGGCCGCCGCTCTTCGCCCTGCCCTACGCGATCATGGAGGGCGACCGGCGCCCGCGCCTCGTGCCGCGCGCCCGGGTCGGGGCCGTCGGCGGCCTCACCGCCCTGGCCGTCGCAGCCGCCGCCGGTGGGCTGAGCTGGATCGTCGTCGCCTACGTCGACTATCTGCCCCGCAGCGTCGAGGGCGACAATTACTGGCTGCTGACCACGTCGGGAGTCGGTCCGGCCGTGGTGCTCCTCACGGTGGCGGCCCTTGCGACCCTGTGCTGGCGCACGCGCCTGCGCACCGTGCTGCAGCTCTGGCTCGCGGTTTCGCTGCTGCTCCTCGTCTTCGACAACCTCATCACCCTGCCGGGCGCCGCCCGAGGTACGGTGGGCTGGTTCGCCGGGCGGCTGGAGGCCCTGGCGGCCGGCATCGTCGTCCTGGCCGTCTACCTGCGCGAGGTCGACGTCCTCTACGGCGCCGCGGAGGCAGCCGCCGTCCAGAGCGAGCGCCAGCGGGCCGAGCTCGAGATTGCCCGCGACAACGTCGCGATCGCCCTCGAGGCCGCGGATATGGGCAACTGGACCCTCGACCTCCGGACCGGGGCCTCCGTTCGCACGCTGCGGCACGACCGCATCTTCGGCTACGACAGCCTGCTTCCGCGCTGGGGCCTCGCCGACTTCCTGGGGCATGTGGTCGTTGACGACCGGGCGCTGGCGGAAGCCGCCATGGCGCGGGCGCAGGTGGAGAACACCCTCTGTTTCCAGTGTCGCATCACCCGGGCCGGGGACGGTGCCGAGCGCTGGATCGACGTGCGCGGCCGGCTCTATCGGGACCCGGATGGAACCCCCGCCAGCATGGCCGGCGTGGTCATCGACACCACCGATCGGCACGAGGCCGAGCAGCGCCTCAGCCAGGCGCAGAAGATGGAGGCGATCGGCCAGCTCACGGGTGGCGTCGCCCACGACTTTAACAACCTCCTCACGGTCATCGTCGGAAACCTCGACATGATCGTGCGCCGGCCCGACAACGCCCAGCGGGTCGAGCGGCTGGCGACCTCGGCGATGACGGCGGCCCGGCGCGGAGCCGAGGTCACCGAGAAGCTCCTGTCGTTCTCGCGCCGGCAGGTCCTGCGACCCGAGACCGTCAATCCCAACCACCTCATCAAGGACTTCCAGGGCCTGCTGCAGCGCGCGGTCGGCGAGACCGTCGACATCGTCCTCGACCTCGACGCGGCCCTCGATCCCGTCCGCCTCGATCCCGGGCAGTTCGAGAGCGCCATCCTGAACCTCGCGGTGAATGCCCGCGACGCCATGTCGAGTGGCGGCACCCTGACGATCCGGACCGAGAACCTGTCCCTCACCCCGGAGCGCCGGGCGGCTTGGCCCGATCTGTCCCCCGGCGATTACGTCCGCGTCACGGTCACGGATACCGGCCTCGGCATGGATGCGGCCACGGCCGCCCGAGCCTTCGAGCCGTTCTTCACCACCAAGGATGTCGGGAAAGGCACCGGGCTCGGTCTGAGCCAGGTCTACGGCTTCGCGCGCCAGGGCGGCGGGCAGGTCCGGGTCGCGAGTGCGCCGGGCCAGGGCACCAGCATCACCATCGACCTGCCGCGCTCGGCCGAGCCGGTCGTGCAAGCCGCCCGGACGGACGGGCTCCTGCCGCTGCGTCGGGCCGCGGAGGGCGAGGTCGTCCTGGTGGTGGAGGACGAGGCCGCGGTGCTGGAGATGGCGGTGGAGAGCCTGTCGGAACTCGGCTACCGCACCCTCACGGCCACCCATGCGGCCGAGGCGTTGGAACGCCTGAAAGGACCGGAGCGCATCGACATCCTCTTCTCCGACGTGGTCATGCCCGGCGGGATGAACGGCGTCGAGCTTGCGACCCATGCCCGCGCCCTGCGCGCCGGCCTGCGGGTGCTGCTGGCCTCGGGCTATACCGGCTCCGCCCTCGGCGAACAGGGGGTCCCCGTCGACCTGCCGCTCCTGAGCAAGCCCTACCGCCGCGAGGATCTCGCCGACAAGCTGCGGCTGGTCATGGGCGGGCGCTGAGAGCAACCGGGACCCGTCAGGGTTTCGGCAGCATCCGGTCGCTGATGATCCGGCGCTGGATCTCGCTCGTCCCTTCGAAGATCGTCGTCAGACGCGCGTCGCGCCAGTAGCGCTCCACCCGGCGTTCGGTGGTGTAGCCGTTCCCGCCATGGAGCTGCATCGCCTGGTTGGTGACCCGCACCGCCATTTCCGTGGCGACGAGCTTGACCATCGCCGACTCGCTCTCGGCCGGCTCGCCGGCATCGAGCAGGTGGGCCACCTGGTTCCAGAAGGCGCGCGCCTGCGCGACGTCGGCCGCCATGTCGGCCAGGGCGAAGCGCAGCGCCTGGAAATCGCCGATCGGGTGCCCGAACTGCTCGCGCTCCTGCAGGTAGGCCTGGCAATCCTCCAGGGCCGCCCGGGCCACCCCGACCGCGCGCGCCGCCGTGTGCACCCGTGCGATGTTGAGCCCCCGCTGGACCGAAGCGAAGCCCCCGGAATCCGCGTCGGCGCCCTGGTCGCCGTAGAGCCCGGTGAGGCGATCGGTCTCCGGCACCCGCACGCCGTCGAGGTCCAGTTCGAAGGTGAGGAAGCCGTGATAGCCGATCTTGTCGATGACCCGGCCGGTCATGCCGGGCGGAAAGGTACCGGGCTCCTTCACGACGAGGAAGGGTTCGAGCCCCGCCGAGCGTGGCTCGCCGGGCTCGGGATCGCGGGTCCGGGCCAAGACCTCGACGAAGTCCGCGGCCTTGGCGAAGCCCGCCCAGCGCTTGGTTCCGGTCAACACCCAGGTGTCGCCCTCGCGTACCGCCCGGGTCTGCACGCCGGCGAGGTCCGAGCCGGCGGTGGGCTCCGAGAGGGCGATGCCGCCGATCCATTGTCCCTTCGCCGACTTCTCCAGAAGGGCCTTTCGCCGCTCTGGATCGAGGGTCTGGGTGCCGAGACCCTGGCCCCGCGCCAGGATGCTGCCCACCGAGAGCCAGGCCCGGGCGAGTTCCTCGGAGACGAGGCAGTACTCGAACACGCCGTGGCCGAGGCCGCCCTGCTCGGCCGGGATCGTGATGCCGAACCAGCCCTTGGCGGCCATTTGATCGATGAGGCTTCGCGGCATCTCCGCCTTCTGCGGATCGAGCGCGTCGGCGAGCGGCATCACGACGTCCCGGGCGAAATCGCGTGCCTCGGCCTGCAGCCTGGCCCGCGCCTCGGTCCGCCAGGGGCTCAGGAGCTCTGGCGGCGTCGGTTCCATGCGCTCGCGCTTCGCCATAGCGTCCCCCCCTTATCGTCGATCCCGCCGCGTTGGACGGAGTCGATCCTCTGCGGAAGCTAGAGCGGTTCGCAGGGATGTCGACCGGAGATTGCGGGGCTGGCGGGCGCGACGGGGTACGGGAGTTCTCGCGGTCTGTTGTGGCTGCCGCGCGCCGGGTCGCGTTGCGCCGCCCGCGCGATCCGCGTAACCAACCGCGAGAGGACGCGCATGACGGGGACGGTCGGGGGGGAGCGGAGGCTTTGACGGTGGATTCGCGGGGGTTGGACATGGGTTTGCCGCCCGCCGAAGCTCTGACCGTCTGCGACCGTGAGCCGATCCACCGCCTCGGGACGCTCCAACCGCACGGCTTCCTCCTCGCCCTCCGGGCGACGGACGGCCGGATCGTCCAGGCGAGTGCCAACGTCCCCGGGGGTGTCGAGGCCTGCCTCGGCCAACCCTGCGATGCGGTCTTTCCGGAACTCGCCGGCCTCCTGCTGGAGGGAGCGGCGGAATCCGAGCGCGACGGCGCCCAATACCTGCGCACCGTGACCCTGGCCACCCCCGAGGGGGCCCTCGCCTACGACCTCGCGATCCATCGCTCGGCCGGGCTCATCCTTCTGGAATTCGAAGCGGTCGCGAGCGTCTTCGCATCCGACCACAGCCTCGACGCGCTCTACCCGCGCCTGAGCCGCTTCGTGGAGGGGCTGCACGACGCCGCCTCCGTCGCCGCGCTGTGTCACCTCGTGGCCGTCGACATCCGCCACATCACCGGCTTCGACCGTACCCTCGTCTATCGGTTCGACCGGGACTGGCACGGTACCGTCATCGCCGAGGATGGCAACGGCGCCTTGCCCTCCTACCTCGACCTCCGCTTTCCCGCGTCCGACATCCCTGCCCAGGCCCGGGAGCTTTACCGGCGCAACCGCCTGCGGATCATCCCCGATGCCGGGTACCGGCCGGTCCCCATCCTGCGGGAGGCCGGCGAGGACGCGGAGCCCCTCGACCTCAGCCAGTCGATTCTGCGCAGCGTTTCGCCGGTGCATGTCGAGTACATGCGCAACATGGGCACGATGGCGTCGATGTCGGTGTCGATCCTGGTCGACGGCGTCCTCTGGGGCCTGATTTCCTGCCACAATGCCGAGCCCCGCCGCGTGCCGCTCCAGGCCCGCAACGCCTGCGACTTCCTCACCCGCATCTTCGCGCTTCAGCTCGCCGCCAAGGAGCGTGGCGCGGAGGCCGAACAGCGCCTGCGCCTGGGGGCGATCCAGTCGCGGCTCCTCGGCTTCATGGCGGAGGAGGAAAACTTCCTCGACGGCTTGCTGAAGCATTCCGACGACGTCCTGGCCCTCGCCGGAGCATCAGGCGCGGCCGTGATCACCTCGGACACCTGCCGGCTCCTCGGCGCGACGCCGCGGGAATCCGAAGTGCGGGCAATCTACCAATGGCTCTCCAGCGGACCCGGCGGTGCCGACCTCGTCGCCACGGATGCGCTGAGTGAAGTCTATCCGCCGGCACGCGCCTTCGCCGAACGGGCGAGCGGCCTCTTGGCGATCTCGATCTCGCAGAAATATGCCAGCTACGTACTCTGGTTCCGACCCGAGGTGGTGCGCACGGTGAAGTGGGGCGGCGACCCGACCAAGGCCGCCGTGCCCGATCCGGCCGGCGGCCTTGAACGATTGCACCCTCGGCAATCCTTCGCCATCTGGAAGGAGACATTGCAGAACCGCGCCCTCCCCTGGATGCGGGCTGAGATCGAATCGGTGAAGGACCTGAGGGCCTCCGTGCTCGGGATCGTTCTGCGGCGGGCCGAGGAGCTCGCCTCCCTGAGCGAGGAATTGCAGCGCTCCAACAAGGAACTGGAAGCCTTCTCCTACTCGGTCAGCCACGACCTCCGCGCGCCCTTCCGGCATATCGTCGGGTACTCGGAGCTGTTGCGATCGCGCGAAGGCAGCCTCTTATCCGAGAAGGGGCGGCACTACATCAACACGATCATCGAGGCGGCCTTCTCGGCGGGTACTCTGGTCGACAACCTGCTGCGCTTCTCGCAGATGGGCCGCAACGCCCTGAACCCGGTCGCCGGCGATCTCAACGCGCTGGTCGAGGAGGTCCGTCGCTCTGTGCTTCGTGACGTCTCCTCGGAGCGGACGATCCACTGGACCATCGGGCAGCTCGGACGGGTCAACGCCGATCCGGTGATGCTGCGCCTCGTCATCGAAAATCTGCTCTCGAACGCCGTCAAGTACACCCGTGGTCGGACGGATGCGACGATCGAGATCGGTCGTCTCGATGGTCGGAGCCCCGACACCGGACAGGGGGACGACGGAGCGGAGCAGGCCGTCTTCTTCGTGCGCGACAACGGCGTCGGATTCGACATGGCCTATGTCGACAAGCTGTTCGGGGTGTTCCAGCGCCTGCACCGGGTAGAGGAATTCGAGGGAACCGGCATCGGACTTGCGAATGTGCGGCGCATCGTCGAGCGCCATGGCGGTCGCACCTGGGCCGAAGGAGCCGTGGGACACGGCGCAACCTTCTACTTCACGCTGCCGACACCGAGGGCGGTGCCCAATCCGAATGCCGCGAACCGAGCCCGATCGTCGCGGAACCCCAGGGAAGCGCGCTGATCCATGCCCGATCTGAAGCCGATCCTCCTCGTCGAGGACAATCCGAACGACATCGAACTCACCCTTGCCGCCCTGGAGAAGAGCCAACTCGCCAATGAGATCGTGATTTGTCGCGACGGTGCGGAGGCACTCGACTTCCTCTATCGCCGCGGCGACTTCGCGGGCCGGGATACGCGCGACCCGGCCGTCGTCCTCCTCGACCTCAAGCTGCCCAAGGTCGACGGCCTGGAGGTCCTCGCGCAGGTCAAGGGCGATGTCCGGACCCGCGCGATTCCGGTCGTGATGCTGACCTCCTCGCGGGAGGAGACCGACCTCGTGCGGTCCTACGACCTCGGCGTGAACGCTTTCGTGGTCAAGCCCGTTGGGTTCACGGAATTCTTCGAGGCGATCCAGGATCTCGGCGTGTTCTGGGCGGTCCTGAACGAGCCGCCCCCGCATCGGGGAGGAGGTTGGCCATCGAACACGTGACTCAGCCCGATCAGGCGACGCAGGATGATGTCGGTCCGGCAATCCTGAGAATCCTCCTTCTCGAAGACAGCGACCTCGATACGGAACTCCTCGGTGCGGTGCTCGACGATCTCGGGCGTCCGTATACGATCGACCGGGTGATGACCGCGCCGGACTTCACCGCTGCAGCTGCGTCCTGCGGGCATCACCTCATCCTCGCCGACTACGTTCTGCCGACCTTCGACGGCCTCAGCGCCCTGGCGATTGCTCGCACCCATTGTCCGGGTACGCCCTTCGTCTTCGTCTCGGGCACCCTCGGCGAGGATGTCGCGGTGGAAGCCCTGAAGCGGGGTGCCACCGACTACGTGACCAAGCAGCGCCTCGACCGCCTGCCCCGGACCATCCTGCGCGCCCTCGCCGAGGCGCGCGCCCATGCCGAGCGCGAGCGCGCAGTCCAGGATCTGCGGGACCTCAACGCGACCCTGGAGGCCCGTGTGAAAACGCGCACGAGCGACCTCGCTGCCGCCAATGCCGAGCTGCACCGCCAGATTGCCGAGCGCGAGCGGGTCGAGGAGGCTCTCCGCCAGGCGCAGCGCCTGGAAGCCGTGGGCCAACTCACCAGCGGCGTCGCCCACGATTTCAACAATCTGCTGACGGTGATCTCCGGCAACATCGAGTTCTTGGAGCGTGCCATCCCCGACGAGCGGTCGCAGCGCCGCCTTCAGATGATGCGTGGTGCCGCCGACCGCGGAGCACGCCTGACGGCGCAACTCCTCGCCTTCTCCCGTCGTCAGCGCCTGGAGCCGACGCCGGTGGAGCTGAACCAGACCGTCTCGTCCATGCGCGACCTCCTGCAGAGCTCGATCGGCGGTGCGGTGCGCATCGAGATGACGCTGCAATCCGATCTCTGGTCAGCCCTTGTCGATGCGACGCAGATCGAGCTCGTGATCCTGAACCTCGCGATCAACGCGCGCGACGCCATGGCCGTGGGGGGGTGCCTCACCATCGAGACCGCGAACGTCACCCTGACGCGGACCCCTGCCCATGCGGAGGAGCCGGTGCCCGGCGAGTACGTGATGCTCGCGGTGAGCGACACCGGTACCGGGATTGCGCCCGAGGTCCTGGCCCGTGTGTTCGAGCCGTTCTTCACCACGAAGGCGGTCGATAAGGGGTCTGGCCTCGGCCTCGCACAGGTCTATGGCTTCGTGAAGCAGTCCGGCGGCGGTGTTCGCATCGACACCCGCGTGGGCGAAGGCACCTCGGTGCGGATCTACCTTCCGCGGGCGGAGGCCACCTCCCCGGTCCGCGAGGCATTCCGGCCTGTTATCGACTGCGCCGAGCAGCGTCGGGCGGGCGATCGGCCGGTGGTCCTCGTGGTGGACGACGATAGTGCGGTGCGCGAGATCACCACCTCGATCCTGTCCGAGAACGGCTATCGCATCCGCGAGGCGGGCTCTGGCCTTGCCGCTCTCTCCGCTCTCGAATCCGACGCCTGTGTCGACCTGATCATTCTGGACTTCGCCATGCCGGGCATGAACGGGGCCGAGGCCGCGTGCCAGATCCGCCTTCGCTGGCCGCATCTTCCCGTGATGTTCGTCACCGGATACGCCGACACCGCGGCGCTGATGCAGGCGGGCGAGGTCGGAGCCGAGCGCATCGTCCAGAAGCCGTTCCAGCGCGGAGAACTGGCGCGCAAGGCCACCGCCATCCTCGCCGAGGCGTCCGTCGGCCCGGCCGGCTTGCGCCTCGTCGTCGGCCAGCGCCACACCGCCTGAGCTTGTTGCGGATCGGCCAAGCTCTCATTCGACGGCCGAGAGGGTTGATCGGAGATCGATCCACCGCATCCAGCCGTGACGATCGTTGCCGGCAAGCGTCGATCGGCCTTGTCCGACGGCCATGTCCGCAGGCCCTGCGTGCCCCGCCAAGTCGAAGGAGAAATCCGAACGGATGACGCGCGGTACGTCGGCGGCGACCGCTGCATCGAGCCGCCGACCCCGTGCTTCGAAGATGACAGGGTCCACCCCGCTCAGGGCCGTGACGACGCAGGCGGCCCCATTACGGACGTTCGTGAGCACCGGAGGCGATCGCCGCCGCGATCGTGACCGCGGGGTCGGTGTGCGCGTCGGGTTTGCCCGTCGCAGCGGCGACGAAGATCCCGGCCAGGACGGCGAAGGCCCAGCCAGCGGTGGTCGCGATTCAGCCTGCGCCTTCCGCCTTCGAGCCGCGCAAGAAGGGCCCCGGCCACACCCCTCTGCCGAGGATGATCAGCACCATCGTGCCGAGAAGCTCCCCCAGGAGTGGCGACGTCATGGCAAGTCCGCTGACGTCGTCTTGTGTTTCCGAGGTGGTCGATGCCGGGGTGAACGTCAGTCGTCCTGCCTGTCCCAGTTGAAGGCGCGCTTCACCGCCCGGCCCCAGGCCGCGGTGATGCGCTGGCGCTGCGTCGCGTCCATATTTGGCTCCCAGCGCCGGTCGATTCCCCAGTTGCGCACGAGGTCGTCCGTGCTCTTCCAGTATCCGGTCGCGAGGCCCGCAGCGTAGGCGGCTCCCAGCGCTGTGGTCTCCGTCACCTTCGGCCGCACGACCGGAACGTTGAGGATATCGGCCTGAAACTGCATGAGGGTCACGTTGGCGACCATGCCGCCGTCCGAGCGCAGCTCGCGCACCGGGATGCCGGAATCCTTCTCCATCGCTTCCAGGACCTCGTGGGTCTGGAACGCCGTAGCCTCCAAGCAGGCTCGGGCGATGTGGCCGCGATTGGCGTAGCGGGTCAGGCCGATGATCAGGCCGCGGGCACCCTCGTTCCAGTGCGGCGCGTAGAGCCCAGAGAAGGCGGGCACGAAGTACACACCGCCATTGTCTTCCACGGTGGTGGCCAGGCGCTCGACCTCGGCGCTGTCCTGGATCATGTGCAGGTTGTCGCGCAGCCACTGCACCAGCGCGCCCGTGATGGCGATGGAACCTTCCAGCGCGTAGACCGCGGGCGCGCCGTCGAGCTTGTAGCCCAGCGTCGTCACGAGGCCACAGGTCGAGGGCACCGGCGTCTCGCCGGTGTTCATCAAGGCGAAACAGCCGGTGCCGTAGGTGTTCTTCGCTTCGCCTGGCCGAAAGCAGGTCTGGCCGAACAGGGCGGCCTGCTGGTCTCCGAGGATCCCGGCGATCGGCACCCCGGCGAAGGGCAGGCGTGTCTCTCCGTAGACTTGGGACGAAGAGACGATCCCCGGCAGCATCGCGCGGGGAATTCCGAACATGGCAAGCATGCCATCGTCCCAGGCCAGGGTCTCGAGGGACATGAGTTGGGTGCGGCTGGCATTGGTCACGTCGGTGACGTGGAGGCCGCCGTCCGGGCCGCCGGTGAGATTCCAGACGAGCCAGCTGTCGATATTTCCGAATAGGACGTCGCCAGCTTCCGCCTTCTCTCGCGCGCCGTCGACATGGTCGAGGAGCCAGCGCAGTTTCAAGCCCGAGAAGTAGCTCGCCAGGGGCAGGCCTGTGAGCGCCCGGAAGCGATCGCGGCCGCCGTGGCGAGCAAACTCGGTCACGAGGCGATCGTTGCGGGTATCCTGCCAGACCAGCGCATTGTGAAGCGGAGTACCCGTGCGCCGGTCCCAGATCAGCGTAGTCTCACGCTGGTTCGTGATGCCGATCGAGAGCAGGTCCTTCGGCGTCAGTCCGGCCCCGTCGAGGGCATCCTGCATGACGGCCTGCGTATTGCGCCAGATCTCTATCGGATCGTGCTCGACGTGGCCGGGCCGCGGATAGATCTGCGCATGTTCCCGCTGCCTGCAGGCGGTGATGTGCCCTTCGCGATCGAAGACGATGAAGCGGCTGCTGGTGGTGCCCTGGTCGATGGCGCCGACATACTGAGACATGGTCGTCTTCCTCCCTTGGGAGCGGCGTCGAAGATGTCCGGGCCGGTCTTCGTGCCGGCTTTGGCGTTTCGGAAGGCGTTGGCGTCAGGCGGCTTCGGCCTTCCGCGCGATATAGGCGGCGAGGCGCGCGGCACTTTTCGGACTCGTGCGCAGGCCGAGCTTCGAGCGGCGCCAAAGGATGTCCTCGGCGGTCCGCACCCATTCGGCGCGAACGAGATAGTCGACCTCGACAGCCGTCAGGCCGCCGTCGAAGGCGTCGCCGAGATCCGCAAGAGTGCGGGCGCCCTTCACGATGGTTCGCGCTTCGGTCCCATAGGCTCGGGCGAGGCGCCGCGCGGTCTCGGACGGGAGGAAAGGAGCCTCTCGGCGGAACTGCTCCAGAAATGTTTCGAAATTCGCCGCCGGCATCGCGCCGCCGGGCAGGACTGCAGTGCCGGTCCAGGCTTTCTTGAGCCCCGGGAAATGTGGCGCGATCTTCTCCATCGCGTGCTCGGCGAGGCGACGGTAGGTCGTGATCTTGCCGCCGAAGACCGAGAGTGCTGGAGCCCGCCCACCGCCATCCTCGAGGTCGAGCACGTAGTCTCGGGTGACCGCCGAGGCGTCGGCTGCCGCGTCATCGTAGAGCGGGCGCACCCCGGAGTAGCTCCAGACCACATCCTTCGGGTCGATCGACCAGGCGAAGGAGCGATTGATGCAATCGCAGAGATAGCGCGTCTCCTCCGCCGAGATCGTCGCCGGGCCGGGCTCGTTCTCGTAAGGCACGTCGGTGGTACCGATCAGGGTGAAGTCGTGCTCGTACGGAATCGCGAAGATGATGCGCTTGTCGGGCTGCTGCAGGATATAGGCCTGGTCGCCTTCGTAGAGCTTCGGCACGACGATGTGGCTGCCCTTGATCAGGCGGACTGCCGCGTGGCTGTTGATCCCGAGGGTGGTGCCCAGCGTCTCGCTCACCCAAGGTCCGGCCGCATTGATGATGGCCTTCGCGCGAACGGTCTCGGACTGCCCGGTGCCGACGTCGCGGAGGGTTGCGGTCCAGGACCCATCGATGCGGCGGGCCGATTCGACGCCGGTCCGTGTTCGGATTTCGGCGCCCCGCGACCTGGCATCCATCGCGTTGAGGACGACGAGCCGACTGTCCTCCACCCAGCAATCCGAATAGACGAAGCCCTTCGAGAGCCGACCCTGTAGAGGCGCGCCCATCGGCGATGTTCGCAAGCGAACCATCTCCGAGCGCGGGAGCGTGCGCAGGCGCGCGAGATGATCGTAGAGGAAGAGGCCGATCCGCAGCATCCAGGCCGGGCGGAGTCCATCGTCGTGCGGGAGCACGAAGCGGAGCGGCCAGATGATGTGCGGTGCCAGACGCAGCAGGCGTTCCCGCTCGGCGAGCGCCTCGCGCACCAGGCGGAACTCGTAATATTCCAGGTAGCGCAGGCCGCCATGGATCAGCTTCGTGCTCGATGACGAGGTGAATTCGGCGAGGTCCCCACGCTCGCAGAGCAGGACCGAGAGGCCTCGTCCGGCCGCGTCGCGAGCGATCCCCGTGCCGTTGATGCCTCCGCCGATGACGAGCAGATCGTAGGGGGCTCCCTCGGCCCGACGGATCCCTCCTGACGTCATGAGTCTCCTCCAGGTCTCGTCGTATGCCGACGCCAGGAGGATTTCCCTTTGTCGAGGAATAGTCGCAAGCGAAAATGAGGGCTTTGCGAGACGCCTCCCGATCCGGTCAATGCGAGCTTCACCCCGTGCCGTTCCATCAGGGCGACGATTTCTGGCGGCGGCGGCGGCTGGTTCGTGAAGAGCGTGTCGATCTGCGCCAGGCGTCCCACCTCGACCATCGGCCGGCACGTGAACTTGGTGTGATCGGCCACCAGGAAGGTCCGGCGGGCGTGCAGGAGGATGGTCTTAGCAGGGTGTTGAAGAAGTCCGTGGCGTGCCAGGGGTTGGCATGATTCACTGCTCCCTTGCAGTAAGCGGGGTAGGCAGATGCGGGGTTCGGATCGGCGTTCGGGAGCGTTGTTCTCGTATGTGGCCCTTGGGGCTCGGGTCCGGTCCGATCATCCTCTGCGAGCCATCCGACACTGACGGACGAGGCGCTGGCGGCCCTGAGCGGGTCGTTCTCGGCGCTCTATGCGGCCCGGATGGGTCATCCGTCGATCCCGCCCGAGATGCTGCTGCGGGCCATGCTCCTGCAGATGTTCTACTCGATCCGCTCTGAGCGGCAACTGATGGGGCGGCTGGCGTTCGACCTGTTGTTCTGCTGGTTCGTCGGGCTGGGCATCGACGATCAGGCCTGGGACCATTCGAGCTTCACCCGGAACCGGGACCGGCTGCTGGCCGGTGGGATCGCGGCCCAGTTCCTGGCCGCCGTGCTGGCCCAGCCCCGGGTCAGGCGGCTTCCGTCCAGCGATCACTTCAGCGTCGACGGGACGCTGATCGAGGCCTGGGCGTCGATTCATATGCTTCAAGCCAAGAATCAGGGCGGCAACGATCAAGGGAAAGATCCGCCGCCGTCCGCCGGCGGGCGCAACGTCGAGGTCGACTTCAGGGGTCAGACGCGCTCGAACGAGACCCACGCGAGCACCACGGACCGAGAAGCCCGCCTCTACCGTAAAAGTTCGGGAATGGAAGCCAAGCTCTGCTTCATCGGTCACACCCTGATGGAGAACCGCTGGGGCCTGATCGTAGATAACCTCGCCGCATGTCCAGCTGGTTCGGTCCTGGCTGATCCTTTCAATCAGCCCGGTCCAAAGCCAGCCGGTCAGGTCATGATGTCGCCGGGGCGCTTGAGATTCATCAGGTTTTTGGCATCCTTGATGCCAGCCGGTGCGTTGGCGACGCGGACCTTGACCATCTTGACGCATGCCTCGAGGGCGGTCTGGCCAAACTCGTCGTTGTCGAACCAGAGGATGATCTCCTCGAACCGGTCGAGGCAAAGGTAGTCGGCCTTGAGCTTCCCGGCGGCCCCCTTGGAACCCCCGTCGACCGACTCTACAGCGAATTGCCGCAGGCGAAGCAGTGCGTGTGGCTATCGGCAGTCGTTGCCCTCGGGGAAGCTGGTGTCGCGTGGGGCATGGGGTCTCCATGTCCGGCGAGCCCTCGGCTCCGCTCCGGCTTTTGGTGGGACTGCGTGGGACTTGGCGTAGGATAACTTGACGGGAGACCCGGAGAATGGCCGGCGATAGGTCGCAAATGTTCTCGCCGGGAGGCGCCAGAAGAAGGCGCCCCCGGGAGTTGCCATCTTGGTTTTCTGAGAAGAACCTGGCGACCCCGGTTGGGCTCGAACCAACGACCTGCCGCTTAGAAGGCGGCTGCTCTATCCAGCTGAGCTACGGAGTCGGGGGTGCCGTCGCCCGTAAAAGGCATGGGTCCCGCCCGGGGTCAAGCCTTTCGGTCGCGGGGGCGAGGCCCCGGCTTCCGGCGCACGGGAAGGGTCGACGTGTACCGCGCCGGGTCGGTCGTTTCGAGGCTTCGCGCGGGCGGCCGCTTGAAAAAGTCCGGCCGGTCCTGTGGGATGCCGATCCATCGTCGAGGGCGGCCCCGCCGGGAGCGGACGCGCGTCGGCGGCCGGCGCGGAGAGCATCCCGATGAGCAGCGCGAATCAACCCGAAGGACCGGCCCCTGTAAAGGGGGGCCTCGTGGCCTACCTGACCGTGGCGGGCGCGATGAAGGCGGCGGAGTTCTACGTCGGGGCCTTTGGGGCGGAGATCGCTGCCGCGTTGCCCGTCGACGACCAGGGACGGACGATGCACGTGCATCTCTACGTCAACGGGGCGTCGCTGATGCTGAGCGACGCGTTTCCCGAGTACGGGCACGCGCTCCAGCCGCCGCAGGCCTTCTCCCTGATGCTGATGGTCGACGACATCGACGCGCGCTACGCCCATGCCGTCGCGGCCGGCGCGACCGCCGTGACGCCGCCGGCCGACATGTTCTGGGGGGATCGCTACGGCCAGCTGCGCGACCCCTTCGGGGTGCTCTGGGCGATGAACCAGCCGAAGCGCTGACCCTCTCTCGCCCGCCGTCCTCTGTCGCTGCTGGACCGAGCGGGACGCGATCGGGCGCTGGTTTGCCCGCAAGGCGTTTGTGGCGGCGGCGGAGACCGACCTGGGGCCGGGCGGCGCGACTGGATTCGTCATGCGGGGCCCGGACGGCGCGAGATTCCCAGCGCGGGCTTCAACCTTGAACCGATGAAGAACCCCCGGATCGTCTCCACGAACGCCTCTGTCCCGGCCCGGGACCCCTCGGCCAAACCGCTCTCCACCGGCCTCGTCACCTTCGCGCCGGAGGGCGAGGCCACCCGCCACATCACGCGGCTGCGGCACTGGTCGGCGGAGGACTGCGCGGCCCAGGTGGCCATGGGCTTCCCAAACGAATGGGGCCGCGCTCGCCGCAAACCTCTGATGCGGCCTTCACCCTGGCCGCCCTCAGGACCAACGCGGGGGAATGCGGTCATCTCCGAGAAGAGCGTCAAGGTCAGCGCGCCAATCTGCACGAACCTCCGGTCCACGTGCAATGCAGAAGAGGCGATCCGCCACGACGTCTCGCGGTTGCCGGACTCCCGCCCCGATCACCTCCCGCGGGCCCGCGGCCCCTGGCCCGGCGGCACGCCCGGCGACGTGATCCCGATCCGCTTCACCCTCGGCGGGCAGAGCTTCCAGGCCCTGAACGGCGACGTGGCGGCCGATGACGGCACGGCCGCCTCGATCAGGGTTGCCTTCGTGGATCGGGCGGCGTCGAACGGCTCCGGAGGGGGCGCCGGGCGGAGGGCGGTTCCCATATCCCGTGGGGCTGGCTGCGCGACCGCTGGGGTGTGCCCTGGCCGATCGTTCCGGCGATCCCGCCTTGGCCGGTCGGGTCTTCACCGCCATGCAGTCCCTGGTGAAGCGCGACGTCGCCGCCCTCCAGCACGCGGCAGAAGGAACGGATTAAAACCGGGGGCGCCGCAAAAATGACGGAATCCTCGCGGGCCGTGGAACCACTCTCCATGCTTACGCTTGTATAGCAAAGGTTACGGCATAGGTAAGGGACCCAACATGAAGACCTTGGCGACTGCCCTCGCAGGCCTACTCGGTGTCTGCGTTCTCTCCACGAGCCCTGTTGTGGCGGCTCCCTATGATCCGTTCGGCACGAATGCCGGCGAGGATTACTACGCGTCCGATCCGGCCTACGGCTACGGCCGCGCGACCGACGATCCGTATGGCTACCCGGCCACCGCCGGCCAGGGCTACCAGGCGGCGCCCCAGGCGCAGGTCGCCCCGATCCCGCGCGAGATCGTGGCCTTTAACGGCAACTACAAGCCGGGCACGATCGTGGTCTCCACGGCCGAGCGGCGCCTCTACTTCGTGATGCCGAATGGCGAAGCGATCCGCTACGGCGTCGGCGTCGGCCGTCCGGGCTTCACCTGGTCGGGCGTCAAGACGGTGACGGCGAAGAAGGAATGGCCGTCGTGGACGCCCCCGGCCGCGATGATCGCCCGTCGCCCCGACCTGCCGCGTTACATGGCTGGTGGCGTCGAGAACCCCCTGGGCGCCCGCGCCATGTATATCGGCAACACCGAATACCGCATTCACGGCTCCAACGAGCCGGATACCATCGGTCAGGCCGTGTCGTCGGGCTGCATCCGGATGACCAACGAGGACGTCACCGACCTCTACGAGCGTGTGAAGGTCGGCGCCAAGGTCGTCGTTCTGAACTGATTTTTCGCGACACGGACGATCACGCGAAGGCCGCGCCATCCGGAAGGATGACGCGGCCTTCGGCGTTCCGGGCGTCGGATCGTCGACCGCTCAGGGGACCACGCGCCCGACCGCGGTCTGCGGTGGGCTGAAGGGCGCGATCGGCATGTCGCAGAAGCAGCGCGCACCGAGGGGGCGCGGACCCGGCAGCGGGCAGGAATAGGGTTGGTACCCGGTCAGGCCCGACTGCACCGCATCGCAGTTCAGGCCGACCTCGCGACGGGGCGGCAGGCGGCGCTCGTCATAGGCGCGGCGCGGCGGCGGCCTGTCGTAGCCGTCGTCATCATATTGCGCGCTGGCGCCCTGTGCCGCGAAAAGCCCGGCGAGGACCGTGAGGATCAGGCTGCCTCGGGAGATACGTCGCATGGTCATACGCCCTCGTTGACAGCGCCGGCCCGGAACACTCGGGCAAGCGCGGCGACAGGGTTAGGAGACCCGCCCGGGGCGGGCAAGTCGGGTTCGCGACGGTTCGCATCGCAGCCGGTGCCGCTCTGCACGCCCGGGCTCGAACGCGAACAGCCCACTTGGCCGAAGGGCGAAGCGGGCTGCGAGGCGGAAGCCGCGAGGGCTTCGCGGAGCGAGACTCAGGAGTTGGTGGCGTTCCGCATGGCCTGCTCGGCATCGCTGCCGGCCTTGCGAGCGGCTTCGGAACCCTGCTCCATCGCCTTGCGGGCGTGCTCGGCGCCCTCCTGCATGGCACCCTTGGCCTTCTCGGCGCTCTGCTGCATCGCCGACTGGGCGAGGCCGCCGAATTCCTTGGCCTGGGCCTGGATGGCGGCGAACTGGCTGCGAACGAACTCGGCCTGATGCTGCATCGCTTCCTGCAGGTCGCGGGAACGGACGAGCTTCTGGGCGAGGTCGAACGCCGCCGTCACGTTCTGCTCGGCGAATTCGAAGCCGCGGGCGGACACGTCCTGGGCGTTGGTGCGCGCCATCTCGGCGGAGCCCTGCACGGTGTCGGCGGTGCGGCGGGCGGCGCTGATGAAGGTGTCGAACGCCTTGCGGGCCTGATCGACGCTCTTCTCGGCGAAATCGCGCATCTCGGCGGGAACCTCGTAATTCGGGGTGCTGTTCATTATCCTCTCCTCGATCTCGTTGTTGATGGCGCGTTGTGCACTGCACAATAGCACAGCGCCGGCCCTATGCCACCCTGCTCGGGCGCATTAAGGTTGACAACAGGTAAACGTGCGGCGGCCCCTCTCGTGGCTTATGGAGAGGCGGTGACGCGGTAAAAAGGACGTCACGTTCCAAGATTCGTCACGCGAAACAGGTGCGGATGTTCGAGAGTGGAGCCTCAGGGCCTGGCGGGAATGACGACGGGGCGATTCAGGCGGCTCTGCGTCGATGCGCGGATGATTCGCGTCTCGGCCCCAGCCTGAGCGATTCGAAGACGGCGGTTCTGATCCTTGATGCGGACGGGACGCGCATCCTGCACGCGTCGCCGCGGGCCGCCAATCTCCGGGACGGCATCAGCGGAGCGGACGGCCGTGTCGACGCGGGGCTCAGGCTCGGCGAGCAGATCGCGCAGGCTCGCCTGCGAAAGGACCGGCCGGTGCTCATGCGCCTGCATCTCGATGCCCGGCGCCTGGCACCGCCGGTCCTGGTCAGCGTGATGCGCATTGCCCTCGCCGAGTCGCGCGACGCGGTCGTGCTCCTCGCGAACTCGCCGCTCCCGATGCGTCTGCAGGGTCTCCGCGGGCGCCGCGCACCCGGTGTAGCGGCCGTCGACACGGCTGCGATCGCCGAGCCGGACGCGGCGGAGCACGCGGGCGCGCCGGTCGTGAGCGAACCCGTCGTGGAGACGGGGGAGCCGATCGTCGCCCGGCAGCGCTTCACCTGGGAAAGCGACGCGGCGGGGACGATCCTCCAGGTTTCGTCGGCGGCCGGACCGGGCTTGCGCCGGCGCCTCGAGGGGCGGAGCTGGCAGGCGCTGGCGGATGCGGACATCCTGCGCGATGCCGGCGGCCTTCTCGCCGCCCTCGATCTTGGGCGGACCTTCCGGGCGATCCCGCTGACGTTGATCGCGGCGGATGGCGCCCTCTGCGATCTCGAAATGTCCGGCGCTCCGAAGAGCCGGGCCGGATCGGGATGTCGCGGCTTCGGGCAGATCCGCTCGATCACGGGTCCCGTCGCGGCGCCGCCGGCACCGACGGTCGCGGCGGCGCCCGCCCAGGCGACAACCGCGGCCGCGGTCGTGCCCGACCCGCCCGCGGCCTCCCATACCGAGGCCGATGTGGCGGTCGAGCCGGCGGTCGATTCCAGCGATCCGCATCTCTCGAGCCACGAGCACGCGGCGTTCCGCGAGATCGCACGGGCCCTCGGTGCCCGGTTCGCGGGCGACGAGCGTTCGGACAGGGAGGCCGAGCCCAGCCTTCCCTGCGCGGTGATGCCGTTTCCGGTTCCGTTCGCGCGGTCGGCCGACGACCTGTCGCCCGACGCCTCCATGGTGGCGACCCTGGAGCGCATCCCCTCCGGCGTCTTGGTCTATCGCGACGACACCGTGCTGTTTGCCAACCAGACCCTCCTCCGCCTCGTCGGGTACGCGACGCGGGAGGATCTGACGGCGGCCGGTGGGATCGGGCACCTGTTCGGTGGCCTCGATCCCCAGGCCCGACCGGCGGGTGAGGCACCCCTGGTGCTGACGACCCGGGACGGCGGACGGGTCAGCGTCCTGATCGAGCATTCCGCCCTCGATTGGGCCGGCCGACCGGCCCACCTCCTGCTCGCCCGCGATGCCGAGCCGAGCGAGGAAGCCCGCGCCGCGACGGCGACCGCGATCGCCCAGGATTTCGCCGCCCGCCATAGCGTGGATGCCCGCGCGGTCCTCGATGCGCTGGAGGACGGCATCGTGCTGCTCGACCACCAGGCCCGCATCCTCTCCCTGAACCGCCGGACCGCCGAGACCTTCGGGCTCGATCCGCGCGAGGTGGTGGGCGCGAGCTTCCTTGGCCTGTTCGCCTCGGAGCATGCCGTCGATCTGCTGGCGCGCCTGCATGCCGAGCCGGGCTCAATGGTGCGGGACGAGGTGCCGGTGGCGGTGCGCGGCACGGGACGGCGCCTTCGGGTGAAGGTGCTGCCGCTCTCGGGGGACGCGGAGGAACGTGTCTGCGCCGTGATCCGCGACGAGGCCGCAGCCGCCGACCGGAGCGGGGCCGACCTGCGGAGTTCGATTGCGGCACGGGAGGCGATCCCGCAGCAGGCCGAGCTCCTGGCTCAGGTCGCTCAGACCCTTCAGGCGCCGGTCAAGCAGATGCTTGATTCGCTCGGGGGCCTCGTCGACGAGACCGTCGGTCCCGTGGGGTCGGAGCGTTACCGCGTATCCCTCCGGGAGGTGCACGCCTCGGGCGCGCGCCTGCTGGATCTCCTCACGGATCTACTGGACCTGGCGCGGATCGAGGCCGGGAAGATCGACCGCGTCGTCGCGGACATCGCGCTGAACGACGTTGTGACGCACTGCGTCACCCTCCTCCACCCGGAGGCCGTCCGCCGGCGCATCGTCCTGCGCACCAGCTTCTCCACCGACCTGCCGGTTCTCTCGGCCGACGAGCGTTTCGTGCGCCAGGCGACCATGAACGTCATCGCGAACGCCATCGCGCTGACCGAGGCCGGCGGACAGGTCATCGTGTCGACGTCGCTCGCGGATCGCGGGGAGATCGCCCTGCGCATCCGTGATACCGGGGTCGGGATGACGGCGGCCGAGATGGAGGGCGCCCTGTATCCCTTCCGGTCGGGCTCCCGGGTCGAACCATCCCGCGGTACCGGACTCGGGCTGCCGCTGACCAAGGCCCTGACCGAGGCCAATCACGGTCGCTTCCGCATCTCCAGCCGGAAGGACGAGGGAACCCTGGTGGAGATGCTCTTCCCCGTACCGGGGGCGACGAAACGGGCCTGACACCGGGCCGGGGTCGCTGCAACCGGCCCACGCAGCGCGCGTTGGATTCACAGCGGAGGGGAGCCCTCCCCTGCCATGGAGACGATGATGCGTGCGTTGACGTTGATCGCCGGTCTGGCGATCGGTCTGCCGGGGGTGGCCCTGGCCCAACAGAGTGGCACCGAGCCGAATCTAGGATCGGCCGGCCAGTTCCGGAATATCACTTCGACCGGCGTGACCAAGCCTCCAGGCCGGGCGGCCGCCCCCGAAGAGGATCGCGTGTCGGACACCACCCGCAAGCAGCGCGCCATCGACAAGAAGGTCGAGACCGGCATCTGCATTGGGTGCAACTGACGAGTGTTCAGACAAAAGACCGGTCCTGTCCCGCACCGCGCCATATGGGTGCTTGCGGGGAATATCTCGTTGAGCCTATGACGGTATTTGGAAGACCCGGCTGCGTGAACAGTCGCGATACGATCGGGCACCGATAGGGACAACGCGATGGACGAGAAGGTGGTCGAAGTGCGTTCGACGTGGAGCGAGGGCGCCCACGTCGACAACGCGAAGTACCTGGCCATGTACGAGGCCTCTGTCGCCGATCCAGAGCGGTTCTGGAGCGAGCACGGCAAGCGCATCGACTGGATGACACCTTTCACGAAAGTGAAGAACACGAGTTTCGAGCCCGGTCACATCTCGATCAAGTGGTTCGAGGACGGGCGGACGAACGTCGCTTACAATTGCATCGACCGCCACCTCGCGTCGCGGGGCGATCAGGTCGCGATCATCTGGGAAGGCGACGACCCGAGCGAGTCCAAGCACATCACCTATCGCCAGCTTCATTCTGAAGTCGGCAAGATGGCCAACGTCCTGCGCAATCGTGGCGTGTCCAAGGGCGACCGGGTCACGATTTACCTGCCGATGATCCCCGAGGCTGCCTACGCGATGCTCGCCTGCGCCCGCCTCGGCGCCATCCACTCCATCGTGTTCGGCGGCTTCTCGCCGGATTCGCTGGCCGGGCGCATCGAGGGCTGCGCCTCCAAGATGGTCATCACGGCGGACGAGGGCCTGCGCGGCGGCCGCAAGGTGCCGCTCAAGGCCAATGTGGATGCCGCCATCGCGCGCCTGCCCCAGGACAGCGTCGACCACGTGGTCGTGGTGCGCCGCACCGGGTCGTCGATCGCCATGAAGCCCGGCCGCGACGTCTATTACGACGAGGCCGCCGCCCAGGTCACCGACGAATGCCCGGCCGAGCCGGTGGAGGCCGAGCACCCGCTCTTCATCCTCTACACTTCGGGGTCGACCGGTCAGCCGAAGGGCGTCGTCCACACCACCGGCGGCTACCTCGTCTACGCCTCGATGACACACCAGTACGTCTTCGATTACCGCGAGGGCGAGGTCTATTGGTGCACGGCCGATGTCGGCTGGGTCACTGGCCACTCCTACATCGTCTACGGGCCCCTCGCGAACGGCGCGACGACCCTGATGTTCGAAGGAATCCCGACCTATCCATCGAACTCCCGCTTCTGGGAGGTGGTCGACAAGCACAAGGTCAACATCTTCTACACTGCCCCGACGGCGATCCGCTCGCTCATGGGCGGTGGCGAAGGCCCGGTGAAGAAGACCTCCCGCGCGTCCCTGCGCGTCCTCGGCTCGGTCGGCGAACCGATCAATCCGGAGGCCTGGGACTGGTACTACAAGGTCGTGGGCGATTCCCGCTGCCCCATCGTCGACACCTGGTGGCAGACCGAGACCGGCGGCATCCTGATCACGCCCCTGCCGGGCGCGACCAAGCTGAAGCCGGGCTCGGCGACGCGGCCGTTCTTCGGTGTCCAGCCTATCGTGGTCGATGCCGAGGGCAAGACGCTGGACGGGCCGTGCGAGGGCAACCTCTGCATCAAGGATTCCTGGCCCGGCCAGATGCGTACGGTCTACGGCGACCACGAGCGGTTCGAGCAGACTTACTTCTCGACCTATCCGGGCAACTACTTCACCGGCGACGGCTGCCGCCGCGACGCGGACGGCTATTACTGGATTACCGGCCGCGTCGACGACGTCATCAACGTCTCGGGCCACCGGATGGGCACGGCGGAGGTGGAATCCTCCCTCGTCGCGCACCCCAAGGTCTCAGAGGCGGCGGTCGTCGGGTATCCCCACAATCTCAAGGGCCAGGGCATCTACGCCTACGTCACCCTGATGGAGGGCGAGGAGGGCTCGGAGGAACTGCGCAAGGAACTCGTGACCTGGGTCCGCAAGGAGATCGGTCCGATCGCCTCACCGGATCTGATCCAATTCGCGCCGGGCCTGCCGAAAACCCGCTCGGGCAAGATCATGCGCCGCATCCTGCGCAAGATCGCCGAGGACGAGTTCTCCTCGCTGGGTGACACCTCGACGCTCGCCGAGCCGGCGGTGGTCGACGACCTCATCGAGAATCGTCAGAACCGGACGCACTGAGCGCCCCGTTCCCTTCGATCGCGCGGATACGGCAACCCCGTGTCCGCGCAATTTGCTGCGCCGACAATTTACACGCCTTCAATCCGGAAGCCGCCCTGACAAGAGGCGGATCCCTGGGAGAAAACCGTCATGGCCGATCTGGAGACTGCGCGGATCGCGCAGAGCCCGCACTTCAAGGAACTGGTCCACGAGCGGACACGCTTCGGCTGGACCCTCACCATCATCATGCTGCTGATCTATTTCGGCTTCATCGGCTTGATCGCCTTCGACAAGGCGCTGCTCGCCGTCAAGATCGGCGGCGGCACCGCCTCCCTGGGCCTCGTTCTCGGCGTCGCCGTGATCGTGCTCGCCTTCATCCTCACCGGCATCTACGTCCAGCGCGCCAACGGCCGCTTCGACCAGCTGACCGCTGCTCTCAAGCGGGATCTCGGCCGATGATCCGCGCGAAGCACCCCCTCGTCCTCGGCACCGCTCTGGCGGCCCTGGCGGTGACGGCGGCCTACGCCGCGGGCCCCGATCTCGGCGCGGTCAAGCAGTCGGCGACGAACTGGCCGGCCATCGGCATGTTCGCGTTCTTCGTGCTGTTCACCCTCGGCATCACCTACAAGGCCGCCAAGGGCACCAAGTCGGCGGCCGATTTCTATGCCGCCGGCGGCGGCATCTCGGCCGGCACCAACTCCCTGGCCATCGCGGGCGACTACATGTCCGCCGCCTCGTTCCTGGGCATCTCGGGCCTGGTCTACACCTCGGGCTTCGACGGCCTGATCTACTCCACCGGCTTCCTCGTCGGCTGGCCGATCGTGCTGTTCCTGATCGCGGAGCGCCTGCGCAACCTCGGCAAGTTCACCTTCGCGGACGTCGCCTCCTTCCGCCTCGACCAGACCTCGATCCGCATCATATCGGCCACCGGCACGCTGGTGGTGGTGGCGTTCTACCTGATCGCCCAGATGGTCGGCGCGGGGAAGCTGATCCAGCTCCTGTTCGGCCTGCCCTACCTCTACGCGGTCATCATCGTCGGCGTGCTGATGATCGTCTACGTGGCCTTCGGCGGCATGAAGGCGACCACCTGGGTGCAGGTGATCAAGGCCTGCCTGCTGCTGGGCGGTGCGACCTTCATGGCCGGCGCCGTGCTGTACAAGTACGGCTTCAACCCCGAGACCCTGTTCGCCGCTGCCGTCGCCACCCACCCCAAGGGTGACGCGATCATGGCGCCGGGCGGCCTCGTCAACAATCCGATCGAGGCGATCTCGCTGGGTGTCGGCCTGATGTTCGGCACGGCCGGCCTGCCGCACATCCTGATGCGCTTCTTCACGGTGTCGGACGCCCAGGCGGCGCGCAAGTCGGTGTTCTATGCCACCGGCCTGATCGGCTACTTCTACATCCTCACCTTCATCATCGGTTTCGGCGGTATCGCCCTGCTGATGTCCGACCCGGCCTACTTCTCCCTCGACGCGGCCGGCGCCTTCGACAAGCTCAAGGGCATGATCGGCGGCACCAACATGGTGGCGGTGAACCTCGCCAACGCGGTGGGCGGCCCGTACTTCCTGGGCTTCATCTCGGCCGTGGCCTTCGCGACCATCCTGGCGGTGGTGGCGGGCCTGACGCTCGCCGGCGCCTCGGCGGTCAGCCACGACCTTTACGCTCAGGTGATCGCCCGCGGGCGCACCAACGAGGCGGCGGAGGTCCGGCTTTCCAAGATCGCCGCCGTCGTCATCGGCATCGTGGCGATCTATCTCGGCTACGTTTTCGAGAACCAGAACGTCGCCTTCATGGTCGGCCTCGCCTTCTCGGTGGCGGCCAGCTGCAACTTCCCGGTCCTGACCATGTCGATCCTGTGGAAGGGCACCACCACCTGGGGTGCCCTTATCGGCGGCCTCGTCGGCCTCGTCGCGGCGGTCGGGATGGTGGTGCTGTCGAAGGCAGTCTGGGTGACGACCTTCGGCAATCCCGTGGCGATCTTCCCCTACGACAACCCGGCCCTGTTCTCGATGCCGCTGGCCTTCCTGACGATCTTCCTCGTCTCGAAGCTCGACAACACCCGGCGGGCGAAAGCCGAGCGCGCACTGTTCGACGCGCAGTTCGTTCGCTCGGAGACGGGAATCGGTGCCGACGGCGCCCACGCGCACTAGCCGCCGCTGACGCAAACGAAGGCCACTCGAGGGGGGCGCGACGCGAGTCGCGCCCCTCTTCGTTTCCGGGCCCGACTTTAATCCCGGCCAAAGACAAAAAAACTTCGCGGACGGCTAAAAAAATATCTGGATTCGATCTCTCGCGGTCGTCGGGGGACTTGGGCGAAAACGTGGCATGGCCTAGCATCGAGCCGCGGGTCCTCAGACTTAGGCTCAGGCGAGCCGCGGGCTGAACAGTCCGGGCAGCTTTTGCCGCAGTGCTGCGGTCGCCGCAGGGTCCAACACGTCACGGGCGGACTACGCCTGGGCAAAACAAGACTTGGAGAAACGTCCCATGGTTGCGTCCAGCGCAATTCCCGTCAGCGATTCGGCCACACGGCCGATGAGCGCCGGCGAGAAGAAAGTCATCCTCGCCTCCTCCCTCGGTACCGTCTTCGAGTGGTACGATTTCTACCTTTATGGATCGCTCGCGACGATCATCGGAGCGCAGTTCTTCTCGGCCTACCCGGAAGCGACGCGGAACATCTTTGCGCTGCTGGCCTTCGCGGCGGGCTTCCTGGTCCGGCCCTTCGGCGCCCTGGTGTTCGGCCGGCTCGGCGATATGGTCGGGCGCAAGCACACCTTCCTCATCACCATCCTCATCATGGGCATCTCGACCTTCTGCGTCGGCCTGCTGCCCTCCTACGACACCCTGAACGGCTACGGCATCGGCTGGGTCGCCCCGGTGACGCTGCTGGCGCTGCGCATGCTGCAGGGCCTGGCTCTGGGCGGCGAGTACGGTGGCGCCGCCGTCTACGTGGCCGAGCACGCGCCCCGCGGCCGCCGCGGCTTCTACACCGCCTTCATCCAGACGACGGCGACGCTGGGCCTGCTGCTCTCGCTGGTCATCATCCTGTCGACGCAGGGCTACGTGAACGGCGCCTACGCGCCCACCGTCACCACGGCCGCCGACGGCACCCAGACCACCATCACGGCCTTCCAGGCCTGGGGCTGGCGCATCCCGTTCCTCGTCTCCTGCGTGCTGCTCGGCATTTCCGTCTGGATTCGCCTGCAGATGAACGAGAGCCCGGCCTTCAAGAAGATGAAGGAAGAGGGCACCCACTCGAAGGCGCCGCTCTCGGAGGCCTTCGGCCAGTGGCGCAACGCCAAGTGGGCGCTGCTCGCGCTCCTCGGCCTCACCGCGGGTCAGGCCGTGGTCTGGTACGCCGGTCAGTTCTACGCCCTGTTCTTCCTCCAGAGCATTCTCAAGGTCGACCAGTTCACCGCCAACGTGCTGATCGCCTGGTCGCTGCTTCTCGCCACCGGCGGCTTCCTGTTCTTCGGCGCGCTTTCCGACAAGATCGGGCGCAAGCCGGTGATCCTCGGCGGCTGCCTGATCGCGGCGCTGACCTACTTCCCGCTGTTCGAGCAGCTCACCGCCAACGCCAACCCGGCGCTTTACCAGGCGCAGTCCACGGTGCCGGTGGTGGTCAAGACCAACCCGGACGAGTGCTCGTTCCAGTTCAATCCGGTGGGCACCGCCAAGTTCACCAAGGAGTGCGACGTCGCCAAGGCGCTGCTCGCCCGTTCGGCCGTGAACTACACCACCGAGCCGGTCGCCGCGGGCGCGCCGACCATCGTGACCATCGCGGGCAAGGACTTCCCCGTCGCCGACCCGGCCTTCGCCAAGTCGGTTCCCGCCGCCCTGACCGCCGCCGGCTACCCGGCGCCCGCCGGCAACGCCACCATCGTGAAGGTCGCCAACCCGATCGACATCTTCACGGGCCAGAAGCTCATCGTCATCGGCATCCTGACGATCCTCGTCCTCTACGTGACGATGGTCTACGGCCCGATCGCGGCGGCCCTGGTGGAGCTGTTCCCGACCCGCATCCGCTACACCTCGATGTCGCTGCCCTATCACATCGGCAACGGCTGGTTCGGCGGCCTGCTGCCGGCCACCTCCTTCGCCATCGTCGCCCAGACCGGCAACATCTATAACGGCCTGTGGTACCCGATCGCGATCGCGGCGATGACCTTCGTCATCGGCCTCCTCTTCATCCCGGAGACCAAGGACCGCGACATCTTCACCTACGACGAGAACCCGGTCCGCTGAGGCCGGCTCTCCCCCGAGGGGCCCCGCCGCGAGGCGGGGCCCTTTTCGTTTCAGGTGGCTTGAGGCTCGGGCGTCGTCAGGAAGTCGGTGACCAGCAGGGCGTGGTCGGCGATGCTCTGGCGGGCATACGCCATGGCGAAGTCGGCGACCGCCTCGTCGAAGGCGGACCCCTTGCCGAGATAGCCGGCGATCATCGCGGCATCGCCCGAGCGGGCATGGGCGCGGGCGAGGGTCGTGCCGCAGAGCCGGGCGTAGGGCTTGGCCCCGCTCTCGGCGAGGATCTCCGCCACCGCCGACAGCTTCCGGTTCTTCAGCTGGCGCACGTAGTAGCAGCGGCCGCTCGCGTCGGAGACCGTCGTGCCGAGGAAGAGATCGCTCGCCGCCTGCATGATCCGCTGGCCGTCGATGACCCGCTGGCCCTCCGAGGCGACGCTGAAGGGCTTGAGCGCGAGCTGGCCGATCACGGACGGGCGGGCTTCCTTGATCTGCAGGAACAGCGGGGCGCCGTCCGCGTCGCTGTAGATCCCGACGGCGCAGACCAGCCCCACCGAGCCGATGCCGACGACCTTGAAGGCGACGTCGCGCTGCGCGTAGCGCGAGAGGAGGGTCCAGCGGTCGGCGGTGAGGCTGTGCGGGTAGGCGAGCAGGGCCGCCGCCGCGTCGCGCACCGCCTCGGTGAGGCCGCGGGGCCCCTCGTGGAAGATGATTGGCGCCTTGTCGGCGATGCGCCACTCCACCGGGTCGGTCTCGTGCGGGGCCACCGCGAGGGTGGGCACGTCGCCACGGCTGAGGCCATCGGTATTCTCGGTCCCGGCCTCGGACAGGAGGCGCCGGCAGAGGTCGCCGTCGCCGAGGCGCCCGACCTCGTGGTCGAGGTCGATCCGGCTGTGCCAGATCGCCAGGGGCGAGAGGCCTGCGAGCTCGCGCATGTGTTCGCGATAGGCCCGGACGCCGGCCCGCGCCGCACGGCGCGCCTTGTCCGCGCCGTGCGGCAGGGCGGCCAGGGCGATGCTGGCGGCGAGGCGCTTCACGTCGACGGTGAAGTCGACGTTCCACAGGGTCTCGTCGAAATCGTTGATGTCGAACAGCGTCTGCCCCTCGGGGCTGCGGTAGACGCCGAAATTGCCGATGTGGCAGTCGCCGCAGGCCTGAACCGGGATGCCCGGCACCGGTACGCCCTCGAGGTCCGCCGCCATCACGGCGGCGGCCCCGCGCAGGAAGGCGAACGGGTCGGCCCGCATCCGCTCGCGGCGCAGGGGCACGAGCTCGGCGAGCCGGCCGGTTTCTCCGGCCTCGAGGACCGCGAGGGGATCGCGCTGCGGTGCGGGCCGCCAGTCGGCGTGCGACTCCCGCGAGACCTGCTCGCGCAGGCGCTTGCCCGCCGCCCGGCGCTCGTCGCGGCGGCTGGATTGGTGCGTATGAGTCATGGGATCGGGCCTCGTGGACTCGAAGAAGCGTAGCCGTTCCCAGCCGCCCGGGCGAGGCGTCAGTGCCGGAAATGGCGGTGGCCGGTGAACACCATGGCGAGACCCGCCGCGTCGGCGGCCTTGATCACGTCGGCGTCGCGCATCGAGCCGCCCGGCTGGATCACCGCCGTGGCGCCGGCTTCCGCCGCCGCGATCAGCCCATCGGCGAAGGGGAAGAAGGCGTCGGACGCGACCACCGAGCCCTTGGCCAGGCTCTCGGTCGCGCCGAGGCGCTTGGCGCCCTCGGCGGCCTTCCAGGCGGCGATGCGCGCGGAATCCACCCGCGACATCTGTCCGGCTCCGATGCCGACCGTCGCGCCGTCGCGCGCATACACGATGGCGTTCGACTTGACGTGCTTCGCGACCCGGTAGGCGAAGCGCAGGTCGGCGTATTCGCGCTCCGACGGCGCGCGCTGCGTGACGACCGTCAGCGGCATGTCGTCGACCACCGCGGCGTCGCGGGCCTGGACCAGGAGGCCGCCCGCGAGGGTCTTCACGGTCTCGCCGGCCCCGCGCGGGTCGGGCAGGCCGTCGGCCAGGAGGAGGCGCAGGTTCTTCTTGCCCGCGACGATCGCGATCGCCTCCGCGGTGGCGTCCGGTGCGATGATCACTTCGGTGAAGATCTCGACGATCCGGCGCGCGGCTTCGGCATCCAGGGGGCGGTTCAGGGCGACGATGCCGCCGAAGGCGGATGTCGGATCGCAGCTGAGGGCACGCTCGTAGGCTTCCACGAGGCTCGCGCCCTCGGCCACGCCGCAGGGATTGGCATGCTTGATGATCGCCACCGCCGCCGCGCGCGTCGGGTCGAACTCGGCCACGCATTCGTAGGCCGCGTCGGTGTCGTTGAGGTTGTTGTAGGACAGGTCCTTCCCCTGGAGCTGGCGCGCCGTGGCGACGCCCGGGCGCGGCAGGCCGGGAGACCGGTAGAAGGCCGCGCTCTGGTGGGGATTCTCACCGTAGCGCAGGGGCTGGGCGAGGCTGCCGCCGAAAGCCCGATAGGTGGGCGTCGCTGCGCTTTCGATTTGGCCGGCGAGCCAGTTGGCGATGGCCGCATCGTAGGTCGCCGTGCGGGCGTAGGCCTTCTGGGCGAGCCGGCGGCGGGTCTGCGCGTGCAGGCTGCCGGCATTCGCTTCCAGCTCGGCGAGGAGATCGGCGTAGTCCGCGACGTCCACCACGACCGCGACGTCGGCGTGGTTCTTCGAGGCGGCGCGGATCATCGCCGGGCCGCCGATGTCGATGTTCTCGACGCAGTCGTCGTAGGCGGCGCCCTTCGTCACGGTCGCCTCGAACGGGTAGAGGTTGACCACCAGGAGATCGATGGCGCGGATCCCGTGCGCCGCCAGGGCGGCCTGATGCTCGGGGTTGTCGCGCACCGCCAGCAGGCCCCCGTGGACGCCGGGATGCAGGGTCTTCACCCGCCCGTCCATCATCTCGGGAAAGCCGGTCAGGTCGGCGACCTCGGTGACCGGGAGTCCGGCCTCGCGCAGAGCCTTGTGCGTCCCGCCCGTGGATACGAGCGCGATGCCGAGGCGGTCGAGGGCGGTGGCGAACGCGACGAGGCCGTCCTTGTCCGAGACGGAGAGGAGTGCGCGGGTGACCCGCACCTGGTCATGCGACATGGCGTTGCGTCCGGAGGCAAGCGACGAGAAACTGAGCGGCGCCTACCATGAAATTGTGCGCTGCGGCCAGTCGTCCCCTCAGCCCTGGCGCGCCGGAACCCGGGCGAAGCCCCAACGGATGCGGGTGTCGTCCGCGACCGGCAGGTAGAGCACGATCTGGTCGGTGCGCCGGGCGCCGGTGATCCCCGCGAAGTAGACGCTCTCCTCCAGGGCCACGGGCACGCCCTCCGCGCCGAAATGCCAGATCTCGCCGATCGGCGAGGTCAGTTCGAGGCGGCCGTCGTCGAGACCGCGCGCGGCGATCGCCGGATGGAGGTGGAAGCGCACCGCCACCTCCTGCGGCCGATGCCGGGCTTTGCCCCGCTTGCCGGTCGGCGGGCGCAGGAAGGCGTCCTCGCCTTCAAGGACGTTGCCGTTGCTCGCCAGGCGCCAGCGTCGTTCGTGGACGATGCCGAGATCGCCCGCATAGCCGTCGTGGCGCGCCGCCAGGATGGTGGCGCCCTCCTCCGTCGTCCGCTCGGACTTCACGTCGCGCGGGCCGCGCAGGATCACGGGTCCGATCCGGTGCGAGAGCCAGGTCACGGCCCAGCGCTCGTACCAGGCTCCCCCCCCGACGAGGAAGCGGCAGGACGAGGTGTCGCCGACCGTCGCGGTGGAATGGGCGGCGGTGCTGCGGGCGAGACGGCGCAACTCGGGTCCGCTCGCGGGCAGGCCGCAATTGACGACGATGCGCTGGGGGCCGCTCGACATCTCGAAGGACAGGCACCCTGCCCCGGCGTTGATGGAATCGGGCAGCGGCGGCGGCGCGCCGACATCGGCGACGACGAGGACCCGGCCGCCCTCCAGGCGCTCGTAGCCGGAATTCGGCGCGTGCATCATCGGCTGGGCCAGGGCGCCGTCGTAGACCAGCAGGGTGGCCAGGTGGTCGGCCGCCGTGGCGCCCATGCCGTTGAAGTGGCTCAGCGACGCATCGGGGTGCCGGAGCAGGCGCAGGAGCGGCAGCATGCGGTCGATGGCGTGCAGGAGCGCTTCCGGCGGGTCGATGCTGCGCGACAGGAAGCTCTGGCGTAGGGGCAGCAGGTCGAGGAGCAGTTCCATGGCGAAGCGCGGATCGCGGCTGCGATGGCCGCCGTCGCGCAGGATCTGTCGCTCGAGTTCCCGCACCAGGATGCGGGTCGAGCGGCGCAGGATCGCCTGGATGCCGTCGCAGCACAGGCCCGCGTAGCAGAGCGCCACCGCCGCCAGCAGGCGGTTCTGCGGGGCGATGCTCCGGCGCAGGTCGCTCTCGAGGTCGCGGGCCGTTTTGCCGAGGGCCTTCAGGAAGGCCTGGTAGAAGGCGTGGTCGGCCCCCTCCAGGACGAGGGGCGACTGGCACAGGAACGAGATCAGCCGGCGGGCGGCGACCGGCGTCGGCCGGGCGAGGGCCGCGTCGCCCCGGCCGGCGATGAAATCGGCCACGAAGGCGCGGGCATTGGCGCGGGCCAGGGCCGTATCGGCCGCGCGCAGGTGGCGCAGCCAGCCGAAGCCGTAGAGGATGTCGGCCCATTCCGGAGAGGGCGGTGCGTAGTCGAAGGGCGAGCGACCGCTCACAGACAGGGAGCGCCCGGCGAAGACGAACAGGCCGGCATAGATGTCGTCGGCGAAGGTCGCGTCGCTGGTGCGCAGGTCGTGCGGTGCGATGACGAGCGCTGTGACGCGGGCGCGGGCCAGAATATCGGGTCGGCCGGTCACCCGGGCATAGGTGTCGCGCACCGAGCGCGCGACTTCGCGTCCGATCAGCCGATAGAAGCGCCAGCGATCAGTCCCCCAACGCACGCGCTCTCCTCTTCCGGGGGCACAGCCGCGGGCTGGCGTCGCTCCGCGTCCTGTCCATTTTGTAACTAGGCCGTGGGCCTTAACCTGCGGTTAACCTCAAGTCACCCGCCCCATCGGGGGCAGACGGCCTCATTCCGCCGGGCCAGAGGCGACCGGGCGCATCGGCCGGGCGCTGCGGGCATCCGCGGCCTTCAGCGCCTTCCAGCTGTTCGGCTGCGCCACGAAGGCCCGCAGCGCCGCGGTGTTGGCGGCCGCTTCCTCGGGCGAGAGATCCTGGCGGGAGACGGCGTCCGCCTCGGCGAACTTGCCCTGCAGCCCGAGCACCAGGGCGAGGTTCTGGCGTACCCGTGCGTCGGCGCGGGGCTGTTCGGAGGCCCGCCGCAGGGTCGCCTCGGCCTGCGGCAGCTGGCGGCCGAGGGCGTAGGAAAGTCCGAGGTTCGACAGGATGACGGGATCGTCCGGCTGGATCTTCAGCGCCGCCTCGTAGAAGCCCTGGGCCCGGGTATGGTCGTTGAGCTGGTCCGCCACCGCGCCCTGGGCGGAGAGGACGCGCCAGTCGGGACGCGCCGGCGTGTGGGCGTTCTGAAGGACGTCGGCCGCTTCCTGGAACCGGCCAACCTCGGACAGGCTCTTGCCGTAGGCAGCCAGGACGGTGTTGTTCTTCGGGTTGCGCAGGGCCGCCTGCTGCAGGACCGCGACGGCCTGGGTCTTCTGGTTCGTGGCGCGCAGGGCCTGGGCGTAGCGCAGGGCCAGCGACAGGTCGTTCTGGTCGGCGGCGTACTTCTCGCCGAGGGCCTCGACCTCCCGCCGGCTGATGACGGCGGGGCTCGGGGAGCGGCCGAAGCCCGGAAGGGAGATCCCCCCGATGGAGCCGGTCGTTTCCGGCGACCGGGACTGGCAACCGGCGGTGAGGGCCGCCACGAGCGCCGCCGCCAGGACGGGCATCGGGCGCACCCGGGAGAAGTTGACCAGCGGCCGGACCATGACGCGCTCCACGACGGCCCGCAGGGGCCTAGGATTTGCTCCGGCGAGCGCTTCGCGCTCCCGTTGCCCCGGTGATAGAGCGTTAACCCTAACCCGCCGTTAATCTCCCGCCCCTGCCCTCGCGAGCGCCATGATCCAGACTCTGTCCCGCCTTGTTGCCGATCCGGGCGACGCGATCCCGATCCTCGGCGTCACTCCAGAGAGCTGGCCGCAAGTCGAGGCGGCGCTGCCGGCCCCGCAGGCGGCCTATGCCCGCGCGACCGAGTTCGTGCCGAAGGCCGGGCGGATCGCCCTCCTCCCGGCGGCCGACGGTCGGCTGGGGCAGATCCTGTTCGGCCTGGGCGATCGCAGCGATCCGCTGATCGCCGGCAAGCTCCCCGGCGCCTTGCCGCCCGGCACCTATCGCCTCGTTCCCGCGGACGGGTTCGATGCCGGCGCCGCTTCCCTCGCCTGGCTCCTCGGGAGCTATCGCTTCGCACGCTACCGCGAGGCCGGCTCCGAGCGCCCGGCCCTCGTCGTGCCGGACGGGGTCGACGGTGCGGCCGTCATCCGCATCGCCGAGGCCGTGGCGCGGGGCCGGGACCTCGTGAACACGCCGGCGAACGATCTCGGTCCGGCCGAGATCGAGGCCGCGGTGCGCGCGGTCGCCGAGCGCCACGGCGCCACCGTCTCGGTCGTGACCGGGGAAGACCTCGCCGTGGCGTTTCCCCTCGTCCACACGGTCGGGGCGGCCTCGCCGCGGGCCCCGCGCCTCATCGACCTCGCCTGGGGACCGACGGACGCGCCCCGCGTGACCCTGGTCGGCAAGGGCGTCGCCTTCGACACCGGCGGGCTCGACATCAAGCCGTCCAGCGGCATGCTGCTGATGAAGAAGGACATGGGTGGCGCCGCCGCCGCCCTGGCGGTCGCCGACATGGTCATGGGCTCGGGGCTGCACCTGCGCCTGCGCCTGATCGTGCCGGCCGTGGAGAACGCCATCTCGGGCAGCGCCTTCCGTCCGGGCGACGTGATCCGCAGCCGGGCCGGGCTCACCGTTGAGATCGGCAACACCGATGCCGAGGGGCGGCTGATCCTCGCCGACGCCCTCGCCCTGGCGGATGCCGACGCACCGGACCTGCTCCTCGACTTCGCCACCCTGACGGGTGCGGCACGGGTCGCGCTCGGACCCGACCTTCCGGCCTTCTTCACCGAGGACGAGGCGCTGGCCGCGGCGGTGTCCGAGGCCGGGATCGCCGTCGAGGATCCGGTCTGGCGCCTGCCCCTGCACAAGCCCTATGCGCGCCTGCTCGATTCGAAGGTCGCCGACCTGAACAACGTCTCCGGCGGCCCCTTCGCCGGGGCGATCACGGCGGCCCTGTTCCTGCGCCGCTTCGCCCCCGGAACCCGGGCGCACGTCCATTTCGACCTGTATGGCTGGAACCCGTCCACCAAACCCGGCCGGCCGGAGGGGGGCGAGGTGCAGACCGCCCGCCTCGTCCACGACCTCCTCGCGCGCCGCTATCCGAAAGCCTGATTGCGAGGAGGCCCGCCCGGGCGCGTGGCTTCAGAGGCCGAGCATCGCCTTCTCGGATTCGTAGGCGGCCCGGACCGGCTCCGCCCCGTAGAGCCGCTCCAGCCGCCGCACGGTGAAATGCGCCCGGGCGGTGGACTGGAAGTGGTCCATGAAGGCGGCGTTCACCGCCGCCCCACCGACGGCTCCCAGGATGGGGACGGCCTGCGCCGCCACCTTCTGGGAGACGACCAGGCCGAAGCGGGCCGCGATCTGCGTCGAGAAGCGGATCAGGGCCGGCGCGGCCTCGTCGAGGAGGGCGCGGTTGCCGGCATAGCGCGCCGCCTCGACCATCGTCTTGGCCAGGGCCGCGCGTACGGCGAAGTAGCCGCTCTCGGTGAGCGCGCTGCCCGCCGCCTCGCGTCCGCCCAGGGCGAAGACCTGCACGCAGGCCAGGGCATTCTCGGGATCGCTGAGGTCCTCGCCCTCCTCCCGGGCGATCTGCGCGATCGAGCGCAGCATCAGGGTGGTGGAGACCGGCAGTTCGATCGCGAGCGTCGCGAGGCCGAAGGCGCCCCCGAGGGCACCGGAGACGGCGGCCATCGCCTTGTGGCCGAAGGCGCTGGAGGGCAGGTACTTCGCCAGGCGCGTGGTCGTGCGGACCGTCGCGGAATCCGTGTCGGCCGGACCGGCGAGAAGCGGATCGGCCGGAACCGCGATCGCGCGCCCCTCCGGCAGCGTCGCCAGGGCGACCTTGAGCGAGGCGCGCATGGCGCTCTCCGTCGCCTGCGACACCGCGTCGGTGACCTGCGCCGGCAGGGCCCGTCCGATCATGTCCAGGGGCGCGCCGGCCACGGCCGAGAGCCGCGCCGCGAGGCCGGGCTTCTCCAGCGCCTCGACGGCGCGCCGCAAAGCCGCCCGATCGGCCTCGCTCAGGCCGGGAATGCCGGGGCTCACGGCCGGGGCGGTGGTGGTGTCGTCGACGAGTTTGATGTTGCTCACGTCTGCTGTCTCATCCGTGTGCCGGGTGGGGTTTCGCGGGCCGGCCTGCGCCAGGGTGATCCTGGCCGGTGGAAGCAAGGCCGGGGCCCCGCGGATGGTTCCCGCCGATCTCGTCGCCCGCGGCCGCTTCGGGGCGGACCGGGTCCGTCGCGGTCGCTTCGGCGGCGAACACCTTTCGCCCGCCCGCCCGGCCGACCAGCAGGCAGAGGACGACCACCGGGATGCCGACCGCCGCCGTGAAGGCGAAGAAGACCGGATATCCGTAGGCCGCCACGACGAAGCCGGAGGTGCCGGCCACGAGCTTGCCCGGCAGCGCATAGAGCGAGGAGAAGAGTGCGTACTGCGTCGCCGCGAAGCCGGGCGCGGTCAGGCTCGACATGTAGGCGATCAGGGCCATCCCGGCGAAGGAGCCGCAGAAGTTGTCGATCGAGATCGTCGCCGTGAGACGCCAGACCTCCGGTCCGCCGAAGGACAGCCATGAGAAAGCGAGGTTCGAGGCCGCACCCAGGAAGGCGCCGACCACGAGAGTGGGGAACAGGCCGAAGCGCGTCATGGCCCAGCCGCCCACGAAGGCGCCCGCGATGCCGACCCAGATGCCGTAGAGCTTCGAGACGGCTCCGATCTCCACGAGGCTGAACCCCACCTCCCGGTAGAGGGGGCTCGCCATCACGCCGGAGATGAAGTCCGGCAGGCGATAGAGGGCGACGAGGAGCAGGATCGCCCAGAGGCGGGCGCCGAGCCGCGTGTGCAGTTCGGTGAGGGGCTCCAGCACCGCGCCCCGGAAGGTCCAGGTCCTCGCCGGGGCGGCCGGCGTCGCGTCGGTGATCGCGCGGTCGTAGGCCGGGGCGAGCAGCGCGGCCACCATGCCGACGGCCATCAGGGCCGCCATCGACAGGTAGGCGACGTTCCAGCCATAGGCGCTGGCGATGAAGAGGGCTCCGGCGCCGGCCGACATCAGGGCGAGGCGGTAGCCGAGGTTCGAGGTGGCGGCCATCACCCCCTGCAGGTCCGTGCCGGCTGCGTCGATGCGCCAGCCGTCGATGACCACGTCCTGCGTCGCGGCGCAGAAGGCGACGAGGAACGCACCGAGGCCGAGAAGCGCCAGGCTGGTGCCGGGATCGGCGAAGGCCATGAGGCTCAGCGACAGGGCGACCGCGCACTGGGTCGCGATCATCCAGGCCCGGCGGCGGCCCAGCGCCCGGCTCAGCACCGGCACGTCGAACCGGTCGATGATCGGGGCCCAGAAGAACTTCAGGCTGTAGGGGAGCGCCAGATAGCTGAACAGGCCGATCGATTTGATGTCGACGTCCGAGTAGGCGAGGCGCGTCGAGAAGGTCCCGAGGACCAGCAGCAGCGGCAATCCCGACGAGAAGCCCAGGGCGAGCATCAGGAGGATCCGGGGATCCTCGACGATGTCCCTCAGTCGGAGGCGGCGGCTCGGGATCTCCAGCGCGTCGCTTTGGGCCATGGCATGGAACTCCTGGGGGCCGAAAGGCTTGATGCCCGCAGACCATAGCAGGCCTCCGCGCCGCCCCGGCACGGGGCTGTCGCCGGGCCCGCGTGCCGTGGCGCATCGCTTACCATCGGCAGCATGCCTTCCGAAATCTTAACGCGAGGTCTCGCATCTTCCTGTTAGCGGCCCGATCGCCTCCAAGAGGTTCCTCGATCCAGGTGTTGACGGCGGGGTTTCCCGGCAGTTCAAGTCTGTGGTCGCGCCCGAGTGGACCGGCGACGGGCCAACGTTCAGGTCAACATTTCGGGTGTCTCGTCTTGGCTGAAGCCGATCATGACGCATAGGGAAACGCCGGCCACCGGAGCACACGGCCTCGGCATCAGCGCAGGCGCATTCGTGGCGGCGTTCACCGCGAGTCCGACGCCCATGGTCCTCACCGACCCGCGCCAGCACGACAACCCGATCGTCTGGGCGAACGAGGCCTTCCTGAGCCTGACCGGCTACGCCTGGGAGGAGATCTCGGGTCGGAACTGCCGCATGCTGCAGGGACCCGAGACCGATCCGCGGGCCGTGCGTCGGTTGCGCGACGCGGTGATCGCGGGGCGACCCATCGAGATCGAGCTGGTCAATTACCGGAAGGACGGGACCTCGTTCTGGAACGGCATGACGGTCGCCCCGGTGCACGATGAGACGGGGCAGATCGTGCATTTCTATTCGGCGCAGGCCGACATGACCGGCAAGTACCGGACCGAAGTCGCGATGAAGGACGCGCACGACGAGCTCGAACGACGGGTCGGGGAGCAGACCGCCCACCTTCGCGCCGCCCTCGAGCAGAAGACCGCGCTCCTTCACGAGGTCGACCATCGGGTCAAGAACAACCTCCAAGTCATCTCCTCGCTGATGCTTCTCAAGGCGCGGCGCACCCCGCGCGGAGAGGCCAAGGATGCCCTGCAGGGCATGGCGGAGCGCATTGGCGCCCTCTCGACGGTGCACCGGATGCTCTACTCCACCGGCGACGTCACGCGGTTCGACCTGCGCGAGTTCGCCGACGACTTCGTCTCGGAGCTGGTGGCGGGGCTCGACACGGACCGGACGGCCGTCAGTGCGGAGATCGACTCGATCGCCGTATCGGCCGCGATGGCGGCGCCCCTGGCGCTGATGTTGCATGAACTGGCGACCAACGCCGTCCGGCACGCATTCCCGGACAGCAGGCCCGGGCGCATCACGATCAGCGCGCAGCGCAGCGACGACGGCCTGCGCATGCTGATCGAGGACGACGGCGTCGGTTTGGCCGGTGGCACGCCGAATCCGGCCGGCTTCGGTCGCTCTCTGGTGGAGATGGTTGTGCGGCAGCTTCGCGGGGTGATCGCCTGGAGCGACGTCGCACCGGGCACCCGCGTCGAGATCCTCGTTCCCCTCGACGCGATCTCCCTCCAGAGTCCCATCACGGATCGGGCGCCGGGGCCCGAATGGGCTTCCCCATGACCGAGACGCCCCTGCGGATTCTCGTGGTCGAGGATGAGGTCCTGATCGCCCTCGAACTGGAATGCCTGCTCGATGACCTCGGCCACATCACGGTCGGCGTCGCGGGGAATTCTGCGGACGCGATCGCCCTGGGGCAGGCGACCTCCCCCGACGTGGCGTTCGTGGACATCCACCTGATCGACGGCCCCACCGGCGTCGAGGTGGCCCGCGCCCTCAGCGCCGATCCTCACACCACGGTCGTGTTCATGACCGCGAACGCCAAGCGCATCCCCGACGATTTCGCCGGCGCGGTCGGGGTCATCGCGAAACCCTATTCCGAGCGGGTGGTCGCCGGCGCGCTGCGCTACGTCGCCGACCGGCGCGCGGGCCTCGCGGCCACGGTCGAGGGGCTGGACGGGTTTCGCCTGGCCTCGGCGCCCGAGACCGGCGAGCGGCATACACCGGTCCGTTGAGGTCCGGGGAGCGGCCTTCGCGGCTCCCGGCGCGCGAACGGGCTAGCGATTCGTGGGTCCGGCGCCAGCGGTAGCCAAGGCGCGGCGGTTCTCGGCCTGACTGCTGACTTCTCCATAGAACTTGTTCGCATCGCCGAGCTGGATCGAGGGCTGGCAATTCGGCGTGCACGAATAGGATTCGCGCTCGAGACCGCGCTGAACCGTGATGACGGCCGCCTGCGGTGCCTGCACGCTGATCGTGGATTCCGCCAGCATGTGGCCGGCGGCGTCGAGGGCGATCAGGTTGGTGCTGCCGAAGCTCTTCCCGGTCAGGATCAGGATGCCGTTACGCTGGAGGGCGACGTCGGCGATCATCGGATTGCCGACGATGACGGTCTGGGTCTTCTCGGGCAGGCGCATGACCTTGGCGTTGTCGACCGTGACCGCCACGATGGTCGGCGGCGCGTCCGGTGCCTGAGCGCGCACCGACCCGCATCCGAAGACGGCGTACCCGGCCAGGAGAAGCGCCGTCAGGATCCGGAGAGGGATGTGGGACGGATTGTTTGGGGAGTGCATCGGACGCTCACTGGACCGCACGGCACGACGCAGATCGTGATTGATCTCGGTGCATCGGGACGCACCCACCGGCCGAAGCTCGACGACCAAGAGACACCAGTACGGTAAACGAACCGATAATCGCGTTGTCCGACTTCTGATGAGAGACCCCCGTCGGAACCGCCCGTGAATGCGGGTGGCGTGAAGTCGACGCGTGCGATCACCAGAAGTCTCGGATCGAGCCCCCAGCTCCGCTGCCGAGGGCGGCGTGCGGCTTTTAACCAACACTTCACCACATCACGAAGCGGTTTCCTCCGCCCGGGTTTCGGCGACCGATTTAACCCAATGGCAACGGCGCCGGGGCACACTCCACCTGTCGCCGATTGAGACGCCTACAGCGTGAACGGCACATGCCTTTCCAGGGGAGTTTTGCCATGACCACCATGTTCAAGCGTTTCGTGGCCGACGAGTCCGGCGCGACCGCGATCGAGTACGGCCTGATCGCGTCTCTGATCGCCGTCGCCGTCGTCACCGTTCTGACAACGGTCGGCACGAACCTCCGTGCGACCCTCACCACCGTGGCGAACAACCTCAAGAGCTCGTAATCGCGGTCCGCGCACCCGGGACGGTCTCGCGGCTACGGCCCCGGTGGCCGAGCGGTTCGCTGTAGATCTTCCGATTTTGCCGGTTTCGAGGAGTATTGCGGGATGTCCGCGATGCTCCTCGCTCCGTTTCGGATCTGCGGGATCGTTCGCGCGCGTGGCGTGCGACCTTTCAGGTTTCGCGGCACGGACTCTTAATCCCGGTCCGGGATCATGGGGCAAGGCCGGGGTTTCCCAGGGCCTCCCGCCCGCGAGAGACCCGCGCCCGCGAAATGTTGCGCCCGCAAGAGACAGGACCGAGAACGACATGGCCAGCGTCAGCCTCCTCGTCGTGTTTCCGTTTCTCATGGCCTACGCCGCCGTCAGGGACCTCCTGACGATGTTGATCCCCAACACCGTCTCGGTGGCACTGGTCGTCGGCTTCGCGGTCTTCGCCGTCGCCACCGGCCTGGGCTGGGACGATCTCGCCGGGCACCTCGGCGCCGGCGCCGCGACCCTCGTCGTGACCTTCACGCTCTTCGCCTTCGGCTTCATCGGTGGCGGCGACGCGAAGCTCGCGGCCGCGACGGCCCTGTGGATCGGCTTCGACCAGCTGGCCGGCTACCTCCTCATCGCCTCGCTCGCTGGCGGCGCATTGACCCTGACGCTCCTCGCCTTGCGCCAGCAGCCGCTCCCGCCCACGATCGCCCGCCTTCCCTTCGTGCTTCACCTGCACGATGCGAAGACCGGCGTGCCCTACGGCATCGCCCTCGCCCTCTCGGCGCTCCTCGTGCTGCCCGACACGGCCATCTGGCTTCGCCTGGTCGCGGTCTGAACGGCATTGCTCCTCGGTTCGGCAATGCGTCGAACCGATTACTCCTTGTTAACCGTAATTTGAGGAATGCCAGGCCACTCTGAACCGACACGGCGATGTGCCGTCGCAGGTTCGAGTTCGGCGATGAAACCAGCCAGACTGGCCGTCCTTGCCATAGCCCTCGTGGCAGGTGGTGGCGCGGCGTTGTTGATCAGCGGGGAGGACAGGCCGGTCGTGCAGCCGGCCGCCATCGTTCCGCCTCCCGTCGTGCCGATGACGGACGTGCTCGTCGCCGCCGCCGAATTGCCGATGGGCCAGAACATCCAGGCACCGGACCTGCGTTGGCAGCCCTGGCCCAACGATGCCGTCACCAGCGGCTACATCACCCGCACCAATTCGCCCCGCGGCATGGATGAGATCGTCGGGTCGATCGCCCGGTCGAGTTTCCTCGCCGGTGAACCGATCCGGCCGCAGAAGCTCGCCCGCTCCGACGGCGGCTTCATGGCCGCGATCCTGCCCGCCGGCATGCGCGCCGTCGCCATCACCATCGACGCGATCGGCAGCAGCACGGCAGGCGGCTTCATCCTTCCCAACGACCACGTGGACGTGCTCCGGACCTATCGGGACGAGGAATCCTCGCGCGGGAGCGCAGAGGTGCAGGTCTCGGAGACGTTGCTCCAGGACGTGCGCGTCCTGGCGATCGGGCAGATCCTCCAGGAGAAGAACGGCAACACCGTCGCCACCGGCCAGACGGCGACGTTGGCCCTGACGCCGGCCCAGGCCGAGACCGTCACGCTCGCCCAGAAAGTCGGGCAACTCTCGCTCTCCCTGCGGAGCCTCGTGGATAGCGGGCGCGCGGGCGAGCCCATTCTCGAGGGTCGTCCGGAGACGGCCCTGACCGTGGTGCGGTTCGGCGTCGCGAAGCAGCAATCGCGACGCTGAGGGAAGCACACGCACCATGACTGAGGACACGTCGATGACCCTCTCCCCCTGGCCGGCGGCGCGCCGCACCCCGCTGCTGGCTTGCCTCCTCGCCGGCATCCTGCCCAACGCGATGGTCAATCCGAGCTACGGCCAGCCCTCCGGCGGACTGACGGCGGCGCCGATCCTCGCGGTCGGGACCAACGAGGCGGCGACCTCGCGCCGGATCGATCTCACCATGGGACGCTCCCTGGTGATCGATCTGCCGCGCGACGCCAAGGAGGTCTTCGTCGCCAATCCGAAGGTCGCCAACGCGGTCGTCCGCTCGACCCGGAAGGTATTCATCATCGGCATGGAGAACGGGGCCACGTCGATCTTCATCATGGATGCCGAGGGCCGGCAGATCACGGCTCTCGACGTCACGGTGGCGCGCGACCTCAACGTGCTGCGCCAGACCCTGAACCAGAGCATCGCCGGGGGACGCTTCGACGTGCGCGCCGCCGGGGATTCGGTCGTGCTGACCGGGACCGTCAACTCGGCGTCCGAGGCGGCCCAGGCCCTCGACATCGCCAATGCCTTCGTGGGGATCTCGGCCGCCGGCGCCGCGGCGCGCGGCGCCGTCATCAACAACCTGACGATCCGCGGCAAGGATCAGGTCATGCTGCGCGTCACCGTGGTGGAGGTGTCGCGCACGGTCCTGAAGCAGTTCGGCGTCAATCTCAGCGGCGGCTGGTCCGGCCTGAACCTCGTCAACACGGCGCCGCTCGCCCTGAACGGCGGCTCGTTCCCCACCGGCAACCTCCTGTCCGGAACGATCAACGGGCCGGGCGGAGCGAACCTCACGGCCACCCTGCGGGCCTTCGAGCAGGCCGGCGTCTCCCGTGTTCTGGCCGAGCCGACCCTGACGGCGATCTCCGGCGAATCCGCGACCTTCACGGCCGGCGGGCAGATCCCGGTCCCGTCGAACCTGAGCTGTACCTCCGTCGGCACCAGCACGATCCAAACCTGCGTTCCGAGCGTCAGCTACAAGGATTACGGCGTCAGCCTCAACTTCACGCCTGTGGTGCTGGCGGAGAACAAGATCTCGGTGCGCGTGGGCACCCAGGTCACCGAGATCGACCAGCAGAACGCCCTGAACCTGAACTTCACCGGCACCACCACGGCCGTGCCGGGCTTCACCGTCCGCAAGTCGGAGACCACGATCGAGCTCGCCTCCGGCGCGACGATGATGACCGCCGGCCTGATCCAGCAGCGCAACAAGGCGGCGATCACCGGCTTGCCCGGCCTGATCAACCTGCCGATCATCGGCGCGCTCTTCCGGTCGCGCGATTATCAGCGGCAGGAAACCGAGCTGATGATCATGGTCACGCCCTACATCGCCAAGCCGATGGAGCCGCGCCAGGTCTCCCGCCCGGATGACGGTTTCGTCGATGCGCAGGATGCGCAGGCCATCCTGCTCGGGCGCTTCAACCGCCTCTACGGCGTCGCCGGCGCCAGTCCCCTCGGCAGCGCCTATCGCGGCCGCGTCGGCTTCATAACCGATTAGTCCGGCGCTCTCCCGACCGATCCAGGCGCTCCGGCCCCGGCCTCAGCAGGACCCTCCCCCGATGTCCACCTCTCCCCTCCGCACCCCCCTGGCCCTCGTGGCCGTGGCCGGCGTCGCCGCCCTGCTCGGAGCCTGCCGAGCCGATCCCGTCGTGACCACCGGCTCGCTCTATCCGGCCGACTACCGCGCGCGGCATCCCCTCGCCCTCGCCGAGGGCGTGCGCACCCTCGACGTGTTCGTCACGGGCACGGGCCATCTCGATCCGCGCCAGGCCGCCGACGTCGACGCGTTCCTGCTGGAATTCCGGCGCTACGGGCGCGGGACGCTGGCCCTCGACGTTCCCGCCGGCGGCACGCCCCGGACGGCGGCCGCGGTGGAACGGACGGCCGCGGCCCTGCATCGCATGAGCCTGAACGGCGGCGTCTCCGACCGCCAGGTGGTGGTCGCCCGTTATGCGGTGGCCAATCCGAACCTTGCGGCGCCCCTCCGGCTCAGCTTCCAGCGCATGGAGGCCAGGGGCGGAAGCCAGTGCGGAACCTGGCCCCAGGATCTGGGCGTCGGAGATCCGGCCTTCAGCGGTCGCAACGAGGCCTACTGGAACTTCGGCTGCGCGACGCAGTCGAACGTCGCCGCGCAGATCGCGGATCCCGTCGATCTCGTCCGCGCCCGCCCGGAAGGTCGGATCGATACGATCCGGCGGACGAACGACATCGGCAAGATCCGCGACGGCAAGGATCCGTCAATCGAATGGCGTCAGGATGGGAAGACCTCGATCAAGGCGCAGGTCTCCCAATAACCGCGTCGGGCGGGCGCACCGTCTCGCCCGCGACGTGCCCCATCTTCGCTCCCGCATCGGCGGCAACCTGAACCGGAATTCCCTCCATGACGGATCTGAACGAGACGTCCGAGCGCATCATCGCTCCCGTGCCGCGGATCACGATTCAGGCGTTCTGCGAGACGCAGGAGAGCGCGGCGCTGATCGAGTCGGCCGGCGCGGACCGGCGCCTGCAGAAGGCGCACATCAAGGTTCAGATGGGCGGTGGCGCGGCGGCGGTCGAAGCGTATCGGCATGCGCCCACGCCGAACGTCATCGTCATCGAGACCCAGGGGGCGAAGTCGCGCCCGCTCGAATGCCTCGATTCGCTGGCCGAGGTCTGCGACGAGGGAACGAAGGTCGTCGTCATCGGGCATGTCAACGACGTCGCGCTCTACCGGCAGTTCATCCAGCGAGGCGTCAGCGAGTACCTGATGGCGCCGGTGCGCCCGATCGATCTCATCCAGGCGATTTCGGACCTGTTCACGGCGCCGGGCGCCAAGCCGGTCGGCCGCACCGTCGCCGTCGTCGGCGCGAAGGGGGGGGTCGGCGTCTCCACTCTCGCGCACAACCTGGCCTGGACGATCGGCCGGGAGCAGGACACCGCGACGGTCATCGCCGACCTCGATATCGCCTTCGGGACCGCGAGCCTGAACTTCAATCAGGATCCGCCCCAGGGCATCGCGGAGGCTGTGTTCGCGCCGGATCGCCTGGATTCGAATCTCCTCGACCGGCTCCTGTCGAAGTGCAGCGACAATCTCTCCCTGCTCGCGGCCCCCGCCACCCTGGACCGCACCACCGATCTCGCCGAGCCGGCCTTCGACCATCTGCTCGACCTGTTGCGGGCTGCCGTGCCATGCGTCGTCCTCGATGTGCCGCACCAGTGGACCGCCTGGTCGCGACGGCTGATGATCAGCGCGGACGAGATCCTGATCGTCGCGAGTCCCGAGCTCGCCGCCCTGCGCAACACCAAGAATCTTCTGACGCTTCTGCAGCAGAACCGCCCGAATGATCGCAAGCCCCGCATCATCCTCAACGGCGTCGGGGTGCCCAAGCGTCCCGAGATCGCCGCGGCCGAGTTCGCCAAGTCCCTCGACACCACGATCACGGCCGCGATTCCCTTCGATGCCGCGCTGTTTGGGACCGCCGCCAACAACGGGCAGATGATCGGCGAGGTGCAGGCCAACGCGAAGGCGGCCGAGATCTATTCGTCGCTCGCCGCCTCGATCACCGGCCGCGCCGAACTGCGCCGGGCGCGCCCGAACCTGTTCGAGCCGCTGCTCTCCAAGCTCGCCCGTCGCAAGGCGTCGTGATGCTCCGGCCTGCTCCCCGTGACCTGATCGCCAGGAGGCTGCACCATGTTCGGTAGACGATCCGGCAGCGCAGCGGTGCAGGCGCCGCGTCCGGCGGCCGTGGTCGACAAGCCGGAAGTTTCGCTGCCGGTCCACGACGATTCCGCCCTGCGCCCCCGCGCGGAGGCGCCCCGCCGGCCCGAGCCCGCGCCCGTCACGGAGTCGGCCAAGTCCGAGGACTACTTCCGCACCAAGAGCATGATCTTCGGGGCATTGATCGAGGCGATCGATCTGTCCCAGCTTTCGCGTCTCGACGCGGAATCGGCGCGCGAGGAAATCCGCGACATCGTTTCGGAAATCATCGGCCTTAAGAACATCGTCCTGTCGATCGCCGAGCAGGAAGAGCTGCTCGACGACATCTGCAACGACGTGCTCGGCTACGGCCCGCTGGAGCCGCTGCTGGCCCGCGACGACATCGCCGACATCATGGTGAACGGCGCCAGCCGCGCCTTCATCGAAGTCGGCGGCAAGATCCAGCTGACCAACGTCCGCTTCCGCGACAATCAGCAACTGATGAACATCTGCCAGCGGATCGTGAGCCAGGTCGGCCGGCGGGTCGACGAAGCCTCGCCGATCTGCGACGCCCGTCTTCCGGACGGGTCGCGCGTCAACATCATCGCGCCCCCGCTGGCCATCGACGGGCCCGTGCTGACGATCCGCAAGTTCAAGAAGGACAAGCTGACCCTCGACCAGTTGGTGACCTTCGGAGCGATTTCGCCGGAAGGCGCCCGCATCCTGCAGATCATCGGCCGCGTGCGCTGCAACGTGGTCATCTCGGGAGGCACCGGATCCGGCAAGACCACGCTGCTGAACTGCCTGACCCGCTACATCGACGCCGACGAGCGCATCATCACCTGCGAGGACGCGGCGGAACTGCAGCTCCAGCAGGCGCACGTGGTGCGCCTCGAAACCCGGCCTCCCAACATGGAGGGGTCCGGGCAGGTCACCATGCGCGACCTCGTCAAGAACTGCCTCCGCATGCGGCCCGAGCGGATCATCGTCGGCGAGGTCCGCGGCCCGGAGGCCTTCGATCTCCTGCAGGCCATGAACACCGGTCACGACGGCTCGATGGGGACGCTCCACGCGAACTCCCCGCGCGAAGCCCTGGCCCGTATCGAGTCGATGATCACCATGGGCGGTTTCAGTCTGCCGTCGCGGACGCTGCGCGAAATGATCTGCGGCTCCATCGACGTCATCGTGCAGGCCACCCGCCTGCGCGACGGGTCGCGCCGGATCACCCACATCACCGAGGTGATGGGACTCGAGGGCGACGTCATCATCACCCAGGATCTCTTCCTGTACGACGTGCTCGGCGAGGACGCGAACGGCAAGCTCATCGGGCGCCATCGATCCACGGGTATTGGCCGCCCCCGGTTCTGGGAGCGCGCGCGCTACTACGGCGAGGACGAAGCGCTCGCGGCGGCCCTCGATGCGGCCAGCGCCGGCGGGAGTGGGCTGTGAACGCCGGCGGCCTGGCCCTCGCCTCCGGTCTCCTCGCGCTCACGGCCGGGGGGCTCGCCTACGTCTTCGTCTTTCCCTACCTCTCGGGAGAGAAGCGGTCCGCCGAACGCCGTCGCACCGTCAGCGTCGTGACGGCGCCGGGAAACCGGGTCGCGACCGTCAATCGCCGCGAGCAGGTCGCCAAGAGCCTCAAGGACGTCGAGGCGAAGCGCGAAGGCACCAGGGTCACGCTGGAGCTGAAGCTGGCCCGCGCCGGCCTGTCCTGGTCGCGCAAGCAATATTTCGCCGTCGCGGCAGTGATGGCGGTGGTGTTCGGCCTGGTGATCCTGATCGCGACCGGCAATCCCCTCGCGGGGTTGGGCGCGGTCTTCGCCGGCGGCTTCGGGCTGCCTCTCTGGCTCATCACGTATCTGCGCAAGCGGCGGATCAAGGCGTTCATCAACGAATTGCCGACGGCGATCGACATCATCACCCGTGGTGTGCGTGCGGGTATCCCGGTGGGTGACTGCTTCCGGATCATCTCGCGGGAGGCCGAGGAGCCGATCCGCAGCGAGTTTCGTCAGGTGGTCGAGTCCCAGACTCTCGGCCTGTCCCTCGGCGAAGCCCTGATGAAGATGCACGAGCGCGTGCCCGTGTCGGACGTCAACTTCTTCGCCATCGTGATCAGCATCCAGGCGAAGTCCGGCGGCAATCTGTCCGAGGCCCTCGCCAACCTGTCCAGGGTTCTGCGCGAACGCAAGAAGATGGCCGGGAAGATTCAGGCGATGAGCATGGAGGCGAAGGCGTCCGGCGGCATCATCGCGGCGCTTCCCTTCATCGTCGCCCTCCTGACCTACCTGTCGAGCCCGGATTACATCTCCCTGCTCTGGCGGACCGATATCGGGAAACTTGCCCTGGTGTGTTCCGCGATCTGGATGTCGCTCGGGGTCTTCACGATGAAGAAGATGATCAGCTTCGACGTCTGATTCGTCGATGCCTACCCGGTATCAAGTTCGAATCCTCGTCCGGTCGGATCGTACGGAGACACCGCATGCTGGATCTCATCGCCGCCAAGGTCACCGAGCCGCGCTTCCTCGGCACCGCCCTCGCCGCCATCGCGGCGGCTGCGACCGCCTTCGCGCTGCTCCAGCCGATGCTGGAGCCCGACCGCCTCGGGAAGCGCATGAAGCTGATCGGCGAGGAGCGGGAGGAGATCCGGCGCCGCGAACGCGAGCGCATGAGCTCCAAGGCGACGCTCCGGGTCGCCCCCAAGGCCTACATGAAACGGGTGGTGGAGCAGTTCAACCTCAGCCGTTGGCTCGGGACGGAGACCGCCCGCAAGCAGCTGATGATGGCGGGCTATCGGTCGCCGGGGGCCGAGACGGGATTCCTGTTCTTCCGCCTGGTGACGCCGATCGTTCTGGCTCTGGTCGCGATCTTCTACCTCTTCGTGCTCGGTGTCCTGGATCAGCCGTTTGCCATCCGCACGATGATCGTCATCGGCGTGCTCCTGTTCGGCATCAAGGCCCCGGAGTTGTACCTCCACAACCGCGCCAGCAAGCGGCAGACCGAGATCCGGGCTGCCTGGCCGGATGCCCTCGACCTCACGCTGATCTGCGTCGAGTCCGGCATGTCCGTCGAACACGCGTTCCGGCGCGTCAGCACCGAGGTGGTCGGGCAATCCATCGTGCTCGCCGAGGAACTCGCGGTCCTGACCGCCGAGCTCTCCTACCTGCCGGATCGGCGCATCGCCTTTGAAAACCTCGCCAACCGCATCGGTCTCGATCAGATCAAGGCGGTGACGACGGCACTGATCCAGGCCGAGCGCTACGGAACGCCCGTCGGCCAGGCCCTGCGCGTGCTGTCCCAGGAAAGCCGCGACATGCGGATGAACGAGGCGGAGAAGAAGGCCGCCGCCCTGCCGCCGAAGCTGACGGTGCCGATGATCCTGTTCTTCCTTCCGGTACTCTTCGTCGTCATCCTGACCCCGGCGATGATCCAGATCTTCCGTTAGGCCCCGGCCTTCACAGTCGCGTGGCCCGTGACCCTTGAACGCGGCGTTGGCTCCGGAGCCGGCCCAACGCAAGGATGTTCAGCGCATCCGTTTCCTGCCATGCGACGGGGATGCTCCCAACGCTGTCACCGGACTTCGCATGAACGTCCTCACCTACGCGATCGGCGATATTCACGGCTGCGCCGATGCGTTGCTCCGTCTGTTGGAGCGGATCAACCTGCACCGGGCCGGGCGTCCGGCCCGCATCGTCTGCCTGGGCGACTACGTGGATCGGGGTCCCGAGAGCGCCCGGGTGATCGAGATTCTCAGGCACCTTCAGCGCGACGCTCCGAGTGCCCTCACCTGCCTGATGGGCAACCACGAGCAGATGATGCTGGAGGCCTATCGCGACCCGCACGGGGCCTCCACCTGGCTGAGCAACGGCGGCCGGCAGACCCTCCGCTCCTTTGGAATCACCGGCCCGGAAGCGTTTCCGCCCGACGTGCTGACCTGGCTCTCATACCTGCCCACCGTCCATGAGGACGCCGCGCACTACTTCGTCCATGCCGGCTTTCGCCCCGGGCGAACCGGCGTCGATCCCGATATGTGGAACCGCCTCTGGATCCGAGAGCCGTTTCTCGGCACGGCCTTCGACTTCGGGAAGCACGTGGTTCACGGACACACGCCGCAACTGGAGGGGATGCCCGACCGGCAACCCTACCGCACCAACCTCGACACGGGATGCGTCTACGGCCGGTGCCTCACGGCCGGCGTCTTCGATGAGACGCAGGGTCCGCCGATCGACGTTCTGCAGGTCGATCGCGACGGTTAGGTTGATGCAATTTGTTTGTGGATCGGACCGGTCCAAAGAGTTGCCGAAGTCCTCGTGCGGCGGCTCGTGCCTCAGGGACCCGTCATTGGGATGCGGTGACTGCGGAACGCGTGCCGGTCGTCCAGGGGACGAACCTCGCCCCACCCATTTCCCGCCGTCGACGCACGCCCATCTTCGAAAAGCATTGCCGACCGTGCCCGTCAGCCTCTAGCATCCCGAGCGTCGGAGCCAATCAACGAGCGCCGCGGTCAGGGATCAGAAGCGATGTCGTGGTGCCAAGCGCCGCCCGCCCCACAGGACCGGCATCGGCGGTCCCGCCCTCCGCCTGCCCAGCCCTGCCACCGCCTCCACGGAGCGACGACATGGACGCGCTGACCCGCCGGGCGTGGCTCGCTGGGGCGGGCGCCACGAGCCTCGTGGCCACGACCGGGGCCTCGGCGGACCCGGACCCGGGCGGTCCCTTCGACCTCGTGATACGGGGTGGCGAGGTGATCGATCCGAGCCAGTCCCTGCGCGGAAAGCGCGACATCGGTATCCGTCACGGACGGATCGCCGCCCTCGCGGCGGATCTGCCGACGGATCGGGCCAAGCAGACGATCGACGCTTCCGGCAAGCTCGTGCTGCCCGGCCTCGTCGACCTCCACGCCCACACCTTTCCCTACGGCTCGGCGATCGGCATCCCGGCCGATGAGACGGTCCCGTTCTCCGGCGTGACGACGGTGGTCTCCGCCGGAGACGCGGGCGCCAACACCATCGCCGCCCTGCGCCGGCACATCGCCGCGCAGACCCGGACGCGGATGTTCGCCTTCGTGCACATCGCCAATCACGGACTGTCGGCCTTCCCCGTCGCGGAACTCTACACCATCGACAACGCCCAGGTGGACGCCTGCGCGCTGGCCATCGCGGAGAACCCGGACTTCGTCCTCGGCGCCAAGGTGCGAATGTCGGAGAACGTCATCTTCAAGCATGGCGCCGAGCCCCTGCGCCGGGCGATCCAGGCCTGTGAGCTGTCGGGACGACCCGCCAAGGTGATGGCGCATATCGGCGGCGTCGAGACTGCCGACCTGATGAGCCGCATCCTCGACCTGCTGCGGCCGGGCGACATCCTCACGCACTGCTACTCGGGCGCGCCCAACATGGCTGGGCAGTTCACCAACATCGTCCAGGATGGCAAGCTCCTCCCGGCGGCCCTGGCCGCCAAGCAGCGCGGCGTCGTGTTCGACATCGGCCACGGTGGCGGTTCCTTCGATTTCACCGTGGCGGAGGCGGCAATCGCGCAGGGAGCTCCGCCCGATACGATCTCGTCGGATCTGCACGTCGTCTCCGGCAATACGCCGGGCATGCCGTTCCTGCCCCTGGTGATGAGCAAGTTCCTGCCCCTGGGCTTCAGCCTGGAACAGGTCATCGCGATGGCGACCGCGGCACCCGCCCGGGTGATCGACCGGGACGCGAAGCTCGGGACGCTGCAGGTCGGTGCGCCGGGCGACGTCTCGGTGATGGAATGGGTCGAGCGGCCGCTCTCCATGGTCGACACCCGCAACAACCGCCGCGACGGAACGGGCTTCCTCTCGCCCGTCCAGACCGTGAACAACGGCGTCCCGTTCGGACGCCCGTATCAGCTGCCCTTCTCCGTTCGGTGAGGCCGATCGGCCATTTTTCTGTTCATCCCGCGCGGGAGCGGCGCGGGATATGAAACGCCGCCGACGGGGACGGGTTTTCGGCGCGACCTCGACGACGACCCTCGTGTATACCAGCGGCTCGGCAGCGACCCGTTCGCGAGGGTTCGAGCCGCCGACGCCGCGCGCTCCGATCCTCATGCCATCCTTATAAAATCGCGCGGCGCGCTCACTCGAACCCTAATGCGGTTCCCGTCCATGCTCCGGGCGAGCGTGATCGGTCGTGACGACCCGGGCCGATCCGCCGCACAGGATCGGACCCCTCATGCTCGACATCGCCTTCCTGGCCACAGGACTCGCCTTCTTCGGTCTCGCCGCCGGGTACGCCCTGCTGTGCGAACGCCTCTGAGTGCGCTGACGGGAGCATCCCCCTCATGACCCTCGACCTCACCCTCGGCGCCCTCGTGACCCTGGGACTGCTCGGCTACCTCACCTACGCCCTCGTGCGCCCCGAGCGGTTCTGACGCGCCCTCCGGACGAATTCCCAAGGACCACCTCCATGACCATCAACGGCTGGATTCAGGTCGCGCTGTTCTGCGCGATCGTGCTGGCGCTCGTCAGGCCGCTCGGCGGGTACATGACCCGCGTGTTCCAAGGCGAGCGTACCCTTCTCTCGCCCGTTCTCCGGCCCGTCGAGACCGGACTCTATCGCTTGGCCGGCATCGACGCACGGGGCGAGCAGAGCTGGCTCAGCTACGGGCTCGCCATGCTGACGTTCCACGCCCTCGGCTTCGCCATGCTCTACGGGCTCCTGCGCCTGCAGGACGTCCTGCCTCTGAACCCGGCCGGACAAGGGGCCGTGGCGCCGGATCTCGCCTTCAACACCGCGGCGAGCTTCGTGACGAATACCAACTGGCAGAACTACGGCGGCGAGAGCACCCTCTCCTACCTGTCGCAGATGCTCGGGCTGACCCACCAGAACTTCCTCTCGGCCGCCACCGGCATTGCCCTCGCGGTCGCTCTCGTTCGGGGCTTCGCGCGAGCTTCGGCCCGGACGGTTGGCTCGTTCTGGGTCGATCTGACCCGCTGCACCCTCTACGTGCTGCTGCCGATCTGCGTGGTCTACACCCTGTTCCTGGTCTCACAGGGCATCCCCCAGACCCTGGGCGCCTCCATCGAGGCCACGACGCTCGAAGGCGCCACCCAGACGATCGCAATCGGGCCCGTGGCGAGCCAAGTCGCGATCAAGATGCTCGGCACCAACGGCGGGGGGTTCTTCAACGCCAACGCGGCTCATCCCTTCGAGAACCCGACCGCGCTGTCCAACTTCATCCAGATCGTCTCGATCTTCGTCCTCGGCGCGGCGATGACCAACGTCTTCGGCCGCATGGTCGGCGACGAGCGGCAGGGTTGGGCGATTCTCGGCGCCATGGGCGTGCTGTTTCTCGCCGGCGTCCTCGTCACGTACGCCAGCGAGGCCGCGGGCAGCTCCGTGCTGAATGGGCTCGGGCTCGCGGGCGGCAACATGGAGGGCAAGGAGCTGCGCTTCGGCATCGTCGCCTCGGCGCTGTTCGCGGTGGTGACCACCGCCGCCTCCTGCGGCGCGGTCAACGCGATGCACGACAGCTTCACCGCCCTCGGCGGCCTGATCCCGATGATCAACATGCAGCTCGGCGAGATCATCGTCGGCGGCGTCGGCGCCGGCCTCTACGGCATGCTCGTATTCGTCATCGTGGCGATCTTCGTCGCCGGGCTCATGGTCGGCCGGACCCCCGAGTATCTCGGCAAGAAGATCGAGGCGCGGGAGGTGAAGATGGCCATGCTCGCCATCCTGTGCCTGCCTCTGATGATGCTGGGATTCACCGGCCTCGCCACCGTGGTGGCCGCCGGCCTCGCCGGCCCCGCCAATGCCGGGCCGCACGGATTCTCGGAGATCCTCTACGCCTTCACGTCCGCCGCGGCCAACAACGGCTCGGCCTTCGGCGGCCTCAGCGGCAACACGCCGTTCTACAACACGACGCTGGCGATCGGCATGCTGGTGGGGCGGTTCTTCGTGATCATCCCCGCCCTCGCCATCGCAGGCGCCCTCGCCGCCAAGAAGACCGTGCCGGCTTCAGCCGGAACCCTGCCGACCCATGGCGGGCTGTTCATCGGCATGCTGGTCGGCGTGATCCTGATCGTCGGCGGCCTGACGTTCTTCCCGTCCCTGGCTCTCGGCCCGATCGTCGAGCACCTGGCGGGCACCGCAGGCCTGAGCTTCGCGACGGGCGGCTGAGCGGTGCGCCCCGCCCTTCCACCGCGCCGGGTCCGGCGCCACCACCTTCACGGGCTCCGATCCGGTACCCGCCAGCCTCACCCAATTCCCGGGGCCCGGCCGCCCAGGCTCTCGGACCTGATCCTGGCGGTGCTCGGTGTCACCCTCCTGGGCGCCCTCGCCCTGGTGCTCGCCGCCGAGTTCACGCGCCGTGCCCTCGCACCCTGACCAGCCACGGACCCGGCGCGTCGCGCCCGGCCGTCCTGCGCCCCTTCGTGGACCCCCCCATCATGTCTCGCTCCTCCACGTCCCTCTTCAGCGCCGCCCTCGTCGGCCCGGCCCTCGTCGGCTCGATCCGCAAGCTCGATCCCCGGATCATGATCCGCAATCCCGTGATGTTCGTGGTCGAGGTCGTCGCGGTCTTGACCACCGTCCTGTTCGTCCGCGATCTCGCGACCGGCGCGTCCGGGCTCGGCTTCTCCGGCCAGATCATCCTCTGGCTCTGGTTCACGCTGATCTTCGCCAACTTCGCCGAGGCCTTGGCCGAGGGCCGCGGCAAGGCGCAGGCCGACAGCCTGCGCCGGACCCGCACCGAGATGACCGCCAAGCGCCTCACCGGTCCGGGCGATGCCTGGGACTCGGTGCCCGGGACCGCCCTGAAGGTCGGCGACGTGGTGCTGGTGGAGGCTGGCGACCTGATCCCGTCCGACGGTGAGGTCATCGCGGGTGTCGCCTCCGTCAACGAGGCGGCCATCACCGGCGAGTCCGCACCGGTGATCCGGGAATCCGGCGGGGACCGGTCGGCGGTGACGGGCGGAACCCAGGTCCTGTCCGACGCGATCCGGGTCCGCATCACGGCGGCGGCCGGCTCGACCTTCGTCGACCGCATGATCGCTCTTGTCGAGGGCGCGTCCCGCCAGAAGACCCCGAACGAGATCGCCCTCAACATCCTGCTCGCCGGCCTGACCCTCGTCTTCGTGTTCGCGGTCGCCTCGATCCCGAGCTTTGCGAACTACGCCGGCGGGGCGATCCCCCTGATCGTCCTCGTCGCCCTGTTCGTGACTCTTATCCCAACCACCATCGGTGCGCTCCTGTCGGCCATCGGCATCGCCGGCATGGATCGCCTCGTTCGCTTCAACGTCCTCGCCATGTCGGGCCGCGCGGTCGAGGCCGCCGGTGACGTCGACACCCTCCTGCTCGACAAAACCGGCACCATCACCCTCGGCAACCGTCAGGCGACCGAATTCCGGCCGGTCGGCGGGGTGGACGAGCACGATCTCGCCGACGCGGCACAACTCGCCTCGCTTGCCGACGAGACGCCCGAGGGCCGCTCGATCGTGGTGCTGGCCAAGGACCGCTACGGCATCCGAGCCCGCGACATGGCGGGCCTGAACGCCACCTTCGTGCCGTTTACGGCCCAGTCGCGGATGTCCGGGGTCGACCTCGACGGACAGTCGATCCGCAAGGGTGCGGTCGAGGCGGTGATCGCCTCTCTGGGAGGACAGCCGATCGCGTCCCGCGGCGCGAATGCGGCGCTCGCCTATCGACCGGTCGAGGACTCGCAGGCCGTGGTGGAGATCAGGGCCATCGCGGAGACCATCGCGAAGGCCGGCGGCACGCCCCTGGCGGTCGCCCGCGACGGGCAGCTCCTCGGCGTCGTGTTCCTGAAGGACATCGTGAAGGGTGGCATCCGCGAGCGCTTCGCCGAACTTCGCCGCATGGGCATCCGCACGGTGATGATTACCGGCGACAACCCCATGACGGCGGCGGCCATCGCGGCCGAGGCCGGCGTCGACGATTTCCTGGCGCAGGCCACGCCGGAGGATAAGCTCGCGCTGATCCGGCGGGAGCAGGCGGACGGCAAGCTCGTGGCCATGTGCGGCGACGGCACCAACGATGCGCCCGCCCTGGCCCAGGCCGATGTCGGCGTCGCCATGAACACCGGAACGGTGGCGGCGCGTGAGGCCGGGAACATGGTCGATCTCGATTCAGACCCGACCAAGCTCATCGAGATCGTCGGGATCGGCAAGCAGCTCCTGATGACCCGCGGGGCCCTGACCACGTTCTCCATCGCCAACGACGTGGCGAAGTACTTCGCCATCATCCCGGCGATGTTCCTGACGCTCTACCCGCAGCTTCAGGCCCTGAACGTCATGGGGCTCGCTTCGCCCCAGAGCGCGATCCTGTCGGCGATCATCTTCAATGCACTGATCATCGTGGCGCTGATCCCGCTCGCCCTCCGAGGCGTCTCGTATCGGGCGGTGGGAGCCGCCGCGCTCCTGCGGCGCAACCTGCTGATCTACGGCCTCGGCGGCATCCTGGTGCCGTTCGTTGGCATCAAGGTGATCGACCTCGCCGTGAACGCTCTGCACCTCGCATGACCCCCCTTCCTGTCCGAACCAGAGTTGTATCCATGCTCGCCTCCCTGCGTCCCGCTCTCGCCCTCTTCGTCGTACTGACGGCGATCACCGGCCTCGCCTATCCCCTGGCCATGACCGGCCTCGCCACGGCAATCTTCCCCGCCAAGGCCGCCGGCAGCCTGATCCGTCGCGACGGCACGATCATCGGCTCCAGCCTGATCGGCCAATCCTTCACCAGACCGCGCTACTTCCACGGGCGCCCCTCGGCGACGGTGGCCACCGATCCGGCCGATGCAGCCAAGACCGTGCCGTCGCCCTACAACGCCTCCAACTCGGCCGGCTCCAACCTTGGACCGACCAGCGCCGCCCTGGCCGAGCGCGTAAAGGGCGACCTCGACGCCCTGAGGGCCGAGAACCCCGGCGCGACGGTGCCGGTGGATCTCGTCACCGCCAGCGGTTCCGGGCTCGATCCCGACCTGTCCCCCGAGGCTGCCCTGTTCCAGGTGGCACGCGTGGCCCGTGCGCGAGGCGTCAGCGAGGACCGGGTGCGCGACCTCGTCGCCGCGCAGGTCGAAGGCCGGACCTTCGGGGTTCTCGGCGAGCCGCGCGTGAATGTCCTGGCGCTGAATCTCGCTTTGGACGCGCGCCTCCGGCAATAATCCGCGCCGGAGGACACGTGGGATGAGGGACTTTCCATGAGTGAGGATGTCCGCGAGCGCCAGCGTCCCTCGCCCGAGGCCTTGCTCGACCGCGCGCGCCGGGACGAGACGGGACGGGGCCGCCTCAAGGTCTTCCTCGGCGCAGCTCCCGGGGTCGGCAAAACCTACGAGATGCTCACGATCGGCCGGGCTCGCCTCAAGGGCGGGACCGACGTGGTGATCGGCGTCGTGGAGACCCACGGCCGCAGCGAGACCGAGGCCCTGATCGAGGGCTTCGAGGTCGTTCCGCGCCGGCGGGTCCCCTACCATGACAGCGTCATCGACGAGATGGACCTCGACGCTTTGCTGGTAAGACGCCCGGCCCTGGCGCTGGTCGACGAACTCGCTCACACCAATGCGCCGGGCTCGCGCCATCCCAAGCGCTACCAGGATGTCGAGGAATTGCTCGCCGCCGGCATCGACGTGCACACGACCCTCAATATTCAGCACGTCGAGAGTCTGAACGATGTCGTTGCGCAGATCACGCGCATCCGGGTGCGCGAGACGGTGCCGGACGGCATCCTCGACCGGGCCGACGACATCGAGGTGGTCGACCTCAATCCCGACGACCTGATCGAGCGCCTGAAGGCCGGCAAGGTCTACGTGCCCGCCAATGCGGAGCGTGCCCTACGCCACTACTTTTCCCGCGGCAACCTGACCGCTCTGCGCGAACTCGCCCTGCGGCGGACCGCCGATCGGGTCGACGACGAACTCCTCAGCCACATGCAGGCTCATGCCATCGCGGGACCCTGGAGTGCCGGGGAGCGGGTCATGGTCTGCGTGAGCGAGGATCCGCGCTCAGCCGGCCTCGTCCGTTACACCAAGCGTCTGGCCGATCGCTTGCACGCGCCGTGGACTGCCGTCACGGTGGAGGGCGCGCGGAGCCTCGGCCTCAGCGAAGCGGACCGCGATCGGGTCGCCGACGCCCTGCGCCTCGCCGATCGGCTGGGCGGCGACGCCGTGACCCTGCCGGGGAGCCGGCGCGTCGCCGACGACCTCCTGGCCTATGCCCGGGGCGCCAACGTCAATCACATCGTCGTCGGCAAGGCGACGCGGTCCTGGCTGTTCGAACTCTTCAACGGCTCGGTGGTCCACGATCTCGTGCGCCGCAGCGGCGCCATCAGCATCCACGTCGTGCCCGGTGAGACGTTGCCAGCGCCCGTCTCCCCCAAGAGGGTGGCGACGGCCCCGGTCCGACCCGCCGTCGACGGCGCCGGCTACGGTTTCGCCGCCCTGGCCATCCTCGCCGGCCTCGGCCTTGCCCTCGGGCTGCAGCCCTACCTCGGGGTCGAGAACGCAGACCTGTTCCTGCTCACCGCGGTGGTGGCGGTCGCGGCGCGCTTCGGCCTGGGGCCGGCGCTGTCCGCCGTGGTCGCCGCGTCGCTGGCCTACAACTTCTTCTTCCTGCCGCCGGTCTACACGCTGACCATCGCCGACCCGACCAACGTGGCCGCGTTCCTGCTGTTCACCCTGGTTGCCGTGCTGGTCTCGAACCTCGCCGCCCGGGCTCGGGCGGTGGCGGTGGTCAGCCAGCGCCGGGCGCGGGCGACGGAGCGTCTCTACGGCTTCAGCCGCAAGCTTTCCGCCTGCGGAACCCTCGACGACGTTCTCTGGGCGACCTCCGCGCAGATCGCCGCGATGCTGCACGTACGGGTCGTGCTGCTGCTGCCCGAGGGCGACACGGTGACGGTCCGGGCCGGGTATCCCCCCGAGGACCGCCTCGACGCGGCGGATCTTGCCGCGGCGCAGTGGGCTTTCGCGAACGATCGGCCGGCGGGACGCGGGGCCGATACGCTTCCGGGTGCCCGTCGTATTTTCATACCGACGCGAACAGGTCGCGGTCCCATCGGGGTGATCGGTCTCGACGCGGACGGTAGCGGACCGATCCTCACGCCCGAGGATCGACGGCTGTTCGATGCCCTCGCCGACATGGGCGCCCTCGCCATCGAACGGGTTCGCCTCGTGGAGGATCTGGCGCGGGCGGAACGCGATGCCGAGACCGACCGGTTGCGCCAGGCCCTGCTGACTTCGATCTCCCATGACCTGCGGACACCCCTGTCCTCGGTTCTCGGGGCCGCCACGACCCTGCGCGACCTCGACGCCGATCTCGGCCGGGAGGCGAAAGGCGACCTTCTGGCGACGATCATCGCCGAATCCGAGCGGCTGAACCGGTTCATCGTCAATCTCCTTGACATGACTCGGCTCGAGGCCGGCGCGGTTGCGGCGAACCTGACCGCACAGGACGTGGCGGAGATCGTCGACACCGCCCTGCGCCGCCTGGGCGCGATCCTGGCCGAGCACCGGGTCTTCCTGGACCTTGCACCGGATCTCCCGGCCCTTCGCCTCGACCCGGTCCTGTTCGAACAGGTCCTGGTCAACCTCCTCGACAACGCTGCGAAGTACGCCCCGGACGGCTCGACCGTCACGGTGACGGCGCAGATCGTCCCCGGCCCGTCCGGCGGGCCGTCCCAGGTCCGCCTTCAGGTCATCGACGCGGGCGACGGCCTGCCGGAGGCGGAGCGGGAGCGGGTGTTCGACAAGTTCTATCGCGCTCGGAAGGGCGACAGCGTGCGGGCCGGGACCGGACTCGGCCTCGCCATCGCCCGTGGCTTCGTGGAGGCGATGGGCGGGACGCTCACGGCGGGCAACCGGCAAGACCGCAGCGGCGCCGTCTTCACCCTCCTCTTCCCGGTGCCCGCCACGAGCGCCACCGCCTCGGACCTCGCCGCATGAGCCCCGCCGTTCTCGTGGTCGATGACGAGCCGCCCATCCGCAAACTCCTGCGAATGGGGCTGGCAACGCAGGGCTACACGATCTTCGAGGCGCCGAACGCGCGCGTCGCTCTTGAGATCCTGGCCCGCGAGACGATCGACCTGATCATTCTGGACCTCGGCCTGCCGGATATGCGCGGGCATGATCTTCTTCGTCGCATCCGCGAGGATCATCGCGACCTCCCGGTGGTAGTCCTGTCGAGCCGCGACGACGAGCCGGGCAAGGTCGAGGCCCTCGACCTCGGCGCAGACGACTACGTCACCAAGCCCTTCGGCATGGGTGAACTCCTGGCACGCCTGCGGGCGGCCCTGCGTCATCAGCTGGCGGTCCAGGGCGAGCGCGCCCTGTTCGAGATCGACGGCCTCAGCGTGGACCTCGTGCGCCGCATCGTCCGCGTCTGCGGCGCGGAGGTGAAGCTGACGCCGCGGGAATACGATTTCCTGCGGGTCCTGGTGCAGCATGCCGGAAAGGCCCTGACCCACGCCCAGCTGATGAACGCGGTCTCGACCTCGTCCGACCCGCAATATCTCCGGGTCTACATGCGCCAACTCCGTCAGAAGCTCGAGGCCGATCCCGAGCGCCCTCGGATCCTCCTCACCGAGACCGGCGTCGGCTACCGCCTGCGCGCGCCCGACGATGGGGGCGGACCAATCCGATGACCGTCGACGATCTCTTGCCCGCGGACCGCGTCATCTGCGGTCTGCGAACGGCCGGGAAGGCGGCGCTCCTCGTCGACCTGGCGCGCCGGGCGGCGCTCGCCCTCGGGCGCGAGGCGGCGCCGATCCGCGCGGCCCTGGCGGCGCGCGAGAGCCTCGGCTCCACCGGGATCGGCGACGGCATCGCCCTGCCGCATGCGCGCCTCGACGGCCTGGACCGACCCTTCGGGTTCCTGGCCCGCCTGCGCGATCCCCTCGACTTCGAGGCCATTGATGGGTGTCCCGTGGACCTCGTCGCGCTCCTGCTCCTGCCGGCGGACCCCCGGGACGTCTCGGTGACTGCGCTGGCTTGCATCGCCCGGCGGCTGCGCGATCCGGACGTCGCGGTGGCCCTGCGCACCGCCCGTGACGCGCCGGGATTGCACGCTGCCCTGCGCCGGAATGGGCTCGGGACCGGCGGTTGAGAGCCGGTCCGAACGCCGTTCGCTCCCTCAGATCCGAAGTTCGACGCGCTCCACCGCGATCCTGACGGCATCCGGTCGATGCGCCGTCGCCTCCACCGCATAGTGCAGCGCGGCCTGGCAGGTGCGGAACAGGCCGCCGGCCCGGCCATGGACTTCGATGGCCACCCAGCACCCCCGCCCGTCTTGGCCGATGACAAAGCGTGGCGTGTCGGGGCCCGAGATCGGGCTGACGGGCGTGACCGGACGGGGACGGGGCATGGATGGCTCGTGGGTTCGCACGATCCCGGTGTCGGATCGCAGGAGGAATTTGCGTCGCGGCGCGTGAGGGTTCGAGCGGCAACGAGGCGTCGTTTCATAAGGGTCGCATCAGGATCCCTTGGCCCCCTCGCAGCCGCGCCGGCCCCGGATGGCCGATGTGGTTTGCGGGGCTGGCCGGCTCGCGCACGATGCGGCGACGGGACAGCACCTCGGATGTGCCGCTGGTCCCGAGACGACAGGCCCCCTTCGCCTGAAGCGCCTCATGCTCCCGAACCGTCCTAAGGGGATCCGGTCTCTGAGTCGGGGGGCTCGCCATGCTGCGATCGGCCTCGCTCGCCTGCGACGGGGGCGAGCCTGACCGGCCGGGTCTCGGGCGGCTTCTGTTGCGGTGCCCTTTTTGCGGCGGAGGGGCTGATCCTCGGGATCTCCCGGGCCGACGCCGACTCCTGTTGGGCCGGGTCTACCTTCTCGAGGACCGTCTGAGATTGCGCTGCTAGCCGCGCGGACCTTGACCCCGGCGCACCGGCGCGGGAAGGCAGCCCCACGGACCGGAATGAAGGAATGCCGCGATGGCCACGCCCCGCGACCTGAAGGTGCAGATGGCGGGCGAGACCCGCGCCCGCGAACGGGCTCAGGCCCTGGCCGCGACCCAGGCGGCGCGCGCTCAGCGTGCCGAGACCGCGGCGCGCGCCACCGAGGCCGAGCGCGATGCGTGGAAGGCGCGGGCGCTGGCCGCGGAGGCGGAACTGGAGCGGCTGCAGCGAGGCTGAGCGTGGCCACATCTCCACGTCGATGCGGGTCAGCGGTTTGCGACCGTGGCGCTCCTCGATGCTGGCATGTCGCGGCGGCGGCACCCACAGATGTCGCAGGTTGCGCCGGAACATGAGCCGCGATGGAGATCTTCTCGTAACGACGGCGAACGCCTTCGCTACCGATCAGGAGACGAGAAACGTGGCTATTGAGACGCGCGAAATCTATGTCACGGCTCTGAAGAACACGCATGCACTCGAGATGCAGGCGCTTCAGATCATGGAGCGGCAGGTCGAGCGCTTGCAGCGCTACCCCGAGATGGAGGCGGCCCTGCGCCGTCATATCGAGGAGACGCACGGTCAGCGGACCCGCCTGGAGGAAGCCCTGCACAGCCTTTCCGAAAGTCCCTCGAGCCTCAAGGAGGGTGTGCTCGGCTTCGTCGGAAACATGATGGCGCTCGGGCATATGCCCGCCCAGGACGAGATCCTGAAGAACGCTTTCGCGAACCATGCCTTCGAGAACTTCGAGATCGCGGCCTACGAGTCGCTCCTCGCCATTGCGGAGGCCGCCGGAGAGCAGACGGCGCTTACGGGATTCCAGCAATCCCTGCGGGAAGAAGAGGCGATGGCGCGCAAGGTACGCGACCTCGTGCGTCCGACCACCCTGCGCTACATCGAACTGACCCTGGCCGGGGACAAGGCGGACCGCTGATCTCGCAAATTACCCGGCCCAGTCGGTTGCCCTGCACGTTCGCTCGTCTGTGCGTGCAGGGTGCGTTCGCGTGACAGACGCCGCGTCTTCCTGACGACGAATCGCTCGCTCAAGGGCCTTCCGTGAGGCCTTGAGGAGCACGAGACGAGATCCCCGCGATCAGCGGATCGTCATGCGGTAACCCGATACCTCGTGCTCGAAAGGCTTGAAAGATCGCACCTTTCGGCGTTTCACTGGCGTGGAAGAGAGCCTGTCCGTCTTGACGAAACGCAGTTGGCGGCCTAATGCAGCCGCCAACGCCGTCGCGTCCCGCACGCGACGGCGCATCGTTTTGTCCAGACACCATACGGAACGCCACGGGATGAAGACCTTTTCTCTGAAGCCCGCCGACGTCGACAAGAAGTGGATCATCGTCGATGCAGAGGGCCTGGTCGTCGGCCGGCTCGCCTCCATCGTCGCCATGCGCCTGCGCGGCAAACATAAGCCCGCGTACACGCCCCACGTCGATTGCGGCGACAACGTCATCGTCATCAACGCCGAGAAGGTGAAGTTCACCGGCCGCAAGCGCGAGCAGAAGGTGTACTACCACCACACCGGCTACCCGGGCGGCATCAAGGAGCGCACGGCCAAGTTCATCCTCGACGGTCGCTTCCCCGAGCGCGTCGTGGAGAAGGCCGTCGAGCGCATGCTCCCGCGCGGCCCGCTCTTCCGTCAGATCATGGGCAACCTCCGGGTCTACAAAGGCTCCGAGCATCCCCACACCGCCCAGCAGCCGCAGGCGCTCGACGTCGGCAGCCTCAACCGCAAGAACGTGAGCGCTTGATCATGGCGACCCTTCAGTCCCTCTCCGACCTGAACCGCGCGAACGTCGAGTCGCCGGAGAACGCCGCCCCGGTCCACGTTCAGAAGCTCGACGCCCAGGGCCGCGCCTACGCCACCGGCAAGCGCAAGGACGCGGTCGCCCGCGTCTGGATCAAGCCGGGCACCGGCAAGGTCGTCGTCAACGGCCGCGCCGTCGAGACCTACTTCGCCCGTCCGGTGCTGCGCATGATCCTGCGCCAGCCCCTGCAGATCGCGAACCGCGTCGACCAGTACGACATCACCGTCTCGGTGCATGGCGGCGGTCTGTCGGGCCAGGCCGGCGCCGTGCGCCACGGCCTCTCGAAGGCGCTGACGTACTACGAGCCGGAGCTGCGTTCGCCGCTGAAGCGTGAGGGCTTCCTCACCCGCGACAGCCGCGTGGTCGAGCGCAAGAAGTACGGCCGCAAGAAGGCCCGCCGCAGCTTCCAGTTCTCGAAGCGCTAAGCGCTTCCTTCGAGATGTGTCTGGTCAGGGCGGCTTCGGCCGCCCTTTCCTTTTTGAGCCTCAGAAAGACGAGTCCCCATGGCCAAGCCCTTCCGACGCGTGACCGAGCCCGACGCCTCCGCAGTGACCCTCTGTCTCGCACAGGTGGACGGCGCGACGACGGGGGAAGTGAAGCTCGCCGACGGCTGCCTCTTCAGCACCACCGGCACTCTTCCGGTCGCCCAAGCCTTCGGCATCGCCGTCCATGTCGCGAACGAGAGCGATCGTGAGATCGTTGTGATCGACCCGCACAACGTGTGGCAACCGTCCTGGGGAACGCTGGTCGCCTGATGGATCAGGCGTGAAGGGCGCGCTCGAGTTCGCTCTTCGACATCTTCGAGCGTCCCGGAATGTCCTTTTCCCGTGCCGCCTTCATGAGGTCCGCCTTGGTCTTACCGGATTGGGATTTACGCGCTGCGGCGGTCTTCTTCGCGACGTCGGAGGGCTGCTTCGAGAACTGCTTCCCCTTGGCCGAATCGGCCCGCTTCTTCTTCGACGACCGGTCGTATTCGGACTTGGACACCGAATCGCGCGCCTTCCTGGGCAGGTAGCGCTCCCCCGTCTCGCCGCTTTTCTTGCCGGACTTGGTGTCCCACTCTTCCTCGGTCCACTGCTTCAAGTGGTTGTCGTCCGACTTCTTACCCTTGTAGCCGCCGCCGGCATCCTTGTAGGCCTTGGTCGCAGCCTGCGCCTTGCGTGCCGACCATTGTCCGGGTTTTCCGCACTTGTCGGATGCTGTGACCTCGTTCTTCACCTTCTCCCAGAGCTTGGGATCACTCTTCTCCGCGCTGGCCGACATTCGCTGTTCCTCGATTGCTGGTTCCTTTGGCCCATAACAGGCCAGTCGACGGCGCCGTTCCAGGCAAGGCGAAACGATACACAGGCTTGATCGCCCGTCATCCGCCCTTCTTCGAGCGTCGCGAAGACATTGACTTGACGAAGCGTCCCGGCCACGTGGCGCATACGGGTCGATGCAGGATGCGTCTTCGTCGACTCGACGAAAAGGATATCAGGTGTCCATGAGCGAGAACGGTGTCGGGCGGAAGCCCACGGTCTTCATCGACGGCGAGGCAGGGACCACCGGTCTCGGAATTCGCGAGCGACTCGAGCGCGACGGCCGCATCGCCCTGAAGAGCATTCCGCATGAAAGCCGCAAGGACATCGCGGTGAAGCGCAACCTTCTGCAGGCGGTCGACCTCGTTGTGCTGTGCCTCCCCGATGCCGCCGCGAAGGAGACCGTTGCCCTGGCCGACACGTTGCCGGGCGGCGGGCCCCGCATTCTCGACGCCAGCACGGCCCATCGGGTCGATCCGGCCTGGGTCTATGGCTTCGCCGAACTCGACCCCCTCCAGGCGCAGGCGATCCGGGAAGCACGCCGCGTGGCCAATCCCGGCTGTTACCCGACCGGCGCGATCGCTCTGCTCCGCCCCCTGGTGGAGGCCGGGCTGATCCCCGCAAATTACCCGATCAGCATTAACGCGGTCAGCGGCTACAGTGGTGGCGGCAAGACGATGATCGAGACCTACGAGGCGGGACAGGGGGAGCCCTTCCTGCTGTACGGCCTGGGTCTCGGCCACAAGCATCTGCCCGAGACCCAGGCTTATTCCGGTTTGACGCGGCGGCCGATCTTCATCCCGTCGGTGGGGAACTTTCGGCAGGGCATGCTGGTGAGCGTGCCGCTGCACCTCGATACCCTGCCGGGCTCACCGAATGTCACGGATCTGGAGACCGCCCTTCGTGCCTATTACGCGGGGCAGGATCTCGTCCGGGTGATCCCCGCCGACGAAGATGAGCGGATCGAGCCGGAAGCCCTGAACGACACCGACCGGCTCGAATTGCGGGTCTTCGGCAAAGACGCCTATGGACAAGCCGTCCTCGTTGCTCGCCTCGACAATCTCGGTAAGGGGGCATCGGGGGCAGCCGTACAGAACATCACCCTGATGCTTGGGCTCGACTGAACGCCTCGGAGCGCACCCCTGCCCCGTTCGCTTGGGGCGCTCTCTCGGGTAGGGACGGTACACGTCGAGAAGGTCGTACCCGACACGGGATGCGTGTGCCGCGTCGCCACCGGATTCGTGTGCCGAACGCCGTAGCTGTGCTGCGCGGGCCGACGCTGTACCAAAGCCTCGATCGACAACACTTTACCCTGATCACAGACAGGTTCTCATCCACGTGAGATCGCTGCGGCCTTCGTGAAGAAGAACTATGGGCAAACCAGAAAATGGCGACCCACCTTCCTCACCGACGATCTGTGGTCAGATGCCGGCACGGCCTTCCCCAAGCATTTCTGGCTGATGCTGTACGAACTCTCCTCCATTCATTGCGAACACCGTAAAAGTGTTCTATCGAACGCAACGTTATGTCCGATGGTCGGTCCGAATCTTGTGGGAGACCGTCGGAACAGCAGTCGATGCTCTCGATGAGGCGCGGATTTCCGTCTGTCCGCGTAGGGTGAAACCGCCGTTTGCGAACGCGTCAACAATGCCGAGCGTTCTTTGAGGGACGGATTCGGTCAAAACCCGATCCTGTTGCGCTGACGGAATGGTTTGTTCCAGCATCGTCTCTCGGATCATGCGTAGATTTCCGCTCCTGCTCGATCCGTGATGGTCTTGTTGGGCAACTGGAGCGCGACTGCTGCAAAGTGTGCAGGCGATACGCGAAAAATTGATAAATGATCCACATGGACAGGATGAAAAATCGCTCATTCTGTGATGTAACATCTTGCTTGCAAAAAGATCTGAGCCTACGCTTCAAGACAACATCGGCTCTTATGCAGATTGGCTACGAAACATGACCGAAACAGACAACGACGCAGCTCGACTCATCACCCTGGCCGCCGACATCGTCTCGGCCTACGTCAGCAATAATCATGTACAGAGCGCGGAGCTTCCTAAGCTGCTCAGTGATGTGCATGAGGCGATCCGTGGCGTCACCGCCAGTGGCACGCCGGCAGCCGAGGCGGGTCCGCCGAAGGCGACTCCCCAGGAGATCCGCCGCTCGATCACAGCGGACTATCTGATCAGCTTCGAGGACGGAAAGCAGTACAAGACGCTGCGTCGCCACCTCACCCTGCGTGGCCTGACGCCCGAGCAGTATCGGGCCAAGTGGGGCCTCGCGCCCGACTATCCGATGACTTCGGCAAGTTACTCGGAGCAGCGTTCCGAGTTGGCCCGAGCCCTCGGTCTCGGTCAGCAGCGCCGGAAGGGTGTAGCCAAGAGCGCGCCGGAGGAAACCGTGTCCGCTCCGCCGCCCGAGGAGGAGGCCGCCGAGGTCCCGCAAGCCGAAAAGAAGCGTCGCGGCCCGCGCAAGAAAGTCGACGCCTGAGTTTGGATCAGGTCTGCACGCGCCAAGGTGCGTGCAGACCGTTTTCGACATGGTCTGCACCGGCGATGGGGCGCTGATCGGGTTTCCGCTCGGTCCGCGCCGCTCGTGTTGTTATCCGGTCCGCCTGCTTGCGTGACGTGCCGATGTCTTGAGCCAGCGCTCGCCTCGCAACTCGTCCCATCCGGAGTTTTGGAGGAGTACGTCTGCGGGCTTGCACCCTTCGCTTCATATCGGTCGAGCGCGTGCGCGTCAGCGAGACGCTTGTGTCGTGCGATCCTGTAACCGCTGCGGCTCCGGTGCGGCGTTTGCCATGAGGCCCCCGCCCTGCACAGGTCAGCGCGTCCGTAGCCCTCCGATCGAGCCGCTGTAGAGCGCTCTCGCCGGCGCCTTCGAGCGTCGGCTCTCCCGAGGAGGAGCGAGGCGCAGTACGTGCCATGGCTCGGCAGAAGCGCCGTGACTGCCCGGCTGGTGCCCTTGCGGAGGTCGGGGTGGCCGGTTGAACCTCGCAGGCCGCGGGTCATCGGTTGGTCCCCTCGGCGGACCTCCAGATCCGGTGCTTGCAAGACGCCCTCGCCCTCCATTTCGCGTGGTGCGTGAGGGGGACGACTCGCCATTCATGCGTCGTCCTATGAGCCCGAACGCGCGCATGCCCGTCGCTCCCGCGAGCGGCGAGGTCCTCGAAGGTGCCCTGGAAACCGCATTCGGCGCGGCCTCCCGGCCCCCGTGGGCGTCAACGCGATCCGCCAAGGGCGCGGCTTGCCGTCGATCGTGCGCAGCTGTCCCCCGAACCCGCTGGGCCCTCAGGACAGGGGCGTCGCCAAAACCTTGTCGATGCGGCGGCCGTCCATGTCGACGACCTCGAAGCGCCAGCCATGCGACTCGAAGTGGTCGCCGGTGCCCGGGATCCGGCCGAGGCGGAAGATCACGAAGCCGGCGAGTGTGGTGAAGTCGTCGGAATCCGGATGCTCGGCGAAGGCGAGGCGGTCGAAGGCCTGCGAGGCCGGCATCATGCCGTCGATGAGGAGCGAGCCGTCCTCGCGCTCGACCACGTTCGGCTCGTCGCCGACTTCGGGGATGTTTCCGGCGATCGCCTCCAGGAGATCGGTCTGCGTCACGATTCCTTCCAGGCTGCCGTACTCGTCGACCACCACCGCCATCCGCACGGGCTTGGCCTGGAAGGTCTCCAGCACGGCGAGGATCGACATGCTCTCGTGCACGACGATCGGGGGCTGGGTCACGGCCAGGACGTTGACGGGCTTGCCGTCGAGCAGCTGGTTGAGCAGGTCCTGCTTGCGCACGACGCCGACGATCTCGTCGACTTCGCTGCGGCTCACCACCAATTGGGCGTGGTCGCAGGCGCGCACGGAGGTCAGGATGGCCTCCGGCTCCTCGTCGGCATCGACCCATTCGACCTCGTGGCGCGGGGTCATGATATCGCGCACGCGGCGCTCGCCGATGGAGAAGATGCGCTGCACCGCCTCCTGCTGCGCCTCGCGGATCAGGCCGGCCTCCTGGCTCGCCTGGACCAGGAGGTTCAGTTCGGCGGTGGAGTGCAGCGAGCCCTCGCCGTGTCCCGTCTGCAGGCCGAACATCCGGACGACGCCGTTGCCGAGGCCGTTCAGGAAGAGGATCGCCGGGCGGAAGACGAAGAGGAAGACCCCCAGGGGCCGCACCACTGCGAGGGCCGTGCGCTCGCTGCGCTGGAGGGCGAGGCTCTTCGGGGCGAGCTCGCCCAGCACGATGTGCATCGCCGTGATGATGACGAAGGAGATGACCACCGCGATGGTGTGGGCGGCCGTGGTGCCGACGGGCTCCGGCAAAAAGCTCAATGCCGGCACGATGATATGCGCCAGCGCCGGTTCGCCGACCCAGCCGAGGGCCAGGGAGGAGATCGTGATGCCGAGCTGGGTCGCGGCCAGGTAGGCGTCGAGCTGATCGGTGGCGCGCTGGAGCGATCGGGCGTTGGTCCGTCGCTCGGAAACCAGTTCGGCGACCCGGCTCTTGCGGACGGAGACGAGGGCGAATTCGGCCGCCACGAAGAACCCGTTGGCGAGCACGAGGGCAAAGACGGCGAGGAGGCCCAGGCCGGTCACCCATACATCGTCGGAAATCGTCGTCTCCCCTGGTCAGCGCCGGATCTCTACCAGCTACGCGCGAACCGGGCCACAGCGAACCCGCGGGGCGAAGCGGTCCGGTGGTCCACCGGTTGGAAAACGCCTGCGTATACCGCGCGGGTCGTGTCGAGGTCGCGGGGGTTCGGGCTCGGCGTCGACCCCGTCGCGCGTCGCCCTCAGGCCCCCGGCGGAATCGCGTAGGTGCCGGTGGCGTGGCAGACCAGGGGATCGCCGTCCGGGCCGGTGATGTGGACTTCGCCGACGGCGAGACGGCGGCCGAGCTTGAGCAGGCGGGCGGTCCCGAGGAGTCCGGTGGGCCCTGGCTTGCGCAGGAAGTTGAAGCTGAGGCTGGTGGTGACGGCGAGCGCCACGGGGCCGAGGCTGGCCAGGATCGCCGCGTAGAGGGCGTAGTCGGCCAGCGCCATCATGGAGGGGCCGGAGACCGTGCCGCCGGGGCGCAGGTGACGGTCGTGGTGGTCCATCCGCATCCGGGCGAGGCCGGGGCCGACCTCCACGAGGTGATAGGTCCGGCCCCCGGCCTCCATCTGCGGGAAGGCCGATTCGAGGAAGGCCACGGTCTCTTCCAGCGACAGGGCCTGAGGCAGGGTCTCGGACATGGACGGACACTCCGGTTCATCGGGCGGCGACCGACCCGAAGACGCGGGTTCCCCGCGCGACGACTGGACAACGCTTCGCGCGTCTGGGGCGAGACCCCGCGAAGCCTTGCAGCACGCCCCCGCTTGCCCGACAAGATCGGGGATGCCCCAGTCCCACGATGCCTACGACCCCGCCCTGATCCGCCGGGTCCTCGCCGAGACCCGGACCATCGCGCTGGTCGGCGCCTCGGCCAACCCGGCCCGGCCGAGCCACCACGTCATGGCCTTCCTGCTGGAGCGCGGCTACCGCGTGATCCCGGTCAATCCCGGGCTCGCCGGACAGGTGCTTCAGGGCCAGCCGGTCTATGCCCGCCTCGCCGACCTGCCCGAGCCCGTCGACATGGTCGAGATTTTTCGGAGTTCCGACGCCGCCGGCGGCGTGGTGGACGAGGCGCTGGCCCTCCCCCAGCCGCCGCGCTTCATCTGGATGCAGATCGGGGTGCGGGATGATGCTGCCGCCTCGCGGGCTGAGGCGGCGGGGTGTGTTGCAGTGATGGATCGGTGCCCGAAGATTGAGATATAAATTTGATTTACTTCTCCACAGGTAAACTTAACTTATATATATAGTAATAATCTTTTTAGAACAAGGGTAATATCTTACATAGTTAGGAGATCTATTTTTGCATCAAAATCTCTGTATTTTCTAAAATATCGCTTCCACTTTTCAAATTCCTCTGCATTATACCTTAGGTTGTAGCGCGTTTTGCGCTTGGGAGGAATTTTATGGCGTCCTCAATTGGGGTTAGAATTTATACTATCAATCTACACAAGAGATCAGATAGTTCTTTACTGTCTCTGGATTCAAAACTTGCTAAGGAACCTCCGGCGCAGTTTATTTTTAATTTCATTAAAGGTCACGCTACCCCTACACGAAACGACACTGCGGAGAGAAGTTGGTACTTCGAAAGTAAAGAGGCAAACGAATTCGATAATAAAGGGTATTTGCATTACGGTACGTTTGGATTTGAAAGTAATTTTGTTGATACAAAAACGAAGACGCACAATTATCGACGGAAGGTTACTGACGTCGAAGAGATTCCCCTTTTCTATGAATTTTGGTTTCCCGAAAATTCAAATACTGCATTTGTTGCATTTCAATCTTTTCAAGGCCGCTCTTGTGTTGGTTTAGTCCTCAGCGCCATAAAAGAGCTATTTGAAGAGAATAACGGAAGCATAAAGTTAATTTTTACAAAATTAATGCCAAGTAGTATTCGGGGTGGAATGTATAGAGATGCTGAAATAAAGCGCCTTCGTCTTGTAAAAAAGAACTATAATAGTGACATCGCGAGTCGTCAGCTTGGTGGGGATATTCCAGAAACCATTGATTACGAGGTTACTTTTACAGCAAGAAAAAAATCATACCTTGGGCGACTAGGGTCTCTAGCAGATTCAATGAAAAAAAACGGCCCAGGCTTGATGATGCATGAGGGTATCAACTTTGATGAAGCAGTTGCGGAAGTTAAAGTTGGAAACAAACTGAGGCGGGTTGGCGTCTTTGGACGTAATACGGATGCTGGAGTTATCGATTTATCGGCAGATATTAAAAAGGGATTAGATGGTCATCCGACGTTCGATTCTCTCAGCGGCGAAGTGGATGCTTTACTGCAAGATTTCTATATAACACTTGGGGATATTAAGCGATGAAGGTCGATTTCAGACAGATAGTCAAGGATCATCTTCTAACTCTGCGGGACAGTAATAGTAATCGACTGTCGATGATTGATATATTTATATTTTTTGCTGTGCCGTTTATCTTAGCGTCTTTGACTCTCTGGATAAATCCAGCTCTCAGCAAAGAGTTATATAATATATCAATTACTTTTTTTGGAATTTTTATTGCACTTTTACTGAATATCCAAGTCGCAATATTTGGGATTTTCCAACGCGCTTGGACGAGGCCCCAAGACGAACGGCTTGCAAGAATGCAAGAGCAAAAGCTTACTTGGAAAAAAACTTTACTTCGAGAGATAAATTCAAATATTTCTTATTTAGTGCTTTTCTGTTGCTTGGTTCTATTCGTTTTTGTAGGACTTTACATATTCGATGCAACTTCGAGTATATTTTCTTTTACGATAACATTAATTTACACGCACTTTCTACTTACGCTCTTAATGGTAGTGAAGAGATCTCATGCTCTATTCCAAGTAGAATATTCTTAAAATATTTTTGTCATGATAATGCTTCTTAGATTTCAGTAATTTTACTTGTCTCCTGCATCAACGCCACGGCCAGAAAACTAATCCCAGCCGCCACCGCCAGATAAAGCCCAACCCAACCCACACCACCCCACTCGCTCAGCCGCTGCGCCAGGTACGGCGCAGCGGAGGCCCCCAGGATGCCCGCGAGGTTGTAGGTCACGCTCGCCCCGGTGTAGCGCACGCGGGTCGGGAAGAGCTCGGGCAGCAGTGCGCCCATGGGGCCAAAGAGCCAGCCCATGGCGAAGAGGCCGAGGCACAGGAAGCCGAGGACGAGGCCGCCCTGGCCGCTGCCGAGCATCGGGCCCATCAGCAGGCCGAGGCTGGCGGTGAAGACGAGGCCGGAGAGGAGGACGGGGCGGCGGCCGTACCGGTCGGCGGCCCAGCCCGAGAGGGGGATGCCGAGGCCCATGAACAGCACGGCCACGCATTCGAAGAGCAGGAAGGTCGGCCGGGTGAAGCCGAGCGTCGAGACGCCGTAGCTCAGGGCGAAGACGGTGGAGAGGTAGAACACCGCGTAGCAGGCCACCATCGCGAAGGTGCCGAGCAGGGTCGCCCGAATGTACTTCGTGAAGATCACCGCCAGCGGCACCTTTTCCGGAGCGGCTTTCTCCAGGGCGGCCTTGAAGACCGGGGTCTCGGTGAGCTTGAGGCGGACATAGAGCCCGACGCCCACGAGGACGGCGCTCGCCAGGAACGGGATGCGCCAGCCCCAGGCCTGGAAGTCGGCGGGGCTGAGGGCCAGGGCGAGGCCGAGGAAGCCGAGATTGGCGGTGATGAAGCCCACCGGCGCCCCGAGCTGCGGGAAGATGCCGTAGAGGGCGCGCCGGCCCGGGGGCGCGTTCTCCACCGCCAGCAGGGCCGCCCCGCCCCATTCGCCGCCGAACCCGACGCCCTGGCCGAAGCGCAGGACGCAGAGGGCGAGCGGCGCCCACCAGCCGGCGGTGGCATAGGAGGGCAGGCAGCCGATCAGCACCGTCGACAGGCCCATGATCATCAGGGAGGCTACGAGGGTGGCCTTGCGCCCGACCCGGTCACCGAAATGCCCGAAGAACGCGGCGCCCAGGGGCCGGGCGATGAAGGCGATGGAGAAGGTGGCGAAGGCGGCCAGGGTCTGCACCGCCGGATCGCCGGGCGGGAAGAAGATCGGCCCGATCACCAGGGCGGCGGCGGTGGCGTAGACGTAGAAGTCGTAGAACTCGATCGCGGTGCCGACGAAGCTGGCGATGAGGATGCGCGCGGCCGGGACGGCCTCGGCGGGTGTCGTCGGGCGGGTCGCGGCGGGGCGGAGGGCTGTCTGGCTCATGGCCGGGGCCTTAGCGCAGGCGCGACCGGCAGGATAGCGCTGGTTTCCTAGAGCGGGCGGAGCGTTGGCGCGCATCGCCTTCTCCCCCCCTGCGGGAGAAGGTGGCCCGCGAAGCGGGTCGGATGAGGATGCGCCCCAATCGGAGAGGGTGCCCCCCTCTCCCGCCTGCTCCGCGGGCACCCTCCCCCGCGGAGGGGGGAGGGTCATCGCGTGCCTTGACCCCCTTCCCCGTCCGGCATAAAGAACCAGCGTTCGTTTCAGCGGATGACGCCCCCTTCCGTCGGTCGCGGCCGAGGCGTAGAGGGTGGGCGTGTGCGGGCCGGCGGGCCCGGGAGGTTTTTGCGATGACCGATCGTCTGCCCGGCTTCAACACGCGGGCCATCCATGCCGGCGCCCTGCCCGACCCGACCACCGGGGCCCGCGCCACGCCGATCTACCAGACCGCCTCGTTCGTCTTCGACGATGCCGAGCACGCCGCCTCGCTGTTCGGGCTCGAGGCCTTCGGCAACATCTACTCGCGCATCACCAACCCCACCAACGCGGTGCTGGAGGAGCGCGTCGCGGCCCTGGAGGGCGGCACCGCCGCCGTGGCGGTGGCCTCGGGCCACGCCGCCGAGTTCCTGGTGATGCACGCGCTCATGCAGCCGGGCGACGAGTTCATCGCCGCCGACCGGCTCTACGGCGGCTCGATCAACCAGTTCAACCACTCCTACAAGAACTTCGGCTGGAACGTGGTCTGGGCCGAGACCGACGACCCGTCCTCCTTCGAGCGCGCGATCACGCCGCGCACCAAGGCGATCTTCTGCGAGTCCATCGCCAACCCGGGCGGGGTCATCACCGACATCGCGGCGCTCTCGGAGATCGCCAAGCGCCACAACATCCCGCTCATCGTCGACAACACGATGGCGAGCCCCTACCTGATCCGCCCCTTCGAGCACGGGGCCGACATCGTCGTGCACTCGGCGACGAAGTTCCTGGGCGGCCACGGCAATTCCATCGGCGGCCTCGTGGTCGACGGCGGCACCTTCCCGTGGGTGGGCGACGCGCGCTTCCCCATGCTGTCGGCCCCGCGCCCGGAATATGCCGGCAAGGTGCTGGCCGAGACCTTCGGCAACTTCGCCTTCGCCATCGCGGTGCGGGTGCTGGGCCTGCGCGACCTCGGGCCGGCGCTCTCGCCCTTCAACGCCTTCCTGCTCCTCTCGGGCATCGAGACCCTTCCCCTGCGCATGCAGCGCCATTGCGACAACGCGCTCGCCGTGGCGACCTTCCTGCAGGGCCATCCGGCGGTGTCCTGGGTCAGCTATCCGGGCCTGGAGACCGACCGCTACCACGCGCTCGCCCGGCGCTACACGCCGCACGGGGCCGGGGCGGTCTTCACCCTCGGCCTGAAGGGCGGCTACGAGGCCGGCGTCAAGCTCGTCTCCGGCCTGAGCCTGTTCTCGCATCTGGCCAATATCGGCGACACCCGCTCGCTCATCATCCACCCCGCCTCCACCACCCACCGCCAGCTCACCGACCCGCAGCGGATCGCCGCCGGGGCGGGGCCCGAGGTGGTGCGGCTCTCGGTCGGCCTCGAGGATCCACAGGATCTGATCGCCGACCTCGACGCCGCGCTGAACGCCTGAGCGGGGCGGTGTTAACGGTCTCTTTACCATGTTGGGCCGAGGCTCGCGGCGCGATCACCGGAGGTGGCGATGTCGGCCTTGGCTTCGATGGACTGGGCATTCGTGGAACAGATCAGCGACGCGGCGGCGTTCCTGGCCATCCTGGCGACCCTCGTGGGGCTGGCGATCGCCTTCGCCCCGGAGTTGCCCGGGCGCCGCGTCACCGCTCCGGTGAAACGGATGCGCGACACCGGCCGTTGTTGACGACACCCTTGGCGGGGCCTAGGCCCCCGTCTCACCCCTGTCGCGAGATCGTCCGGCCGCCGATGACGCAGAACCCGCCAGAGAGGCAAGCCTCGACAGAGACGCAAGATCCGACGGATCTGCCTGTCGTTCTCCTCGTCGAAGACGACGGGCTGCTTCTCATGGAAGCCGCCGACACGCTCGCGGATGCCGGCTTCGAGGTTCTGGAGGCGAGCCACGCCGACAACGCCCTCTCGGTGCTGGAGAGCCGCGGCGACGTCGACGTGCTGATGACCGACGTGGACATGCCGCGCGGCTCCATGGACGGCTTCGCCCTGGCCCGCCTCGTGGCGCATCGCTGGCCCTCCATCCCCGTCCTCGTCGTCTCCGGCATGGGCACCCCCGGCCCGCACGACATGCCCGACGGGGCGCGCTTCATCCCGAAGCCCTACGAGCCCTCGACCCTGGTCCGGACCCTGCGCGCCTTCACCCACCGCGCCGCCTGACCGCTCACCGCGACCTCTTCACAGACGGGAGGCCCCGATGGCCACCGAGACCCAGACCCATCGCTTCGCCACCCAGGCGATCCATGCCGGCGCCGCCCCCGACCCGGCCACCGGCGCCCGGGCCCAGCCGATCTACTTCACCAACGGCTTCGTCTTCGAGGACACCCAGCAGGCGGCGGACATCTTCGCCATGCGCCGGACCGGGTTCTCCTACTCGCGCGGCTCCAACCCGACGGTGGCCGCCCTGGAGCGCCGCGTCGCCGCGCTGGAAGGCGCCAAGGCCGCCGTCGCGGTGGCCTCGGGCCAGTCGGCCGTGCTGATGGTGCTCATGACCCTGATGAAGAGCGGCGAGGCTTACGTCGCCTCCTCGCGCCTCTTCGGCGGCTCGCTCGGCCTGATGAACCGCCTCGACGGGCGCTACGACCTCAAGCCCCAGTTCACCAAGGGCCTGACCCCGGCCGATTTCGAGGCCGCGATCACCCCGGAGACCCGGGCGATCATCTGCGAGTCGATCGTCAACCCCTGCGCCACCGTGATGGATCTGGCCGGCATCGCCACGGTGGCGCGCCGCCACGGCCTGCCGCTCGTCGTCGACAACACCCTCGCCTCGCCGGCCCTGATCCGGCCGATCGAGCACGGGGCCGACATCGTCATCCACTCGACCTCGAAGTTCCTCGGCGGCTCCGGCCAGACCATCGGCGGCGTGATCTGCGACGCCGGGCGCTTCGACTGGGCGGCGATCCCCGGCCGCTACAACCTGATGAGCGAGCCCTGGGCCGACTATGACGGCCTCGTGCTCACCGAGCGCTTCCCGGACTTCGCCTTCGCCTCGGCCTGCCGCGTCTTCGGCATGCGCGAGCTCGGCCCCGGCCTGTCGCCCATGAACGCCTTCCTGACGCTCACCGGCATCGAGACCCTGCCCCTGCGGATGGAGCGGCACTGTTCGAACGCGAAGGCGGTGGCGGCCTTCCTGAAGGACCACCCGGCGGTGGCCTGGGTCAGCTATCCCGCCCTCCCCGGCCAGGAGGGCGAAGCGATGGCCGCCCGCTACGTGCCGCAGGGGCCGGGCTCGATCTTCACCGTGGCGCTGAAGGGCGGCGAGCCGGCGGCGGTCCAGTTCATCATGAGCCTCAAGCTGATCTCCCACCTCGTGAACATCGGCGAGATCAAGTCCCTGGCGATCCACCCGGCGACCACGACCCACCGCCAGCTCAGCCCCGCCGACAAGGCCGCCGCCAAGGTCGGCCCCGAGACGGTGCGCCTCTCCATCGGCCTGGAGAGCGTCGAGGACCTCATCGCCGACGTCGATCAGGCCCTGGCGCAGATCGGCTGAGGGCCGCGCGCCCGACGGGACGGCTCAGGTCAAGCCGACGCCGATGACCTCGCCCTCCATCAGGGAGAAGCGGATGCCGGACCGGCGCAGCGCGTCCACGGCTCGGTGGCGGGAGCGCTGCGCGATCGCCGCGACGTTCTCCTCCATGCGCTTGACGGTGGAGAGCGA
>NZ_LMML01000026.1:0-168243 GCF_001422215.1 Methylobacterium sp. Leaf89 | reverse complement strand
CGACCTCGTCTACGTCTCCAACGCCCCCTTCACCGAGGTCCAGAAGGTCCTCTCCGTCTTCTCAACCGTCACCGCACCGGTCTCGGCGGCGGCATCGGTCTACAGCGTCTCGCGCTGACACGAAAAAGGGGACGCTCGCTGCGCCCCCTCCCTTCGTTCGCCGACGTACCCGATCCTAGAAGTAGGACTTCAGCGTGCCGCGGCGGCGGACGTCCAGCGTGGCGCAGTGGAACGAACCACCGAACGGGCCGTAGGACAAGAACGGCGCCGGGATCGGATCGAACCCCCAATCCTTGAGCGCCTTGATCAGTGTCGGCTGGCTCGCGTCGACGACGATCTTCTTCTCGTCGAGCGCCAGGACGTTGATCGACGTCCAGGGCGAGCACATCGAGATCTTGCTCATGAAGCCCTCGACGGGGTCGGGCCGGGGCGCGATCAGCACGTCCCACTTCTTCAGGACGGCGGGCAGCTTCTCGACGTCGATGTAGTCCGGGTTGACCAGCACCTTGCCGGGCGCCAGCGGCATGAACGACGAGTCGATGTGCATCGGCTGCGGGCAGCGGCTCTCGATCTCATGGACCCGGAAGCCGGAGCCGAGGTGGCGGCGCAGCCACTCGATGCCCATCAGGTTGGTCACGTTGGAGCGCGTCACGAAGATGTCGCGGCCGCAGCGCACGAAATCGGCGGCGTCGAAGACCGGCTCGAACTCATTGACGGTGAACTGCATCGGTTCGCCGGCCTTCAGGTTCGGCACCCGGTAGTCGTAGTTGTAGAGTTCGTCCGTGAGCTGCGGCCGGGGCGCCGAGGTCCAGCGCGCGCCGTTCCGGAAGTACTCCTTGAACAGCGAGCGGTAGGCATCACCCTCGAAGTAGCGCGAGCGCCAGCACATCGGGCTCTCGATGATCTCGTCGCCGATCACGAGGTACGGATCGCGCGGGCAGGCGACGCAGAAGCCGCGGGAGGACCAGCGCGGCGCCTTGTACTTCCGCGAGAAGTCGAGCGAGTCGGGACGGCGGATCTTCACGCCCTCGCCGGCCAGGATCGAGATGAAGTTGTCGAGCTCCTTCTGCGCGAGCGTCTTCATGAACTTCGGGTACCGGAACCCGGACGCGAAGCGATAGAACGGCTGGGCCGCTCGCGGAAGGTTGAAGATGACCGTCAGGTGGTGTGTCGGAATGGTCGCACCGTCGAGACTTCCGACGATGACCTCCTCCAGCGGGTCCCACTCGTTCCAGGCCATGACCGGAGAGCTCGGCGCGGGATCGCGGGTCGCCCCGTAGGCGCTTCCGGCGTAGCGCTCCACCTGCGCGTCGTCGTGCACGACCTCACCGGTCGTGATGTGTGATTCGCGGTCCATCGAATTCCGTTCCCCTGTCCGCCCCGACGGCTGATTCTCGGGCCTTCCGCCCTGTGCCGCTTTGGTTCTGACTGTGTCTCCGGGGTGATAGACAACGGTTCCCAAAGCTGCAACTTCCGGAGACGTTCACCGTTTCCGACGGTTTTTTCCGGTCGGAAACACGGCGGATCTAAGCTGCGATTCGCTGTGCTGCTGGCCGAAAGGGGCCCATGAAACGTCTCACGACATTGGCCCTGATCGCCGGTCTCTGCACGGTCGTCGGCCTGTTCCTGTCCTCGGGACTGGAAGACGTCGCGGCTGCTGTGGTCAGCGCCGGTTGGGGTGCCCTGATCGTGGTCGTCGCACGCGCCGTCGCGGTGGCCTGGGCCGGCCTCGGCTGGTTCGTGATCTTTCCGGCAGCGGCGCGCCCGACGCTCTGGGACTGCATGACCCTGCGCTTCGTGCGTGAGGGCATCAACACGCTCCTCCCCGTGGCCCAGGTCGGCGGCGATTTCGTCGGTGCCCGGCTCCTGACCAAGCGCGGTGTGCCCGGCGGAATCGCGGGCGCCAGCATGTTCGTCGACCTGATGACCCAGGCGGTCACCCAGTTCCTGTTCACCGTCGCGGGCGTCCTGCTCCTGGTCTGGATCGCCGGCGATGGTCCGATCGTCCGGACGGTGGCGGGCGGTCTCGCCCTTGCGGCGCCCGCCCTCGGAGCTTTCTACCTGATCCAGCGCCGGAGCGGCCATCAGGTCATCCAGGCCCTGGTCAGCCGCTTCGCCGGCTCGCGCGAATGGCGGGCCCTCGGCGCCATCGACGTACTCTACGACAGCCTGAAGCGTCTCTACGGCAACCGCGGCCGCGTCGCCGGTGGCCTTGGCATCCATCTGATCGGCTGGTTCATCGGCACGGTCGAGGTCTATGTCGCCCTGCATTTCATGGGCTATCCGGTCAGCATCGTCGAGGCGGTGGTGATCGAGAGCCTCGCCCAGGCGGTTCGCGGCGCGGCCTTCGCGGTCCCGGGCGCCCTCGGCGCCCAGGAGGGCGGCCTCATCGCGCTCTGCGCCATCTTCGGCATCCCCGCTGAGGCGGCCCTAGCGCTGTCCCTGGTCAAGCGTCTCGCCGACCTTCTGGTGGGTGTTCCCGGCCTCTTCGCCTGGCATGCGCTGGAGGGCACCCAGGCCGTCGAGCCGGTGGCGGCGGAGGCGCGGGCCGAACCCGCCCTGCGGCACGACCTTCTCGTCCCGGTGCTCGCCAATGACTTCGGCAGCCGCGCTCGCGCCGAGGCCGATCTGGGAGATCTCAAGAAGTGCGCCTGAATCGCGTCGTTCTCGCAGCCCTCCTCTTCGGCCTGCTGCACCTGAGCCCGACCGCGCGCGCGGCGGACGATGCCGCGGTGGAGTCGATCAGCAAGATCTATACGACCTTCGAAGCGGCCCTGAAGGAGGCTCCGAAGGATGTCGGGGCGCGTGCGGCCAGCATTGGTCCCACCCTGAGCGAGACCTTCGATTTCCCGGCCATGATCCGCCTGGCCGCCGGTCCGAAGTGGAAGACCTTCACGCCGGAGCAGCAGGGCGCGCTGACCGAGGCCTTCGGCCGATACTTCACCGCGACCTATGCCACACGACTCGCGCAGGCGGCCGGCGGCAAGTTCACGGTGAAACCGCAGAGCGAAGCGCGGGGTGCCAACCGCGTCGTCCAGACCGAAGTCGCCAACAAGGACGGCGACACCTCCCAGGTCGATTTCCTGGTCGGTTCCGGCAACCGGGTGCAGGACGTTTATCTCAACGGGAACGTCAGCGAAGTGGCGAGCCTGCGCGGCAGTTTCGCCGAGCCGCTGAAGACCGGCGGTGCGGACGGCCTCCTCACATTCATGCGCGATCGCACCACGGGAATGCTCGCCGTCAAACCAGCGCCTTAGAGTCGGGTGAAACACGCCGGACTTTGTTCCTCTCCCCGCCTTCGACGATTCGCGCCGCTCGCTACCGCGGCACTCTCACGAGACCCGTGACCGAGCGATGCCCTTCATGGACCTGACCTGGCTCTCGCACTTTCTGCCGCTGATCGCCCTGGTCGGCTGCTTCTACGGCCTGACGGCGGCTGCCCTGGCCACGCGGTTCGCGCGGAAGCCCGAGCCGAAGCTCGGATCCACGGTCCCGACGGTCACGATCCTCAAGCCCCTCTGCGGGATCGAGCCGAACCTCTACGAGAATCTCGAGACGTTCTGCCAACAGGCCTATCCGGCGCCGGTCCAGATCGTGTTCGGTGTCCAGAACGCCGCCGATCCGGCGATCCCGGTGGTCCGCCGGTTGCAGGCCACCTATCCGGCGGCTCGCCTGGATCTTGTGATCGACGCCCGCCAACACGGTTCGAACCGCAAGGTCTCGAATCTGATCAACATGTCGGCCCGCATCGCCCATGACGTCGTCGTCCTCGCCGACAGCGACATGGTTGTGAAGCCGGATTACCTCGCCCGCATCGTCGCTGCGCTGGGCCAGCCGGGCGTCAACGGCGTCACCTGCCTCTATCACGGTGTACCGGCGCATCGGGGCATCTGGGCCCACCTCTCTGCGCTCGCCATCGATGTCCAGTTCCTGCCCAACGTGGTGATGGGGACGTCCCTCGGCCTTGCCAACCCGTGCTTCGGCTCGACCATCGCCTTCAGCACGAAGGCGCTGGCGGCGATCGGCGGCTTCGAGGCGTTTCGGGACGATCTCGCGGACGATTATGCCATCGGCGAGGCCCTGCGCGCGCAGGGCGGCCTCGTGGCGATCCCGAGCTTCAGCATCGGGCACACCTGCGTCGATACCGACCTGGCGAGCCTGTGGAGCCACGAACTGCGTTGGAACCGCACCATCCGAAACGTCGATCCGGCCGGATACGCCGGTTCGTTCGTCACGCACGCCTTTCCGCTGGCCCTGATCGGCGCGCTGATTCCCGGGGCTGGCACCACTGCCCTCGCGGTCGCCGCCTTCGCGCTCGCCTGCCGCATCGTCCTCTGCGTCCGGCTGGAACGTGCCTTCGGCCTCGCCGCGCACCCCTACTGGCTGTTGCCGATACGTGACATCCTCTCCTTCATGAACTTCACCTGGAGCTTCGTCTCAGGTGCGGTGACATGGAAGGGCCACGATTATCGCGTGGTTGCAGACGGTACCTTGATCCCGGAGACGACGCTCGGCCGCGATGCTGGTGCATCGTCGCTCTGACCTTCGCCTCGACCCTCGTTTCATCTTTCCCCTGATCTCGCTGAGGCCTTGAACCCCATGCGCACCCTCTTCCTGCAGGCCCCCACCTTCGACGGCTTCGATGGCGGCGCCGGCTCCCGCTACCAGGCCAAGCGCGAGATCAAGTCGTTCTGGTATCCGACCTGGCTCGCTCAGCCGGCCGCTCTGGTGCCGAACTCGAAGCTGATCGACGCCCCGCCGCACAACATCAAACTCGACGAAATCGTCGCGCAGGCGCACGATTTCGATCTCGTGGTGCTTCACACCTCGGTTCCGTCGTTCAAGTCGGATGTGAAGACCGTCGAGGCGCTGAAGGCCGCCAACCCGAAGCTCATCGCCGGCCTGATCGGCGCGAAGGTGGCGGTGGACGCCGCCGGCTCCATGGCGCAGGCCCCCTGCATCGATTTCTGTGCCCGCAACGAGTTCGACTTCACCGTCAAGGAAGTCGCCGACGGCACCCCGATGTCCGAGATCAAGGGCTTGTCCTATCGTGATGCCAATGGCGTCGTGGTCCATAACGAGGACCGCGAGATCATGACGGACATGGATCAGCTGCCGTTCGTGACGTCGGTCTACAAGCGCGACCTCGAGATGGAGAAGTACTTCATCGGTTACCTGAAGCACCCCTACATTTCGTTCTATTCGGGCCGTGGCTGCAAGTCGCGCTGCACCTTCTGCCTCTGGCCGCAGACGGTCGGCGGCCACACCTATCGGACCCGCTCGGTCGCGCACGTGATCGAAGAGATCAAGTACTGCCTGAAGGAATTCCCGCAGACGAAGGAGTTCTTTTTCGACGACGACACCTTCACGGACAACCTGCCCCGCGCCGAGGAGATCGCTCGCGAGCTCGGCAAGCTCGGCGTGACCTGGTCGTGCAACGCCAAGGCGAACGTGCCCCGCGAGACCCTGAAGGTCCTGAAGGATAACGGCCTGCGCCTGCTGCTGGTCGGCTACGAGTCCGGCAACCAGAAAATCCTGAACAACATCAAGAAGGGCATGCGCGTCGAGGTGGCCGAGAAGTTCACGAAGGACTGCCACGAACTCGGTATCGCCATCCACGGCACCTTCATCGTCGGCCTCCCGGGCGAGACGAAGGAGACGATCCAGGAGACGATTGCCTTCGCCAAGCGCATCAACCCGCACACGATCCAGGTCTCGCTGGCCGCGCCCTATCCCGGTACGTTCCTCTACAAGCAGGCCGTCGAGAACGGCTGGCTCGACGTCGAGAATGCTGAACTGGTGGATGAGAACGGCGTTCAGATCGCGCCGCTTCACTATCCGCACCTGTCGCATACGGAAATCTTCGCGGCCGTCGAGGAATTCTACAAGAAGTTCTACTTCCGTGCGCCGAAGATCGCCTCGATCGTCTCCGAGATGGTTCGGTCCCCCGACATGATGAAGCGTCGCCTGCGCGAGGGCGTGGAGTTCTACCGCTTCCTCAAGGAGCGTCAGACCAGCGCCGCCGCCTGAGCGCGACGCCAGTTCGATGTGAGACGGCCGGGCTGGAAAGCCCGGCCGTTTCGCGTTTCGGGGTTCAGGTCCCCAGCCGCGGACGGGGATCTCGTCCGCCAACCGGAGCCGCTGTATGAAGCGATTGGTTGTCACGGCCGATGACTTCGGCCTCAGCCTTCAGGTCAATGAGGCGGTGGAGCAGGCCCACCGTAACGGTATCCTCACTGCCGCGAGTCTGATGGTCTCGGCGCCGGCCGCCGCTGATGCAGTGGAACGGGCCAAGCGCCTGCCGTCCCTGCGGGTCGGTCTGCATCTCGTGATGGTGGAGGCTTGGCCGACCTTGCCGCCGGCCGAACTGCCGGATCTCGTCGGGCCGGACGGGCAGATTCGCAGCGATATGGGCCGGCTGGGTCTGGATCTCGCGCTGAAGGCATCGGCGCGCCGACAGCTCGCTGCCGAGATCGAGGCGCAGTTCCGCGCCTATGCGGCGACGGGCCTGTCCCTCGACCACGTGAACGCCCACAAGCACTTCCACGTGCACCCGCTGATCGCCGGGCTCGTCCTGGCGGCCGGCGCTCGGCACGGCATGCGGGCGATCCGCGTCCCGCGGGAGACCCGGTCGGTCCTGCGGGCGGCCGAGCCGGGGACGCAGGCGAAGGCGGCCCTGGACACGGCACCCTGGGCCGCGCTCCTCGCGGTCCGCGCACGCCAGGCCGGCCTCCTGATCCCCGATCGGACGCTTGGTCTCGCTTGGTCGGGAGCAATGACGCCGGCCCGCGTGGCGGGCCTTCTGACACATCTGCCGGACGGTCTTACCGAACTTTATACCCACCCGGCGACCGGGGGCGGGTTCCCGGGCGAGGCTCCGGGTTATGCCTACGCGGCCGAGCGCGACGCGCTCATCGCTCCGGAAAGTTCGGCGGCCGTCGCCGGGATCCCGCGTGGCGGGTTCTCGGACTTTCTGACCTGAGGGTTCGAACGGCCCGTCGCCGATCGCGCTTCCGGATCGGAAAACGGGCGCGGATTCGATCCGCGCCCGTTTTTCGTTTTGCTTTGAGAGTAGCGGCCTACTTCGCGGGTACGGCTTCCGCCGTCTGAGCCCGTACGGTCGGCGGCAGGGCTGCGTCGCCTTCGGGGCGCTTCGGATCGGGGTGCTTGGGCGGTGGGCCAAGGAAGGCCGGAACCACGAAGAACGCGGCTACCAGGGTGAAGAACAGCGACAGGGCAAGGAGCTTGCCCATGCTGGCCGTGCCCGGATGGCTGGAAAGCACCAGCGAGCCGAAGGCGGTGCCGGTGGTCAGGGCCGAGAAGAAGATCGCCCGCGTCAGGCTGGAGGCCAGCATGTCGGTGACGCCGGCCCGCCAGGCGATGACGTAGTAGATGTGGAAGGCCACGCCGACGGCGAGCATCAACGGCATCGCAATGATGTTGGCGAAGTTCAGCGGCATTCCGACGATGTGCAGCGCCATCAGCGTCCACAGGGTCGCCAGCACCAGGGGCCCGAGGGTCATCGCCACGTCCCACGGCTTCCGGAGCGCCACCGACAGGATGATGAAGATCAGAACCAGGGCGGTGATCGCGGCCTGCAGGAACGCGCCGAGGATGGTGTAGCTCGACGAGGTCGTCGCGACGGGAGCCCCGGTCGCGTGCGGCGCGACGCTCTGGACCTCCTTGGCGAAGTTCCGCAGGACGCGGTTGTCGTTGGCGTCACCGCTCGGATGGACCTCGATCCGCGAGCGTCCGTCGGCGGCGACCCACTCGGCCTTGAGCTTCGGCGGCAGGTTGTCCAGCGTAACTTTCTCGGGGTTCAGGAGTCCGGAGAGGCGGGTCAGCAGCGTCTTCAGGTCGGTGGTGAGCGCGACGCTGGCGGCCTCGCGGGTGCCGACCGGTGCGGCGGCGAGCTTGTCGAGGTCGGTGGCGAGGTCGCCCGCCGCCTTCGCGCCTGGTGCATCGGAACCTGACGCGATGCCCCGCAGGGCCGTGACCGCCTCCTTGATCGCCTTGACGTTGTCCGCATCCGTGGGCGGCGGCGGCTTGCGGCCCGGATTCAGCACGGGACCAAGGAGCTGCGCCGTCTCGGCGATGGTCGCGAGCTTCTGGTCCTGATCCGGCGGCACGAAGGTGTTGATGTCGATCACCTTGGCCACCGACTTCAGCTTCGTGAGCTTGTCGGCCAGGGCCGGGACAGCCTCAACGGAGGGCGCCATCACGTCGATGATGTTCGGGCTGGTCGCCGGATCCTTGATCAGGTCGAGATAGGTCGAGATCGACTCCACCTTCGGGCTGCGCAGGTGCATCGGGTTGGAGTCGAAAGGCAGCTTGAAGAGAAGCGGAGTGCCCGCCAGCGTGATCACGCCGACGCCGATCAGGATCGGCTTGCGGTTGCGGATGATCCACGGGTCGACGCCGGCGAGCCAGGTGGTCTCGACGGCCTCGCGCTCGCCCTTCGGCTTGAACACCGCGATGAGCGCGGGCAGCAGCGTGAGGGCGAACAGATAGGCCACGATCATGCCGACACCGGCGATGAGGCCGAGCTCGGAGACACCGCGGAACGCGGTGGGCAGGAACGCGAAGAAGCCGGCGATCAGGGAGATCGCCGCCAGGGTCAGCGACCAGCCGACTCCGTGCGCCGCGGCCCGCATGGCCGAGAGGAGGTCGGGCTGCTCGAAGCGGTCGGCACGGTAGCGGACCGCGAACTGGATGCCGAAATCGATGCCGAGGCCGACGAAGAGCGCCGCGAACGCCACCGAGATCGGGTTCAATTCGCCCACCATCAGCAGGCCGAGGCCGGCGGTGACGATGAGGCCCGCAAAGGTGGTGATCAGCACGGCGCCGATCAGTGGCGCGGAGCGCAGGGCGAGCCAGAGGAACAGGACGATCGCCCCGACCGTGACGCTATAGTTCAGGAGCGCATCTTCGGAGAGGGTGGCGAATTCGTCATCCGCCACCGCCACGGGCCCGGTCAGCCGCATGCGCGGCGCACCGGCGAATTCAGGACCACCCAGGGTGTTGATCTTGAGATCGGAAGCGACCTTGCGCACCACCTCGGTGGCGTTCGCGCCGGGCTGCAGAGCGTTGTAGTCCAGCACCGGCTGGATCATCACGAACTTGCGCAGATCGGTGCTCTGCGTCTGCCCGTTCGACAGGAGCATCTGCCAGGACATCCGCGCCGGCTCGCCGGCCAGCACCTTGCGCACGGTCGCATCGATCTGCGTCATCGGCCGCTCGAGATCCTCGAGCTTGGCATCGCCGCTCTTGATACCGCGTGCGCCGAGACCCAGCACCCGCATGATACCGCGCAGGGACGGATCGGCGGCCAGCGGACCCAGCAGACCCTGCTGCTGCACGAGCTGCTCGGTGGTCTTGGTCAGCTCCTCCTGCGACATCAGGAGGAAGCCGTTCTTCTCGTAAAAGGCACCGCCGTCCGGACGGTAGACCGACTCGATCATGTCCTTGTGGCTGACGAGGGCCGCCGAGAACTCGGCCGCCGCTTCCTCCGCCTCCTCGGGCGTCTTGCCGTCGATGACCGCGACGAGGGTGCCCGTGCGTTGCGGAAAGGCCTTCTCGTAGTTGATCTCGTCCTGTCGCCAAGGCACATCCTTGTCGATCAACCGCTCGACGTCGGTATTGATCTTGAAGAGGTGAGCCGCCACACCGGCACTTGCCACGGTGACGAGTGCGACGAGAGCTATGACCAACCAGCGACGCTGGACGGAAAACGCGACGAGCCGTTCGATCACGAGTATCCTACCTGCCTGAGCGATCCGATTGCCGCCCGGCCGCGCCACATGCGGGCGCCGAGGCCAGTACGGCCACGGGACGGGAATCGATCTGTCTTGTGACGCCGGTTATCACCTGTTGGTGCAAAACCCGAATCCGGCGCGCGATCGGCCGGAGAGCGACGGTCCTCGGATCATCGAACGAATCGCATTGCTCACACGAATTTGCTTCACCGTGGCGCTCACCTAGCGAGCAAATGTCTGTAATGCAACGCGAACGGATCGATCAGTCTCCGGTTCGTCCAGGCGTGCGCTTTCGCACCGCACTTCTCCACGACCCAAGCTTTGTTGGATCGGAGAAGCGGTGACGAACAGCCAAGCTGCGGCCCAGGCATGCAGCCAAGGACTAGGAATAAGCGCTTCCGGCGGAGCTATATGCCGCCGGAGCGTTCCGGCTGACCGAAGGATCCGGGTCACCGTCTGTGGCCGGATTGTTGCAGCACCCGGAGAACTTGCGCGAACGGCATCCATTTGGAGCCTTTCGGATTGGTTCCAGTCTAGCTCGCTGGAATTTGGCCTTTTTTCACGCTAAGCAGCCCGATACATCGGGGCCAACAACAAGGAGCCGCGTCTTGGGCATCCCTATCCGGTACGTCGCGAAGATTGGCGGCTACATCCTGAAGCAGCACCTCACCGGTCGCAAGCGCTACCCGCTCGTGATGATGATGGAGCCGCTGTTCCGCTGCAATCTTGCCTGCGCCGGCTGCGGGAAGATCGATTACCCCGACGAAATCCTGAACAAGCGGCTGCCGGTCGCCGACGCGCTGGAATCCGTGCGCGAGTGCGGTGCACCCGTGGTGGTGATCGCCGGCGGCGAGCCGCTGCTGCACAAGGATCTGCCCCAGATCGTCGAGGGCATCATCGCGCAGAAGAAGTTCGCCATCGTCTGCACGAACGCGCTTCTGCTCGAGAAGAAGATCAAGGAGTACAAGCCCAGCCCGTACTTTACTTGGTCGATCCATCTCGATGGCGACAAGGAGATGCACGACCAGTCGGTGTGTCAGCGCGGCGTCTACGACAAGGCGGTGGCTGCGATCGCGAAGGCCAAGGAGATGGGCTTCCGCGTCACCATCAACTGCACCTTCTTCAACAACTCGTCCGCCGACAAGATCGCCGATTTCTTCGACAGCGTGACGAAAATGGGCATCGACGGCATCACCGTCTCGCCGGGCTATGCTTACGAGCGGGCGCCCGATCAGAAGCACTTCCTGAACCGCAAGGCGACGAAGGAGCTCTTCCGCGGCGTGTTCCGGCACGGCAAGGAGAAGGGTCGCGAGAAGTGGACCTTCCAGCAGTCGGGCCTGTTCCTGGACTTCCTGGCCGGCAACCAGACCTACCACTGCACGCCCTGGGGCAACCCGACCCGCACCGTGTTCGGCTGGCAGAAGCCCTGCTACCTCCTCGGCGAGGGCTACGCGGCGACCTTCAAGGAGCTGATGGAGGAGACCGACTGGGACTCCTACGGCACTGGCAACTACGAGAAGTGCGCCGACTGCATGGTCCATTCGGGCTATGAGGCCTCTTCGGTCGTCGACTCCGTGAAGAAGCCCTGGAAGCCCCTGGTGCACGCCCTCCGCGGCATCAAGACCGAGGGCGAGATGGCCCCCGAGGTCAGCCTGGAGAACCAGCGTCCGGCCGAGTTCGTGTTCTCGCGCAACGTCGCCCAGAAGCTGTCCGAGATCAAAGCCTCGGGTGTCGACACCAAGCGCGAAGCCCGCAACCGCAGCGCCGCCTGACCCAGGTTCGGCGCGGTCATCCGCGGACAGCGAAAGCCCCGCTCTGCTTCGGCAGGGCGGGGTTTTTCGTTGTTGCCCGGGTGCTGGCTGCGCGGGGAATCTCGCGTCAAGTGCCTTAAAAGGCCGAGATGCCGCGCTTCCGGGACGGGACGCCGATTCCGCCGCTGGCGATCTCCTCCGGGGTGGGGATGTCTGTCTGTGCCGCCGGCACAGGCACGGCCGCTGTCGTGACGGATGTGGGTTGCGGCAGCTTGCCCACGCGCTCGATGCGCACGCCGACATAGTCGCCGCGCCGCCAGGCGATCCGGACGAGGCAGAGGAAGTCGCGCCCGATGATCCGGAGCATGAAGACGGGCGGGAGCGCCTGGCTCGCACCGACGCAGATTCGCGCGCCCGATTTCGAGACGTCCTTCACGCTGCACGGAATCTCGGTGCCGTCCCGAAACCGGATCGTCGCGATCCAATTCGTCGGGCTTCGCTCCTCGCGCCGCGGGATCGGCGCCGCTGATTCGGGTTGCTCCATGCGGGTCGTCACGGGGTTCCGTCTTTGCGCACCGTGCGCGTCGGCGCATGCTAGCAGCGGAAGTCTTTACAGACGGATATCGCCTCCGCACGCTCCGCTTGGCGATGAGTCGGCGGCGCGTCGAAGGCGGTCACGGCGGGGGAGGGCGGCGACGGTGCGCGGAGCGCAACCCGACCATGATCAAGCCTCCACTCGGCCTGAACGGCCCATTCCCGCAAAGCTTCGATCCGAATAGGGCGGGACGCCTTGCCTTGCCGGCGCGAATCCTGATAAGGCAACCGCCTTTCCGCGATGCATCGACACATCGCCGAGGCCGCCGTCAGGTGCCTCGTTCCCGAGACCCTATGGACAGGCGGCGGGCTCGTTCCCGACCGACGTGAGACCGATGAAGATTCGCAACTCCCTCAAGTCCCTCCGTGGCCGTCACCGCGACAACCAGATCGTGCGTCGTAAGGGCCGCGTCTACGTCATCAACAAGACCCAGAAGCGCTTCAAGGCCCGCCAGGGCTGAGGCCACGGGGTGCTTGGCCGCCAGACGCGGCAAGCGCGCACGTTGACGTCGCGATCCGGGGCGAGGAAGCTCCGACCATGTCGCGACCCTCTCCGCATCGATCCTGCCTGAAAGCCGCGCTCGTCGCGGCTTTCTGCGTTTTCCTCGCTGCCCCCGCCGGAGCCCGGCCGACGCCGGAGGCGCCGCCGCCGAAGAAGGCGCAGCCGCTGACCCTCGACGACCTCTACGCACGCCTGAAGGCGGCGGGCGACGAGGCCGAGGCGAAGGGCATCGCGCGGCTGATCGAGCAGCGCCTGGGCCGATCCGGCAGCGCCACGGCCGACCTACTCACCGAGCGGGCGCGGCAGGCGATGTCCAGTCAGGATCTCCCCCTGGCGATCGAGCTGATGGACCGGGCGACGACCCTGGAGCCCGGATGGTCGGAGGGCTGGAACCGGCGCGCGACGGTGTTCTGGATGCTGTCGGACCCCTCCGCGGCGATCGCGGACCTGCAGCGCACCCTCGTGCTGGAGCCGCGTCACTACGAAGCCTGGGCGGCCCTGGGGCGGATCTACCAGACCCTCGACGACAAGCGCCGCGCCCTGGAGGCCTTCCGCCGGGCGGCGGCGCTGTATCCCCGGATGGACCGGCTGCAACAGGCCATCGACCGGCTGTCGCCGGACGTCGACGGCCGCGACCTGTAGCCGATCATGCTCCTGCTCAAGCTGATCGCCGGCCTCCTGGCTGGCGGCGTCGTCCTCGCGCTCGTCGCCGCGGGCGTCACCCTGCTGATCGCGGCGCGGATCGACGCGCGCTATCCGCCGGCCGGACCGTTCGCCTCGGTGACCGGCGGGCGCATTGGCACGATCCAGGCCGGTCCGAACCCGTCCGCCCGGGGTACGGTCGTCCTGCTGCACGGGGCCTCGGCCAACGCGGCCGACCCGATGGCGGATCTCGGCCGCCGCCTCGCCGCGGAGGGATTCCGCGTCGTCGCCCTCGACCGGCCGGGCTTCGGCTGGAGCGACCGCCTGACCGGCGGCGCCATGGCGACGCCGAAGGCCCAGGCCGCGGCGATCGCCGAGGCCCTGGCGAACCTCGGTGTCGGGCCCTCCCTCATCGTCGGCCATTCCTGGGCCGGTGCCCTGGCGACCGCGCTCGCCCTGGATCATCCCGATCGGGTCGCGGGCCTCGTCCTCCTCGCGCCGGCGGTGATGCCGCTGCCCGCGCTCGGACCGATCCCCTGGTATTACCGGCTGGCCCTGGTCCCGCCGGTGACCTGGCTCCTCAGCCGGACGGTGGCGACGCCGATCGGGCTCTACTACCTGGCGCCGGCGGGCCGGTCGGTGTTCCGGCCCCAGGAGGCGCCAGCCGGCTACCTGGAAGCGAGCCGGGCCGCGCTGGTCCTGCGTCCGGCCACGATGCTCGCCAACGTCCAGGACCTGATGGCGCTGCCGGAGGCCCTGACGCGCCAGAGCGCCGCCTACGACCGGATCACCGCGCCGACCGTCATCATCACGGGCGACCGCGACGGCATCGTCCCGGCGGACCGGCACGCCAGGCCGCTGGCGCACCTGATCCCGGTCGCCCGGCTCGTGGTCCTGCCCGGCATCGGCCACATGGTCCACGTCGTCGCCACGCAGGCCGTGGTCGACGAGGTCGTGCGCCTCGCCGAATCGGCGCCCGCTCCCTAAGGCGCATCGGGCCCGGAGCCCGGCGCGCCCCCGGCCGGGTCAGGCCTTCGCCGCGTGCTCGCGGGTGACGAAGGCGATGCGCACGAGGTTCGTCGCGCCGGGCGTCCCGAACGGCACGCCGGCCACCACGATGATCCGGCCGCCGATCTCGGCGAAGTTTTCGCGCACGGCGAACTTCGCCGCCCGGAACGCCATGTCGTCCACGTCGCTCGCATCCTTGGTGACGATGGGGTGCGTGCCCCAGCACAGGGCGAGGCGGCGCGCCGTCTCACGCTTGGGCGTCAGCGCGATGATGGTCGCGTTGGGCCGGGAGCGGGCGAGGCGCAGGGCGGTGGAGCCGGAATGCGTCCAGGCCATGATGGCCGTGAGGTTCAGGGCGTCGACCATCTGGTGCGCCGCCGCCGCGATGGCGTCGGAGGCGGTGGCGTCGGGCTCGGAGCGCTGGGCCGTGAGGATGGTCCAGTAGAGGGCATCCCGCTCCACCTGCTCGGCGATCCGGCTCATCATCGAGATGGCCTCGATCGGGAAGGCGCCGGAGGCGCTCTCGGCCGAGAGCATCACCGCATCCGCGCCCTCATAGACGGCGGTGGCGACGTCGGAGACCTCGGCGCGGGTCGGCACCGGGGCGGTGATCATCGATTCGAGCATCTGGGTCGCGACCACGACCGGCTTGCCCATGCGGCGCGAGGCGCGGGTGATGCGCTTCTGCACGCCGGGCACCTGCTCGAGCGGCATCTCGACGCCGAGATCGCCGCGGGCCACCATCAGGCCGTCGGAGATCTCGATGATCTCCTCCAGGCGGGTCAGGGCCTGCGGCTTCTCGATCTTGGCCATCACCAGCGCCCGGCCGGCCGCGACCTTCTTCACCTCGGCCACGTCCTCGGGACGCTGCACGAAGGAGACGGCGATCCAGTCGGCGCCTGCCGCGAGGCCGGCTTCGAGGTCGCCCCGGTCCTTCTCGGTCATGGCGGCGACGGGAATCACCGTGTCGGGCAGGGAGACGCCCTTGCGATTCGAGATGCGGCCGCCGATCTCGACGCGGGTCACGGCACGGCCCTCGGACACCTCGGTCACGGTCAGCCGCAGCTTGCCGTCATCGATGATGACGACGTGGCCGGGCTCCAGGGCCGAGAGGATCTCCGGATGGGGCAGGTAGACCCGCGAGACGTCGCCGGGCGTCGGGTCGCTGTCGAGCACGAAGGTGGCGCCGTTCTGCAGGATGGCGGCGCCCTCGGCGAAGGCGGCCACGCGCAGCTTCGGCCCCTGGAGGTCGACGAGGATCGCGATCGGATGCTTGAGCTCGCGCTCGATCGTGCGGATGACCTCGATCTTCTCGGGCAGCTTCTCGCGGGGCAGGTGGCTCATGTTCAGACGGAAGACGTCCGCGCCGGCGCGAAACAGCTTCTCGATCATCTCCGGCGTGTCGGAGGCCGGGCCCAGGGTCGCGATGATCTTCGTGCGGCGTGAACGTTTCACTGTGGTCTCCATCCCCAATACCAGCCTCGCCGGTTTCGGACGACCGGCGTTGAGCGAAGGGCCACAAGCACCGATGGGGCCGGCGCGTCAAGAACGCCGGACCGTGCCGGCGCCCGACGGACGCCGTCGCACTGCGCTGCCTGCATGTGCGCGCGGCCCCGCCGCCGGTTCCGGCGCGGGGGATCCATGGCGGGAGACGCGGGACGCCGCGAAACCACGGGAACAGAACGAAAGCCGGTTCCCCGGCGTCCCTAGGCCCGGCCCCGGAGGCCCGAACCCGTCACGTCACGGCGTCTGTCTACGGCGCTGGCGACTCGGCTTGTGGCGGCCCCCCTCCGGTGCCCCGATCCCTTGCGGGATCGACGGCCCCGGCGGCCGGCTGATCATGGCCCAAGGCCCCGGACCCGCCTCGTAGTGGGCGGGCCGTCCGTTGTCTGGGGATGCCCCAGACGCCGGGCCGCCGAAACGGCCCTCCATCCGGAACACCTTGCGTCGCGCGGTGCCGCCCGGGGCGATGGCGAAACCGGGCCATCGACGCGGGCGCCGTCTCCTCCTCCCAAACCCGCCGACCCGGTCCGCCAGCGGGCCTCCCATCGGGGGAGGCGAGTGCGGTCAAGAGAACATGAAATAGGAATATTGTCAACAAAATTCCCAATCGCCGCGCGGTGCCGAACCCGGCCTGACCCGCCGTGGTCTGCGGGCGGGGGTCCGGCGGGTCGTCGTCCTGTCCGACTGGGCCAGGATCATCCAAGCCTCGATTCGCCGGCGGTCGGGACGCCCCAGCAAGGGACGTCTCCGGTCTCGCCGAGATTGGCGCATCCATCGCGTCTGGAATTCCGCGTGTCCCACTCGCGGCGCGATACCGTCCTGGGCCAATGCCTCGCCGTCGTTCGATGGGAATTTCCCGTCTCCCCGAAATCCGCCTGACGATCAGGGAATCGCCGGCGAGCGTATCGAGATCGACGATGGGCATCCGGCTGGAGTGACCGGCTCGGCCGATCCCGCTGGATCGCAGAACGGAGGCTGGCGCGCACGGACCTCGTGTGGCGACGCGCGATCCGTTTCAAGCGAGATACCGATCTCGATTTGGGTTCTACCCTTTAGGCCTGCGTCGTTACCGATCGATATCCGGCCGAGCTCCTCTTGTTTGCATCCAAGTGGCTCGGAGTTATTTAAGTCTCACAAATAACCGGTGCGCCGCCGTGGTATCAGAAGATTTTAAGAACTAACGGTGTAACGAATTAAGGAATGAACTGCTTGCGAGACTGTGTGATGCTCCAATTATCGAACGTCAAGATCCTGCCGAAGTTCATGACGGCGATCGCGCTCATTGGCTTTATCGTGGGTGGATGCGTCTGGTACGCACAATCGCGCATGAGCCAGATCGACGATGCCTACAGCCTGTTCCTCGTTCGGGAGGCCCGCGCCAGCGCAACGGTTCGACGGGTGAACCGTTCGGCCTTCGAGCTGAACTACTGGATCTACCGCATCATCGCCGAGACCGAGCCCGGCCAACTCAAGACCGCCAATGAGGGCTTCGAATCGTCACGCCGTGACATCAAGGCCGCCGTGGTGATGTTGCACGAACAAGCCCCCACGTTTGCCAGACGGATCGATGCCCTGACCGCACGCATCGATGACTTCACGAACCGGGTCACCGACGTGCGGCGTCTGGCGACGGCCGGACAGAAGGCTCAGGCGATCGCCCTCGTCCACGCGGACATCGATCCGAGCTTCACGGGCATGGTGGCGGGAAACATGACGCTCGCCGACGACATCCAGGCCTATGTGGAAAAAGGGTCGGATGATCTCACCGTCCAGACCAATGCAACCCGCTACAATCTGATCGGACTCAGCGCCCTGGGAATGCTGGTGGGGCTCGCCGCCGCGATCCTCATCTCCGTCTTCGCCATCACGCAGCCTCTCCAGCGCCTAGTTGCCGTGTTGCAGCGCATGGCCAGGGGTGACATCGACGCCGAGATCCGGGAAGCCGCGCGCCGCGACGAGATCGGCGCCGTGGGGAAAGCCGTGGAGGGCATCAAGGCGATGGTCACCCGCAAGGCCGCCGAGGAGGCCGACTTGAAGCGGCTTGCCGACGAAGCTGCCGCCGCCGAGCGCAAGCGCACCATGATCGAACTCGCCGACGCCTTCGAGCGCGCCGTTGGCGGCATCGTCGGCCTGGTCTCCAGCTCGGCCACCGAGTTGCAGGTCACCGCCCGGCAGATGACCGCCACCGCACAGGAGACCGCTTCGCAGTCCACCACCGTGGCTGCCGCCGCCGAGGAGGCCGCCGCCAACGTCAGCACCGTGGCGTCAGCCGCCGAGGAACTCGGCTCGTCGGTGCTGGAAATCGGCCGGCAGGTCTCGGGCTCGGCGCAGCTCGCCCAGTCGGCGGTGGGTGAGGCCGACCAGACCGTGCACCTCGTCCAGGCCCTCAGCCAGACCGCCACCCGGATCGGCGACATGATCGGGATGATCTCCGGGATCGCCGGGCAGACCAACCTGCTGGCGCTCAACGCCACCATCGAGGCGGCGCGGGCCGGCGAGGCGGGGCGGGGCTTCGCGGTGGTGGCCTCCGAGGTCAAGGCGTTGGCCGAGCAGACCGCCAAGGCGACCGAGGAGATCGCCCGCCAGATCAGCGAGGTCCAGGGCGTGACCGCTCAGACCGTGACGGCCATCGGCGGCATCACCGGCCGCATTCGCGAGATCGACAGCGTCGCCACCTCGATCGCCGCGGCGGTGGAGCAGCAAGGGGCGGCGACGCAGGAGATCGTCCGCAACGTCGCCCAGGCCTCGGTCGGCACCAGCGAGGTGACGGGCAACATCGCGGGCATGGCGCAGGCGTCGGAGGAGACCGGAGCTGCGGCCAGCCAGGTGCTGATGGCCGCCTCGGAACTGTCGCGCCAGTCCGAGCATCTCAACGCCGAAGTCGTCCGGTTCCTCGTCACCGTGCGCGCGGCTTGACCCGACGCGATCGGCTGCAATGCCCACGGGCGACGCCGATGGGCACCGCGACGGCGGTTCGCCCCGATGCCCATCGGCCGGGCACGGCGCAGGGCCAACTCTCAGGGCGTCGGCGCCACCGGCTGGTTCGGGTCGGTGAGCTGGATCGTCCAGCTCTTCTGCTCGCCGGTATCGACCTCGTAGAAGCCGTTGCGGTCGAGGCCGCGGGCGAGGCAGTCCTCGACGCCGCGGATCGTGAACTCGCGGTCCTTGGTGCACATCAGCGAGCGGCCGTTCCACTCGCCGCCGCGCGTGTAGTCCACCGCGTAGACGTAGTAGAACCGCGCCGCGAGGGAGCCCTTCAGGAGCGTCTCGCAGACCTTCGGCGCCACGTCCCACCAGCCCTCCGTCACCCAGCCCTGCGGATCGCGGTAGCCCAGCGCGATGCCGACCTTGCTGGCGGTCTGGTTGCACATGCGCAGGTCGGCCCGGGCGGGCACCGGGAGCAGCGTGACGGCCAGGAGGGACGCGCCCGCGAAGGCCCGCTGCGCGCTGCCGACGCGCCGGGAGCGGTCCATCGGAGCTCGGGCATCGAGCCGAACAGGGCTCCCGCTCCGGTCAGGCGAGACGTTCGGCGCGGTGGGATCCATTTCCGACGAGCGCCGGTCCAGGCACGGATTCGTCCCTCTCCCCTCGGCGGGGGAGGGTGCCTGCGGGGCAGGCGGGAAAGAGGGCGCCCCCTCCGAGTCAGGCGCTCCCCTCACCCGACCCGCTTCGCGGGCCACCCTCTCCCGCGAAGGGGAGAGGGGAACGCGCGCGGGTCGGGACTGGAAACGCGTGCGTCCCATCAGGCGCGCGAACGCCCTAGCCGACGAGGATGATGCGGCAATCGTTGACATTGGTGCGTGTCGGACCCGGCTGAACGAGGTCGCCGATGGTGGCGAAGAACTTCGTCGAATCGTTGTCGGCCAGCATCGCGGCGGGATCGAGCCCGGCGGCGCGGGCGCGCGCCAGCGTGGTCGGGTCGACCAGGCCGCCGGCCGGGTCGGTAGCCTCGCCACGGCCGCCGTCGGTGCCGTCGGTGTCGGCGGCGATGCCGAGGATGCCGGGCGCGCCCTCCAGCGCGAGCGCCAGCGCCAGGGCGTATTCCTGGTTCGGGCCGCCATGGCCCTCGCCGCGGATCGTCACCGTGAGCTCGCCGCCCGAGATGAGCGCGACCTTGCGGCCGGCGCCCGCGAGGTCGAGGGCCATGCGGGCATGCTCGGCGGCGACCTCGCGGGCCTCGCCCTCGAGGTCGGGCCCGAGCATCACGGGCTCGTAGCCGGCCGCGGCGGCAGCGGCGGCGGCCGCCTCCAGGGCGTCGATGGGCCGGGCGATGATGCGGTACTCGGCCCGGGCGAAGGCGGGGTCGCCGGCCTTCGGGGTCTCGTTGGCGGGATCGCTCAGCAGCGCCTTGGCGGTCTCCGGCAGGGGGATGCCGCGGCGCTCGCAGATCGCGCGGGCATCGGCCAGGGTCGTCGGATCCGGCACGGTGGGGCCGGAGGCGATCACCGCCGGGTCGTCGTGGGGCACGTCGGAGACCGCCAGCGTCAGGATCGAGCGGGCGTTGCGCGCCATCATGGCGAGGCGGCCGCCCTTGATCCGCGAGAGGTGCTTGCGCACGCAGTTGATCTCGTTGATCGGCGCACCGGAGCGCAGCAGGGCCTTGGTGATGGCCTGCTTCTCCGTGAGGGTCAGCTCCCCGGCCGGGGCGATCCAGTTGGCCGAGCCGCCGCCGGAGAGCAGCACCAGCACGTCGTCGTCCGGCCCCGCATCGGCGGCGATCTTCAGGGTGTCGATGGTGGCGTCGATGCCGGCCTGGTCCGGCACCGGATGCCCGGCCTCGACCATGCGGATCATCGGCGCCTCCTCGCCGTAGCCGTGGCGGGCGACCGCCAGGCCGACGATGCGGCTCGGATCGACGCCGTGCTCCTCCCGGTAGAACCGGCTCGCCACCGCCGCCATGCTGCCGCCGGCCTTGCCGGCCCCCAGGATGATGAGGCGGCCCTGTCCGGGCGCCGGCAGGTGCGGCACGAGGCAGCGCGCCGGGTGGGCGGCGGCGATGGCCTCGTCGAGGCAGTGGAGGAGGAGGGCGCGGCGGGCGTCGGTCGAGGCGGTCTCGGTCGAGGGGGAGTCGGTCATGGCGTTTCCGTATTCCGGTGGTCGATCGCGAAGGCGGCCCGGTGGTTCTCCTCCGGAGTGTTGTGCCCCCGGCATGGTGCCGGATTGTTGCCGTCGCGGCGCGATCCGCGATACGTGCTGTGCCCGACGCTCGCCGCCTCGGCAAGCCGCGCGTGCGCGGGCATCCCCCGCGATGCGGCCGGAGCCTTGCGTCCCGCCTGGTACAACGATGCCGCCCGCGCTCAACCGGACCGTGCCTCCCCATGCAGACACCGCATCCCGTCGAGACCCTTCCGGGCGATCCCGCCCGGGGCCTGCTCCTGATCTGCGACCACGCCTCCAACCACGTCCCCGAGGATTTGGACCAGCTCGGGGTGCCGGAGCATGAATTCGCCCGCCACATCGCCTACGACATCGGCGCCGCCGCGGTGACGCGCGCCTTGGCGGCGGCCCTCGGGGTGCCGGCGATCCTGACCCGGTTCTCGCGCCTGATCATCGATCCGAACCGGGGCCGGGCCGACCCGACCCTGGTGATGCGCCTCTCCGACGGGGCGGTGGTGCCGGGCAATGCCCGCATCGACGAGGTCGGCAAGGCCGAGCGCATCCGGCGCTTCTACGAACCGTTCGACGCGGCGATCGACGCCGGGCTCGCCGAGGCCGAGGCCACCGGCACGCGCCCGGCCATCGTCACCATCCACAGCTTCACGCCCTACTGGCGCGGGGTGCCGCGGCCCTGGGAGGTCGGCATCCTGTGGGACCGGGACGACCGCATGAGCGCACCCTTGATCGCGGGCCTGCGGGCCGATCCGGCCGGGCTGACGGTGGGCGACAACGAGCCCTATGGCGGGGGCCTGCCCGGCGACACCATCGACCGCCACGCCATGGCGCGCGGCCTGCCGAACGCGCTGGTGGAGATCCGCCAGGACCTCATCGCCGCGGAGGCGGGACAGGCCGCGTGGGCGGAGCGATTCGCGCGCCTCCTCCGGCCGATGCTGCCGATCCGCGCTTGACGGAAGGCTTGCGCGCGCCGACCTCAGGTGGAGATTGGGAGACCCAGCATGACCGAGATCGACGACGCCACCCGCACCGAGCTCGAGGCCGCCGTGTTCCGGCGCCTCGTCGCCCACCTGCAGACCCGCACGGACGTGCAGAACATCGACCTGATGACCATGGCCGGGTTCTGCCGCAACTGCCTCTCGAACTGGCTCAAGGACGCCGCCGACGCCAAGGACCTGCCGATGACCAAGGACGAGAGCCGCGAGGCCGTCTACGGCATGCCCTTCGCCGAGTGGAAGCGCCTCCACCAGTCCGAGGCGACGCCCGAGCAGCAGGCGGCCTTCGCGAAGGCTGCGGCGGAGCCACACTGAGGCCGCAGCGGGGCCGCACTAAGGTCCCGGTAAGCTTGACGGCTTATCGAGGCGGTTCCGGCGCAGCCTCCCGCGCTTCGCAGATCAGGGACTTGAGACGACCATGGCCGCATCCGCCGCACCCGCCGTCGACGCTTCCTCCGTCGCCGCCGACCAGCTGAAGAGCTTCATCGAGCGCATCGAGCGCCTCGAGGAGGAGAAGGCCGGCCTCGCCTCCGACATCAAGGATGTCTACGCCGAGGCCAAGGGCACCGGCTTCGACACCAAGGCCCTGCGCAGGATCATCTCCCTGCGCAAGAAGGACCATGCCGAGCGCCAGGAAGAGGAAGCCATCCTCGAGCTGTACATGCAGGCCCTCGGGATGGTCTGACCCCCGCCTTCGACTCCGGCGCGGGCCGCGGGGCGGACGTTCCGATCCGGCCTCGCCCGGCGGCGGTCCCGTCCGGGGCGGCGAATTGCGGCCCGGGCGTTTTCGGAGCATTGCGAGGGCCATGCCCTCCGATGCTCCGACGCCAAGGATCGCCATGCGCACGAATGCCGGTCTCGCCCTCGCGCTCTTCCTCGCCTCGGCGCCCGTCCCGGCCAAGGCCGCACCGAACGAGGCCGTGCTCGCCGCGGCGAAGGCGCAGGCGGGCCCCTATCGCGAGACCCTGAAGGGTCTGGTTGACGTCGATACCGGCACCGGCGACGTTCCCGGCCTGTCCACCGTCGAGGCGATCCTGACGGCGCGCCTGAAGGCCTTGGGGCTCACGGTCGGCACCCGGGCCGCCCCCGCCTTCGGCGGCAACACTCTCATCGGCACGCGCGCGGGCAAGGGCACGCGCAGGATCATGATGCTGGTCCACTACGACACCGTCTTCGGCACCGGGGACGCGTCCAAGCGCCCCTACACCGAGCGGGACGGCCGGGCCTATGGACCCGGGGTGGCCGACGCGAAAGGCGGCGTCGCCATGATCCTGCACGTCCTGGCCGCCCTGGAGGCGCTGCACTTCGACGGCTACGGCACCCTCACGGTGGTGCTGAACCCCGACGAGGAGCGCGGCTCGCGCGGGTCGCGCGACGCGATCGCCGAAATCGCCCGCGACCAGGACGTGGTCCTGTCCTTCGAGCCCTCCTTCGCCGAGGCCGGCGTCGATGCGGTCACGGTGGCAACCAAGGGAATCAACTACGCCAGCCTGACGGTGAAGGGCCGCGCCTCCCACGCGGGCGGCGCGCCGGAGGCCGGCCGCAACGCGGTGGTCGAGCTCGCCCACCAGATCCTGCAGCTGCAGGACCTCGGCGATCCGGGCAAGGGCACCAGCCTGCACTGGACCGTGGTCCAGGGCGGCACCAAGCCGAACATCATCCCCGAGGCGGCCCGGGCGGAGGGCGACATGCGCTACTTCGCGCCGAGCGAGTACGAGCGGGTGCTGACCCAGGCCCGCCGGATCATCGGGACGCACCGCGTTCCCGACACGCAGGTGAGCTTCGACCTTGCCAAGGGCCGCCCGCCGCTGCCCCAGAACCCCGCGACGCAGGCGCTGGGCGAACGGGCGCGGGCGATCTACGGCGAACTCGGCTCCGCGCTCGCCCTCGCCGAGATCGGTGGGGGCACAGATGCGGGCTACGCCTTTCAGCCCGACAGTCCGGCAAGGCCCGCCCTCCTCGAATCCCTGGGCATCGTCGGCGGCCACTATCACAGCGCGGACGAGTTCGCCGTGCTCGCCAGCATCACGCCGCGCCTCTACCTGGCGACCCGCCTGGTGATGGAGGTGTCGCGCGATCCGGCCCCCTGAGCCGGCTGCGTCCCCCGATCCGCCGCATGCCGTGACGGCTCCCCCGGGGAGGGCGCCGAGCGGATGGCCGGGAGGTGCCGGACGGTCCGGGCGCGCTCGGGCGAGGCCCGGACCGCCCCTTGCGGCAGATCAAGGCGCGCCGCCGACAGGCGCCGTCAGATGCCCGTGAAACAAGAACGGGCGCGACCATGCCGAAGCACACGGGACCGGTGCTCGTCGTCGATGACGATGCGGCCGTCCGCCACTCCCTCCAGTTCATCCTGGAACTCGAAGGCTACGCCGTCCGCCTCTACGCGGATGGCGCCGACCTCTTCGGCGACGCCGCCCTGCCGTCCGCCGGGTGCCTGCTGGTCGATTACTGCATGCCCGGCATGGACGGCGTCCAACTCGTCGGGCGCCTGCGGGACCGCGCCGTCGATCTTCCGGCGATCCTGATCACCGGCTGCCCGACGGACGACCTACAGCGCCGGGCCAAGGCCGCCGGCTTCCGCCGTGTGGTCGACAAGCCGTTCGAGGACGGCTCCCTCTTGGACGGGATCCACGAGGCCCTCGCGGCATCGTCCCCAGGGCGGGGAGCGCGTCCGTAAAGCCCCTTGAGCGAAGACTTGGAATTTTGCCGTCCCTCCCGTGAGCCCAGTCAGGGAATCACGACCCGTTGTCCGGAGGTGTCCATGCAGACCGCTCTCGCCGCCATCGGCCTCACGCCCGTCTTCGTTCCGCAGGAAACCGATTCCATCGTTCCGGCAGCGACGCGCGATGCGGTGCACGGCATGCGCCGCACCGTCGCCGCCGACGCGGAGATCTTCGCCGAAGGCGACCGGGCGACGACCTTCCACAAGGTCGTCTCCGGGGTCGTGCGAACCGACAAGCTCCTTTCGGACGGGCGCCGGCAGAATTTCGGCTGGGCGACGGATCACCTCCTCGCCCTCTCGGAGCGGGTCTGCGGCGGCCGCCTCGTCTCCGTGCTGGAGGGGGGATACGACCTCGGCGGCCTGTCGCGCGGAGTCCAAGTCCATGTGGCGGCCCTGCTGGAAGCGGGGAGCGTTCGAACCCGGGGCCTTACCGAGGACGCACCGGACCTTTCGGACCCGTACCGGATGGATGGGTCGGGGCCGTTTCAGGCCCCGGCTCCCGTCGCTTACCCGGACGGTCGGGCCGGTCTGTACGGGGACCCGGCGTCGTCGGGTCTCGAGCCCCCGCGGAGCGGACCGGCCGTCACGGCGATTCCGGTCCTTGTACGCCGCCAGGCGCCTCGGCCGGAACCGGGTCTGCTTCGCGGAACGCGCCCCCTGACCGAAAGGGCAGCGCCTCCGACAGCCTGAGCGCCTCATGAACGATTTCCCGGCATCTCGGCCGCAGCGCGGGCACCGATCCAGGAATGCTCTGTTTTTCTTCGGAAACGCCTCGGTCGGGAAGCCGAGTTTGGATGATCGCGTTCAGACTCCCTTAGGAGGCGCAAAAAGATAATCATCGGATGTAAACGTGATTCAAGATCGCATTGAGGCGATGATTTGATGAGATGAGATCCCGTTGTCGGAGCCGAGATACCGCGCTCGCAGTCTTCCCGGTATCGGAGATCTTGCCGCGAAAACCTGGTCTGCGCGGCATGCGGCTTTCGCGATCCCCGGCGATACGCTTCGGCGATGAGACGGAACCCGACCCGGAGCGACATTCGAAACCGCCCCGGCACCGCGAAGGCCCGGTCCCGCCGTGCCATTTCCCCGATCATTCACCGCGCACAGCGAATTCGACATGGCCCAGATCCTCGCATTTCCGCCAACCACGACGTCGGACGGGCTCTCTCGTCTGAAGGCGCAGCTGGAGCACGACTTCGCGGCCGGCGTGGATCTCGGATCGCGGCGCGCCCAGATCGCGGCGCTCTCCGTTTCCCTCGCCCACCTGCTCGGGGCGCTGGAGCGGACGACCGGCGAAGTCTTCCGCGACGGGCCCGAACCGGATCCCGATGCCCTCCGGACACGCAACGCCGTGGCGAACCTGATCGCCTGCGTGAAGGATCTGATCGCCACGATCGACGGGCTGTTCCTGCGCAACCGCGCCCTCTCCGAGACCCCACGCGCTCCGGTCGGTCACAACGACGACCCCGGCGCGGTCGCGCGTTCCGGCCGGTGCCGGGTCAGCCCGTCTCTCCCTGCCTGAAATGCGCGGCCTCCTGCGCGGGGCGCTTCGACACCCGGATCCTGCTTCGCGAGAGAGATGATGACGAAAACGTCGGTGCGCCATTCCTGGGGGCAGGGCGAGGTCTACGAGAGCCTTTGCCTTCTCTCCATCGGGACGAGTTTCTGGATGATCTGCGTGTCCCTCGGCTTGTTCGACACGCTGACCACCTTCGTCCTCGCGCACAACCTGCTCGAGTTCCTGATGCTGGCGACCTTCATGGGCGCCGCCCTCATGGGGGCCTTCGTGCGGAAATCGATCATCCTGCGACGGACGATGGCCGAGCGCGACGCCGCGGCCTCCCAGGCCGAACAGGTCGCCCGCCATGACGCCCTCACGGGGCTCGCCAATCGCAGGCTCTTCCTCGAAACCCTCGGATGCTGGCAGACGAAGCCCGAGCCGGGACCACCCTCGGCCGTGCTCCTGATCGACCTCGATCGCTTCAAGCCGGTGAACGACCTCTACGGACACGCGGCCGGCAACGCCGTCCTGTGCGCCGTCGCCGACCGGCTGCGTGCCGTCCTGCCGCGTCACGGCATGGCCGCCCGCATGGGCGGCGACGAATTTTCCATGCTGCTTCGGCTGGAGGGCGGCAGCGAGGGCCTGCTCCGCCTGGCCGAACGGGTGATCGCCAGCCTCTCGGCGCCCGTTTTATGGAACGGCAACGAGCTGAAGGTCGGCGCCACGGTGGGCATCGCCTTCGTGACGGGCGAACTCGCCGATGCCGATGCCGTGCTGCACGCCGCCGACCTCGCCATGTACCAGGGCAAGAAGGACGGCCGCGGCGTCGTCCGGGTCTTCAAGAGCGCCATGGACGAGGAGTTGCGGGCCCGCGCGCAACTCGAGACGGAATTGCGGGCCGCCATCGAGAACGGCGAGATCGAGCCCTTCTACCAGCCCGTCGTATCCTTGCCCGGCCGCAAGCTGATCGGCGTGGAGGTGCTGGCGCGCTGGCGGCACCCGATCCGGGGCCTGCTCGCTCCATCGGAGTTCATTTCGGTGGCCGAGGAAACCGGTTCGATCGCGGATCTCTGCTACAGCCTGATCCGCCGCGCCTGCCTCGACGCCCGGGAATGGCCGGCCGAGCTGACCCTGGCGGTGAACATCGCCCCGCAGCAATTCCTCGACGCCTGGATGGCCGAGCGCATCCTGGCGATCCTGACCGAGACCGGGTTTCCGCCGCACCGGCTGGAGGTCGAGATCACGGAATCGGCCCTGATCCAGGATCTGGACGGAACGCGCAGAACCCTGACCTCGCTGCAGAATCTCGGTGTCCGGGTCGCTCTCGACGATTTCGGGACCGGGTATTCGAGCCTGTATCACCTGCGGGAACTGAAGTTCGACAAGCTGAAGATCGACCGCAGCTACGTCGACAGCGTCACGATGAGCGCCGAGCGCGCCAAGCTCGTCGACGCCATCATCAAGCTCGGCGCCAGCCTCGGCCTGGTCACCACGGCGGAGGGGATCGAGACGGAGGACAGTTCCAGCTGGCTCTCGGACCAGGGCTGCGCTTTCGGACAGGGCTACCTGTTCGGCAAGCCGATGCCGAAGGACGAGATCGACCGCGTGATCGCCCATCCCGCCTGCGATCCGGCGGATTGCGCCACCCCGCGGTCGACGCAAGCCGCCTGACGTTCCGGGGGCGAGGCCGGCCTCAGGCCTCCCGGAGACCGGGCTTCGCGCCCGGCTCGAAGGTGAACGCGACCCCGGCCTGCTCCAGAACGCGCCGGACGGCCTGAAGCGTCTCCGATCGCGGCCGGACGCCGGAGGCCGCATCCTCCAACCGCATGATCGTCGAGACGGAGACCTCCGAGCGGCGGGCCAATTCGTCCTTCGACATGCCGACCATGCCCCTTGCCCCGCGGATCTGGGCCGGGGTGATCACCGGACCCGCGCCCGGGCCGGTCTCGGCCGGCTTGTCCGGCATCCGCGGGGCGCCGAAGCGGTTCTGCCCCGGCACCGTGAGGCAGACGCCGACCCATTCGCGGATCGAGCCGTCCCGGTTCAGGACGGGAACGCCCCGCGAGTTGAACCAGCGGAAGACGCCGTCCGCGCAGAGCACGCGGAAGTCGGTGTTGTAGGGCGCCACGTGCGAGACGGCGGTGCGCCACGCGGCGGCCGTGCGCTCGCGGTCCTCCGGGTGAATGGCGTCGAGCCAGCCCTGACCCTGCATGGCCCCGTGGCTCTGGCCGGTCAGGGTCTGCCAGAGGGGCATTTCCAGCGCTTCCCCGTCGGGGCTGACGATCCACACCACCGCCGCCGTCGCGGTGATGAGGGCGTTGTAGCGGTCGAAGCGCTGCTCGACCGCCTTGCGGGTGTCGTGGCGCGCCGTGACGTCGAAGACCACGCCCAGTCCCTGATGGGGCTCGCCCTGCGGCCCGAGGAGCACCTCGGCGCGGTGGTGGATCCAGCGCTGCGTCCGGTCCGGCCGGATGATGCGGAATTCGCGGCTGATCGGCTGCCCGCTGCGCAGGACCGCGATCTGGTCGCCGTGCACCGCCCGGTCCTCCGGGTGGATCATGTCGAGGGCGAAGCCGAAGGTGAACTCGGTCGAGGGATCGAGTCCGAGAATGCGATAGAGGCCGATCGAGGCGTCGAGCCTGTCCCTGCGCAGGTCCGCCGACCAGAAGCCGACCTCGCCCGCATCCTCGATCATCTTCAGGAAGTGGCGCGAAGACATGCCCCGAAAGCCGCCGTGTCCGGCGGCAGCGTTGCTGCGCATCAGGGATCGGGTCGGCATCGGTCTTTCCACGCGGCTCCGAACGAGCCCTCAAATGCGAGGATATCGAGCATGGTGCCGGGAAACCATTCGCCAGAAGTCCAATACCGGTCACGCGACCGGGACCGCATCCCGTCGATACCCCGGCGATTCCGGGCTGCCTTTCACGACTCTTTGAGAGCAGCCGTCTAAGGTTCGACCAGATCGAATTCGGGAACGACGAGGAATTCGTGAGATCCGTTGTCCTGCTCACCAACTCGCCAGCGCGAAGTCAGAGACTGAACGACCTCAGCTTCGGTCGTTGGCAGATCATCGTCGTCGATGTACTCGATCCGGACTTGGCACCGACGGCGATCGATCCCGCGTCCGTGGCGGCCGTAATCAGCGACGTGCCCCTCGCAAATTCCGTCGAGGTGGGCTCGGTCCGCCGGTACCTGACACGGTTCGGCGCCGGCGATCGCCCCTACTTCTGCATCCTGCACGAGGAATCGCCGCGCGCCCATGCCCAGGCCCATGCCCTCGGCGCGAGCCGGGTCATCTCGGCCCGCGATCCCTTCGAACGGATCGCGGCCCTCCTGGCCGAGATCGTCCCGTCCCCCAAGCCGGTCGCCGAGCCTGCCCCCGCGTCGGCGGTCGTGACGGCCGCGGCGGGGGCCGCGCAATCCCTGACGCGCCTGTTCGATCTCGGCCGGGCGGGCCAGGCGCCGAACCCGGCGCTTCTCACGGAGGGCGCAACCCTCGTCCTCGGCGCCCTCGACCAGGCCGACATCCGGGGCTGGCTCGACGTCGTCTGGCGCTTCGACAACGCGACCCACCAGCACTGCCTGCTCGTGGCCGGTCTGGCAGCTGGGTTCGGGCGCCATCTCGGCCTGAAGATGGCCGATTGCCGGGCACTGACGGAAGCCGCCCTCTTGCACGACCTCGGCAAGGCGCAGATCCCGCACGCGATCCTGAACAAGCCGGGGCGCCTGGATCCTGCCGAGCAGGCCGTGATGCGGACCCACCCCGACCTGGGACACGCGATGCTGCTGGAGCAGGGCGGTTTCCCCGAGATCATGCTCGCCGTGGTCCGCTCGCACCACGAGGCCCTCGACGGATCGGGCTATCCCGACGGGCTCGAAGGGCCGGACATCCCGGATCTCGTCCGGCTGGTGACCATCTGCGACATCTACGGCGCCCTGATCGAACGACGCCCCTACAAGGCGCCCCTCGACCCCGGCGAGGCCTACGGCATCCTCGCCGGCATGGTCGGCAAAGTCGACAGGGACCTCGTCAGAGCCTTCGGGGCCCTGGCGACGGCATCGGGTCCGGGGCATCCCGTGCCGGTCCGGCGCTCCGATGCGGCGTGATCGGCGTGACCATCGTCGGCCGCTTTTCCCCCGGCGCCGGGGATGCATGAGACCGGGGCGACCGATCGCCCCGAAACCCCGAACCCTCGAAGGCTGCGGCGTGAACGGTCCCTTTCTGACGAAGCTCGAGCACAGCGGCCACACCGATGCGGCGGATCGCGCGGCCATCGCGTCGATCGTCGCGCATCATCGCGTCGTGGCCGCCCGCCAGGACCTCTCGGCCGAGCCGGGGCGCAGCACGGTGCTCGTCCTGCTCCAGGGCGTGATGTGCCGGTATCGGGTCATGGACGGCCGCTCCCGGCGGATCGCATCGTTCGTCCTGCCGGGGGATCTGTGCCGGCTCCCCGAGGCGCCGCCGAAGATCTCGGATTGGAACATCGGGGCCTTGAGCCGATGCGCGGTCGGGGAGATCCCGATCGAAGCCCTGACGGCCCTGGCCCGGGAACGGCCGAACATCAACCGCGTCCTCTGGTGGATGACGCTGAATGAGCTCGCGCGGGCCCGGGAATGGCTCGTCACGGGCACCATGCCGGCGCCGCAGCGAACCGCCCACCTGTTCTGCGAACTCCACGCCTGCCTGCAGGCCGCGGGGCTGGCGGAGGGCGGCGCGTTCCGCCTGGAGATCGGACAGGCCGCCCTCGCGGATGCGGTCGGGCTGTCCACCGTCCACCTGAACCGCACCTTGCGGATCCTGCGCGAGGCGGGACTCGCGTGCCTGTCGCGCGGCCGGGTGGAAATCCCCGATCTCGCGCAACTGCGCGCGTTCGCCACCTTCGATGGTGCCTATCTCGGCCTGAACGGGTCGGTCGCCCGCACTAGGGGCGCGCTCCACCTCGCGACCTGAGGCCGGCGGGTCGGTTCCGCGTCCGGCATCCCCACGGAGGGCGAGACGGGTCCCGCCCGGGCTCGGTCGGGGCGGGTGGCGGCCCGTCCCGAGGTCAGTGGGAGAGCAGGCAGCAGACGGTGGCCCGCGCCAGCAGATCGCGGGTGACCCCGCCGAAGAACCACTCGCGCAGGCGGCTGTAGCCGTAGGCTCCGGTCACGATGAGATCCGCCCCGAAGGCTCCGGCCGCGCCCTCGAGGGTTTCGGCCACGGACCAACCCGCGGGCGCCATCGCCTCCGCGGTCGCCGGCACGTCGTGCAGGGCAAGGTAGGCGGCAACGTCCTCGATCTCGGAACGGTCGCGGGTCTCGGCCACCCGCACCACCTGGACGGCGTCCGCACGACGCAGGAGGGGCAGGGCGTCCGACAGGGCCCGGCGGGTCTGGAGCGTGTTCTTCCAGCCGACCACGATCCGGCGCGCGGCGAGGTGCTCGAGACCCGGCGGGACGGCGAGGACCGGGCGACCGAGGCCCATGAGCACGTCGCCGACCGGGACCGCCATGCCGGGCGACACGCCCGCCTCCTCCCCGTCGCGCCCGACCACGACGAGGTCGGCGGCGCGGGATTGCTGCTCCAGGAAGGGCACCGGGGCGGCGAGGTCGGAGCGCCAGGCGACCCGGTCGTTCAGGCAGGATGCCTGCCGGAAGACCCGCTCCGCGCTCGCGAGCCGATCGAGGGCGGCCTGGCGGATCTCCTCGATGGCCATGCCCGCCGGCACGATGCTCTCCCCGAACCCCTGCGGATATTCCGGCAGGCAGCCGGCCGCGCCGATCAGGCGGGCGCCGAAGCGGTGGGCGAGTTCCGCCGCCAGGCGGACCCGCGCCGCGGCGTGACGCCCGTCATCCACCGCGACCATGAGGCTTGCATAGGACATGGGATCCGCTCCTGGGCTCGACCGCGAGAGGCCGTCAGGGTGCGGCCCGCGGCGAGGCCCGGCCTTGATCTGTCTCAACCGCATGCTGGTCCCGGCCCGGGCTGTCGCCGGACGAGCCACGGACGGGACCGATCGTTCGCACGCGAGACCTTCTCGGCGTCAGCGCTCCAGGGACTTCAGGTAGGCGATCAGGGCCGCGGCCTCGTCAGGATCGAATCGGAATTCCGGCATGCTCGGGTGACCCGTGCGGATTCCCTCGGCCAGGGCCTCGCCGAGATTCTCGACGGGGTAGCGGGTGTGGAGCTCGCGGAAGGGCGGTGCGATGCGCAGCGGGCTCGCTCCAGTTCGCTCGACAGCATGGCAGCGGGCGCAGTCGGTGCGTGCGATCGTGGCGCCCCGCTGTACCGCCCGGTCCCAGGCCAGCGCGGGGCCGGTGAGGGCGAGGGAGGCCAGCAGGAGGTGCCCGGCGGCGGAGGGGGCTGTCCGGCGCATCAGTGGCTCATCAGGCAGCAGAGGGTGGTCGCCTGCAGGACGTCGCGGGTGGCCCCGCCGAAGATCCACTCGCGCAACCGCGTATGCCCGTAGGCGCCCATCACGATGAGGTCGGCGTCGGCGCGCCGCGCGAACTGCAGGACCGCCTCCGCGGCCTCGGCGCCGGGGCTCGGGAGGAGATGGGTGGTCACTGCGGCTCCATGCCCGGACAGGTAGGCGGCCACGTCCTCCGCACCCTCCTCGTGGGCACCGAGCCCCGCCACCACGAGGTGGACGGCCTCGGCCCGGCTGAGGAACGGCAGGGCGTCCTGCACCGCCCGGCGGGATTCCCGCGTGTCCTTCCAGGCCACCACGATCCGTTTCGCCGTCAGGCGCTCGACGCCCGGCGGCGCCACGAGCACCGGGCGGCCGACCGCCATCAGGAGGGCGCCCGCGGCGATGCCCATGAGACCGGGATCGCCGTCGACGGGCCCGTGACGACCCACCACGACCATGTCGGCGGCGCGCGCCTGGGTCGTGAGATAGGCCGTGGGTTCGGCGAGCGCCGCCCGCCAGGCCGTGCGGATTCCGCGGCCAGCCTCGCGCAGGAACACCGCCCGGGCTTCCGCGAGCTGCTCCCGCGCACGCCGGTCCTCGATCTCGTAGATGCGTTCGGATTCGCGGATGTCGCTGACGGCGATGAGGGCGGGCACCTGCCGCGCGGCGACACCGGTCAGGGTCGCGTCGAAGCGCTCGGCCAGGCTCGCGGAGAGCTGGACCCGATCCGCGGCGGCCGCGCCGAGGTCCAGCGACACCATGACGTTCGAAATCTTCATCTCTGCCTCCCGTGGTCCGGCCGTCCGGACCGGACGGGACATCGTGGGGCGCGCCCTCCGCCCGGTCCTTGATCCATCGCAAGGGGTGGGGTGTGGCGTGGTGGTGCCGGCCTGTTCGCGACCCCTAATCGCGCAGGCGCCTCGCCAAGGGGACCGGACCGGGACCGAACCCGTCGGCGGCCACCGACCGAACGACCCGGAGCAGGGCGGCGACGTCCATCGGACGGTCCGTCCCTGCGTCCGGCTGCGGCGCTGCCGGCTCGGCCGGCCCCTGGCCCCGCGGCCCGGCGTGCCCTTGGCCGTCGACGGTCGTCCGCCGCCGCCGGGACAGCCGCGCCCGCAACCAGCGCGGCAGGGGGCGTCCGGACCGGCCCCGCGATCCCCAGACTCGCTCGTCGTCGACAGCCATGCGGCGTCTCCCGTATCCTCTCGATCGTCGGTGCCGCCCCGCGCCGTCCGCTTCGGGGCCGCGGCCCCCTTCGCCTTCACGTCGGACGGGCCAGCACGAGCCGGAGCGGCGTGGGGGTCACGACCACGGAAAGGAGCGCAAGACCGAGCGCCTGGAGGCTGCCGATGCTCCGGTGGCGGCCGATGCTCCGGTGGCGAAAGAGGTCCGCGACGATCGGATCCGCCGACGGTCGCGCTCCGAGGATGTGCGGCACGCCCGTCGCTTGGACCGACCGGACGGAAGCGGATCGCAAGACGATCGTCACCGGAGCCTCCTGTTCCCGTTTGCGGTCGCGATGATGACCGCGGGGCCGGCGCGCACCTTGCGGTGGATCAATGTGACGCCGCGGGGACTCCGGACCCTCCGCTTCCGGTCGCGGCGGCGCGACGGGCCGCGGCACTGAGGCGAAGACGTGGCGGGCGTCCGCCCGGGGCGGGCCGACGCGACAGGACCTCCCAGGCCCTCCACGAAGGACGGCCGCGCCGCCGCCGCCTCAGCGCAGGATGCGGGGTGCCGGCGTTCCGGCCGATGGGTCGGGCCCATCCGCATCGCACAGGCCGGCCCAGAGCTTCCACTCGGTCCAGGCCTGCTCCAGGGCCGCCACGGCCGCGTCCCGCGAGGACACGGTCGCGCCTCGCCGGAACGGAGACGCCCCGATGTCGAGGTGCAGGCCCCAGGTCCATTGCGCGGCGGGCGGGGGATCGTCGCGGATGCAATCCACCCGCCCGACGATCAGCGCCCCGCTCGTGATGACGTAGGTCTCGCGCGGGTGGTCCTCGAGGCGGGTGTAGATGAGCTGCGCCACGATGCGGTGTGCCTCCGTCCCCCTCGGGCGTCGTGCCGCCGACGGCCTCGCCCCGGCATCCTACCGCAGAGACCGCGCGCGCGAAGCGGCCGGTTTTCCATCCGAAACGGCCCTGCGGGGGCGGGTCGGTCGCTCGGACACGAAAAAAGCCCCGGCGGCGCAGCGGCCGTCCGGGGCTCGATCCTTGACGGGCGGCGCGGCCTTCAGAGGCGGGCGGTCTCGCGGCGGTTGAAGGCGAGGGCGCAGAGCGTCGCGACCGCGCCGGAGAGCAGGTAGACGCCGACCCAGGACAGGCCGAAGCGGCTGGAGACACTGAGCGCCACCAGAGGCGCGAAGCCCGCGCCGATCAGCCAGGCGAGGTCCGAGGTGAGGGCGGCGCCGGTGTAGCGGAAGCGGGTGCCGAGATTGGCGGTCACAGAGCCCGAGGTCTGGCCGTAGGAGAGGCCGAGCAGGCCGAATCCGATCAGCACATAGATGGTCTGGCCGAGCTCGCTGTCACCGAAGATGATGGGCGCGGCGATGCTGGCCAGGGCGAACAGACCGATCAGGCCGGCCGCCACCCCCACCAAGGTCCGCCGGCCGATGCGGTCGGCCAGGACGCCGGAGAGCACGATGGTGCCGGCGGCCAGGAAGGCGCCCGAGCACTGCACCAGCAGGAACTCGCCCGCCGAGCGGCCGGTGAAGAGGTGGATCCAGCTGATCGGGAACACCGTCACGAGATGGAACAGGGCGAAGCTCGCCAGCGGCACCACGGCGCCGATGAGCACGAACCGGCCGTGCGTGCGCAGGAGCTCCAGCACCGGGGTCGGCTCCAGCTCCTGCATCTGCAGCATCCGCGAGAATTCCTCGGTGGCCACGAGCCGCAGGCGGGCGAAGAGCGCCACGACGTTGATCGCGAAGGCCACGAAGAACGGGTAGCGCCAGCCCCAGTCGAGGAAGTCGGCGTTGGAGACGTTGCCGAGGAAGAACGCGAACAGGGCGCTCGCCAGCATGAAGCCGACCGGCGCGCCGAGCTGCGGGATCATCGCGTACCAGCCGCGCTGCTTCTCAGGGGCGTTCAGCGCCAGCAGGGAGGCAAGTCCGTCCCAGGCGCCGCCCAGGGCGAGGCCCTGGCCGAAGCGCAGGGCGGCCAGGATCCAGATCGAGAGCGCGCCGAGCTGGTGGTAGTTCGGCAGGAAGCCGATCGCCATCGTCGAACCGCCGAGCAGGAACAGCGCGATCGTCAGCTTCGCCGCGCGCCCGTGACGCCGGTCGATCTCCATGAAGATCACCGAGCCGATCGGGCGGGCGATGAAGGCCAGGGCGAACAGCGCGAAGGCGTAGAGCGTGCCGGTCAGCGGATCGGCGAAGGGAAAGAACACGCCGGGGAAGATCAGAACCGAGGCGATGCCGTAGACGAAGAAGTCGAAATACTCCGCGGCGCGCCCGATTACGACGCCGATGGCGATCTCGCCCGGCGCCACATTGTGATCGCTCGACGCCTCGTGCGCGTCGCGCTCCAGCGATGAGGAGGAGGGCAATGCGGAGTCTGCGCTCATCAAGGAAACCGTGCTCGCTTCATGCGTTCGAGGCCGAATCAGGCGCGGGGCGGCGCGTGAGGCCCTGGGATGGGACACGTGTACGCCCTGCCATTTGTCTGCGTCAAAGCGCAGCGTGACGCGCCCCGGGACAAAGAGCGCGGTGTTTTGGCGCGATCCGTGAAATCGTGGCAGGGTCCATAGCGTGCTTTGTCCTGCATCGGCTATGCCCGCAGCGCTGATCAGACGCGCCGCATGCGACTTGTCAGATTGATGCAATGCAGCGAATTGAGACCCGACGATAACGCCTTCGGTCAATCGGGGCCGTTGGACGTCGCTCATCCGAGATGGTGCCAGACGAGTCCATGCCGGTCAAAACCCTTCGTACGCTCGCGCTCCTCCCGCTGTTCGGACTCCTGTCCGGCTGCAACATGGTCCTGATGCAGCCCTCCGGCGACATCGCAACGCGCCAGCGCGACCTGATCCTGGCCTCCACCGGCCTGATGCTGCTCATCATCATCCCGGTCATCGCCTTCACGCTGCTGTTCGCGTGGCGCTACCGGGTCTCGAACACCAAGGCCGAATACGATCCCGACTGGCACCACTCGACGCAGCTCGAAGTGCTGATCTGGTCGGCGCCGCTGGTCATCGTCATCGCCCTCGGGGCCCTGACCTGGATCAGCACCCACACCCTCGATCCCTACCGTCCCCTGAGCCGCCTCGACGCAGACCGGCCGCTGCCGGCGGGGGTCAAGCCGCTGACGGTCGAGGTCGTCGCACTCGACTGGAAATGGTTGTTCTTCTACCCAGATCAGGGCATCGCCACCGTCAATGAACTGGCGGCTCCGGTCGATGTGCCGATCTCCTTCAAGATCACCTCCGCCACCGTCATGAACTCGTTCTTCATCCCCGCGCTCGCCGGGCAGATCTACGCCATGGCCGGCATGGAGACGAAGCTCCACGCGGTGATCAACAAGGCCGGCACCTACGAGGGCCTCTCGGCCAATTACAGCGGCTCCGGCTTCTCGCGGATGAACTTCAAGTTCCATGGCCTCGACCAGGCCGGGTTCGACCAGTGGGTCGCCAAGGTGAAGGCCGAGGGCAAGCCCCTCGACCGCCAGGGCTACCTCGCCCTGGAGAAGCCGAGCGAGCGCGAGCCGGTGCGCTACTTCTCCACCGTGGAGAACGGCCTCTACGGCGCGGTGCTCAACATGTGCGCCGTGCCGGGCAAGATGTGCATGAACGAGATGATGCACATCGACGCCATGGGCGGGGCGGGCAAGGAGAGCCACGCCAATCGCGAGCGGCTGGAATACGACAACCGCTACGCCGAGCAGGGCATCGAGGCGCCGGGCGCCACGGTCGGCGGCTCCGGCCGCGAATCCCATAGCCGGGAGCAGCCCGAGGGCATGAAGCCCAAGAGCATCGCACCGGAGGTGAAGCCGGACTCGGCACCGGAGCATTCCGGGCACGACCACGGCGGTCACCATGGCGGCCCGGCCGGTGACGGCAAGGATTCCAAGGGCTCGGACTCCGTCGCGCCCGGTCAACTGAATCGATAATCGCGGACGCTTCGGTCGCCCGCACCCCCATTCGGCACACTCCTCTCACGAGTAGGTCCCATGTTCTCCAATCCGGATCTCCAGAAGCTCCTGTTCGGGCGGTTGACGCTCGACGCCGTGCCGCTTCATGAGCCGATCCTCCTCATCACCTTCGCGATGGTCGGCCTCGGCGGCGTCGCGGTGCTCGGTGCGCTTACCTATTTCCGCCTCTGGGGACCCCTCTGGCGCGACTGGTTCACCTCCGTCGATCACAAGAAGATCGGCATCATGTACATCGTGCTCGCGCTGGTCATGCTCCTGCGCGGCTTCGCCGACGCGCTGATGATGCGCGCCCAGCAGGCGATGGCCTTCGGGCCGAACGAGGGCTACCTGCCGCCGCACCACTACGACCAGATCTTCACCGCCCATGGCGTGATCATGATCTTCTTCGTGGCGATGCCGCTGGTCACGGGCCTGATGAACTTCGTCGTGCCGCTGCAGATCGGCGCCCGCGACGTGGCCTTCCCGTTCCTCAACAACTTCAGCTTCTGGATGACGGTGAGCGGCGCCGTGACCGTGATGGCCTCGCTGTTCGTCGGCGAGTTCGCCCGCACCGGCTGGCTGGCCTATCCGCCTCTCTCGGGGCCCGCCATGAGCCCGGGGGTCGGCGTCGACTACTACATCTGGGCGCTCCAGATCGCCGGCATCGGGACCCTGCTGTCGGGCATCAACCTCATCGCCACCATCGTGAAGATGCGGGCCCCCGGCATGACCATGATGAAGATGCCGGTCTTCACCTGGACCGCGCTCTGCACCAACATCCTCATCGTCGCCGCCTTCCCCATCCTCACGGCCGTTCTCGCGCTGCTGTCGCTCGACCGCTACGTCGGCACGCACTTCTTCTCGAACGACCTCGGCGGCAACCCGATGATGTACGTGAACCTGGTTTGGATCTGGGGTCACCCGGAGGTGTACATCCTCATCCTGCCGGCCTTCGGCGTGTTCTCGGAGATCGTCTCGACCTTCTCGAGCAAGCGCCTCTTCGGCTACGCCTCGATGGTCTACGCCACCGTCGTCATCACGATCCTGTCCTACCTCGTGTGGCTGCACCACTTCTTCACGATGGGCTCGGGCGCCAGCGTGAACTCGTTCTTCGGCATCACGACGATGATCATCTCGATCCCGACGGGTGCGAAGATCTTCAACTGGCTCTTCACCATGTACAAGGGCCGCATCCGGTTCGAGGTGCCGATGCTCTGGACGGTCGGCTTCATGGTGACGTTCGTCATCGGCGGCATGACCGGCGTCCTGCTCGCCGTGCCCCCGGCCGACTTCGTGCTGCACAACTCGCTGTTCCTGATCGCCCACTTCCACAACGTCATCATCGGCGGCGTGCTGTTCGGCATGCTGGCCGGCATCACCTACTGGTTCCCGAAGGCCTTCGGCTTCAAGCTCGACGACTTCTGGGGCAAGGTGTCGTTCTGGTTCTGGCTGACCGGGTTCTGGGTCGCCTTCATGCCGCTCTATGTCCTCGGCCTGATGGGCGTCACCCGCCGCGTCCAGCACTTCGACGACCCGTCCCTGCAGATCTGGTTCATCATTGCGGCCTTCGGCGCCGTGCTGATCCTCTGCGGCATCGCCTCCTTCGCGATCACCCTGGTCGTCAGCGTCCTGCGCCGCGAGCAGCTGCGCGACACGACCGGCGACCCGTGGGGCGGCCGGACCCTGGAATGGGCGACCTCCTCGCCGCCGCCGGACTACAACTTCGCTTTCACGCCCGTGATCCACGATCACGACGCGTGGTGGGACATGAAGAAGCGCGGTTACGCCCGGCCGCTTCAGGGGTTCAAGGCCATCCACATGCCGAAGAACACCGCGGCCGGCATCATCCTCGGCGTGCTGAGCATCGTCTTCTCCTTCGCGATGATCTGGTACATCTGGTGGCTTGCGGCCTTCAGCTTCGCCGCGATCGCGGTCGTCGCGATCGGCCACACCTTCAACTACAACCGCGACTTCTACATCCCGGCCGACGAGGTCGTCCGGACGGAAGGCCAGCGGACGTCCCTGCTGGCGGAGCGTGTCTGAGATCATGGCAACCCAGTCTTCCGCTGCCATGAACTTCGAGCCCGGCCGAAGCCCGTCGGTGACGATTCCCCAGGTCGATCCGACGGCCTTCTACGACGCCAAGGGCGAGCATCACCCGGAAGGGAGCACGATGCTCGGCTTCTGGCTCTACCTGATGAGCGACTGCCTCATCTTCGCGGCGCTGTTCGCCACCTATGCGGTGGTGGGCCGGAACTACGCCGCGGGGCCCTCGCCGAAGGATCTGTTCGACCTGCCGCTGGTGGCGTTGAACACCTCGATGCTGCTGTTCTCCTCCATCACCTACGGCTTCGCCATGCTGGAGATGGAGAAGGGCGACCTCAGCCGCGTGCAGATCTGGCTGGCGATCACCGGCCTGTTCGGCCTCGCCTTCGTGGGGCTGGAGCTCTACGAGTTCCACCACCTGATCCACGAGGGCGCGACGCCCCAGCGCAGCGCCTTCCTGTCGGCCTTCTTCACCCTGGTCGGCACCCACGGCCTGCACGTCAGCCTCGGCATCGTCTGGCTGGTGACGCTGATGGCGCAGGTGCACAAGCGCGGGCTGGTGCCCGAGAACAAGCGTCGGCTGCTCTGCCTCAGCATGTTCTGGCACTTCCTCGACGTGATCTGGATCGGCGTCTTCACCTTCGTGTACCTGATGGGAGTCCTGCAATGAGCGCCGCGTCGAAGGCAGGACACGACGATCACGGGCACGGACACGGGCATGCCGACGGCGGCAGCCACGGGACCTTCAAGGACTACATGACCGGCTTCGTGCTGTCGGTCATCCTGACGGCGATCCCGTTCGTCCTGGTGATGGGCAACGTACTCGGCAACGACCGCATCACCGGCATCGTCATCATGGGCTTCGCGGTAGCGCAGATCGTGGTGCACATGATCTACTTCCTCCACATGAACACGAAGTCCGAGGGCGGCTGGACCATCCTGGCTCTGATCTTCACCCTGACGCTGGTGATCATCACGCTCGCGGGCTCCTTGTGGGTAATGTACCACCTCAACACGAACATGATGCCGCAGCACATGCACATGGGCTGATGGCCAGCCCACGACCGGGGGCGCGGCGCTCCACCTTCGCGCTCGCGGCCCTCGCCGTCACGGGGCTGATCCTCGTGGCGGCCCTCGCGGCTCTGGGAACCTGGCAGGTCCAGCGCCGGACCTGGAAGCACGATCTGATCGCCCGGGTCGAGGCCCGGGTCCATGCCGATCCGGTCGCGGCGCCGGGCCCCGGAACCTGGGACGGGCTGACGGCGGATGCCGACGCCTATCGCCGGGTGCGGACGAGCGGGCACTTTCGCAACGACCGCGAGACTCTCGTCCAGGCCGTCACCGATCTCGGCGCCGGTTTCTGGGTGCTGACGCCCGTGGAGCGCAGCGACGGTACCGCGATCCTGGTCAATCGCGGCTTCGTCCCCGCGGACCGCCGAGACCCGGCCGCGCGGGCGGCCGGACAGATCGCCGGCGAGACCACCGTCACCGGGCTCCTGCGCCTGAGTGAACCGGGCGGGGCCTTCCTCCGCAGCAATGCCCCCGAGGCCGGGCGCTGGTACTCGCGCGACGTCGCCGCCATCGCGGCGGCGCGGGGGCTCGCCGACGCCGCCCCGTACTTCATCGATGCCGACGCCACCCCGAATCGCGGCGGCTGGCCGGTAGGCGGGCTGACGATCGTGCGGTTTCCGGACAACCACCTCGTCTACGCGATCACCTGGTACGTCCTCGCCCTGATGGTCCTGGGCGCGGTCGGCTACACCCTCCTCGATGCCCGCCGCGGCGCGGGGCGGGCATCGGCCTGAGGTCAGGCCGCGGCGAGGCGCTGCAGCCAGGCGCCCGCCCGCACGACGTCGGCCTGCGAAAGGCCGTGCCCGACGGGCAGGGTCTCGTGCGTGACGGTGGCGCCGGCAGCCCGCAGGCGTTCGGCGAGCGACCCCACATTGGCCGCAGGCACGATCGGGTCGGCGGCGCCCGAGAGCATCAGCACCGGCCGGCCGGCGAGATCGGCCGGCGGCGTCTCCCGCAGGGGTACCATCGGGCGCAGGAGCACCGCGCCGGCGAGCACCTCCGGGTGCAGGAGCAGCAGGGCCGCGGCGATGTTCGCCCCATTCGAGAACCCGACCGCCACCGGCGCGGCGAGGCCGTAGGCTGTCCGCGCCGCGGCGACGAAGCCGGCGAGGTCGGCGGCGCGCCGGCGGAGATCGGCCTCGTCGAACACGCCCTCCGCGAGTCGGCGGAAGAAGCGCGGCATGCCGTTCTCCAGCACCGCGCCGCGGGGGGAGAGCAGGGCGGTGCCGGGCAGCAGGGTCCGCCCGAGGGGCAGGAGGTCGGTCTCGTCGCCGCCCGTCCCGTGCAGGAGGAGGAGCGGCGGCAGCCCGGCCTCGGTGGCGGGCACGAAGCGATGGGTGAAGCGCTGGGCTCCGCCCCAGGATGGTTCGGTCATGGCAACCTCGCGACGATCGGTTGGAGCGCGCCCGCTCCGGACGGAGCGAGCGCTTGTCTTCGGCCGGTTTCGTTCAGGCCACTTCGGGCAGGTGCCCCTCGATCTGGGCCCGGTGGGGTTCGAGGAAGGCCGGCAGCTTGAGGTCGCTGCCCAGGGTCTCCACCGGCTCGTCGACGACGAAGCCCGGGACGTCGGTGGCGATCTCGAACAGCACCCCGCCCGGCTCGCGGAAGTAGACCGAGCGGAAGTACTGCCGGTCGCGCTGCTCGGTGACCCCGAGCCCGTAGGTGCGGGTCAGCGTCTCCACCATCCGCGCCTGCTCCGCGTCGTCCGCCGCCCGGAAGGCGATGTGGTGCACGGAGCCCGCGCCCTGGCGGCCGCGGAGGAACTCGCCCACCGCCCGCAGGGTGACGAAGCCGCCCTCTGGGGCGCCGCTGGCGTAGCGGGTCGCCGCGCCCTCGCGTCCGGCCTCATGGAAGCCGAACACCTCGGTCAGGATCGCCGCCGTGCCCTCCGCCTCCTTCAGGAGCAGGGTGACGCCGTGGAAGCCGCGGATCGCGTGCTCCGCCGGGATCTCGGCACCCGTCCAGGGCGCGTCGGTCTCCGCCGCCTCGGTGCCGACCAGGGCCAGCATCAGGCCGTCGGGATCGCGGAAGCGCAGGGTCGGCTCGCCCAGCACCGGGGCCAGGGCCTCGTGGGCGACGCCCTTCTCGATGAAGCGGTGGGTCCACCAGCCGATCGCGGCCCGCGGGACCCGGAAGGCGGTCTCCTGGGTCTCGCCGATCCCGACCCGGCCGGGGGCCGCGTGCGCGATCGGGAAAAAGGTCAGGATCGTGCCGGGGCGGCCGGTCTCATCGCCGTAATAGAGGTGGTAGGTGCCCGGATCGTCGAAGTTGACGGTCTTCTTGACCAGTCGGAGGCCGAGCACCCGGGTGTAGAAGTCGACGTTGCGGGGCGCGGCGCCGGAAAACGCGGTGACGTGGTGGATGCCGTTCTGGGACATGGGACGATCTCCTGGGGGCCGCACCGCGCCGGGACCGGCCGTGCTGCGATGACCGGAAGATGCGCCTTGCCACCGCGTTCGAAAATGGAAACGATGGAAACGCATCGTTTCTGAAAGACCATCGATGAAGCTTCCCGATTTCGAAGCCTGGGCCATCTTCGCCAAGGTGGTCGAGACCGGATCCTTCGGCCGTACGGCCGCTGAGCTGGGCATCACCACGGGTACGGTTTCCAAGGCAGTGACCCGCCTGGAAGTGCGGATCGGGGCGCGCCTGTTCCACCGCACCTCGCGCAAGCTCGCTCTCACGGAGGCCGGCGCCTCGGCCCGGGAGGCCGCCGCGCGCATCCTCGCCGAGGGCGAGGCGGCCGAGACCCGGGCGCAGGACGCGGCGGCGCAGCCGCGCGGGAAGGTCCGGCTCGCTGCGCCAATGTCGTTCGGGGTGCTGCACGTGGCGCCGCTCCTGCCGGATTTCCTCGCGGCACATCCGGGCCTGAGCATCGACCTGCATCTGGGCGACGATCTGATCGACCTCGTCGGCGGCGGCTTCGACTGCGGCCTGCGCATCGCCGCGCTGACGGATTCCTCGCTCCGGGCCCGGCGGCTCTGCGCAATTCACCGCTCGCTCGTCGCCACGCCGGCATACCTCGCCCGGCACGGATGGCCGGCCCATCCGCACGATCTCGCGGGCCATGCCTGCCTCGGCTACGCCTACCTGCCGAGCCCGGATCGCTGGCGCTTCCTGGGGACCGGCGGCGCGGAGGCCACGGTGGTGCCGGATGGCCCCCTGCGGGCGAACAATGCCGATGCCCTCGCGCCCGCCCTGCGTGCCGGCCTGGGCCTCGCGGTCCAGCCGGACTTCATGGTGTGGGAGGACCTGCGCGACGGGCGCCTGGTCCGGGCCCTGCCGGGCTGGACGCCGCCGCGGATCGACCTCCACCTTGTCACCCCGCCGGGCGATCCGCGCCCGGCCCGGGTCACCGCCCTGATCGCCTATCTGGCCCACGCCCTCTCGGCCGCGCCCTGGGCGGCCGGGACCGGCACCGTCCCGGCGTGAGCCGCCGGCTCAGGCCTCGGCGATCTCCAGGGTCAGGCCGCGTCCGCGCAGCACCTTGTCGAGGCGCTGGCGCATTTCGGGGCAGAGATGGTCCACGCGCAGGTGCAGGGTGTCGCCCTGCGGCGTCCCGGTGACCCACAGGCGGTAGCGCAGGCCTTCGTCCCGGAGCTGCTCCAGCAGGCGCTCGGAGGCGATTCGGTTGGCCTCGTTGTTCATCGCGATGAGGCGTGCATCCATCTCGGTCTCTCCTGCTTGCAGAAGGGCAACGCGCGACGCGGCCTTTTTCGTCCCTGCGACCTGACTTCGTGGTGAAGCGAAGCGTGTTCGGGCGCCCGAAAGGGGACGGCTGATCTCCCGCTCAACCGGAACACGGGGCCGATGCCGAGGTTCACGGGCATGAGATCGCTGGAGGAGGGTGTGATGACACGCAGGGCCATGATCGCCGTGGCGGTGCTGCTCGCGGGACCGGCCGCGGCGCAATCGGTGAGCGAGAAGACGGGGGTGAATGCGCTGATCGGGGTGAGCCCCTCCACCGCCGATTTCGTGACCCAGGCCGGGGTCAGCGACCTCTTCGAGATCCAGACCAGCCGGCTCGCGGCCGAGCGCAGCGACGCGCCGACCAAGGCCTACGCCCAGAAGATGATCGCCGATCACGAGAAGACCACGGGCGAGCTGAAGGCCATGGTCCAGGGTGGGAAGGTCCAGGCCACCCTCCCGACGGCCCTCGACAGCACGCATCAGGGCAAGCTCGACACCCTGAAGGGCCTGCAGGGCGACGCCTTCACGAAGCAGTATCACAGCGATCAGGTGAAGGCGCACAAGGATGCGGTCGACCTGTTCCAGCGCTACGCGAAGGGCGGCGACAACCCGGACCTGAAGGCCTGGGCGGCCAAGACCGAGCCGGCCCTCGCGCATCACCTCAAGATGGCGCAGGATCTCGATAGGTAAGTCCCGTCCCCCCGGCGAGCGGTACGGCGGAGACCCGTCCCGACCCGCCGCAGGATCAGAAGACCTCGTCCGTGTGGACGTCGAAGCGGGCGAGGTGCGCGTAACCGAAGTTCGTGGTGATCGCCACGTCTGTCGCGTCGCGCCCGCGGGCCATGACGATCCGGCCGATGCGCGGCGTGTTGTGGCGCGCGTCGAAGGTGTACCAGGTCCCGTCGAGATAGACTTCGAACCAGGCCGAGAAATCCATCGGGTCGGGCACCGGCGGGATGCCGATGTCGCCGAGGTAGCCGGTGCAGTAACGCGCCGGAATGTTCATGCAGCGGCAGAACGCGACGGCGAGATGCGCGAAATCGCGGCAGACGCCCTGGCGCTGCATGAAGCCGTCCCAGGCCGTCCGGGTGGCATCGGCGCACATGTAGTCGAAGCGGATGCGATCGTGCACGTAGTCGCAGATCGCCTGTACCCGGCCCCAGCCGAGGGGCGTGCCGCCGAACAGCGACCAGGCCGTCTCGGACAGCTTGTCGGTGTCGCAGTAGCGGCTGCCCAGGAGATAGACGAGCACGTCGTTGGGCAGGTTCTGCACCTCGATCTGCTGGGCGTTGGGCGCATAGGCGTCGGGCTGGCCGGAATCCTGGACCACGAAATCGGCCGAGATCGTCAGGCGGCCGGGGGGCGTGACGATGCGGGTGCAGATGTTGTCGAAGACGTCGCGATAGTCCTGGGACGGGATCGGCGGATCGAACTGGATGACGTGGGGGGTCAGGACGTCCGGCATCCGTGAGGGGTGCACGCTCAACGCGAGGATCATCGGCGTTGGCTGAACCGATTCGAAGGCGATGTCGAACCCAGTCCTGATCTTCATATCCACCACCTGATCCTGTCGAGAAACACACGCTCTTCACTTGCGACCGGGCGGCGGTTACCGCGCCGGTGCGTCAACGCGCCAGATCCGGATCCGTCGCCCGAGGCCCCCCGGCCCCCGGCTCGACTTCCTGGACATCGACGCTCACCGTCATGCCCAGATCGTCCGCCGGAAACCCGAAGAACGACCCGTGCAGCGGGACTGCCTGGCGCGGGTCTCGCGCCACCGCGACCCGGATCAGATCCCGGTTTCCGACGATGCCGTTCGTCGGATCGAACTCGATCCAGCCCGCGCCGGGCAGGTAGACCTGCACCCAAGCATGAGTCGAGCCACCGCCCACGTGCCGGTCGCGATCCCCGCGTGGGTTGTAGAGGTAGCCCGAGACGAAGCGGGCCGCCATGCCGAGGGCCCGCACGGCCTCGATCATCAACACCGCGAAATCGCGGCAGCTTCCGCGCTTCAGGCGCAGCGTCGTCACCGGATCCTGCACGCCCTTCTCGGAGCGGGCCAGATACGCGAAGTTGCGCCGGACGCTGCGGGTCATCTCGGCCAGAAGGTCCTGGGTCCCGATCCGTCCGGCGGGGGGCACGAAGCTGCGGGCCCAGGCGTCGACCTCGTTGCGCGGATCGGCGTATTGCCGCTCCATCGAGCGGCTGAGATCCGGGATGTCGTCGGCTCCGTAGCCGAACGGGTAGAACGCCGCATGGGCGGCGATGGGGAAGACCGGCGCCGATTCCGGCGTGTGGTCGAGGGTGATCGCGCATTCGAAGGTGAGCTGCGCGGCCCGCCCCGTGAAGGTGGCCACGGCCACGCAGTTGCCGAAGACGTCGTGAAGCCAGCGCAGGCCGCTCGGCTCCGGCGTGATCTTCAGGGTCGCCGAGATCAGGCGCTGGTCGTAGCTGTCGCGAGGCCGGAACAGGATGCGGTGTTCACCGAAGGCCACCGGCTGCCGGTAACGGTAGGTGGTGCGGTGACGGACGGACAGGATGGGCAAGGCGAGGGGCTCCACCGCGCCGGATCGGCGTGGTCTGGTCGGCGCGGACGCTGGGTTCGGCGATGCAAGTCGTGCGCCGGAGCGACCCGCCGCGGGAGCGGCGGAAACGCCTCTCGGCGGGGCGAACCGACAGGGTCAGGGCACGATGGGCTGGGGCACGGTGGTGGCGATTTCCGCCTCACTCAGGAGATCGAACGGGCGCCACGGCTTCGGAATGAACACTGCCTGCTCCGGCAGGGTTCCGGGTCGTTCGGCCCGCCGGCCCGAGGTGACCACCATGCGGGCCGCCGGCCAGAGCAGGGCGACCGCGGAGGCGAGCTGGACCCCGTCCATCGCGCCGGCCAGGCTGACATCGGCGAAGACCAGGGCGACGTCGCCGCCGCGCTCGCGCATGATGGTGAGCGCGGCCTCCGCGCTGTCGCAGCCGATGGCGGTCAGGTCGGTGTCGCTCAGGAGCGCCTCGGCCAGCGCCCGCGTGGCGGCGTCGTCCTCGACCACGAGGGCGAGCTTGGATGGGCGGGGCTTGGCCGGATTGGGCTTGGCCACCGGTTCCGGTTCGACCTTGCGCACGAGGATCGCGAGGTGTTCCGGCACGCCCTCGGCGATCAGGTCGTCGTAGAAGGCGGCGAGGGCCTGGCCGATCCGGTCGAGCGACATCCCGGGACTCAGCGTGTCCGCGAGCGATGTCCGGCTGACGGCGGACGTGTCGTCCGCGTTCGTACCTTTCGGGTCCGGCAAGCAGGGCCTCCGCGGTGTGTGTCTCGAGGCGAGCCGGAACGGCTCGCCGACATTAAAGCCGGGAGATCACGGTCAGTTGCGGGAAATCATCCCGGACGCTGTCCGCCTTGTGCGTTTCATCAGTCCGCCGTCGCGTCGGCATAGGCCAGGATTCCGGCCATGGAGCGCACGTCGCGGTAGCGTTCGCCGCGGGTGCTCATCATCGCTTCGAACTTCTCGTGCACCTGCGCCACCGACAGGCTGACGGCCTTCCGGCGCCCGCGCTGGGCGGCGAAGAAGATCGTCTTGTTGGCCCGGGCCGGGCCGGGCAGCATCTGCGCGGCGGCGGCCTTCGGCGTGTCGACCACGGTGGCGAGGAAGTCCTCGGCGTCGTCCGGGCCGAGGAAGTGGGCGAGGTAGACCTCGCCCAGGGTGAGTTCGCGGCCGATGCGGAGCGCGATGCGGGCGGCGTCGCGCTTCAGCATCTCGCCGGCCATCAGCGCGGACAGGTAGGGGTCGCGGCGCATCTCGAGAATGCGGGTCCGGTCGGCCGGATCGAGGACGGTGGGGCGTCCGTTGTCGCCCGCGACCACGAGGGCGGCATCCGTGGCGAGGCCGTATTTCGGCCCGAAGTCGCGCACCACGCCGAGCCAGGTCCGCTCGATGAACTGGAACAGGCCGGTCGCGGAGGACGTCTGGGCCTGGACCTCGGTCTTGAAGCTCGATTCCTTGTCGGCCACCGCCATCAGTAGGACGGGGTCGGTTTCCACCGCCTGCGCGGCGCGGACGATCTTCTGCACGAGGTGGCGCCGGATCTTCATCGGCCCGAATTCGAGGACCTCGTTCGGGTCGCCGACCGAGCTCTCCGTCAGGAGGTAGTCGTAGGAGACGCGGTCCACCGCATTGGAGCCGAGCTCGGTGTCGAGGTCATGGACCGGGGCGAAGGCGGAAGCGGCGGTGATCACCGCGCGGGGCGCGCTCGCCTGTGCGGAGGTCTGCAGGATGACCGGGACCGGCTGGATGCGCGGACGCGGCATGGTGATCTCGGTCATCGCCTGGGCCGACTGCACCACGCCGGTGTCCGGCCCGACGCCGTAGACCAGGACTCCGCCGAGGCCACCCGCCAGCAGCACCATGGAGAGCACGGAGCGGGTCAGGGCGGGGCGGCTGCCGTGATCGCGGCCGATGCGGCCGCCGAGGGTGAGGGCATCCGATGACGACGGAGCGGCGCCGAGGCCGGAGCGCGGTGCGAGCGAGCCCTTGACGGGCGCCCCCTTGGCGATGGGGCCCTTGGCGAAGACGGTCCGTGACGATCCGACGTTTCGACCCTGCATCTGCGCGACCCAACCCCGTTCCCAAGCGACGGATTGAGATTAGCTTGACAGATGTGGCGACAACACGGCCCAGTTTGGGGCAATCCCGTGGCAAGATTGGCACGGTGTCCAGAGCGTTTTCGCACATCGCAGCCGGACGGGGCGGGACGCGAAACGCCGAACGCGGCCATGCCGGAGCACGACCGCCAAACAAATCTCATCGAGAAGGAATGGTACCACTGCCCCGGCTCGAACGGGGGACCTCTTGATCCACAATCAAGCGCTCTAACCAACTGAGCTACAGCGGCACTGCGGGCGATCTATCCCGACCCGCGCCGCATTTCAAGCCGCCTTTGGCCGATCGTCGGCAAAAGTGTGGACCATTCTCCCGTCGAGCCCGAGGCGTCGTGCGGGCGACGGCGCCGAGCGGTCGACGCCGGGGCCGCCGACGGGCTAAGCAGGGCGCGGGTCCATCTCCCTGCGCGCGTTCCTCCCGGCGCACGCTCCCGTTCACCGGTCGATGCCACCGCACGCCATCCACTCCCGACCGCCGCTCGCCCAGCGGGTGCTCGTGCAAGCGCCCGGCCAGCTGCGCGCCCTCGTGCGCGGCAGCGAGATCGGCCTGATCGTCCTGGCCGCCCTGATCGGCTGCTGCGGCGGCGTCGCGGTGGCCGGAATGAACCGCGCGACGCAGGCCCTGCGGGAGCTGCTCTACGGTCTGCCGCCGGGCTTGCGCCTGAGCGCGGCCACCGATCTCCCGCCCCTCGTGGTTCTCCTGGCGCCGGCCTTCGGCGGCGTCCTGCTCGCGCTCTTCACCCTGGCCCTGCGCTGGCAGCGACGGCCCCGGCGCCCGGTGGTCGACCCGATCGAGGCGAACGCGCTGCATGGCGGACGGATGTCGATCCGCGATTCCACCATCGTGGTGATCCAGAACACCATCTCCAACGGCAGCGGCATCTCGGTGGGAATGGAGGCGGCCTACACGCAGTTCTGCGCCGGACTGGCCTCGCGCCTCGGCCTCGCCTTCGAGCTGCGCCGGGCCGATCAGCGGACCCTCGTCGGCTGCGGCGCGGCGGCGGCCATCGCGGCGGCCTTCGGGGCGCCGCTGACGGGGGCGTTCTACGCCTTCGAGCTCATCATCGGCACCTATTCCATCGCCACGCTGACCCCGGTCGTGGTCGCCGCCCTCTGCGGCAGTGTCGTCGCCCGCGCCCTGGTGGCCCAGACCTCCCTCGTGACGGTGGAACGGGCCGATGCCGTGACCACGACGGTCCTGACCACCCTCGACACGGTTCCGAGCCTCGCCCTCGGACTGATCTGCGCCGGCCTCGGCATCCTCATCATGCGCGGTGTGACCCTGGTGGAAGCCGGCTTTCGCGCCACCCGCCTGCCGACCCTCTGCGTGCCGATCCTCGGCGGCCTCTGCGTCGGCGGGCTGGCGCTCATCGCCTCGCCGCAGGTCCTCTCCGGCGGACACGGGGCGCTGCACCTGCACCTCGACGCCCACGGCACCACCCTCGGCCTCTCGGCCCTGATCGTGCTGTTCGTCGCCAAGGCGACGGCCTCGGCGGTCTCCATCGGGTCGGGATTCCGCGGCGGCCTCTTCTTCGCCTCGCTCTTCCTCGGCGCGATCGTGGGCGAGATCTTCGCTGCCGGCATGCCGATGATCCTGCCCGGCTTCGTCGCGTTCGGGCTGACCCCGCTCGCCTACGCGGTGATCGGCATGAGTGCGCTCGCCGTGGCGGTGATCGGCGGACCGCTGACCATGACGTTCCTCGCCCTCGAACTCACGGGCAGCTTTCCGATCGCCGGCCTGGTGCTCGTGGCGGTGATCGCCTCGTCGCTGACCGTGCGGAAGACCTTCGGCTACTCCTTCGCGACCTGGCGCTTCCACCTGCGCGGCGAGAGCATCCGCAGCGCGCACGATGTCGGCTGGATCCGGACCCTCACGGTCGGCAAGCTGATGCGCCGCGAGGTGCCGACGGCCGCCCTCGACCAAAGTCTCGCTAATTTCCTGCGCAAGCACCCTCTGGGCTCGCCCTCCCGGGTGGTGATGGTGGACGGGCAGGGGCGCTACGCCGGCATCATCCTCGTGCCGGAAGCCCACGCGGCCCTGCTGGAGGCGGAGGCGGAGGCGCCGGGTCTCCCCGGACTCCTGCGCCACACCCACGACGTCCTCACCGCCGACATGAACGCCAAGATCGCCACGGCGATCTTCGACCGGACGGAAAGCGAGGCCCTGGCGGTGGTGGAGGACCTGAAGAGCCGCAAGGTGATCGGCCTCCTCACCGAGAGCCACACCCTCAAGCGCTACAGCGAGGAACTGGACCGGCAGCGCCGGGCGGTGCTGGGGGAGACGAGCTGAGTCGCTGGCCGGGCGGAAAAGCGCCGCGCGGTCACAAACGCCCCGTGGCCCGGCGCCAGCCGGCATAGCCGAAGGCGAAGAGGCTGGCCCCGCCCATCATCAGGAGGCTCCAGCCCCAGTCGCTCGGCACCTGCCCGTCGACCGGATGACCGGCGAGGCCGGCGGCCAGCACGAGGCCGAAACCGGTGACGACGGCGGAGAGCAGAAGCCCGAGGCTGATCCCGATACTCATCACGAAACGCCTCCCACGCAGGAGATCCGGGCGCCGCGGCGCGGCCGCGCAAGGGCCGACGCCGGGTCCTGGGCGGGACGCGGCGCCGGCAGGGTCGGATCAGGGGATCACTTGATCAGAGGGTCCCTTCGTCGAGGGCCGCTTCATCAGGGGTCACTCGAGTGAAGGGTCACTCGAGCGAAGGATCACTTGGGGACGGCGGTCGAACCCGTCGTCGCCGCGGATGCCGGCGCCTTCTGCGGGGTTCCGAGCACGTTCACCACGTCGAAGCGCACGCCGTCCTCCACCTTCTTCAGGAGGGCGTTGCCCTCGTAATACTTGCCTTGTCCGATCAGGCTCGCCGCCTGATCGACATCGGTGGTCGTCTGGTTCAGCGGCACGACGGCCAGGACGAAGTTCATGTCGACGCCGGCGAGCTTGAGCTGGTCGATGGCCGACTTGCGGTCACCCTTCTCGAGGCTCTTGTTCGCGGTCGCCACGGCGGCCGCCTTGGTCGGCGTGGCGACGAAATCCTCGCCGAGCGTCAGCTGGCCGTCGACGGGCAGCCAGGCCGTGGGCTGCGTGGATGCCTTCGCCTCCGCGGTCTTGGCGTCGGCCGCCTTCGCATCGGCAGCCTTCGCATCGGAAGCCTTCGCCATCGCGGCGTGCTTGTCGGGGCTCCGCAGGTCCGCTTCCGCCTTGGTGTAGATCGCCTCGTCCGTCTTGGCCTTGGCGAGCGACGCCTGCGCCTTGCCGATCAGGGTCTTGGCGAGGGTCGGATCGGCGTCGAAGATGGCGATGCGGGCGAGGTGCAGGTCGCGGAAGGCCTGGGCGCCGTCCTTCGACAGCTTGCCCACGTCTCTGTCCGCCGCCTGCTGCGCGGCCGTCACCGGCGGAGCCGTCGCGGGCTTCACCGCATCGTTGGCCAGTGCCACACCGCTGAGGAGCGAGGTTGCGGCAAGGAAAGCGGCAACTGTTCTTGTCTTATTCATCACACTGCCTCCGAAGAAGAGCCGCGCCTGGATCGTGGATCGAACTGATCTCCCTGCGCCGGCGATCTCTTCTGAAGCAAATGTGGTCTTGGCCAATCGAGATGTCATCTTAAAGTTTGGTCAGGTTCAGTTCATCAAATATTCGTTGACAGCAGCCCAGACGCGGAGGTGCATCAAGCCGTTTCCGAGTCGGATGCCGGCGGCACAAAAAAGCACGCGGTGATCGCTCACCGCGTGCCGGTCGTTCGCCCGAGGAGGAAACGGCTCAGGCGGCCGAGAGGCGGGACTTGCGCGTCAGCGCTTCCTCGACGGTGCCGTCGCCGTCGAGGTAGCCGTGACGCTTCGGGTTCGGCATGATCAGCGAGCCGATGAAGGCGACGCCGAGCATGACGGTCACGTACCAGAAGAACGTGCTCTCGGAGCCGACCTGCTTCAGGTAGAGCGCGACCATCTCGGCGGTGCCGCCGAACAGCGAATTGGCGATGGCGTAGGAGAGGCCGACGCCCAGGGCCCGCACCTGCGTCGGGAACAGCTCTGCTTTCACGATGCCGCTGATGCCGGTGTAGAAACTGATCACGATCAGGCCGACCATGATCAGCGCGAAGGACAGGACCGCGTTCTGCGTGGACCCGATGGCGGTCATCAGCGGCACCACCATCAGGGTCCCGAGGCCGCTGTAGAGCAGCATGTTGGCCTTGCGCCCGATTCGGTCCGACAGCCAGCCGAAGAACGGCTGGATGATCATGTAGACGAACAGGGCGGCGGTGGAGATCTGCGAGGCCGTGACCTTGTCGATATGCGCCGTGTTAAAGAGGTACTTCGGCATGTAGGTGGTGAAGGTGTAGAAGCTCAACGAGCCGCCGGCGGTGTAGGCCAGCACCACGCAGAAGGCGCGCCAGTGCTTGAACAGGGCCGCGAAGGTGCCGGAATCCTTCTTGGCCATGTCTTCCTTGGTCGCCGTCTCGGCCAGCGACGAACGCAGGTAGAGCGCGACCACCGCCGCGATGGCGCCGATGACGAACGGGATGCGCCAGCCCCAGGCCGTCAGTTCCTGCGCGGTGAGGAAGCTCTGGAGGATGATCAGCACCAGCGAGGCGAGGAGCTGGCCGCCGATCAGGGTGACGTACTGGAAGGAGGCGAAGAAGCCGCGACGGCCCTTCACGGCGATCTCGCTCATGTAGGTGGCGCTGGTGCCGTACTCACCGCCCACCGACAGGCCCTGGATCATCCGGGCGAGCAGCAGCAGGGCCGGCGCGAGCTGCCCGACCGTGGCGTAGGTCGGCAGCACCGCGATCATCAGCGACCCGGCGCACATCATCAGCACCGAGATCAGCATCGAGGTCTTGCGGCCGAGGCGGTCGGCGATGCGGCCGAACAGCCAGCCGCCGATCGGGCGCATAAAGAAGCCCACCGCGAACACGGCGGCCGATTGCAGGAGCTGACTGGTGCTGTCGCCGGCGGGAAAGAAGACCGGCGCGAAGTAGAGCGCGAAGAACGCGTAGCAGTAGAAATCGAACCATTCGACGAGATTGCCCGACGAGGAGGCGACGATCGCCTTGATCCGGCGTCGGTTGTCCGCGGCGTCCTCCGCCTTGGTCGGAATGGTCCCGGCCCCACCTGTCATACGTCTCATCCCTGTGCTCTGAACAATGCCGTTCCGCGGCTTGCTTGACGGGGACGTTATCGCCTCGAACGCGATTTCCAAAGGGCGATCAGCGGGTTGTCGGACACGGCCAAGATGACGATGAAACCACGCTGTGGAAGACGTGCTCCTGAGCTTGGCTGTAACGAGTCAATAGGCTGATCGCGATCAGCAGCAAGATCAGCGCAAGAAATCCGGGAACGGTTTCTCGAAGATCCTCGTTGCGGACGGCATCGACGTCGAGCGGCGTCCGACAACAACGAGAGTGGAAACGATCCCATGAGCAAGCTCTTTCGGAGCACGGTGACGGCGGCGGCCCTGGTGATCGGCGCAGCGAGCGCGTTCGCGCAGGGCGGGCCGGGCGGCGGCGCTGGTGGCGGGGCAGGCGGTGCCGGGGGCGGCGCGGGCGGTGCCGGAGGTGGCGGCGCCGGCATGGGCGCGGGCGGCGGCGCCGGTGGCGCGGGTCCGGGTGCGGGTGGTGCCGGCGGAATGCGCGGTGGCGCCGGTGGCGGTGCGGGCGGTGGCGCCGGCATGCGGGGTGGCGAAGCCGGCGGTGCGGCTGGCGGCGCGGGCATGCGCGGCGGCGCCGGCGGTGCGGAGACCGGGGCCGGTCCGGCCGGTGGTGCCCAGCGCGGCGAGGCCGGTGGCCGTGGCGCCGAGGGTGGCGCAGGGCGGCAGGACGGTCGTCCGGGTCAGGCGACCGGAGAGCGCGGTGGCCGCGAAGACGGTGGCGCCGCGGCACGAGACGGCCGGGGCGACCGGGACGGCAAGGGAGATCGCGACGGCAAGGCGGACCGCGACGGCAAGGGCGATCGGGGCGGCAAGGCTGATCGCGATGGCCGCGAGGAGCGCGGTGGACGGGCCGACCGCGATGAGCGCGGCGGTCGCGACGGCCGCGTCGAGCGCGAGGGCCGGGGTGGTCGCGGCGATCGCGGCGCCGTCCGCGGCGCCTATGGCCGCCTGGGGGCGCCGCAGCGCACCGAGTTCCGCCAGAGCGTGTTCCGCCGGGGCATCCCACGCCTCGCCGCCGGCGCCTTCGCGCTCACCGTCGGCACGGCCATCGCCCGCAGCTACACCCTCTACGACCTGCCGCCGGACATCGTCCGGATCGCGCCGGAATACGAGGATTACCGCTACGTGCTGGTGGACGACGACATCGTCATCGTCGATCCCGACACCTACGAGATCGTCGACGTGATCCGCGGCTGACCCGAGCGATCGGAACCGCGTCGGGGGCGGGGCTTCAGGCTCCGCCCCTTCGCGTTTTCCGCTCAGCGCTTGCGGTCGAGGAGGCCGGAGACCACCCGTGCGGTGTAGTCGACCATCGGCACGATGCGGGCATAGTTCAGGCGCGTCGGGCCGATGACCCCCACCACGCCGACGATCTTCTGCGACCCGTCGCGGAATGGAGCCGCGATCATCGACGAGCCGGAGAGCGAGAAGAGCTTGTTCTCCGAGCCGATGAAGATGCGCACGCCCTCGCCGCCCTCGGCCCGGGACAGAAGTTCGATAACGTCCTTCTGGGTCTCGAGGTCGTTGAACAGCAGGCGGATGCGGTCGAGATCCTCGGCGGCCCGCAGGTCGTCCAGGAGATTGGCCTGACCGCGCACGATGAGCTGCCGGGCATCCGAGGGGCCGACGCTGACGGCGAGGCCGGCATCCACGAGGCGCTCGGTGATCACGTCGAGTTCGCGCTTCATCGCTTGCCGGCCCGACTCGATCTCGGCGCGGAGCGTCCCCAGGGTCCGGCCCTGGAGCCGGGCGTTCAGGTAGTTCGAGGCCTCCTGGAGAGCCCCCGCCGGCAGGCCCGCCGGCAGGTCGAGAAGGCGGTTCTCCACCGAGCCGTCGTCGGAGACCAGGACGACCAGCGCCCGGGTCGGGTCGAGGCGGACGAACTCGATATGCTTCAGGTGGACGTTGGTCTTGGTGGTGAGCACCACGCCGGCCCCGCGGGAGATCCCTGAGAGCAGCATCGAGGCCTCGGCCAGGGCGGAATCGAAGGTATGGCCCGAGGCGGCCGCGCGCATCTGCGCCTCGATCCGCTCCTGCTCCTCACGCCCGACATCGCCGAGCTCCAGCATCGCATCGACGAAGAAGCGCAGGCCCTGCTCCGTCGGCAGACGGCCGGCCGAGGCGTGGGGTGCGAAGATCAGCCCGGAATGCTCGAGATCCGCCATGACGTTCCGGATCGAGGCCGGCGACAGGGCCATGGGCAGGATGCGCGCGAGGTTACGCGAGCCGACCGGCTCGCCGGTCGTCAGATAGCTCTCGACGATCTGCCGGAAGATTTCACGCGAGCGTTCGTTCAGCGCGCTGAGAACCTGCATCTGCTGCGATGTGGAGAAGGGGCGGGCGGGCTCGGTCACATTCCATTCCTGAGGCGGAGAGTGTGACGGTCTCCCGTGCTTTACACAATGCCGTCCACCGTCGCCCCTGGCGGACGCATGGAGAATACGAGAAACCGCTTGGCCGCGGAAGGCGTTCCGCACCTCGGGCTCACCGGCGGCGCCGGCAATCCGCCCGACCTCGCTTGCCGGGCGGGGGCCGGAACCGTAAAGCCGCACTCCATCGACACCGGTAAGGAGATCGGCATGCGGCCCTCGAAGCGCGCGAACGACGAACTGCGCATGGTCACCCTGGAGCGCGCCGTCTCCCGCCACGCCGAAGGCTCATGCCTCGTCAGCTTCGGCGACACCAAGGTGCTGTGCACGGCCACCTTGGAAGAGCGCGGCCCTGGCTGGCTGCGCGGCTCCGGCAAGGGCTGGGTCACCGCGGAATACGCCATGCTGCCGCGCGCCACTCACGCGCGCACCCGGCGCGAGGTGACGGCCGGCAAGCCCTCCGGACGCACCCAGGAGATCCAGCGCCTGATCGGCCGCTCCCTGCGCGCCGTGACCAACCTGCCGGCGATCGGCGAGCGCCAGATCACCGTCGATTGCGACGTGATCCAGGCCGATGGCGGCACCCGCACCGCGGCGATCACCGGCGCCTGGGTCGCCCTGCACGAGTGCTTCACCTGGATGCGCGGCCGCTCGATCATCTCGGTCGACCCCCTGCGCGACCATGTGGCGGCGGTCTCCTGCGGCATCTACAAGGGCAAGCCCGTCCTCGACCTCGACTATTTGGAGGATTCCGTGGCCGAGACCGACGCCAACTTCGTCATCACGGGCACCGGGGGCCTCGTCGAGGTCCAGGGTACCGCCGAGGGCAAGCCGTTCTCGGAGGAGGAGCTGTTCGAGCTGATGCGCCTCGCCAAAAGCGGCATCCAGTCCCTCGTCGCCCTCCAGAAGCAGGCCGTGGCGCAGGGAGTCTCCGCATGAGCGAGCACCGCATCCTCACGGGTCGCGTCGTCATCGCGACCCACAATGCCGGCAAGCTCGTCGAAATGCGCGAGTTGCTGGCGCCGTTCGGCGTCGACGCGGTCTCGGCCGGCGAACTCGGCCTGCCCGAGCCGGACGAGACCGGGACGATGTTCGCCGAGAACGCGGCCATCAAGGCGCACGCCGCCGCGACGGCCTCGGGCCTGCCGGCCTTCGCCGACGATTCCGGCCTCTGCGTCAACGCCCTCGACGGGGCACCCGGGCTGTTCTCGGCCCGCTGGGCCGGGCCGTCCAAGGATTTCACCGGCGCCATGGCCCGTATCGCCGCGGAACTCGACAAGCGCGGCGCCACCACCCGGCGGGCGCACTTCGTCTCCGCCCTGGTGATCGCCTGGCCGGACGGCCACACCGAGACCTTCGAGGGCCGGGTCTTCGGCGAACTCGTGCCGCCGCGCGGCGCGAGCGGGTTCGGCTACGACCCGATGTTCCAGCCCGACGGCGACCACCGCACCTTCGGGGAGATCTCCTCCGCGGAGAAGCACGGCGTCGACTGGCAGACCGGCAACGCCCTGTCGCATCGCGCCCGCGCCTTCGTGCTCCTGGCCCAGACCTGCCTGCGGCGTCCGTAAACTGCCTGCGGCGCCCTTGAGACCGGCCGCGGGATTGCCAAACGGCGGTCCCGCGCGCACATCCGCGTCATGACCGAACCGACAGGCCCGGACCACCCGACCCGCGATGCGGGGTTCGGGGTCTATGTCCACTGGCCCTTCTGCGCCGCGAAGTGCCCGTATTGCGACTTCAACAGCCACGTGCGCCACGCGCCCGTGGACGAGGGCCGTTTCCTGGACGCCTTCCGGGCCGAGATCGCCCATGTGGCGGCGCGCACGCCCGGACGGACGGTATCGAGCGTCTTCCTCGGCGGCGGCACGCCCTCCCTGATGCAGCCCGCCACCGTGGCAGGTCTGCTCGACGCCATCGGCGGCGCCTGGACCGTGACGCCCGACGTCGAGATCACCCTGGAAGCCAATCCCACCAGCGTCGAAGCGGAGCGCTTCCGCGGCTACCGCACCGCCGGGGTCAACCGCGTCTCCCTCGGCGTCCAGGCCATGGACGACGCCGCCCTGAAGCAACTCGGCCGCCTGCACAGCGCAGCCGAGGCCATGGCGGCGGTGCGGGTCGCGGCGGCGCATTTCGAGCGCTACTCCTTCGACCTGATCTATGCCCGGCCCGACCAGGGCCCGGCCGCGTGGCGGGCCGAACTCGAAGGTGCCATCGCCCGGGCGGCGGAGCACCTGTCGCTCTACCAGCTCACCATCGAACCGGGCACGCCGTTCTACGGCCTCGCCGCCGCCGGCAAGCTGGTGCCGCCGGACGACGATGCCGCGCGTGCCCTCTACGACGTGACCCAGGAGGTCTGCGACCGGGCCGGCTTGCCGGCCTACGAGATCTCCAACCACGCCCGGCCCGGTGCGGAATCCCGGCACAACCTCCTGTACTGGCGCTACGGCGAATATGCGGGCATCGGCCCCGGCGCCCACGGACGCCTCGTCGAAGCGGCGGGCCGGATCGGCACCGTCACCGAGCGGGCGCCGGAAGCCTGGCTCGCCCGGGTGGAGGGGCGGGGTCACGGCATCGTCGAGACCGAGACGCTGGCCGCCTCGGACCAGGGCGACGAGTTCCTGATGATGGGTCTGCGCCTGCGCGAAGGCATCGACCCCGCGCGCTACGCCGCCCTGAAGGGGAGGGCCCTCGACCCGGGGCGGATCGACGGCCTCGTCGCCGAGGGGCTGATCGCCCGACATGCGGGCGGCCGCATCGCCGCGACGCCCGCCGGCGCGCCGGTGCTCAACGCGCTGGTGGCGGCGCTCGCCGCCTGATCAGGTGCCCGACGGGCCGAGGGTGCGCGGCGCCGGGCTGACGATGGCCGGCGCGCCCGAACGGATCTCGTAGACCGCCAGGGCGCGGTCGCTCGGGCCGTCCGGCCGGAACCGGAAGGTCCCGTCGACGCCGGAGAAGCCGGACGGGTTGGTCAGCGTGGTGTCTGCGAAACGCTGCGAGCCGAACTGGCGCGACAGGGCCGCCATCAGCGAGACCGCGTCGTAGGCCAGGGTGGCGACGCGCGGCGGCACCGAGCCGAACCGCGCCTGGTAGCGCTGCGAAAAGCCGGTGAAGCCGGCTGCGTCCGGGGCCGCGAACCAGCCGCCCTGGAGGGCGGGCAGGGCGTAGATCCGGGGATCGTTCCAGACGGCGGTGCCGATCGGCCGGACCCGGCCGGGGGCGAACCCGGCCTTGGTCAGGGCCGGGGCGACGGTGGCGAGGCCATCCGGCGTATCCGGCAGGAACAGCGCGTCGGCCTGGGCCGCCGGCCCGGTGATCAGGCCGCCGAGGCGCCCGATGGCGGGGGCCGGATTGCCGACGGGATAGCGCTCGATCGCCACGAGGCGCGCGCCCTTGCGGGCCACTGCCTCGCGGAACTGCGCCTCCACGGCGTTTCCGTAGCTCGAATCCGGGATCATCGCCGCGAAGGATTTGCGGCCGGACGCGACGGATTCGTCGACGACCCGGTCGACCTCGGCCTGGGGCAGGAAGCTCAGGAGGTAGGTGCCGCGGGCCGCGACCCCGGCATCGGTCGAGAAGGCGATGAGGGGCTTGCCCGCCGCGCGTACCACGCCGGCCGCCGCCTGGACGTTGGCGGCGAAGAGCGGGCCGAGGACGACCTCGGCCCCATCCGCCACGGCGGCTTGGGCCGCCTCGCGGGCGCCGTCCGGCGCGCCGCGGTCGTCCTTCACCAGGATCTGCAGGTCGGACTTCTGGAAATCCTCGATGGCGAGTTCGGCCGCATTGCGCATCGCCGTGCCCACCGCCGAGCCCGGTCCGGTGAGCGGCACCACCAGGGCGACCTTCACCGATCCGGTGCCGATCCGCCCCCCCGCAGCGGCGATCGGCGCGTCGGGCCCCGGGCCTTCCGCCTGCGGTGGCGGGACCCGGTTCGAGACGCGGCCGCCGCCGTCCGGCACTCCGACGCAGGCCGCGAGCAGGAGCAGGGTCGAGATCCCGACCAGCCCGGATTTCAGCCTGTTGGCGTGCGTCATCGGAGGCCCCCCTGTCGCCGGCTGACGAACCAGGCTTGCAGCCTAGGGGCCAAAAGTAAATGTGAACCGACGCGCCGCCGAGCATTCCGCAGGGAGCCCCGATCGTGGCAAGGTCCCGGCCATGACCCAGAAGATCGACACGCGGACCCGGCGGCGGCGCGACCCGGCCGCGACGGGGCCCGGCGCCCGCCCACCCGCCACCTTCACGGCCTTCGGGCTCGCCGCCGAGGCCGAGGCGATCGAGCCCGGTCTCCACGTGGTGGCAACCCCGATCGGAAACCTGAAGGACGTCTCGTTCCGCGCCCTGGCGACGCTCGCCGCCGCCGATGCGGTGCTGGCCGAGGACACCCGCGTCACCCGCACGCTGCTGATGCATTACGGGATCACCACGCCCCTGGTGGCCTATCACGAGCATTCCAATGCGGCGGTGCGCGAGCGGATGATCGCCCGGATGCAGGGCGGCGAGGCCCTGGCCCTGGTCTCCGACGCGGGTACGCCCCTCGTGTCGGATCCGGGTTTCAAGCTCGTGCAGGCGGCGATCGAGGCCGGCCTCAGCGTCACGCCCATTCCGGGCCCCTCGGCGGTGATGACCGCCATCGTGGCCGCCGGCCTGCCCACCGACCGGTTCTTCTTCGAGGGCTTCCTGCCCGCCAGGTCCGGCGCGCGGCGCAACCGCCTGGAGGCGCTCGGGCGCATCCCCGGCACCCTGGTGTTGTTCGAATCGCCCCATCGCCTGCCCGAGATGCTGGTCGACGCCGTGGAGGTCCTCGGGCCTACGCGCCCGGCAGCGGTCGCTCGCGAGCTGACCAAGCTCTACGAAACGATCCGGCGCGGCAGCCTCGGCGATCTCGCCGCGCTCTACGCGGAGGAGGGCGCGCCGAAGGGCGAGGTGGTGGTGATCATCGGCACGCAGGACGAGGTGCCCGACGCCGCCGAGACGGATGCGGGCCTCGATGCGGCCCTGACGGCGGCGCTCGCCCGGCACTCGATCAAGGACGCCGCGACCCTGGTGGCAGAGGAGACCGGCCAGCCCCGCCGGGTCGTCTATGCCCGTGCCCTGGCCCTGGCCCGGCGCGACGATGAGACCTGAGGGCCCTGCGGCCGAGCGCCGGCGCGCCACCGAGCTGCGCGGCCGAACGGCCGAGACCCTCGCGCTCCTCGCCCTGATGCTGAAGGGGTACCGGCCGCTCGGGTCGCGCTTTCGCGCGGCGGGGGGCGAGATCGACCTGATCGTCCGGCGCGGGGCGACGATCGCGTTCGTGGAGGTGAAGGCGCGCAGCACGCTGGAGGCGGCGCAAGGCGCCATCGACGCCCGCAAGGTCGCCCGATTCTCGCGGGCTGTCCGGGCCTGGATCAGTCGGCACCCGAACACCGACGCGGCGACGTTTCGGGCGGACGCGGTGTTCGTCTCGCCCTGGGCCTGGCCCCGGCACGTGGCCGACGCCTTTCCGATCCGATGATCTCAGGCGCGCGCGGCCGCCACGGCTGCGATCAGCGTCCGCTTGAGGTCGGCCTGGCTGAACGGCTTCTGCACGACCGGACGATCGCGGAACGGCTCACGGATGCCGGCGCCGCCGTAGCCCGTCGAGAATACGATGGGCAGGTCGCGCTTCACGATGGCTTCGGCCACCGGATAGATCGGCTCGCCCGCCACGTTGACGTCGAGGATGGCGACCTCGAAACTCTCGTTCTCCGCCATCTCGAGGGCGGTCGACAGACGCGCGGCGGGGCCGACGACGGTGCAACCGAAATCGAGCAGCATGTCTTCGAGCAGCATCGAGATCGCGGCTTCGTCCTCGACGACAAGCACGCGAGCCCCATTGAGAAGGTCTTCGTCCACTTGAGCACTCACGCCGGGGCTTCTTCCCTTCGATCGACTTGGAAATCCGGAACGCCTTCCGCGGAAGGTGTTCAGGGGTTCGCTCCCACCGTGTGCAATCAGGCTCGCAACATGCGAATGATGCAGGGCCTGAGCGAGCCGGCAAGGCCCTTTGAACAGCCCGGCACAGAGCGAGCCGTCGCCCGTTCCGTGGGGCGTGTCAAGCACCTGAACCTCGTCAAAGGCCGTCTGCGGGGCAGCAATGTTACGGTCTGAAACATTTCTGCGCCACCGACTCCTACCGGTAGGCAGCCCCCCCCTGGAATGCCAACAACCTATGTTAACGGGACGGTCCGGGGTGCGAGACTGGACGCGACGGTCCGCGATGGCCTGGCTCGCGCTCTCCGGCGTGCGGGCTCCCGACTCGGCCACGGCCGGGTCTCCCCTCGTGGTCGCCTCGAAGAGCGATACCGAGGGCGCGCTGACCGGCGCCATGATCGCCCAGGTTCTGGAGAAACTGAACCTGCCCGTCCTGCGCAAGCTGGGACTCGGGCCGACCCTGATCGTTCGCAACAGCCTCCTGTCCGGCGAGATCGCGATCTATCCCGAATACACCGGCAACGGCGCCTTCTTCACCGGCACGGAGACCGATCCGATCTGGAAGTCGCCGCAGGGCGCCTACGACACCATCCGGCGGCGCGACGCCGAGCGCGGCCTCGCCTGGCTGACCCGGGCACCGGCCAACAACACGTGGCTGATCGCCGTCAACGGGGACCTGGCACGGCGCGAGCACCTGACCACGATGACCGACTTCGCCGGAGCGGTCCGCCGCGGCCTCATTCGGCTCGCCGCCTCCACCGAGTTCGTGGAGAGTCCGGCGGCCCTGCCGGCCTTCGAGGCGGCCTATGGCTTCGCCCTGCCCTTGAATCGCATCATCAGCCTGCCCGGCGGTGACACGTCCGTCACGGCGCGAGCGGCCGCGCAGGGGATCAGCGGCGTGAATGCCGGGATGGTCTACGGGACCGACGGGGCCCTCGCGGCGCTCGACCTCGTCGTCATGAGCGATCCCCTGGATGCCCAGATCGTCTACGAGGTGGCCCCGGTGATCCGGCAGGCCGACCTCGCCCGCCACCCCGAGATCGCGCCCGCCCTGGCGCGCGTGTTCACCCGCCTCGACGCCGAGACCCTGCGGCGGCTGAACGCGCGCATCACCGTGGACGGCGACGTGGCCGAAGCGGTGGCGGCCCGTTACCTGTCCGAGAACGGGCTGCTGCCGTGACGGCGGGGATATCGGGAAGCGCGCTGCGGACGGTCGGGATCGGGCGCGTCCTCGCGTTGCTCGTCGGCACCGCCTGGCTCGGTGCCCTGGCGCTCGCCCTGACCTGGCTGCCGGTGCTCACCATCGCGCAGAACCGGCTCGCGCTCGGGGATCCACGGACCGGCTCGGAGGCGCTCGGCGCAACCGGCGCCCTGGTTCTCGCAATGAGCGCCCTCGCCATCGCCCTCGTGGTCTCGCGCAAGCGGGCGGCGGCGGCGCTCGCCACGCTTCTGCTTCTCCTGGCCATCCTGGCCTTCGGACAGGGCCTCGGCGCCGGTGCTGCCCGGTCCATCGCCGAACTCCCGCCGGCCGCGCGGGCCAGTCTCGGATCGGGATCCTGGCTCGGCCTGTTCCTCCTCGCCGGCGCCCTCGGCCTCGCGGTTCGGCGGTCTCGCAAACCGGGTTTCGGCCTCGCCATCGGCCTCGGCTTGGGCCTGGCGCTCGTCGTCCTCGGGTGGTCGGGCGCCTTCGATGCCCTCTCGCTCGCGGTCGAGTACGCGGCGCGGCGCGAGACGGTGAACGCGGCGCTCGCGGAGCATCTCGCCCTCGCGGGCGCGTCCCTCATTCTCGCGGGTCTCCTCGCAGTCGGGCTGTCGCTGCTCCCGCAGGGGCTGGTGGCCGTGGTCCTTGGCGGGATTCAAGTCGTGCCCGCCGTGGCCCTCCTCGGGGGAATGGTCGCCGTGATGTCGGGCCTCCTCCGCGCCGTTCCGATCCTGCGGGACCTTGGTCTCTCGGCGCTGGGCCCCGTCCCCCCCATCGTCGCCATCGCCGCCTATCTGGCCCTGCCCCTCTGGCGCGGGCTGACCCTGGCCCTGCGGGCGCCGGACGACGACACCCTGCAGGCTGCCGAGGCCCTCGGCCTCTCGCGGGGACAGGTGCTGGCGCGGGTCCGTCTGCCGATCGGTGCGCCGATCCTCGTCGGGGCCGTGCGGGTGGCGGCCGTGCAGGGCCTCGGCCTCGCCACCCTCGGCGCCCTTGTCGGGGCCGGCGGCCTCGGCCGCATCGTCTTCGACGGGATGGCGCAGTTCGCACCCGACCTGATCCTCCTCGGGGCGATCCCGGTCGTGGTGCTCTCGTTGCTGGCCGAGCGCGGTCTCAGCCGACTGGAGGCCGCCGCGCGGCGGCGGTGGCACGCATGAGCCGGTCGCGACGAACCGCGGCCCTCGGCTTCGCCCTCATGGGCCTCGGCCTCGCTGTGGCCAGTCATCCCAGGGTGGCGAGCTGGATCACCGAGGCCCTGGGGGAGCCGGCGCGGCGTCCCCTGTCGGTGGAGCGCCTCCTCGACCTGGCATGGAAGCACCTCGCCCTGGCCGGAACCGGCCTCACCCTCGTGGCCGTCCTGGGGATCGGCCTCGGCATCCTGATCACGCGCCGCTTCGCAGAACCCTGGCGGCCGTTGATCGATGGACTCGCGGCGGCCGCGCAGGCGGTGCCCCCGGTGGTCGTGGTTGCGCTCGCCCTGCCGATCCTCGGCTTCGGAGGTCCCCCGACGCTGCTCGCCCTCGTCGCCTACGGAATCATGCCGGTCCTGCGGGGGACGGCGGGCGCCATCGCGGGGGTGGCACCGGAGGTCCGCGAGGCCGGACGGGCGATCGGCCTGACCCGGCACCAGATCCTGGTACGGATCGAACTGCCCCTGGCCGCCCCCGATATCGTCGAGACCCTGCGCACCGCCCTGGTGCTCGCCATCGCCACCGCCGCCGTCGGCGCCCTGGCGGGGGCCTCGACCCTCGGCACGCCCATCGTGTCGGGCCTGCAGAACCAGAACACCGTGGCGATGCTCCAGGGCACCGCCGCCACGGCCGCCCTGGCGTTCCTGGCCGACGCCGCGCTGCTGGCCGGCGTCGGCGGGTGGCGCGCTATTCGTCCTTGAACACCACCTGCGCGCCGCGGCTGACGCGGTTAGCGAGGTCGCGCGCATCCCAGTTCGTCAGGCGGATGCAGCCGTGGGATTCGGTCTTGCCCACCTTCTCCGGCTCCGGTGTGCCGTGGATGCCGTAGGAGGGGATCGAGAGATCGATCCAGACCACGCCGACCGGATTGTTGGGGCCGGGCGGGATGGTGAACTTGGTCTTCGCCTTCACGCCGGCGAACTGGTACTTCGGATTGTAGGTGTAGGTCGGCGCGTAGGCGACGCCTTCGACCTTCGCGTCGCCGGACGGGGCCGGCTTCTCCTCGCTGCCGATCGAGGCCGGATAGAACGCGACGAGTTTGCCGTCCCGGTCGAAGGCCCGCACGGCGCGGCTCTCCTTGTCGACCTCGATGCGGGTCACGTCCTTCGCGTCGCGCGCCTCGGGATCGACCGCCTGGGCGTTCGAGCCCTTCGTGTCCGTCGCCTTGCCGGTATCCTTGTTGGACTCCCTCTCGCTGGAATCTCTCTTGCCGGATTCCGTCTTGCCGGATTCCATCTTGCTGGCCTCCTGCGCCTGCTTCTTCGCGGCCTTCTCCTCCGTCGTCGCCTTGCCGGTCTCCAGCGGCTTCACCGCGGCGACCAAGATCACCGTACCGGCCTTGCCGAAATCCGCGTCGGGGTTGAGCGCGCCGAGGAGATCCGGGGCCATGTGGAAGCGCTCGGCCAGCATCTCGCGGGGGCTTGTATAGCCCAGCGCGTCGAGATCGGCCTGCTCCTCCATCTTCGCCGGCATCTTCTCGACGAAGGGCCCCGCCGCATCGGCCTCCGTGACTGTATATTCGGTGAGCACCGGATCACGGCTCGTCGCCTGAAGCGTGTCGGCGAGGTCGGGCGCGATCTCCGTTTCGGCCTTCAGGCCGTTGGCGGAGGCGAAGGCCGCCAAGGCGCCGCGAAGGTTGTCGCCGTCCCGGCCGTCGATGGCGCCGGGCGAGAAATGGGCCCGATCGAGGAGGATTTGCGCCTTCACGAGCGCCGGCTCCGGGCGCTTCGCCCCGCTGCGCTTGGCCGCCTCGCCCTTCGACTCGGCCCTGTCCGTCCTCTTCGCCGCGCCCGTCTTCGGTTCGCCGCCCTGGGCGTCGGCCTTCGCGGCGTCCCCGGTCGGCGCCAGGGCTGCGGATTCCACCGCCTCGCGCGTCAGGGCCGGTCCCTCCGCCTTGTCCTTCGTCTCGGCCTGCGCGCCGCCCGCCAGGGCGACCAGGGCGAGGGCGGCGAGACCGCCGCCGATGCGTGTCGAAGGATACCTGATCACCGAAGAACTCCCGCGCTATCCGCCTGATGGCGCAGGAGTAAGCGCGCGGGGCCGTCCGGCGTTCCGCCCTTCACTGACAGAGGCGGTGGCCGGCATTCCGCTGCCGCTCGTCGAGATGGAGGTGGTTGGCGTGGGCCGCATCCGAGCCCGGGCCGAGGACCGTGCGGAAGAACGCGCAGGCCCGGCCGCGTACGGCGGCCAGGAAGGTCGCCTCCGGCGTTCCCTCCGGCGCGGCCAGCACCGAGAGGGCCCGGCGGTTGGCGAAGGTGAAGCCCATCACGTCGATGCCGTTGGCGAAGCTGTGTTCGCTGAGCTTGGCATCGGGATCGTGGTTCTGGCCCCGGCATTCGTAGGAGGTGCCGATCGTCAGCCCCTTCAGCGGCTGGCCGAGGTCGCGCTCGGCGGCCGCCTGCGCCTCCGTCGCCCAGCGGGCGAGGGATTCGGCGGCTTCGCAGACCAGGGTCACCGGCGGCGCCAGGGCGAGGTCGTCGGCCAGCGCCGTGACCTTCAGGGGCCTGGCTGCCCCGCACTGACCGTTCGCGATGGCCGGCAGAGGCTCGAAGCGTGCGCCGAGGCGCTCCAGGCGACGCCGGCAGGCGCCGTCGTCGACGGGCACCACGGTGATGGCCAGGGCGGGGGCCGAGAGTTCGGCGGGTCGCGGGGGCGGTGCCGGCACTTCCCCGCCGTCCGCGGGCTTCACCGGTTCGGCCTCGCGCGCCTTTGCCGCCTCTGCCGGCGGCGACAGTTCCGCCGGTCGTTCGGGTGGGCGCGGCGCTTCGACCTGGGCCGGCGGGGGGAGCTCGGTTGGGCGCGGCGGGGGCGCCGGCGGCGGCATCGGGATCGCCGTCGCATCCGACGGCACGCCTTTCTCCTGCGCCGAACCGTCGCGCGTGAGGCCGAGTTGGCCGGCGAGGACGAGGATCGCGGCTCCGGCAAGGCGACAGGCGGGTCGGTGACGCATCTCGTTTTCCATCTGGTCCGGGGCCCCGGACCGCCGGTAACGGTCGGGAGGCGCTGCGGGTTCGCGCGGGGCCTTTACCGCGTCAACCCAGAGACGAAACCGATGCCGTGTCGCTTGCGGGCGTAGGCCCGCATTTGCGCTTCGCGCCTGGGTGCTTACCTTGCGGCGCGACGCGCGATGAACCGGACGAAGGACTGCGAATGACCACTGGCACGCCCGACGCTTCCCAGGAGATGGCTCACGAGACGACCGCCGCCGCGGCGCGGATCGGCCCCTTCGCCGACCCGGCCTGGTCGACGCCCCACGGCCTGCCGCCGTTCGAGGACATCGTGCCCGCCCATTATCTCCCGGCCTTCGATGCGGCGCTGGCCAGCCACCGGGCCGAGATCGACGCCATCGCGGCCGACACCGCCCCGGCGACCTTCGCCAACACAGTCGCGGCTCTGGAGCGAGCGGGGCACGACCTCGACCGCGTCGCCTCGGTGTTCTTCAACCTGAGTGGAAGCCACACCAACCCCGAGCTGCAGGCGGTCGAGCGGACCATCACCCCGCGCCTGGCCCGCCACGGCAGCGCGATCTACCTCGATGCCGCCCTCTGGGCCCGCATCTCCGCGGTGGATCCCGAGGCCGAGCAGCTCGGACCGGAGGAGCGCCGGGTGCTCGACCGCTACCGGACCCGCTTCCGCCGCTCGGGTGCCGATCTGGCGCCCGAGGCCAAGGATCGGATGGCTGAGATCGCCGCCCGCATGGCCGAGCTCGGCACCAGCTTCAGCCAGAACCTGCTCGCCGACGAGAGCAGTTTCGCCCTGCCCCTGGAGACCGAGGACGATCTTGCCGGGCTGCCGCCCTTCCTGCGCGCGGCAGCGGCGGCGGCGGCCCGGGAGCGGGCCAGCGCGCACGGCCACGTCATCACCCTGTCGCGCTCGCTGATCGAGCCGTTCCTCGTCTTCTCCACGCGCCGGGACCTGCGCGAGAAGGCCTACGACGCCTGGACCCGCCGCGGTGAGAGCGGCGGCGCCACCGACAACCGTGGCCTCATCGCCGAGATCGTCGCGCTGCGGGCCGAGCGGGCCCGACTGCTCGGCTACGACAGCTTCGCCCATTTCAAGCTCTCGGACACGATGGCAGGCTCGCCCGACCGGGCGATGGACCTCCTGCGCAACGTCTGGACGCCGGCGCACCACCAGGCCGCCACCGAGCGGGACCGGCTGCAGGCGCTGGTTCAGGCGGAAGGCCACAACTTCGATCTCGCCAAGCACGACTGGCGTCACTACGCCGAGAAGCTGCGCCGGGCCGAGCACGACCTCGACGAGGGCGAGATCAAGCCGTACCTGCCCCTCGACGGCGTCATCGCGGCGGCCTTCGACACGGCCGAGCGTCTCTTCGGCCTGCGCTTCGCGGAACTGCCCGACGTGCCACGGTATCATCCGGACGTGCGCGCCTGGGCCGTGCGCAACGCGGACGGGTCCGAGGTCGGCCTGTTCCTCGGCGACTACTTCGCCCGCGCCACGAAGCGCAGCGGCGCCTGGATGAGCGCCTTCCGGTCGCAGGAGCGGCTCAACGGCGACATCAAACCGATCATCGTCAACGTGATGAACTTCGCCAAGGCGCCGGACGGCGAGGCCACGCTGCTCTCCTTCGACGATGCCCGGACGCTGTTCCACGAGTTCGGCCATGCCCTGCACGGCCTCCTCTCCGACGTGACCTACCCGCTCCTCGCCGGAACCGCGGTGGCGGGCGACTTCGTCGAGTTGCCGTCGCAGCTCTACGAGCATTGGCTCGAACAGCCGGAGGTGCTGCGCAAGCACGCCCGGCACTACCGCACCGGTGAGCCGATGCCCGAGGACCTGCTGAAGCGCCTGCTCGCGGCCCGGACCTTCAACCAGGGCTTCGCCACCATCGAGTACACCGCCTCGGCGATCGTCGACATGACGCTGCACCTGTCGAGCGCCGGCGAGGACGGGCTCGACGTGGCGGCCTTCGAGGCGGACGCCCTGAAGCGCATCGCCATGCCGGCCGAGATCGCGATGCGGCACCGGACGCCGCATTTCGCGCATATCTTCTCGGGCGACGGCTACGCGGCCGGCTACTACAGCTACCTCTGGTCCGAGGTGCTTGATGCCGACGCCTTCGACGCCTTCCGCGAGGCCGGGGACATCTTCCATCCGGAGACCGCGGCGCGGCTGCGCAAGTACGTGTACGGGGCCGGCAACCTGCGTGATCCGAGCGAGGCCTATACCGCCTTCCGGGGGCGGTTGCCGAGCATCGACCCGCTCCTGCGCCAGCGGGGGCTGGCGGCCTGACGACCCGCCACGCGGGAGACAGGGTAACGGTTTCGTAAAGAAACAGCCTTAACCAATGCTTCCTGCCCCATCAGGAAGCATTGGTCATGACGGATAAGGCCCTCGCGGCATCGGCCGACCCCTCGCCCGACACCCTGCTCAAGCAAGCAATCCTCGGCGCCCGCGCGTCGGCCGAGAAGGCCGCTGCGCCGCCCGTCGCCGGCGGCGCCCCCTGGACCGCGAAGCTCCGCCCCGAGCCGCGTCTCCTCGCCATCGCCGCGGTAAGCCTCGGGCTCGGTGCCCTCATGGGGGCCGGCGCGATGAGCCTCGCAGCCCCGCGCGGGGCGGACGGCAGCGAGACCCTGGCGCAGATCCGCCACCAGATGGAGATCGGCCGCACCGAATCCGAGCGGCAGGTCGAGCGCCTGGCCAAGGGCCTCGCACAACTTCAGGACATTGCGGAGGCCGGCCGCCAGGAGGCCAAGGCGCGCCACACGAATCTCGCCGAGCGCCTCGGCCGCGCAGAGCAGGGCCTCGCCACGAAGCTCGCCGCCACCGGTGACCGCCTCGAGCAGGCGGAGAAGGACCAGAGCGCCCGCCTCGCCGCCCTCACCCTGCAGATCGAGAAGCGCACGGCGGCCCCGGCTCCGCCGCCCGTCGTCGCGCCCCAGGCCGCCAAACCTGCCGCCCCCGAGCCCACCGAGACGGGCGCGCTTCCGGACAAGCCGAAACCGTCACCCGCCGAGGGCTGGGCGGTCCGGGAGGTCTACGATGGGGTGGCGGTCCTGGAGGATCGCAAACGCCGCCTCGTGGAGGTCGGCCCGGGCGACACCGTTCCGGGTGTCGGACGCATCGAGGGCATCGAACGGCGGGGCAAGAGCTGGGTCGTCGTCACCAAGCAGGGCATCATCACGCCGCAGGCGTGGTGAGGCCGGGCCGAGTTCGGCCGACCTGACGAACCGCGGTCAGGACGCCTGGGCCTCGATCTCGGTCTCGGCGTTCCGCACGGGGAAGCGGGGCTCGATCGTCAGGGGATCCGCGATCATCGACCCCCGCGCCGCGCGGTTGCGCCCGTGGGTCAGTGCCCGCGTCTGCGCTTCCGCCGACGGATGCAGGATGGCGGTCAGGAAGGCAAAGCCTTCGAAGTCGGAATCGAGGTTCTTGGCTTCGAACACTGGCATGGCGGTCACCGGACCCGAGGTCCTGAAGGGCCCCCGGAGGGAGCCTCAGGACCCGTCATTGGCAGATAATGGGGACAGCGGCAATAAGTTCCGAAAGCCCACAATTATTTACCGTTAATTCACCTCTGCGCCGGACCGAAGGTTAACGCGGTGCGGCAGCGCACCTGATTACAGTGTTCGCGCATCCTGGTAGATCGCCGCGGGAAGGCCCCGGATGTCGGTCTCGACGGTGAGGAGGTGGCCGGCCAGCGGGTCGTCGGCCGGGTCGCGCCCGCGCAGGGCGGTGGTGATGAACAGGGTCGTCAGATCCGGGCCGCCGAAGGCGCATTTGGTGACGAGCGCGGTGGGCACCGGCAGCACGCGCTCGATCTGCCCCTCCGGATCGAAGCGGGTGATGCGCGATCCGCCGTAATGGCAGACCCAGAGATACCCGGCGGCATCGACCGTCAGGCCGTCCGGCTTGCCCCAATCGGCTTCGAAGGCCGCGAAGGGCTGGGGCGGTCCGATGCGGTCCTCCGCGATGGGATGGACCCGGATCACCCCTTCGGCGGTATCCGCGGTGTAGATCCGGCTGCCGTCGGCCGTCATCACCGGTCCGTTCGACACGGCGACCCGCCCTCCGAAGGCATCGAGGCGCCCACCGTGCCAGCGGTGGAAGGTGCCGGTGGGCTCCGCCTCGGCGTCGTCCATGGTGCTGAAGTAGAGGGCGCCGTCCGGTCCGACATGGCCGCTGTTGAGCCGGTTGCCCGAGCGATGATCGTCGGGCGCCACCAGCGGATCCCGACGGCCGCTCTCCAAGTGAAGCCGCACGACACCGGATTCGAAGCCGGCGAGCACCGTGCCGGGATCTTCCGTGAGAAGCGCGAATCCGAGCTTCTCGTCCTGCGGATAGCGCTGGGTCGCCCCGCTCGCGGGGTCGTAGCGCCAGATCGTCGGTGTCTCGACGTCGACCCAGCTGAGCGTGCCCGAGCGGGCGTCCCAGGTCGCTTCCTCGCCGAGTGCGCAGCGGCAGGGAACGGCGACGCGGGGCGTGTGCGGATGGACGCGCAGGGTCATCGGGTCGGGCTCCGGGCTCGGCAGGGGCTTGAACGGGGGAGCGGCACTCCGCTCCGGCGACGTCGGTCAGGCGACGTCTTCGCGCAGGAGCTCGGTGTTGACCGCGAAGGCCGCCATGGCCCCCTCGGCGGCGGCGACCACGGCGAATTGCACCCGGCGGGAGGCGTCCCCGGCGACGAACAGGCCGGGCACGTTGGTGGTCTCGTACTCGCCCGTCGGCACCACGCCCTTTCGGGTCAGGTCGCAGCCGAGCTGCGTGATGAGGTCGGACGGCTCGCACGGCATCGTCATCAGGAACACCGCGTGGCAGGGCAGACTGGTGCCGTCCGCGAAGGTGAGGCGCTGCGGTTGGCGGCCGTCGCCGTCAAGGCGCCGAATCGGCGTCTCGACGATGCGGACGCCGTGGCGGGCGAGACGCGCGCGATCGTGGTCGGAGAGAACGGTCGGCTGCGCATCGGTGCAGAGGGTGACGTCGTCGCTCCAGACGGTCAACTCGAGGGCCATGCCCTTGGCCGCATCGCCATGGGCATAGACGACGAGGGGCCGGTCTCGATTCTCGTAGCCGTCGCAATAGGGGCAGGAATGGACCCCGTGGCCCCAGTAGAGGTCGAAGCCCTCCACCGAGGGCAGGGCCTGATGCAGGCCCGTCGCTAACACCAGCTTGCGCGTCGTCTCGTGACTGCCGTCGGCCAGGGTGACGCAGAAGCCTTCGTCGCAGCCCCGGGCCTGGGTGACCTCGACCGCGCGGCGCTCCACCGTGGGATAGCGGTCCAGATCGGCCTCGGCCCGGGCCCGTAGCTCCAAGGGCGGCGTGCCGTCTCGAGTGAAGACCCCCCAGCTCCGCGGTGTGACCGCGTTGCGGGGCTGGCCGGCATCGCAGAGGAGCACGTCGCGGCGGCAGCGTCCGAGGATGAGCGCCGCGTTGAGGCCCGCCGGACCGCCGCCGACGATGATGACGTCGCGCATATCGCCCGCTCCCCGGCCTGACCTGTCCGAAGATCAACGGTCGGACACGGGGGGAGGTTCGGTGAAGGCCCCCCGGAACAGGAAAAAGGGCGCTCGCGCGCCCTCGTTCCGTTCCCCAGGGCCAACGCGCGCCTCAGGCGGCGGTCGGAGCCTTCACGGGGATGCCCTTCTCGGACAGGAACTGCTGCAGCTCGCCCGATTGGAACATCTCGCGGGTGATGTCGCAGCCGCCGACGAACTCGCCCTTCACGTAGATCTGCGGAATGGTCGGCCAGTTGGAGAAGGCCTTGATCCCGTCCCGGACCGCCGCATCGTCGAGGACGTTGACGCCCTTGAACGGCACTTCCAGGTAATTGAGGATCTGGACGACTTGGCCCGAGAAACCGCACATCGGAAACTGTGGCGTGCCCTTCATGAAGACGACCACGTCCTGGGACTTGATCTCGTTCTCGATCGCGGTGTTGACGTCGCTCATGGGAGTCCTCGTTCGTCTCGGGTCGTGGAAGCTCGCGCTTGAGTTCAGGATTCCGGCGCGGATTTCAAGGCCGTCGATCCTGCGATCCGCCGCAGTGCCGCATCCAGATCACACGGAAGCACGAGAAGTTCGTCCGGACCGAGTGGGCATTGCGCCGGCAGGTTCGGAATCAAGGTATCGCCGTAGCGCCTCAGGCTCAACTTCGCCAGGGCCTGCGCAGATGACCAGATCTTATCCCAGTCCAGGCGTTGCCGCATGGAGCGCTCGTATCGATTCATCGCCGTGATCTGGAACGTCCCGGCTTCCTGGTACCAGTGGTCGAGGGCTGCCGCGTCCGGCGCGGACAACCGCTTCAGCAGATGCGCCAAAGTCTGTGCCAGCAGGCTCTCCACGGCCTGGACCTGGGATCGACCCACGCTCTCGATCTCCTCGGCGACGTTCTCCCAATCCAGGATGTTCGACAGGTCCGGCCGACGCGCGAGAGCGCGCAGGGTCGAGGCCTGCTGCTCGGCCCAGGTCACGATGTCGTCGTCGTAGAGGCTCGGCTGGTCCATACGGTCCGCCTCCGGGGAGACCTCAATCCTGCGGGACGCCCGTGGTGAGCGCAAGGGCGTGCAGCACGCCCCCCATCCGGCCCTGCAGCGCGCCGTAGACCATCTGGTGCTGCGCGACGCGGGTCTTGCCCTTGAAGGCGGTGGACAGGACCGTGGCGGCGTAGTGGTCTCCGTCGCCGGCCAGATCCTTGATCTCGATCCGGGCGTCGGGCAGCGCCTCACGGATCATCGCCTCGATCTCGCGCGCATCCATCGGCATCGGGTTGGCTCCTGACGGTCGGAAAGGGGGGGCTTCAGGCTGGGACGCCCGCCGGTTGGCTCGCCATGTAGGCCGGCAGCCAGCCCTCGTGGGTCTCGCGCAAGGTGGCCACCGATATGGTCTCGCCGTGCGGCAGGGTCAAATGGTCGTTGCCCGTCACGCCGATCACGGCCGCCGGGATGCCCTGGGCCGAGGCGCTGTAGAGCAGGTCCGGTGCGGTCTCGGGGTCGACGGCCAGGAGGTATCGAGCCTGGTCCTCGCCGAACAGGTAGGCATGGGTCGCCAGGCCCTGGGGCACCTCGGGGAGGGCGGCGCCGATGCCGCCCGCCATCGCCATTTCGGCCAGCGCCACGGCGAGGCCGCCGTCGGACAGGTCGTGGACGGTGTCGACGAGACCCGACGTGATCAGCCCGCGCACGAAGTCGCCGTTGCGGCGTTCGACGGCGAGGTCGACCGGGGGCGGAGCCCCTTCCTCGCGCCCGGCGATCACCGAGAGGTAGACAGACTGGCCGAGCCAGCCGGCGGTCTCGCCGATCAGCACCAGGACGTCGCCGGCGCGCTTGAGGTCGAGGGTGGCGTGGCGCGTGACGTCGTCGAGGACGCCGACGCCGCCGATGGTGGGGGTCGGCAGGATGCCGACGCCGTTGGTCTCGTTGTAGAGCGAGACGTTGCCGGAGACGACGGGGAAGTCGAGGGCCCTGCAGGCCTCGCCGATGCCCTTCAGGCAGCCGACGAGCTGGCCCATCACCTCGGGCTTCTCCGGGTTGCCGAAGTTCAGGTTGTCGGTGATGGCCAGCGGCCGTCCGCCGACCGCCGTGATGTTGCGCCAGGCCTCGGCCACGGCCTGCTTGCCGCCCTCCATCGGATCGGCCTCGCAGTAGCGCGGGGTAACGTCGGCGGTCATGGCGAGACCGCGCGGACCGTCCTCGACCCGCACGATGGCCGCGTCGCCGCCCGGCTTCTGCACGGTGTTGCCGCCGATGAAGTGGTCGTACTGCTCGTAGACCCAGCGCTTCGACGAGAGGTCGGGCGAGCCCACCAGGCGCTTCAGGGCCTCGGCGCTGCCCACGGTCTCGGGCACGTCGGGGGCGGCGAGCACCGGCTGGTGCGTGTTGGCGATGTGGGGCCGGTCGTAGAGGGGCGCCTCGTCGCCGAGCTCCTTGATCGGCAGGTCGGCCATGACGACGCCGTCATGCTTCACGACGAAGCGCAGCGTGTCGGTGGTGTGCCCGATGATCGCGAAGTCGAGGCCCCACTTCACGAAGATCGCCTCGGCCTCGGCCTCCATGCCGGGCTTGAGCACCATGAGCATCCGCTCCTGGCTCTCGGAGAGCATCATCTCGTAGGCGGTCATGCCGGCCTCGCGGGCCGGCACCTTCTCGATGTGGAGCTCGACGCCGAGGTCGCCCTTGGCGCCCATCTCGACGGCCGAGCAGGTGAGGCCGGCGGCCCCCATGTCCTGGATCGCGATCACGGCGCCCGAGGCCATCAGCTCGAGGCAGGCCTCCAGCAGCAGCTTCTCGGCGAAGGGGTCGCCCACCTGCACGGTGGGGCGCTTCGACTCGGAGGCGTCGTCGAATTCCGCCGACGCCATGGTGGCGCCGTGGATGCCGTCGCGGCCGGTCTTCGAGCCGAGATAGACGATCGGATTGCCCACGCCGGTGGCCGCCGCGTAGAAGATGCCGTCGGTGCGGGCGAGGCCCACCGCCATGGCGTTGACGAGGATGTTGCCGTCGTAGCGCGGGTGGAAGCCCATGGCGCCGCCCACCGTCGGCACGCCGAAGGAATTGCCGTAGCCGCCAATGCCCGCGACCACGCCGGAGACGAGGTGGCGGGTGCGCGGATGATCCGGCGAGCCGAAGCGGAGGGCGTTCAGGGCGGCGATCGGGCGCGCGCCCATGGTGAACACGTCGCGCAGGATGCCGCCGACGCCGGTCGTCGCGCCCTGGTAGGGCTCGATGAAGCTCGGGTGGTTGTGGCTCTCCATCTTGAAGACGCAGGCGAGCCCGTCGCCGATGTCGATCACGCCGGCATTCTCACCCGGGCCCTGGATCACCCAGGGCGCCGAGGTCGGCAGGCCGCGCAGGTGCTTGCGGGACGACTTGTAGGAGCAGTGCTCGTTCCACATCGCCGAGACGATGCCGAGCTCGGTCAAGGTCGGGTCGCGCCCGATCAGGCCACGGAAGCGCGCGTACTCGTCCGGCGTCAGGCCGTGCTGGCGGACCAGTTCGGGGGTGATCGGAACATCGTTGCGGAACATGCGACCCTCTCGGCACCGCCCCCGTCCGGGTCCGGCCGTGCGTGACGGCTCTAAAGCGGAACGCCGCGCCGTGGCAACACGCGATCGTGGCGCGAGCGCGATCCGCGGCCCTAATCCTCCGGGCTTTCGGCGATGAAACGCCCCTTGGGCTGCTCCTTCACGTCGCGCCACCGCCGGATCAGCGCATGGACGGGTTCGGGGCCGGCCACGAAGGCGACGTAGTCGAAGGCCTCCGGGTCGCGGCTCGACATGAGCAGCTGGAAGTGCATCCGGAACAGGTTCCACTTGCGCCGGGCGATGATGCGCGTCTCGATCAGATCCTCGATCCGGACGTGAATCTCGACGGGGCGATGGGCCAGGGGCGCCGGAAGCTTCGAGGCGCTGAGCGGATTGCGCTGGTGGACCGAGAGCCAGTCCCACTTGGCCCGGACGTCGAGCCAGCGGATCGCGTCGCTCGCCGCCACCCGGGCGAGGGCGCCGCGGGTCTCGGTGGCGCGGGGATCGAGGGTGATCCACGGGATGACGCTGCCGATGCTCACGAAGGAGACCGGCGTACCGCGCCGGCCGAATTCGGGATCGGCGACGAGCACCCGGTCGAGCGCCTCGAGACCGAGGAAGCTCGATGAGGAATGGCCGATGACCACGATCTCGGAGGCCTGGCCCTCCGCGCCCCGGATGATCGACGCGAAGGCGTCGAGCCGGGCGCGCATCCGGGTGTCGGCGCCGCTGGCGTGATCGTGGGTGAAGGCGGTGTCGTCGACGAGGTGCGCCACGTAGAAAGGTTTGCCGCGGGTCGCCCGCATGAGCAGCGCGAGGAGCCCGTAGGCCAGCACGGGCACCGCCAGGAGCCCCCAGATCCCGGACAGGCCAGGCACCAGGGCGACGGCAGCCGACGCGAGGCCGAGGCTCAGGACGACGAGGAACAGGTAGATCAGGTGCACGCCGACGATGATCCGGGCGAAGCGACGGGCCTCACGCCGGAAGGGAGCGACGTAGCCCGACCGGATCAGGCGCCACCACAGGGCCGGCACCTCGAGCAGACGGCGTCCGTTGGTGCGGGGGAACCGGGCCGCGACGATGTCGTCCCAACGCAGGAGGGTGTAGTGCGTCGTGTGTCCGTCGAGATCCACGCGCCAGTCGACGGCCAGCCCGTCCGCGCTCCGCTCTGGATCGCCCACCGTGATCGCCAGTCCGCGCCGGACGGCCGTGAGCCGGGCTTCCCGCCGGAACAGACCCCAATAGGTCTCGGGTTCGCGGGGATCGAAGCCCGGCATGTAGAAGACCTGACGGGCAGCCGGTGCGGGCGGTTCTGAAGGCGTGATGATGGGGACCCGTCCGATTCGAAGCTGGCGGCCGCTGGCCGCGCCCGTCCCTACACGATGGCGATCCGGATAGACGAGTGCGAAAGCGCATCCGGGCGCCGTCGGGGCGCCCCGACCGCACGTCCTACCGGGCGGCCGGCGCGTGGGACAGGAAATCCGCCACCGCCGCGACGAAGCGCTCGCCGTAGGCCTCGCGCTTGCGCTCGCCGACGCCGTGGACCGTGCGCAGGGCGTAGAGGTCGACGGGCTTGGTGCGCGCCATCTCGATGAGGGTCCGGTCGGGGAAGACCATGAAGGCGGCGATGCCCTCGGCCCGGGCGATGGTGGCGCGCAGGCCGCGCAGGTGCTGGAACAGGGCCTCGGTAGCGGGATCGAGATCCAGGCTCGCGTCCTCGCGGGCCGCCCCGCGCTTGCGGTCGCGCGGCTCGGCCACCTTCGGCTCGGGGTCGGGCCGCATCTGGATGGCCTCGCGGCCGAACAGGATCGCCTCGCCCTTGTCGGTGAGCGAGAGCCCGCCGAACCCGTCGCCGTTCTCGGTCACGGCCCCGGCGGCGAAGAGCTGGCGCAGCATCGCGCGCCAGGCGGCGATGGGCTTGTCGGCACCGACCCCGAAGGTCTTCAACGCCGCGTGGCCGTTACGCCGGATCGTGTCGGATTCCTTCCCGTGCACCACGTCGCAGACATAGGCGGCGCCGAAGCGCTGGCCGGTGCGCACGATGGCCGAGAGCAGCTTCTGGGCCGGCACCGTCGCGTCGATGAGCGAGACGCCGCTGCGGCAGAGGTCGCAGCGCCCGCAGGGTTCGCTCGCCTCGCCGAAATAGCCGAGCAGCGACTGGCGCCGGCAGGTGGCCCCTTCGCAGAGCGCGATCATGGCTTCCAGCTTGCGCCGCTCCACGCGCCTGCGCTCGTCCGGCACGTCCTTCTCGTCGATCTGGCGGCGGCGCAGGGCCATGTCGTCCAGGCCGTAGATGGTCAGGGTGTCGGCAGGCAGGCCGTCGCGGCCGGCGCGGCCGATCTCCTGGTAGTAGCCCTCGACGTTGGAGGGCATGTCGGCATGGCAGACGAAGCGCACGTCGGGCTTGTTGATGCCCATGCCGAAGGCCACCGTGGCGGTCATCACCACGCCGTCCTCCTGCAGGAAGGTGTCCTGGTTCCGCATGCGCGTTCCCTGGTCGAGGCCGGCATGGTAGGGCAGGGCGTTGAAGCCGTCCTTGGCCAGGGTCTCGGCCAGCTGCTCGGTGCGCTTGCGGGACGAGCAGTAGATGATTCCGCTCTCGGCGCGCCGGTGGCGCAGGAAGCGCTCGATCTGGCGGGTGGGGTTGTCTTTCGGCGTGAAGGTCAGGCGGATGTTCGGCCGGTCGAAGGAATGGACGAAGGCCTTGAGTTCGCGACCCGCCGGGAACAGCCGCTCGGTGATGTCGGCCCGGGTCGCCTTGTCGGCAGTGGCGGTGAGCGCCACGGTCTGGACGTTGCCCAGCGCCTCGCGGGCCCGGGCGAGGTCCCGGTATTCCGGACGGAAGTCGTGACCCCATTGCGAGACGCAGTGTGCCTCGTCCACGGCGAGCCGGCGCACGCCGGCGCCCCGCAGGGCATCCATGAGCCCCTCCATCATCAGCCGCTCGGGCGAGACGAAGAGCAAGCGCAGGTCGCCGGAGCGGATCTGCCGCCAGGTCTCGCGGGAGGTCGCCTCGGCGACGGACGAGTTCAGGGTCGCGGCCGCCACGCCGAAGCCGAGCATCTGCTGCACCTGGTCGTGCATCAGGGCGATCAGCGGCGAGACCACGACGGTCAGCGACGATTCGACGAGCGCCGGCAACTGGTAGGTCATCGACTTGCCGGAGCCCGTGGGCATCACGGCGAACACGTCGGCCCCGTCGAGGACGGCGCCGATCACCTCGTCCTGGCCGGGCCGGAAATCGTCGTAGCCGAAGGTGGTCTTCAACGCGGCGCGAGCCTCGTCGAGGCGGCTTGTCATGGGCATCCTGGCCTGATGGTGAGCGGGCGGGCCGCTTGCGGCGCCGATGTGTCGGCAAGACGCTCGACGCGTCTACACGGGTGACGCGTCGATCCGGGGATCGGCATAATGCCTCTGACCATCCGAAGCGAGGAGGTCAATCGCCTCGCGGAGATGGTGGCCACCTGGCCAAGACGAGCCAGACCGAAGCGGTGCGCCGGGCCCTCGCACAGGAGTTCATCGGCAACGACATCACGCAGACCGACAGTCCGGGGATTCTCGTCTGACGCTCCGACACCATTGGGCAATCAGTTCGACGCGATCCGCCCGTCCGCGACCTTGACCATATCGGCCCGCCCGTCCAGCTCGCCGAACAGGGCCGGGTCGGCCCCCGTCATCCAGACCTGCCCCTGCAGGGCTTCGAGGGCATCGAAGAGCCCGGCGCGCCGGCGCGGATCGAGATGGGCCGCGACCTCGTCGAGCAGGATCACGGGCGCCAGGCCGCTCATGGCCTGGACAAGGCGGGCATGGGCGAGGACGAGGCCGATGAGGAGTGCCTTCTGCTCGCCGGTGGAGGCGGTGGCGGCGGGCACGTCCTTCGGGCCGTGGCGGACCACGAGGTCGCTGGTCTGCGGTCCGCTCAGGGTTCGGCCGGCGGCGCGGTCGCGGCTGCGGCCCTGGCGCAGGGCCATGCGGAAGCGGTCCTCGGCCTCGATCGCGGGCCAGACCGCCACGAGGTCGTCGAGGTCGCCTTCCAGGCGCAGGCCGGCCCAGGGAAAGGGCTGGGCATCGTCACGGGTCTCGGCGATGAGCCGATCCAGGCGCTCGGCAGTCTCGCGCCGGGCCAGCGCCACGGCGACGCCGAGCTCGGCCACCTCCCGCTCGATCGCGTCGAGCCATTGGCCATCGTTGGGCCGCTCGTCGAGCAGGCGGTTGCGCGAGCGCAGGGCGCGCTCCATCGCGTTGACGCGGGCGCCGTGGCTCGCGTCCACCGCGAGGACGAGGCGGTCGAGAAAGCGGCGCCGGTCACCGGCCGGGCCGCGAAACAGACCGTCGAGATCCGGGGTCAGCCAGACCACCCGGAGGAACTCCGAGAAGGCCACGGGCGAGGGCGCGGTGGCCCCGTCGATCCGGCACAGGCGGGCGGCGCGGCCGTCGAGGCCGGGCGGTTCGTAGCCGGTGCCGATCCGATGCTCGGTCTCATCCCCCGCCAGGGTCATGGACACGGCGAAGCCGCCCGGCCCGCCGGTCCGCGGCATCGCCGAGAGGTCGGCGCGGCGCAGGCCGCGTCCCGGCGAGAACAGCGAGATCGCTTCCAAAAGGTTGGTCTTGCCGGCCCCGTTCTCGCCCACCAGGGCGACGAAGCGACGGTCGACCGCGAGGTCGAGGTCGGCGTGGTTCCGGAAGTCGCGGCAGATCAGACGGGTGAGACGCACCCGCCTGCCCTTAGCCGATCACCCGCGGCCTGTCTCGCACCGCGACGCCACGAGCGGCGATCACACCCGCATCGGCATCAGCACGTAGAGGGCGGCGGCGCCCTCGCGGTCCTGGATCAGGGTCGGGGAGCCCGGATCGGCCAGCTTGAAGAGGGCGGTGTCGCCCTCGAGCTGACTCGTGATGTCGAGGAGGTAGCGGGCGTTGAAGCCGATATCGAGGGCGGGGGCGTCGTAATCGACGTCGAGTTCCTCGGTGGCGCTGCCGGAATCGGGGTTGTTCACCGAGAGGGCGAGGCGGCCCTCCTGCACGGCGAGTTTCACCGCCCGGCCGCGCTCCGACGAGATCGTCGAGACGCGATCGACGGCCTTGGCGAAGACGTCGCGCTCGACGGTGAGGAACTTGTCGTTGCCCGACGGGATCACGCGCTGGTAATCCGGGAAGGTCCCGTCGATCAGCTTCGAGATCAGCACCACGCCGCTGGCGAACTTGAAGCGGATCTTGGCCGGCGACAGGTCGATCTCGACGCTCTCGCCGCCATCCTCCACCAGCTTGATGATCTCGGCCACCGCCTTGCGGGGCACGATGATCCCCGGCATGTCGCGGCTGCCCTCGGGCGCCTCAATCTCGACGCGGGCGAGGCGGTGCCCGTCGGTGGCGACGCCGCGCATGCGCAGGGTCCCGTCGACCTCGATGGTGTGGAGATAGATGCCGTTGAGATAGTAGCGCGTCTCTTCCGTCGAAATCGCGAACTGCGTCTTCTCGATCAGGCGCTTCAGATCGGAGGCCGCGATCACGAAGCGGGTCGGCAGCTCGCCGGCCGCGAGATCGGGGAAATCCCCCTCGGGCAGGGCGCCGAGCGAGAAGCGCGAACGCCCCGAACGGATGGTCATCTGCCCGGTCTCGCCGCTGGTTTCGAGCGAGACCTGGGCGCCGTCCGGAAGCTTGCGCACGATGTCGTAGATGACGTGGGCGGGCACCGTGGTGGCGCCGGCATCCACCACGTCGGCCGGAATGGTCTCCGTCACCTCGATGTCGAGGTCGGTCGCCCGCAGCTCCAGGCTGCCTGCGTCGCAGCGGAGGAGGACGTTGGACAGGATCGGGATGGTATTGCGGCGCTCCACCACGCGGTGCACGTGGCCGAGCGACCGAAGAAGGGCCGCACGCTCGACAGTGACTCTCATGGTCTGAACTCGTGGTCTCTCGTCGGACGTCGCCGGAACGGGCGCGATCGAAGCGCTCCGGTTCCACGTGCGCCCTGGCACCGTGGCCGTCGAACTTGGCGAAGCCTCCGGGCGAACGCAAGTGCGAGAGGCCGGCTATCCGCGGATGTTTCGGGGCGTCGCACGACGGCGCGACACCCCGGCGCGCTCAATCCTGCAGCATGCGCTTCAGAAGCTCGACCTCGTCGTTCAGGACGTTGTCCTCGCCGATCAGCTTGTCGATCTTGCGCACGGCGTGCAGCACGGTGGTGTGGTCGCGCCCGCCGAAGCGGCGGCCGATCTCGGGCAGCGAGCGCAGGGTGAGCACCTTCGACAGGTACATCGCGATCTGGCGCGGCTTGACCACGGCGGCGGTGCGCCGCTCGGACAGGATGTCGGAGCGCGAGACGTTGTAGCGCGAGGCCACCAGCTTCTGGATGTCCTCGATCTTGATGCGCTTGGGCTCGCGGTTCTTCACGAGATCGCGGATCGCCGTTTCGGCGGTCTCCATGGTCACGGCCGTGCCCGTGAGGGTGGCGTGGGCCAGGAGCCGGTTCACGGCGCCTTCGAGATCGCGACCATTGGCCGTGATCGCCCGGGCGACGTAGGTGGCCACCGTCGGGGATACTTCGAAGTTCGGATGCGAGACCTGCACCGCGGCCAGGCGCGCCGAGAGGATCGAGGCGCGCAGCTGCTCGTCGAGGCTGCCGATCTCCACCACGAGGCCACCAGCCAGGCGCGAGCGCACGCGCTCCTCCAGGGCTTCGAGCTCGGTGGGCGGACGGTCCGAAGCCACGACCACCTGGCGGCCGGCATCGATCAACGCGTTGATGGTGTGGCCGAACTCGGCCTGGATCGACTTGCCCTGGATGAACTGGACGTCGTCGAGGATGAGGAGGTCGATGGCGCGCAGGCGCTCCTTGAAGGCCAGCGCGTTCTGGGTCTTCAGCGCGTTGACGAAGCCGTACATGAAGCGGTCGGCGGTGAGGTAGATCACCCGGCGGCCGGATTCCCGGGCGGCATGGCCGATGCCGTGGAGGAGGTGGGTCTTGCCCAGGCCGACGCCGGCATGGAAGTAGAGCGGGTTATAGAGGGCACCCTGGCCGTCGTGGCGGGCGACGCGCTCGGCGGCGGCGTGGGCCAGGGCGTTCGAACGGCCGACGACGAAGCTCGCGAAGGTCAGGCGGTTGTCGAGGGGGGCGCCGTTGAGGTCGCCGCCGGCCTCGCCGCGCGGGGCCTGGGCCGACTCGCCCTCGGAGACGTTCAGGCCGTCCCCGTGCGACGGCATCGCCGAGCCGGCGGCCTGGAGGCGGGCGAGGGGGCTCGCGGCGCTGCTCGCCGTCTTCGGGACGCTGGGAACGGGGCGGGCCGCGGCGGAGGGACCCCGTACCGAGACGTCGAGGCGCGACACGGTCTCGACCTCGCTGCGGAAGGTGTTCAGCACCCGGTCGAGGTAGTGGGATTCGATCCAGCTCTTGAGGAATCGGGTGGGCACCGTGAGGCGGGCGGTTCCGTCCAGGACCTCCACCAGTTCGAGGCGGGCGAACCAGCTCGCGAACACATCCTCGCCCAATTCCGCCCGCAGGCGCCGCTTCACCCGGGCCCAGGCAGCCACCGTATCGGGACCGCTCACGCCGCTCATGCCCATCTCGGCATTGCCGGACACGCTACCGTCGACATGCATCATCGCTCTCCTCGTCCCGAGAGCGGAGGGCCGCCACCGGTACGTACGCACACTTGACTGACGTTGCGCCCCGCGAGGCATTCGCGAGACCCATATTGCCGGACCAGAGTCAACTGCCTCCGGGAAGGCTTTTGTCGATGAAGCAAGCCTATCAACAATAAGCTACGGTTCTCCTAACAACGGGACTTACGGGGATAGCTAAAATTGCAGCAATTCCGACGCGGGGTTCGGGTGCCGAGTCCAGGCGAGGCTCCCACCTTGTGTACGATTCGCCCTGGACTCGCCGTAACCGGGTATTTGTTGGTTCATCGTGACACATCGTTAAGCTACACTCGCCCTCGACAGGTCGCAACAAGACAGATTCCAGTTAGCGTTAACGCCGTGTCACCGGATCTGTCCCGATTCGGGCGTGTCAGGGGCGTCGTCTCGCATGGTCTCGGTCGCGGCGGGCGCGTGCTCCGCGCAAGGGCCGCAGAAGCCGAAACGAAAAAAGCCCGGCATCGCTGCCGGGCTTTTTCGCGTCTCTGCTGGAAGGATGGCTCAGGCGGCGAGCGCCTTCACCCGCGCGGCGAGGCGCGAGACCTTCCGGGAGGCGTTGTTCTTGTGCACGATGCCGTGCTGGGCGGCCCGCATGATCTCGGGCTCGGCGGCGCGGAGGGCGGTCAGCGCGTTGGACTGATCACCGGCGGCGATGGCCTCCTCGACCTTGCGGACGAAGGTGCGCATACGGCTGCGACGCGAGCGGTTGACCGCGGTGCGCTTCGCAATCTTGCGGGTCATTTTCTTGGCCGACACGGTGTTGGCCATGGGGCATCCTCGTCACGTTTGAGGCGATCGCGACGGGCCCGCGGGCTTGAGTGTCGGTGGATCGCGTGCAGGTTGTTCGGGCAATGGCGAAGCCGACGATCGCGGAGTGCGCGTCCGTCGGCGATGTGGGCTCTATAGCCACGCGTTGCCGATCCGTCAACGGAACGTCATCGTGCCGTCGTCGGTTCGGCGCCCAGGGGGGCTGTCGACGCGCCACCCGAGCGCGAGAGGAGAGCGGATGCGGAGCGAGGCGGATCGGGCGCGGATCGCGCGGCATCGACCCCAATCGGGCATGGCGACCCCGCGATTCTCGGGGCTCGCCAGTTTCATGCGCCTGCCCGTGATCGACCCGTCCGAAGCACCGGAGCGAATCGAGATCGGTCTCATCGGCATTCCCTTCGACGGCGCGACCACCAACCGGCCCGGCGCGCGGCTCGGTCCGCGCGGCGTGCGCGAGGCCTCCACCGGCACCCGCGCCCGGAACGCCGCCACCGGCGTGGCACCCTACGACCTCGCGGCCTGCGCCGATCTCGGCGACGTTCCCGTCAATCCCGTCGACGTGGCCGCCACGGCCCGGGCCATCGAGGCCTTCTACCGGCCCCTGGCGGATGCCCGGATCGTTCCGCTCTCGGTCGGGGGCGACCACTTCGTCACCTACCCGGTGCTCCGGGCCCTCGGAGGAGCGCGTCCCGTCGGCCTGATCCACATCGATGCCCACGGCGACACCGATGACGCGCAGTACGACGGCACGCGCCTGACCCACGGCACCCCGTTCCGCCGCGCCATCGAGGACGGCGTCCTCGATCCCCGCCGGATGGTGCAGATCGGCCTGCGCGGCAGTACCGATTCGGCGGACGAGCTCGACTGGGCCCTGGCCCAGGGCGTACGCATCCTGCCGATGGAGGCGGTGATCGATCGCGGCCTGCCAGCGGTCCTGGCCGAGGCCCGCGCCGTGATCGGCCCCTTGCCGGCCTACCTGAGCTTCGACATCGACGCCCTCGACCCCGCCTATGCGCCCGGCACCGGCACGCCGGAGATGGGGGGCTTCACGGCCCGCGAGGCGCTGCAGATCGTGCGCGGGTTGCGCGGCCTGGATCTCGTGGGTGCCGATGTGGTCGAGGTCGCACCGCCCCTTGATCCCTCCGGTGTGACGGCGCTCGCGGGGGCGACTCTTGCCTTCGAGATCCTCTGTCTCCTCGCCGAGGCGGTCGAGGCACGCAGAACGGGTTGAGCGAGCGGCCGACACACGGATGTCCGGCGGACCGGTCGAGAACCCTCTCGAGCTGAATCGTCGGGAACGAACCGAATCGGTGCTCACCGACGAGAACGGGACGCGGGCAAGCCTGGATATTAGTCTGACAGCGGGCGTGCGCGAACTCAGGCGAGCGCGGACCCGCACCCTCCCGGGCCCGGCGCCGCATCGGACACTGGTTCGAACGGTTGACCTGAGCGGTCCCGGCGCAGAGCCTGCGCCGACCGATTCACCCGGAAGGTCTGCCGCTTGGAACCCGATCTCACGCTCTACCACGCCCCCCAGACGCGATCCTCCGGCGTGCGCATCCTGCTCGAGGAACTCGCCGCGCCGCACACCCTGGACGTTCTGGACCTGCCGTCGGGACGGGGGCGGGAGCCCGAGTACCTGCGGATCAATCCCCTGGGGAAGGTGCCGGCCCTGCGCCACGGCGAGGCGCTGATCACCGAGCAGGCGGCGATCTACCTCTACCTGGCCGACCTGTTTCCCGAGCGGGGCCTCGCTCCGCCCATCGGCGACCCGCTGCGCGGGCCGTACCTGCGCTGGATGGTCTTCTATGGCTCGACCTTCGAGCCGGCGGTGGTCGACCGGGCACTTCAGCGCGAGCCCGGTCCGAGGGCGATGTCGCCCTACGGCGACTTCGACGCGGTGCTGGGGACGGTGGTGGAGGCGCTGACGCCGGGCCCCTACCTCCTCGGCGACCGGCACTCCGCCGCCGATGTGCTCTGGGGCGCCGCGCTCAGCTGGACCACGAGCTTCAAGCTGGTGCCGGAAGAGCCCGCAATCATGGCCTACCTCGCCCGCATCAACGCCCGTCCGGCGGTCCGCAAGATCATGGCGGCCGAGGCCGCTCTCTCGGCGGAGCTGGAGGCGGCGCGGGCCTGAGCGAGGGGCCGCCCCCATGCAAGAGAAGGGATACGGCCGGACGCTCAGCCCGGCGGCAGTGCCGCTCCGCTGCCCCGGGCCACCATCTCCTGCGGGGGAACGTCCGCCGCGAAGGCGGCGATCAGGTGCACGCCGATCACCGGGCCGAACACCAGCGTCATCATCACGGCCATGATCAGCGCGACGCTGGCATCGCCCGGCGTGGAACGCCGTGTCCTGGGCCGGCGCGCCTTGACGCGCACGAGCTTGGAGCCATCCGCGCGGCGGAAGCTGAGGGTCCGCACGGGCGCCACGGCGACGCGCAGGCGTGGAAAGGCATTCGATAAGGTCATGGGCTCACCTCGTTCGACCGGGCCATCGGGGCCGGTCGCGGGCGAGCCGGATCAAGCGATCAGGCGCGGGTCTCGCGGAGGGCCATCGGCGGCGCGGTCCATCGACTACTGTCGCTGGGCATTGGGGTCGGGAGTTCCTGTGGAGTTGCGCGGGCGAGCGGATCTGCTGCACGTGCGAACGACGCCGAAATGATGCGGCGAGAGGTGTTAGTCAAGCCTTAACGCGCCAGCCCGCGATCGGCTCCGCGCGCTTGTCCCGAGCCTGTGGATCATACGTCGAGGAGGTGGGCGAAACGCTGGATCAGGCGGCGGCCGACCTCGTCCTTGTCGAGGGTCGGCCAGGTCTCGACGGTGCCGTCGCGCCCGACCAGATGGACGGTGTTGGCGGTGCCGCCCATCACCCCGCCGGCCGGCGACACGTCGTTGGCGACGATGAGGTCGCAACCCTTGCGGGCGATCTTGGCGCGGGCGTTCTCGAGAACCCGGTCGGTCTCCGCCGCAAAGCCGACGACGAGGCGGGGGCGCCCGGCCGAGCGTCCCGCGATGGTAGCGAGAATGTCGGGGTTCTCGACCAGGGCGAGGGGCGCCGGCGCGGAGCCGTCCTTCTTGATCTTGGACGCGCGCGTCTCGGCCGGTCGCCAGTCGCCGACGGCGGCGGCGAAGATGGCGAGGTCGGCGGGGAGGGCGGCCTCCACCGCCGCCAGCATCGCGCGGGCGGTCTCGACCGGGACTACCTGCACACCGGGCGGCTGGGGAATCGCCACCGGCCCGGAGACCAGGATGACCGTCGCGCCGGCCGCCGCCGCGGCGGCCGCGATGGCATGGCCCTGGCGCCCGGAGGAGCGGTTGGCGAGGTAGCGCACGGGGTCGATCGGCTCGTGGGTCGGCCCGGAGGTGACGAGCACGCGCCGGCCGGCCAAGGGGCCGGACGCGGCCTCAACGGTCGCGCCGCGTCCCGCCAGGAAGCCGAAGCCCGAGGCTGGACGGGCCTCCGCCAGCATCGTCTCCACCGCGTCGGCGATCTCGGCGGGCTCGGCGAGGCGGCCGGGCCCGAACTCCGCTTCGGCCATGGCGCCTTCATTGGGACCGACGACGCGGACGCCGTCGCCGCGCAGGGTCGCGAGATTGCGCTGCGTGGCCGGGTGCTGCCACATCCGCACGTTCATCGCGGGCGCGATCAGGATCGGCAGGGTTGTGGCCAACAGCACCGTGGCGGCGAGGTCGGACGAATCGCCCGTGGCCATGCGGGCCATCAGGCTGGCGGTGGCCGGCGCGACCACGATGGCGTCCGCGTCCCGGGCAAGCTTGATGTGACCGATGTCGGCTTCCTCGGCCCGGTCGAACAGGTCCGTATGGGCGCGTTCACCGGCGAGGGCCGCCGCCGCCAGGGGCGTCACGAATTCCTGGGCCCCCTTGGTCAGGAGCGGGCGCACCTGTGCCCCGCGCTCGCGCAGGCGCCGGATCAGGTCCAGCGCCTTGTAGGCGGCGATGCCGCCCCCGATGACGAGGAGGATGCGGCGGTTCTGGAGCGGGCGGGTCATGGTCGAACCCCTCGGGAGGCGAGCCTGACGGAGCGTTGCAAGGCAGGCTACCGGAACGCCATCACCAGCGCACCGATGGCGATGCCCCACAGGGCCACCGTCGACCAGATCGCGCGCTTGCGCTCGGCCCGGGCGAAGGCGTCGAGGCGACCGGCGTCGCTGGAACCCCGCTCGTCGAGGCGCACCAGGATGCGGCGCAGGCGCTGGGCGAGGTCGGGGAGGTCCGAGACCACGTCGGTGATGGTCAGAGCGGCGCGGCCGAGGCTCTCGACACGGCCCACCGGCCCGAGGTTGCGGGCGATCCAGGAGCGCACCACGGGCTCCGCGCCGGTCCACATGTCGAGTTGCGGATCGAGCGAGCGGGCGACGCCCTCGACCACCACCATGGTCTTCTGCAGCATCACCAGTTCGGTGCGGGTGCTCATGTCGAACAGGGCGGTGATGTCGAACAGCAGGGTGAGCACCTTGGCCATCGAGATCTCGTCGGCCTTGCGCTGATGGATCGGCTCGCCGATCGCTCGGATCGCCTGGGCGAAATCCTCGACCGAATGGTGCGCCGGCACGTAGCCGGCCTCGAAATGCACCTGGGCCACGCGCTTGTAGTCGCGCAGGATGAAGCCGAGCAGGATCTCGGCGAGGAAGCGCCGCTCCATGTGCCCGAGCCGGCCCATGATGCCGAAATCGACGGCCACGAGCGTTCCGGTCGGATCGACGAACAGGTTCCCCGGATGCATGTCGGCGTGGAAGAAGCCGTCCCGGATGGCGTGGCGCAGGAACGACTGGATCACGGCCCGGCCGAGGGCCTTCGGGTCGTGTCCGGCCGCCACGATGGCGGCGCGGTCGTTGAGGCGGATGCCCTCGATCCACTCGCTGGCGAGCACGTCGCGGGCGGTCAGCTCCCAGTCGGGCTTCGGCACGCGGAAATCCGCGTCGTCCCGGGTGTTCTGCGCCAGCTCGGACATCGCGGCCGCTTCGAGCCGGAAGTCCATCTCCATCATCACGGAGCGGGCGAGGATCTCCACCACCTCGCGGGGGCGCAGGCGCTCGGCCTTGGGCGAGAGCACGTGGACCACGCGGGCCATGAAGCGCATGACCTGGAGGTCGCGCTGGAAGCGCTCGCGCACGCCCGGGCGCATGATCTTGATCGCCAGCACGCGCTCGTTGCCGTCGAGGTCCAGGCAATGGGCCTTGTGGACCTGCGCGATCGAAGCCGCCGCGATGGGCGGGCTGAACGAGACGAAGAGATGCGCCACCGGCTTGCCGAGCGCCGCCTCGACCAGGCGGATCGCGGTCTCCTGCGGGAACGGGGGGACACGGTCCTGCAGGGTCTCGAGGTCGCGGGCCGCCGCCATGCCGACGATGTCGGGGCGGGTGGCGAGGAACTGGCCGAACTTGACGTAGCTCGGCCCGAGGCGCGTCAGGGCGCGCTGGAGCGGGCCGGCGCCGACCCCCAGGCCGCGACGCTCCAGCATCCGGCCGATCCGCAGGACGAAACGCAGGTGCGGCGGAAGCTCGGCAGAATCCACCAGCGCGAGCGCGCCTTCGCGGGCGAGCACGAAGCCGACATGCGCGCCCCGGACCAGGTGAACGACGGCGCCGAGCATCAGGCGGCCCGCGTCGTCACGAAACCCGCCGTCACGAGACCTTCCAGCCCGAATGGATCGCCACGATGCCGCCCGTCAGGGGCCGATGGCTGACGTGCCGGAACCCGGCCGCCTCGATCATGCCGGCGAAACGCCCGGGGGAGGGGAACTTGCGGATCGATTCCACGAGGTAGCGGTAGGAATCCGCGTCGCCGGCCACGCGCGCGCCGAGGCGCGGGATCACGTGGAACGAGTAGGCGTCGTAGATCCGGTCGAGCACCGGGAGGTCGACCTTCGAGAATTCGAGGCAGAGGAACCGGCCGCCGGGCTTCAGGACCCGGTGCGCCTCGGCGAGCGCCTTGTCGATCCGGGGTACGTTCCGAATGCCGAAGGCGATGGTGTAGGCATCGAACCGCTCCGCCGGGAGCGGCAGCGCCTCGGCATTGGCCGTGACGAAGTCGATGCGCCCGGTGAAGCGGTCCCCGGCCCGCTCGGCGCCGACGCGCAGCATGGCCTCGTTGATGTCGAGCACGGTGGTGTGCGTCGCGGGGCCGCCGGCCTCCAGGGCGCGGAACGCGATGTCGGCGGTGCCGCCGGCCACGTCGAGGTGCCGGAAGAGCCGGTTGCGCGGCGGCCGCAGCATCGAGATGAGGTGCGACTTCCAGGCGCGGTGCAGTCCACCCGACATCAGGTCGTTCATGAGGTCGTAGCGCTTGGCGACGGAGCGGAAGACGTCGTCGACGCGCCCCTGCTTCTCGTCGAGGGACACGCTTTCGAAGCCGAAATGCGTGCTCGCCTCGTCCGCGGATTGATCGACCGACCGTTTCACCGAACTCATGGACCACCCTCTCGCGGACGCTCATAGCGAAACGTGGCCGAAATCGCCATCTGCCATCCGAGCCCAGTCCCCATCGGCGACGCCGCACCGAAGACACCGATCGAACGCATGCCCGAACTCCCGGAAGTCGAAACCGTACGGCTCGGCCTCGCCCCGGCCCTGGTGGGGTCCCGCTTCAGCCGCGTGATCCTGCGGCGTCCGAACCTGCGCTTCCCGTTCCCCGACCGCTTCGCCGAGCGCCTGGAGGGTCGCACGGTCACGGACCTCGCCCGTCGGGCGAAGTACCTCGTGGCCGGTCTCGATTCGGGAGAGTCGCTGATCATGCATCTCGGCATGAGCGGGCGCTTCGACGTGGCCCTGCCGGACGGGCGCAATCTCTCACCCGGCGATTTCTACCTCGAGGGCGCACAGGGCAACGCCAAGCACGACCATGTCGTCATGGCGATGTCGAACGGCGCCACCGTGACCTACAACGACGTCCGGCGCTTCGGTTTCATGGATCTCGTTCCGACCCCCGCCCTGGGCGAGAGCCGGCACTTCGCCGGCATGGGGATCGAACCCCTGAGCGAGGCCCTGACCTCGGACGCCGTCGCGCGCCTGTTCCGCAACAGGATCACGCCGCTGAAGGCCGCCCTCCTGGACCAGCGACTGATCGCCGGTCTCGGCAACATCTACGTCTGCGAGGCCCTTCATCGGGCGGGGCTGCACCCCGAGATGCGGGCGGGACAACTCGCCAGACCGGACGGGACGCCGACACCGAAGGCCCGGCGGCTCGCCAAGGTCATCGGCGAGGTTCTGACCGAGGCCGTGGCGGCCGGAGGATCGACCCTGCGCGATTACGCCCATACCGATGGCGGCAGCGGCGCGTTTCAACACGCGTTCCGGGTCTACGACCGGGTCGGTCACCGTTGTGGAGCGCGGGGATGTACTGGCACGATCGAGCGGATCGTCCAATCCGGGCGATCGACATTCTTTTGCGCGACTTGCCAGATCCGTCCGACAAAATAACGGGGGATGATGACGTGCCGCACCTTCGTTCGGGAAATGCTCGGACCTGGCTCGTTAAAGCTCATTTCGTAAATGGATGCGAACATGATGTCCGGCGAATGGGCATCCGGTTCTTCGGAAGACTGTCCGTCCAACTACACGATGAGCGCTTTCAGCCCGATGCAATCGGCTGGGCCCGGCACCCCGGAGGTGCCGGGCCCAGCCGGTCGGGTTCGCCGGTCCGCTGGAATTCAGGGCACGCATGTACCCCAAAGCGAGCAACGAAGCCGAGCGCCTGAGGGCGCTGCAGGATCTCGACATCCTGCAAGCGGAACCCGAACCGCATTTCGACGCCATCTGCCGCACGGCGGCGGTCCTGTTCGGCATGCCGATCTCCTACGTCTCGCTGATCGCGGCGGACCACCAGCACTTCCTGGCCAAGTGTGGCCTCGACCTCGACGAGACGGCGCGCGAGGGCGCATTCTGCAACTACGCCATCCTGTCGGACGACGTGTTCGTGGTGGAGGATGCCTGGGCGGATCCGCGCTTTCGCGAGAGCCCCCTGGTGATCAATCCGCCGCATGTCCGGTTCTACGCGGGCGCCCCGCTCGTCGCCGAGGCCGGGTTGCGCGTCGGCATCCTCTGCGTCGTCGATCAGGTCCCGCGCCGGTTCGCACCGGAGGATCGCGCGCGGCTGCAAGATCTGGCCTCGGTCGTGGCGGCACAGCTCAGCCTGCATCGGGCGAAGGCCAAGCTGCGGGAGCGCGAGGCCCATTACCGGCTTCTCGCCGAGAACAGCTCCGACATGGTGATCTGGGCCACCCTCGACACCGTGCGCCGCTACGTCTCGCCGGCCTCACGTACCCTCCTGGGCTACGAGGCCGAGGAACTGATCGGCACCCGGCCCCTGGACCAGGTCCATCCCGCCGATGCCGAGGCGTATGGACGGCTCCTGTCCGATCTCGGCGCGGAGCGCGTCACCCGGGCGGTGTCGACCCAGCGCTACCGCCGGAAGGACGGCAACTGGATCTGGGTCGAGGTCAATTTCAACCTGACCTACGATGCCGACGGCGGGCGTGCGACCGGCTACGTGGCTGCGGCGCGCGACATCAGTGCGCGCAAGGAGGCGGAATTCCAGATCGCCCACATGGCACGGCACGACGCCCTGACGGATCTCGCGAATCGGACGCTGTTCCGCGAGCGCCTCGTCCAGGAACTCGCCGTGAGCCAGCGTCGCGGGGCCACCTTCGCCGTCCTCTGTCTCGATCTCGACCGCTTCAAGTTCGTGAACGACACCCTCGGCCACCATGCCGGCGATATCCTGCTGCGGACGGTCGCGAACCGCCTGCGCGCCCTGGTCCGGTCCGAGGACACCGTCGCGCGGATCGGAGGCGACGAGTTCATGATCATCCAGACCGGACCCGTGGTGAGCAGCAGCATCCGGACCCTGGCCCAGCGCCTGATCGAGGTCGTGTCTCAGCCGATCGACGTCGACGGCACCAGCGTCACCGTCGGCGTAAGCGTCGGCGTCGCGATGGCGCCCCAGGACGGGACCGAGCCCGACCTGTTGTGCCGGAATGCCGACCTCGCCCTGTTCCAGGCCAAGGATTCCGGGCGCAACACCTTCCGGCTCTACGAGCCCGGCATGCGCTTCGGTTCGCCCTGACGGGCGGTCACCAGCCCCGGATATCCTCCCCTGTGGGTCGGCGGCCCTGCGGCGTCAGCCCGTTGATGACCTGGGGCAGGGCTTGGGCGAGCTGCGACAGCAGGTTGTCCCGGTCCAGGCCGGTGCGCTGTTGAAGGGCGTTCACCGTGTCCGAACCGAGGGCGTCGGCGAGACGATCGGGCGCCACGGGACGATTCTCGCCGGAGCCGATCCAGGATTCCATGACATCGCCGAGGCCCCCGCGCTGGAAGCGGTCGATCAGCCCGTCGAGCCCGCTGCGGCCGTCCTGCGCCTCGTGATCGAGATGCGCGTAGGGCCCCGCACCGGCGCTGCGATCCTGAGGGGCCGAGGCACGGTCGCCAGGGCCGTCGAGCATCCCGGACAGGTCGCTGAAATCGCCTTCGCGTCCGGGCAGGGGCGAGGCGTCTTCGCCCCGATCGCGGCCGTAGCCCGGCTCCGGGCCGCGGTCCTGGCCGAAGCCGCCGATGTCACCCCCGTCATCGCCGCGGGGCGGGCGGCCCTCGTCGTGACGGCCGCCGCCCAGGAGATCCCCGAGGCCGCCGGCACCCTTCGACATCAGCAGCATCAGGAGGGCCTGAACGATCGGCGACATCGCCCCGCCGAGCATGCCGCCACTTGAGCCGCCACTCGGGCCGCCGCTCCGGTCGGGCTCGCGCCCGCCGCCGAGCACCTGTCCGAGAACGCCGCCGATGACTTGATCGAGCAGACCCATATGCGCTTCTCCCCTGTGTCGATGAATGGTGGCGGCCCCGCGCCGACGCCTCAGTCGCGGCGCGTTCCACCCGTGGCCGCGCGATCCTTCGCCGGAAGGTGGTCCAGCGGGTTCGTACGCGCACCCGGCTTTGCGTCCGATGCGGTGACGGCGGTCGGGGCGGAGATCGCCTTCGGCGGCGCGACCTGGCCAGTCGGCCGCTCGGCGGCGCCGGCCGCGGTGTCGCGGCCGGGCAGGGTGCCGGGCGTCGGCTGATCGTTGGGATTGGCCACCGACTGTGCCGAGGCCGGCCGCAGGCTCGCGGGCCCGACGAGCAGGCCGACGGCGCCCGAGAGGGCGAGGCCCGACAGGAACAGGGCGGTGATCGCACCGCCGGCGCGGGGCCGGAAGGCCGGGCGGCCTGCCCGGGAGCGGGGCGAGAATGGGTGGGTCACGGGACAGGCTCCGAACGGGAGGGGGCGTCTGTTGCCGAACCAAGCCCCGCCGCCGCCGATGGGTTCCGGCCCGCCGCGGGCAAACCGCCGGGGTCCCGTGCGGTCAGCCGCGCTTGCGTCCGCCCCCGCCCTTGTATTTCGGCTTCTGTCCCCCGAGCCCCTGAGTCGAGCGGGCCTTCGGGCGCTCCTGCCAGACCGGAGCGCCGACCGGCAGCTCGCGGTCGGTCCCCGGCCCCATATTGTCGAGGGTCGGCTTGGAAATGCGGCTCTGCTTGGCGCCGAAGCGCCCCGCCTCCCGCTCCACGTCGCCCTGGCGGGCCATGGGATCGTCCGAGACCAGCAACTCCGTGGCCTGCAGGCGTTTCAGTTCGTCGCGCAGGCGCGCGGCCTCCTCGAAGTCGAGATCGGCGGCCGCCGTGCGCATCCGCTTCTCCAGGTCGGCCATGACCGCCTTGAGGTTGTGCCCGATGGTGACGGCGTTCTTGGCGAGCCCCGTATCGACCTGGACGTGGTCGCGCTCGAAGACGCTGTCGAGGATGTCGGCGATGCCGCGCTTCACGCTCTGGGGCGTGATGCCGTGCTCCGCATTGTAGGCGAGCTGCTTGGTCCGGCGGCGCTCGGTCTCGGCCATCGCCCGCTCCATCGAGCCGGTGATGTTGTCCGCATAGAGAATGCAGCGCGCGTCGGCGTTGCGGGCCGCGCGGCCGATGGTCTGAACCAGCGAGGTTTCCGAACGCAGGAAGCCCTCCTTGTCGGCATCCAGGATGGCCACCAGGGCGCATTCCGGAATGTCGAGGCCCTCGCGCAGGAGGTTGATGCCGATCAGCACGTCGAAGGCCCCGAGCCGCAGGTCGCGGATGATCTCGATGCGCTCCAGGGTATCGATGTCGGAGTGCATGTAGCGCACGCGCACGCTGTTCTCGTGCAGGTACTCGGTCAGGTCCTCGGCCATGCGCTTGGTCAGCGTCGTCACCAGGGTGCGGTATCCGGCCTGCGCCACCTCGCGGACTTCGCCCAGGAGATCGTCGACCTGGGAGCGGGCGGGTCGGATCTCGATCACCGGGTCGACGAGGCCGGTGGGGCGGATGACCTGCTCGGCGAAGACGCCGCCGGTCTGCTCCATCTCCCACTTGGCCGGCGTGGCCGAGACGTGGATCGATTGCGGTCGCATCGCGTCCCATTCCTCGAACCGCAGCGGGCGGTTGTCGAGGCAGGAGGGCAGGCGGAAGCCGTACTCGGCCAGGGTCGCCTTGCGGCGGAAGTCGCCCTTGTACATGCCGCCGATCTGCGGAACCGTGACGTGGCTCTCGTCGGTGAAGACCAGGGCGTTGTCCGGCAGGTACTCGAACAGGGTCGGCGGTGGTTCGCCGGGCTTGCGCCCCGTGAGGTAGCGCGAATAATTCTCGATGCCGTTGCAGGCGCCGGTGGCCTCAATCATCTCGATGTCGAAGGTGCAGCGCTGCTCGATGCGCTGCGCCTCGATCAGGCGGCCCATCTTCGTCAGCTCGTCGACCCGCAGCTTGAGCTCGGTCTTGATGCCCTTGATCGCCTGCTGGAGCGTCGGGCGCGGCGTCACATAGTGCGAGTTGGCGTAGACCTTCACGAACTTGAGGTCGTTGATCTTCTTGCCCGTGAGGGGATCGAACTCGGTGATGGATTCGATCTCGTCGCCAAACAGGCCGATGCGCCAGCCGCGGTCTTCCAGGTGGGCGGGCCAGAGTTCGATAACGTCGCCGCGCACCCGGAAGGTGCCGCGGGCGAAGTCCGACTGGATGCGCTTGTACTGGAGCGCCACGAGGTCGGCGATGAGCTGGCGCTGCTCGATCTTCTCCTCAAGCGACACCGTGAACGACATCGCCGTGTAGGTCTCGACCGAGCCGATGCCGTAGATGCAAGAGACCGAGGCGACGATGATGACGTCGTCGCGCTCCAGCAGGGCGCGGGTGGCGGCGTGGCGCATCCGGTCGATCTGTTCGTTGATCGACGATTCCTTCTCGATGAAGGTGTCCGAGCGCGGCACGTAGGCCTCGGGCTGGTAGTAATCGTAGTACGAGACGAAATACTCCACCGCGTTGTCAGGGAAGAAGCTCTTGAACTCGCCATAGAGCTGCGCCGCCAGGGTCTTGTTCGGCGCCAGAATCAGGGCCGGGCGCTGGGTCGCCTCGATGATCTTCGCCATCGTGAAGGTCTTGCCCGAGCCGGTGACGCCGAGCAGCACCTGATCGCGCTCGGCTTTCTTCACGCCGTCCACCAGCTCGGCGATGGCACGGGGCTGATCGCCGGCCGGCTCGAACTCCGATTTGAGCGTGAAGGCGAGACCGCCCTCGGACTTCTTCGGCCGATCCGGCCGGTGCGGCACCCAGGTCTGGCCATCCCGGAACAGCGGGTTGCCTTCGGTGAGCAGGCGCGACAGCGCGTCCACGGTGGCCGAGACGCCGTCCGCGGCCAGCGAGGTCTCCTCATCATCCGCCGGCTCGACCGCCCCCAGGCCCTCCGGGACCGGTCCGTCCTCCGGCGCGCGCAGGCCCAGGGCCTGGGCGAGGCGCGGATCGACGTCGGCTGCTTCGCCATGGGCGAAGGTCGCCTGCGCGGCCTCGCCGAAGCCCATGCCGGAGGCCTTGTCCGGGACGATCGCCGGGGCCTTGATGGAAGCCGAAAGCGCCTGGCTCGAAGCCGCGGGCGCCTGGTTGGAAGCCGCGGGCGCCTTGGCACGTCCGCGCGGCGGCTTCGGCTGCCCCGGACGGGCCGGGGCCGGCGGCGCGACCGGAGGCAGGCGGTTCCGGTTCAGGGCCGGGCTGAGGAGGGCCGCCAAGTGCTCGTCGAGGGGCTGGAGCTCGGGCTTCGACGCCTTGGAATTCGGCGTCCTCGGTGCGGACGCCTTCGTTCCGGAAGCCTTTGCCCCCGCGGCCTTGGGGCCAGCGCCCTCGGCGCCCGCACGCTTGCCGTCCGAGCCCTTGCTGTCCGAGCCCTTGGAATTCCCGACATTCGTGGTCAGAACCTCCGCGTCGGGAGCTGGGTCGGACGCAGCGCGTGGCTTCTTCGGAGTCGGCATGGTGCAAGTATGGTTTCTACCGGCCGCTTGGAAAAGGGTCCGCAGCGGCCGGATGCTGCACGCCCGTCGCTCCGCCGAGGCCGGAAACACCGCACGGGGCGATTTATCGCGCCTCGCCCGCGTGCCCGCCATCCTCGCCATGGCAACGCGGCCGAGCGCGATCCTTATCCTCTGCGATGAACTGGTTCCCGGACTCGAACCGTTCGGACGCCGTTTCATCCAGGCGCCGATCTGTCTCGTCACCACCAATCTCGATCTCGCGACCCAGGCTCCGGGCGATGTCACCGTGGCATGCGGCCGCCTGGACGATCGGCGCTGGCTGCGCGGGCTGGCACGCTTTCACGGCCCGAGCCTGATCGTCGACCAGCGTCGCTGTTCCGAGGCCGAGCGGGCTTTCGCCTTCGCCGTCCTCTATCCCATGCTGGCCCGGGGCGGCGTCTACGCGGTGCCGGAGCGCACGGGATTCCGGGCGCGCCTGCCCGCCCTGAACCCGTCGGCGCGCCTCCTCGACCAGCGGCTCGCGGCCCTGGGCGAAGGGGGCCGACGCCACGGCGGGTACCGGATGGTGGGTAGGCCGGATGCCGCTCCCGCTTCGATCCGCCTCCGGCCCGCGGCCGAGATCCCGGCCCCCTCGGCGATCTCCATCGATGCGCCGCCGTATCGGCGGGCCCTCGCCGAACTGGTCGGGGCGCCGCCGCGGATCGCCGACTTCGCGGCGCGGTTCTCCGGCTCCGAGGCCGTGCCCCCCGGGGCACGCGTCTACCGATTCCGGGATGCCCGCGTCTTCGGGTTCGCACTGGTTCAGGTGGGCGATGCCCTGGTCGAGGAGAGCCTCATCAACCGCGATCGCGGCGATTATCTCGGCGCCCTGACGCTGACGCCCGACGGAACGGGTTCGGTTCACCACACCCTCCCCCATCCGCGCCGGGTGTCCGGCCGCACGGTGCATCTCTGGCAGCTGTGGGCCGAGAATTACGGGCACTGGCTCATCGAGTGCCTGCCCCGTCTCCACGTCGCCGCCCGCGCCGGTCTGCTCGACGGCGCCAAGGTCACCGTTCACGCCATTCCGGCGATGGAAACGGTCTACCGGGACTCCCTGGCGGCCCTGGGCATCGGCGCGGATCGGATCGTCTGGCTCACGCAGCGCGAGGTCGTGTTCGCGGAACTGGTCTATCCGACCCCGATCACCCGGCAGCCGATCACCAAGTCGCCCCTCGTCATCGACTCCGCGCGGGAGATCCGCCAGCGGATCGGCCCCCCGCCCGAGCCGCTGGCGGAGCGGATCTACGTCAGCCGCAACCGCAACGCGCGGCGGCGCCTCGTCAACGAGGCGGAGGTGATCGCCGTGCTGGCGGAGCGCGGCTACCAAACCGTTCATCCGGAGACAGAGTGTTTCGCGCGCCAGGTCCAGATCTTCGCCGCCGCACGCTTCGTCATCGGCGGGATGGGGGCCGCCCTCAGCAACCTCGCCTTCGCCGAGCCCGGCGTGCGCTGCCTGATGCTGACCAACCAGGACATGCTCGACGACTTCTTCCTCGATCTCGTCGGCCTCGTGCGCGGCACCTACGTCTGCATCCACGGCAGCAGCGCCGCACCGGATCTCGGGATGCAGTCCGACTACGCGATTCCGATCGACATCCTGCGAGAGACCCTCGACCGCCACGGGTTCTGACGGCGGCCGCTAAAGAATCCGCCCCTCCGTTCCTCGACACCTGCGCCCGCGGAGCTAGGTTGCGCGCAGGACCGCCGCCGCATCGCGCCCCAGACCGGACAGACCGATGGATCCCGAGACTTCTTCGACAGGCGAGACGTCGCCGAAACCCGAGCTCGACGCCGACACCCTGGCCTTCGCCGCCCGGGTCTTCCAGTACGCCCGCATGGGGCACGCGGAGGATCTCGCGACACTGTTTGGGCAGGGCTTGCCGGCGAACCTGCGCAACGACAAGGGCGACAGCCTCCTGATGCTCGCCGCCTATAACGGACAGGCCGAGGCGACGCGGGTGATCCTCGAGGCGGGCGGCGACCCCGAACTCGCCAACGACCGGGGCCAGACGCCGCTGGCCGGCGCCGCCTTCAAGGGTGACATGGCCATCGCCGGCCTGCTCCTCACCCACGGCGCCCAGGTCGACGGCACGGGGACGGGGAGCCGGACCGCCCTGATGACCGCGGCCATGTTCAACCGCACCGAGATGGTCGCGTTGCTCCTCGCCCACGGCGCCGATCCGGATGCCCGGGACGGCTCGGGGCTCACCGCCGCCGCCCTGGCGGGCTCCATGGGCGCCGCCGACACGCCCGCGCAGCTCGCCGGGGCCGGACGCCCGGGCGCAACGGGCTGATCGGAACCGTTCCCGTCCCAGAATCCGCTGCGGATCGCCCGGCCACGGGGCAACCGAGGTGAGGAATGCTCATGCCGAACACGTTTCGCCGCGGACTCACCGCCCTCATTCTCGCGAGCCTGCCGGGGGCGGCCCTGGCGGCCGACGACTGGCCGATGTTCGGCCGCGACCACACCAACCAGCACTTCTCGCCGCTCACCGGGATCGACCGGGGCAACGTCAAGGCCCTGCGCCCGGCCTGGATCTTCCAGACCGGCATCACCGGCTACTTCCAGGCGGAACCCGTGATGGTGGACGGGACGCTCTACGTCTCGACCACCCAGAACCACGTCGCCGCCCTCGATGCGCGCAGCGGACGGGTGCTGTGGACCTACACCCACAAGGCGCGCACGGAGAAGATCTTCGGGCCGCCCTCGAACCGGGGCGTGGCCGTCTCCGGCGGCAAGGTCTTCGAGGCGACCATGGACGGGCGGATCATCGCCCTCGACGCGGCCACCGGAAAGGTCCTGTGGGACCACGAGGCGGTACGCCCGGAGGAGGGGGAATCGGAGACCGCCTCGGCCCTGGCGGACACGCTCGGGGCCGGCACGGTCCAGGGGTCGAGCCGCCTCGGCTTCAAGATGCCGCCCCTGGTGGCCGACGGCCTCGTCATCGTGGGCGTCGCCGGCGCCGGCTACGGCCTGCACGTGGAAGACGCCAAGGGCGGCCTCGACGGCGGCGCGGTGGTGGGCATCGAAGGCGGCTACGGCCGCCGCGGCTGGCTCGCGGCCTACGACGCCGCCACGGGGGCCGAGCGCTGGCGCTGGTACGTGACCAAGTCGGACGGCTGGGAGGGCGCCTTCTCGGCGACCACGCCCGACGGGGTGCCGCTGCACCGGGACATCGCCGCCGAGAAGGCCGCCGCCCCGGCCCACCCGGAAGCCTGGCGGGTCGGGGGCGGCTCGCTCTGGATGACGCCGGCCTACGACCGGGATCTCGGGCTGATCTACGTCGGCACCGGCAATCCGGCGCCGCAGAATTTCGGCCTCTCGCGCCCGGGCGACAACCTCTACACCATGAGCCTCGTCGCCCTCGACGTCCGTACGGGGCAGTTGCGCTGGTACTATCAGCAGGTCCCGCACGACGAGTGGGGCTACGACGTGGCGAGCCCGCCCTTCCTCCTCGACCAGCCGACGCCGCAGGGCCCGGTCAAGGCCGTGGCGCAGGGCTCGAAGACCGGCTGGCTCTACGTCCACGACCGCATGACGGGGAAACTTCTGGCGAAGTCCGAGCCGCTGATCGCCCAGAAGAACCTCTACGCGCCCCCGACCGAAACCGGAACGGTGGTCAGTCCCGGACCGCTCGGGGCGATCTCCTGGCATCCGGTGGCCTACGATGCGCACCGGGGGACCGCCTTCGCCCAGGTCCGGCACGGAGCGACCACCTACGTGGTCCGAACGGTCCCCGCCTCGGGCGACCGGCCGGCGATCCGCTACACCGAGACCACCGAGGCCAAGGGCGAACCGAGCTTCAGCACCCTGACGGCGGTGGACCTCGCCCGGGGCGGCGCGATCAAGTGGACGGTGAAGGGCGGCAGCCGGCTCTCCGGCGGCACGCTGGCCACCGCCTCGGGCCTCGTCTTCTCCGGTGAGGAGGACGGCCATCTCGACGCCCACGATGCCGAGACCGGTGCGATCCTGTGGCGCTTCCAGTGCGGCGCCGGCATCGGCGGCCCGCCCATCACCTACGCCCTCGACGGCCGGCAGTACGTCGCGGTGGCGGCCGGCGGCGCCTCCTTCACCAAGGGGTCCGGCTTCGGCACCGGCGACGCCCTCGTGGTCTTCGCACTGCCGGATTGAGAACCTGACCGCTCCACGGCCGATGTGAGATGACGGCGCGGGCGGCGCACGGCTTGCGTGCGCCGGTCCAGCGCAACCAGAGACCCTCTCCTCCATGACGACCGACGCCTCCGCATCGCGCCAGCCCGACGACCGCGGCCCGCCCGTGGTGCGCACCATCGCGATGCCCGCCGACACCAACCCGGCCGGGGACATCTTCGGCGGCTGGCTGATGGGCCAGATGGATCTCGCGGCCGGCAACATCGCCGCCCGGCGCTCCCGGGGCCGCTGCGCCACGATCTCGGTGGAGGCCATGACCTTCCACCGACCGGTCATCGTCGGCGACGAGGTGAGCATCTACGCCTGGATCGTGCGGGTCGGCCGCACGTCCATGGGCATCCAGGTGGAGGTCTGGCGCCGGGAGCGCGAGGGCGAGGAGACCATGAAGGTCACCGAGGGACTCTTCACCTTCGTGGCGATCGGCCCGGACCGCCGGCCCCGGGTGATCCCGCCGGAGCCCGAGACCGCCGGGGCGTGAGCCGTCCCGGCCCCTCCCGCCGAGCCGTCCTCGGCGGCGCTCTCGGCCTTGCCGGGAGTCCCGTCTTCGCAGCAGGGCCCGGCTTCGCCGCGGCGCCTTCGTGGTCGGAGGACAGCCTCCAGGCGGCGGCCGCGCGCAAGGGGGTGGCCTACGGCTCGGCGGTGAACGGAACCACCCTGCGCCAGGACCCGGCCTACGGGCGCGCCCTGGCGCGGGAGGCCGGCATCCTCGTCTCCGAGAACGCGATGAAGCTGACCTATGCCTGGCGGGCACCGGACAGCCTCGATTTCACCTACGCGGACGAGGTCGCGGCCTTCGCGGAGACCAACCGCCAGCGCCTGCGCGGCCACACCCTGGTCTGGCACGAGGGCCTGCCGGCCTGGGTCGGCGAACGGCTCGCGGTGGGGGAGGGCGAAGCCTTCCTGCGCCGCTGGATCGGCGCCATGGCCGGTCGCTATCGGGGGCGGATCGAGGCCTGGGACGTGGTCAACGAGATCTGCGGCCCCCAGGACGGGCGCCCGGACGGGCTGCGGCGCACCCCGTGGCTCGCGGCGCTGGGGCCTGCTTACGTCGATCTCGCCTTCCGCATCCAGCACGCGGTTGCACCGGACGCCGCTGGGGTCTGGAACGAGAACGATCTCGAACTCGACGCGGACTGGATCGACCAGCGCCGCGCGATGGTGCTGCGGACCCTGGAGGGGATGCGCCGCCGCGGCGTGCCGATCCGCCGGCTCGGCCTACAGGGGCACCTCTACGCGAAACACCCGCTGAACCAGGACAAGCTGCGCACCTTCCTGCGCGAGGTGGCCAGCCTCGGGCTCGCCATCGAGGTCACGGAACTCGACGTCAACGATCGGACCTACCCCGCCGACCTGAATGCCCGCGACCGGGCGGTGTCCGACCTGGTCCGCCGCTTCCTCGACGTGGTCCTGGACGAGGCGGCGGTGCTCAACGTCCTCACCTGGGACATCACCAACCGGAACACCTGGCTCAACGCCAATCCCGAGCGCCGGCGCCCCGACGGGCTGCTCCAGCGTGCCCTGCCGCTGGATGAGAACCTCGCGCGCACGCCGCTCTGGTCGGCGATGCGCCGGGCCTTCGCCGATGCGCCGGACCACCGGCAGACGCGGGACGCCTTGCGCGGCGCCTGAGCCCCTGGAATCTGTCTTGTCGTCTGTCGTTTCGGGATAACCGGTTTTAGCTGCGCCCCGACAGATCCTAGCGGGGGACCATCCGCGCCTGCTGCGGTCGGTCGCCGGCGTGCTGGCGCAGGAAGGCCGCCATCTCGGCGAGCTCGGGGGCCTTCGACCGGAAGGTCACGGAGAGCGCCAGCAGGGTGTCGGCATGGTCGAGCCCCGCATAGATCCGCTCCTGCACCGGCACGCGGGCAGCGCGCAGCCGCGCGGCGAGGCTGCGCGTGTTGGAAGGGCGCACGGTGGTGTCGCCGTCGCCGGAGGCGAGGAAGGCCGGCGGCGAGTGCGGGCCCGCGAAGGTGATGGGCTGGGTCGCCGCCGTGTCGGGGGCCTCGCCGAACAAGTCCGTGGCGGTGCCTGCATCCAGCGGCAGGAAGTCGTAGGGACCGGACAGGCCCGCCACCGCCCGGATCACCCGCGGATCGACGCCGGCCCGGCGCAGGTAGGACGGGTTGAGCGCGAGCATCACTGCATTGTAGGCGCCGGCCGAATGCCCGGCGAGGACCACCCGGCTCGGGTCGCCCCCATAGGCGGCGATGTTCCGCTCGACCCACGCCAGGGCCTGGGCCCCGTCGTCGAGGAAGTCCGGGAACCGGACCTCCGGATAGAGCCGGTAATCCGGCAGGACGGTCACGAAACCCTGCGCCGCGAGGGCCTGTCCGACGAAGGCATAGTCCTCCTTCGCGCCGTTCTTCCAAGAGCCACCGTAGAAGAACACCAGCACGGGGGCGCCGGTGGGGCCGGCCACGGGGGTGAAGACGTCGAGGCGCTGGCGCGGATGGGCGCCGAACGCGGCGTCCTTCAGGCTGATCCGTCCGCCCTGGTCCCGGGGACCGATCGCGTCGAAGAAGGCGAGGGGGGAGCAGGCCGTGATGCCGAGCGCGACGAGCGCGAGTCCGGCGAGGCTGGCAAGGACGGCAAGAACCCGGGTCATGCATCTCTCTGTTGGGGGGCGAGCCCCCTGTGACAGGGCCGGCGCGGCGGATTCATGGCGCGAATGCAATTCATGGCGCGAGGTCGATTTGTGGCGACCTGTCGCGTCGCGGTGCGATGCGGGTCCTCAGGTTCTTGGCGTCCCGATCAGGTTCTGAGGACGAGGCAGGCGCCGCCCACCTGCCGGATGCGCCCGCACAGGCCGTCGGCGGCCTCCCGGCTCTGGGCCGGGATGCGGATGCGGTAGAAGGCGCGGGTGCCGCGGCTGCGCAGGCGGGTGCCGATGATCATCGGACGAACGTCGCCGATCACGCTTGTGTAGAGCTTCCGTGTTCGCGCGAAGCTCTGCAGCGCCAGCGATTTCGAGAAGTTTCCGGCGAGCTGGATGCCCCAGGGCGCCGCCGGCCCCTCGTTTCCGCCGAGGGCGAACCGGTCGCCGCGCGACGGAATGCGCAGCGCCGCCGTCACCTTGAGGCAGCTGGTCTCGGAATTGGCCCCGGGCTCAGAAGCCGCGGCCTCGGATTTCTTCGGTCCGAGATCCTGGGTCTCCGGCGTCTTGGTCTCTTGCGTCTTGATCTCTTGCGTCTTGGTCGAACCGTCCTTCACTTTCGGCGCGTCCTCCTCGGGCATCTCGATCGCCGCGCCCGGGCGCCAGGCTTCCGCGGGCGAGCCCGTGATCGCCAGGACGTAGTTCCGGGTCTCGGTGGGCAGGCCGCCGCTGCCCGCGAGCCAGGCCGAGACCCGGCCCGGCCCGCCGTTGTAAGCCGCCGCCGCCAGCCCGAGATTGCCGAATTGCCGGTTGAGGTCGGCGAGCAGATGAGCCGCGTGCGGGATCGCCTGCTCGGGATCGAACGGATCGGTCAGGCCGCGCTCCCGGGCCGTACCCGGCATGAACTGGGCGACGCCCTGCGCGCCCACGGGGCTCACGGCGGTGACCCGGAAGGCGCTCTCGCGCCAGATCAGGCGCGTCAGGAACGGCACCGGCAGGCCGCGGGCCTTGGCCGAGCCCTCGATGAGGCGGCACAGGGCCTGTTCGACCGTCTCCGTCGCGCCCTCGGCGGCGGCGCGAGCCGACCCTGGGGCTAGGACACCGAGGAGGAGGGACAGCAGGGCGGCGGAGAGACGGCGAAGGGGCAAGGTCACGGTCGGGTTGTAGAGCGTGCGCGCCGACGATCAATTACAAACGCCCCCGACCGCGTCGCATCCGCGTTCGCCGATCCCGTCCGCCCACGCTATAACCCGCGTGCTGGCGAATTCCGCCCCGCTGCAGAACAGGCCTCGATGCCCGAAACGCTCCTCGACGTTCAGGACCTGTCGGTCGCCTTCCGGGCGCGGGAGCGCGAGACCCGCGCCGTGGATCGCGTGAGCTTCACCATCACGGCCGGAGAGACGCTGGCCCTCGTGGGGGAATCCGGCTCGGGCAAGTCGGTGACGGCCCTCTCGATCCTGCGCCTCCTCGACGGCAGCGCTTACCATCCGGGCGGCCGCATCCTGTTCAAGGGCGAAGACCTGCTGACCCTGCCGGAGAAGCGCCTGCGCGGCATCCGCGGCGCCGACATCACCATGGTGTTCCAGGAGCCGATGACCTCCCTGAACCCGCTGCACACGATCCAGCGGCAGATCGGCGAGGTGCTGGAGGTGCATCGCGGACTGTCCGGTCGCAAGGCGCGGGCCCGCATCCTCGAATTGCTCGAACTGGTCGGGCTGCGCGACGCCGAGCGCCGCCTCAACGCCTATCCGCACGAGCTCTCGGGCGGACAGCGCCAGCGCGTGATGATCGCAATGGCGCTCGCCTGCGAGCCCGAACTGCTGGTGGCCGACGAACCGACCACCGCCCTCGACGTGACCGTCCAGGCGCAGATTCTCACCCTGCTGGCCGACCTGCAGAAGCGCCTCGGCATGGCGATGCTGTTCATCACCCACGACCTCGGCATCGTGCAGCGTATCGCCGACAACGTCTGCGTCATGCTCGCCGGGCGCGTCGTCGAGGCCGGCCCGGTGGCGGAGATCTTCGCCCGGCCGCAGCACGACTACACCCGCCGCCTCCTCGCCTCGGAGCCGAAGGGCCGAGCCAACCCGGTTCCCCCCGAAGCCGGGTGCCTCCTGGAGGCCGGCCCGCTCAAGGTCTGGTTCCCGATCCGCGAGGGTTTGTTGCGCCGGACCACCAGCCACGTGAAGGCGGTGGACGGGGTGTCCCTGCGGGTCCGGGCCGGCGAGACCGTCGGGGTCGTCGGCGAATCCGGTTCGGGCAAGACCACCCTCGGCCTGGCGCTCCTGCGCCTCACCGGCTGCGAGGGCCCCATCGTGTTCCTCGGCCGCTCCATCGCGGGCCTGCCGCCCGCCGCCATGCGCCCGATCCGACGCGACATGCAGGTGGTCTTTCAGGACCCCTACGGCTCGCTCTCGCCGCGCATGACGGTGGCGGACATCGTCGCCGAGGGGCTGGTGGTCCAGGGCGCGGTGAAGACGCGGGCCGAGCGGCAGGCGGTCGTCGCCAAGGCCCTCGACGATGTCGGCCTCGATCCGGCGACCATGAACCGCTACCCGCACGAGTTCTCCGGCGGCCAGCGGCAGCGCATCGCCATCGCGCGGGCCATCGTGCTCAAACCCAAATTCGTCGTCCTGGACGAGCCGACCTCGGCCCTCGACCGCTCGGTCCAGGCCCAGATCGTCACCCTCCTGCGCGACCTACAGCGCGAGCGCGGGCTCGCCTACCTGTTCATCAGCCACGACCTCAAGGTGGTGCGGGCGCTGGCGAACTACGTGCTGGTGATGCAGAACGGCCGCGTCGTCGAGGAGGGCCCGGCCGAGGACATCTTCGCCGCGCCGAAGACCGCCTACACCCAGGCGCTGTTCGCCGCCGCCTTCGATCTCCAGAGCGACGCCGTCGCCGATCCGATCCCGGCCTGAGGGGAACGGGCATGCCGCGCGCCTTCCTCATCGTGCTCGATTCCGTCGGCATCGGCGGCGCGCCGGATGCCGCTCGCTACGGCGATGCCGGGTCCGATACGGTCGGACACATCGCCCGCGCCTGCGCCGAGGGGCGGGGCGACCGGGCTGGCCTGCGGCAGGGCCCCCTGGCACTCCCGAACCTGGCCCGCCTCGGCCTCGGGCTGGCGGCGATGGGCGCGACCGGCGCGGTGCCGCCCGGTCTCGCGATCCCCGGCGCCCCGACGGGCGCCTACGGCCACGCGGTCGAGGTCGCCGCCGGCAAGGACACACCCTCGGGTCACTGGGAGATCGCCGGCGTGCCGGTCCGCGAGCCCTGGGGCTACTTCCCCGTCGCGGTCCCGACCTTCCCGGCCGCGCTGACGGAGTCGCTGATCGCGCGAGCCGGCCTGCCGGGCATCCTCGGGGACTGCCACGCCGCCGGCGTCGCGATCATCGACAGCCTGGGCGCCGAGCATGTCCGGACCGGCTGGCCGATCTGCTACACCTCCGCCGACAGCGTGTTCCAGATCGCGGCGCACGAGGACAGCTTCGGGTTGGAGCGGCTCTACGACACCTGCCGGATCGCCCGCGAGCTCTGCGACGCCTACCGGGTCGGCCGGGTCATCGCCCGGCCCTTCGTCGGCAGCGCGCAGGACGGGTTCCGGCGCACCGCCAACCGCAAGGACTATGCGGTCGAACCACCCGGCCGGACCCTCCTGGACGTGCTCCGAGCCTCCGGGCGGAGCGTCGTCAGCGTGGGCAAGATCGGCGACATCTTCGCCCATCGGGCGACCGGGCAGGAGATCAAGGTTGGCGGCAACACCGCGTGTCTCGATGCCGCGCTGACGGCATTCGCGGCGCTGCCGGAGGGCGGCCTCGTCTTCCTCAACCTCGTCGACTTCGACACCGAGCATGGCCATCGCCGGGACGTGCCCGGCTACGCCGCCGAACTCGAACGCTTCGACGCCCGGCTGCCCGAGATCCACGACGTGCTGCGTCCCGGAGACCTCTGCATCATCACTGCGGACCACGGCAACGATCCGACCTGGGGCGGAACCGAACACACTCGGGAACAGGTTCCCGTGCTGGCCTTCGGCCCCGGCGTCTCGCCGGGGTCCCTGGGCCGACGCGAAACCTTCGCGGATATCGGCGCGACCCTCGCGCAGCATCTCGGGGTCGCGCGCCTCGATGCGGGGACGGGCTGGCACTGACGGACGAGAGGGGAGCACCATGCGCAACGAGGACGACCGAGCCATCCGGCAGACCATCGCTCACCGGGTCGGCGAACCGTTGGACACGCTGTCGGTCGAGGATCTCGAGGAGCGGATCCGCCTGTTGCGGTCCGAGGTGGAGCGGCTGGAGACGGCGCGGCACGCCAAGAAGGCAGCCCTGGAGCGGGCGGGCTCCCTCTTTCGGCTCTAGGGCCTCCCCCGAAGGAATCGCTTTAAAGTTACATTTCCTGCGAAGGAATTCCCGCTTTCCCCCAAATGGGGGATGAAGGCCGCCCAACCCCACGCTTGAATACTCTCCAAACCACGGGCGAGGGCGGTCATGCTGGAGAGATGGACGATGGCGCCATGGATGCGCCGGCGGGTTGCGCGACACGTGCAGCGGGGCACGAGCGATCGGATGATCGCCTGCCTGATCAATCCGGCCCCGGCGCCCTTACCCGACAGCGTCGCGCCGACCGCGAACAGCGCCGAGATCACCGTCCAGTATGATCTGTCGAACGTCATCCTGTTCCGCGCCCTCGCGGCGAATCGGGTGGGCGGCGGCCGGGACGCCCGGTGACCTCCGCCGTCACCGGATCAGGCTGAGGCCCGAGATCAGCCGGGCCAGATCGACCTGGCGCGTCACACCTGTCTTGGCGAAGATCGCCTTGACCTGACCGCGAATGGTTTCCGGCCGCACGCTCTGCTGCGCGGCGAGGATCGCGATGGTGACGCCGTCCGCGATGCCCCGCGCGATCCGCGCCTCGGCCGCCGTCAGGTCGAACAGACCGGCCAGCAATTCGGTGCCCGGGACGGGACGCGGCAGGACCGGGGCGGCGATCATCAGGAGGGTGCCGCCACCGAAGACGTCCTGGGCCTGCCCGCGCATGGGCAGCAGGTGGAGAACCATGGCGGGATGGTCGTCGTCGGCCGGGATCGGAATGGAGCGCGCCGCCTGCGCCCGCTGACCGGCGAGCACGTCCGCCATGAGGGCGTCCGCACCGGGATGGGCAAGGGCGACCCGCTCGCGCTGATCGCGCACCACCCGCGGCACGAGGCCGGTGAAACTCGCATTGCGTTCCTGCAGGCGCCCGTGGCGTGAGAGGACGGCCGCCGGGAGGCCCAGCACCTCCAGGGCGCCCACCGCGGCGCGTGCCCGTTCCAGCTTCAGCCGGGCCGAGACGAGGGCCGCGCGGCCCAGATGCGGCCGCAGGGTGTCGAGGACCACCGTCGCGGCCTGCGGGACCGGACCGTCCGTGTAGCGCCGCTCGATGCTGAAGATCAGCGTGTCGCCGGTGGTCAGCGGGCAGGCGGTGGCGGCACCCCATCCGAGCCCGCGCGGACGCAGGAATTGCTGGATCAGGACGTCCTGCTCCAGTTCGGCCTGGGTGTAGACGTCCTGCTCGCGGATGAAGCCCGCATGGCGGGCGGCGAGAAGCTTCGCCGTGCGCTGGCCGGCGCTGCTCCAACCCCCGGCGGCGAAATCGGCCATGACCTGATCGAGGGATTCGCTGTTGATCCAGCGATGGGTTTCAAGATCGGCCGCGATCAGGACCGTTCCCTGGGCGCCGGCGATGGCGGCGAGTCGGTCCAGGACCGCAGGCCACAGCTCGGGCAGGATCGCCGCCTCGTAGATGAGGTCCGTCAGGGTTTCGAAATCACCCTGTCCCGTCGACTCCCGCACGGCTCGTGATCCACAGCCCAAGGTTTCTACTTCGTAAATATCATGGGGGCAAAGCTTCGAGCCCGACAAGCGTCTTCGAGACGGAATCCCGTGATCTGCCCGTCGGATACGGGAAACCCGACGGGATTCGACCTCCGTGGCCCCGGGGAGGTCTCGTCAGCCGATCTCTTCGTGTTAGGGGAGGGGGCGACGGGGAACCTTCGGCCGACACGACCGGTCCTGTCGATGCGGAGCGGGGGCGGGGAGTTTGGCGTGCGGCATTGGCGCGAAGGACCGGGTGACCGACGAAGCTACCACCACGGCAACCTCAAAGAGGCGCTGATCGAGGCGGCGCGCCGCTTCATCGCCGAGCGCGGCATCGGCGGCTTCACGCTGGTGGATGCGGCCCGCCTCGTCGGCGTCACGCCGGCGGCGCTCTACCGCCATTTCCGCGGGCGCGAGGCCCTGCTCGAAGAGGTGGCCGGCCGCGGCTTCGCCGACCTCGCCGAGCGCCTCGCCCGCGCCCTCACGGCCAAGGGCACGCCGCTGGAGCGGTTCACCCGGATGGGCGAGGCGTATCTGGCTTTCGCCGAGGAAGAACCCGGCTACTACGCGGCGATCTTCGAGACCCGCGGCCTCGCCGCCGCCGAACCGAACGCAGTGCCGAGCCTCCGACCGAGCCCGTTCGACCTCCTGGTGGAGGCCCTTCAGGCGACCTTTCCGGAGGGGTTCGGGGGCGTCGCGCCCCGGTTCATCGCCCTGGAGGTCTGGGCCCTCGCACACGGCCTCGCAACCCTCTCCGCGTCCGGACACCTGCCGAAATCCGCCGGCATGCCGGACAAGTACGAGCTGCTGCGCGCGGGCGTGCTCGCCCTCGTCCACGGCGCAGCAGCGGGCGGCCGGACGCGCGAACAGGCCTGACCGATTAAGCGCCCCTTGAAAGCGCGTCGCTCCATCCGCAAGTGAATGTCGTTCACATTTACATTGGAGCCGTGAGCCGTGAGCTTCTCTTCCTCCCCCTTCACCACCGGGAAGGTCTGCCGTAGCGGCCCCTTCCCCAAGCGATCCCTCGAAATCGGCGCCATCGTCGTCGCCTTCGTCTACTGGTGGCCCCTGGCCGCCGCCTACATCGCCTGGAAGGTCGCGGGGTATCCCGCGCTCAGCGAGTTGCGGGGCCTCGCCGGCCGCGGCTTCTCGTGGAACGCGAGCGCGACGCGCTCGCGCTTCGCCGCGGCGTTCGAGTCCGCCAATGGCGGCAGCACCGGCAACCTCGCCTTCGATGCCTACCGCCGCAGCGAGATCGAGCGGCTCGATGCGCAGCGCCGGGCCCTGCAGGAGGAGAGCCGCGCCTTCGCCGAGTTCGTCGAGGAGCTGAAGCGGGCCAAGGACCGCGAGCAGTTCGACGCCTTCATGCAGAAGCGCCGCAGCGCGGACGCCACCCGCGCGGTCTGAGCGACCTCTCCGCCGAAATGGAATGACGCGAGGGCTTCCGGCGCAGGTCGGGAGCCCTTTTTGCCGGGCGCAATCCGTCCGAAGACCTCGCTCGCAATCCCACGATGCTCTAGAAATCCGGTCCCGGTCTTGCCTCGGTCTCCCGCCGCCCAGGATCAGACCTCGGCTTCATGGAGATCCAGCGATGCAGCCAGCCGCCGCGACCGTCCGGGTGGTGGACCACCCCCTCGTGCAGCACAAGCTGACCCTGCTGCGCCAGCGCGAGCGTTCGACCAAGGGCTTCCGGCAGATCCTCAACGAGATCGGCATGCTGCTGGCCTACGAGGTCACCCGGGACCTGCCCCTGGAGACGGTGACGATCGAGACGCCGATCCAGTCGATGGAGGCGCCGCAGATCGCCGGCAAGAAGCTGGTTCTGGCGCCGATCCTGCGGGCCGGCGTCGGCTTTCTCGACGGCATGCTGTCCCTGGTGCCCTCGGCCCGCGTGGCGCATGTGGGGCTCTACCGCGACCCCGAGACTCTGGAAGCGGTGGAATACTACTTCAAGGCGCCCTCCGATCTGGTCGACCGGACGGTTCTCGTGCTCGACCCGATGCTCGCGACCGCGAACTCGGCGGTGGCGGCGATCAACCTCCTGAAGCAGCGCGGCGCGCAGGACCTGCGCTTCGTCTGCCTGCTCGCGGCCCCGGAGGGCATCGCCCGCCTGCAGGCCGCCCACCCGGATGTCCCCGTCTGGACCGCCGCCATCGACAGCCATCTCAACGACCACGGCTACATCGTCCCGGGCCTCGGCGATGCCGGCGACCGGATGTACGGCACCCGCTGAGCACCGCCCGCGCGGCGTGATCTCGCCGAGCCGCGATCTTGCCAAGCCGTGATCTTGCCAAGCCGTGATCTTGCCAAGCCGTGATCTTGCCAAGTACCAGCCGGGCGGCACATGACGGGGCTTCCAGGAGGAGACCCCGATGACAGCCAGCCTGCCCGAGACCATGCGACAGATCCGCTTCACCGCTGCCGGCGGGCCGGATGTGCTGGCCCTGGAGACGGTGCCGCTGCCGCAGCCCGGGCCTGGCCAGGTGCTGATCGAGGTTGTCGCCGCCGGGATCAATCGGCCGGACATCCAGCAGCGCGAGGGCAAGTACCCGCCGCCGAAGGGCGCCACCGAGATCCCCGGCCTCGAGGTCGCCGGCCGCATCGTCGCCCTCGGTGAGGGCGTCTCCGGCGTCTCGGTCGGCGACGAGGTCTGCGCCCTGGTGATCAGCGGCGGCTACGCCGAGTTCGCCGTGGCCGAGATCGGCCAATGCCTGCCGAAGCCCGCGTCGCTCTCGCTGGTCGAGGCCGGGGGCCTGCCGGAGAACTACTTCACCGTCTACAGCACCGTGATCGAGCGCGGGCGGCTCAAGGCCGGCGAGTCTTTCCTCGTCCATGGCGGATCGAGCGGCATCGGATCGACCGCCATCCAGATCGCCAAGCATCACGGCGCCCGCGTCTTCGCCACCGCCGGCTCGGCCGAGAAGTGCGCCTTCTGCCGCGACCTCGGCGCCGAGGCGGCGATCAATTACCGCAAGGCCGACTTCGTCGAGGAGGTGAAGCGCCTCACCGACGGCAACGGCGTCGACGTCATCCTCGACATGGTCGGGGCGCCGTACCTCGCCAAGAACCTCTCGGCCCTGGCGATCGAGGGGCGCCTCGTGCAAATCGCCTTCATGCAGGGCTACAAGGTCGATGCCTTCAGCATGACCCCGATCATGATGAAGCGCCTGACCTTCACCGGCGCGACGCTCCGAGCCCGGCCGAAGGCCGAGAAGGCGGCGATTGCGGAAGGCCTTGCCCGGGACGTCTGGCCGCTGCTCGAAGCCGGGACGATCCGTCCGGTGATCCACGCCACCTTCCCGTTGGAGGAGGCCCGCAAGGCGCACGAACTGATGGAGTCGAGCGCCCATCTCGGCAAGATCATGCTGGTGACCGGCCGCTAGGTCGAACCTCGGCGGGAACTCCGCTCTCGACCGTCGCGTTTCAGACTCGAGCTAGAATCACGGGCAGGATTCACGGGAATCGGTGCTCGGGTCGAAACATCGGTCTTCAGGACCGTACAAGCGAGGATCGCATGGCAGAGAATCTACACGGTCAGGAAGCCCGGCAGGGCAAGCGCGGCAAGCCTGTGCTCTACGTTCTCGTGGCCAGCCTCGTGCTGCTCGCGATCGCCATCACCGGCCTGATGACCTGGCAGGGCGCGAACTCGCCCAAGGACTACGCCAGCCAGAGCCAGGACGCCTCCCGCCAGGAAGTGACGGGGTCCGTGAAGGGTTCGTCGAACGCGACGTCGTCGTCGAACACCGGTTCGGTTCCGGCCGCGAACCCGGCCTATCCGAGCCCGGCCCAGCCGGCCGCGAACGGCAACAAGCAGTAAGTCTGAAGGTCGTCCGTGCCGGTCCGCCTCAGCGGGTCGGCACGGGCGTTTCGCCGCGATAATCGTAGAAGCCGCGCTTGGACTTGCGGCCGAGCCAGCCGGCTTCGACGTATTTCACGAGCAGCGGACAGGGCCGATACTTCGAATCCGCCAGTCCCTCGTAGAGCACCTGCATCACGGACAGGCAGGTATCGAGACCGATGAAGTCGGCCAGCTGCAGGGGCCCCATCGGGTGGTTCGCCCCGAGCTTCATCGCGGTGTCGATCGATTCCACCGAACCGACGCCCTCGTAGAGCGTGTAGATCGCCTCGTTGATCATCGGCAGCAGGATGCGGTTGACGATGAAGGCCGGGAAATCTTCCGACATCGTCGACGTCTTGCCGAGCTTGGCGATGAAGGCCTTGGCCGATTCGTAGGTCGGGTCTTCCGTGGCGATGCCGCGGATCAGCTCGACGAGCTGCATCACCGGCACTGGATTCATGAAGTGGATGCCGATGAAGCGCTCCGGCCGATCGGTCGAGGCGGCGAGTCGCGTGATCGAGATGGACGATGTGTTGGTGGCGATCAGGGCATCGGGTTTCAACGACGCGCAGAGCGTGCTGAAGATCTGGCGCTTGGTCGATTCGTCTTCGGTGGCCGCCTCGATGACGAGGTCGCAGGGCGCAAGGTCGTCGAAGCTCTCCGCTGCCACGATCCGCGAGACCGCGCTGCGGCGCTGATCGTCCGCGATGGTGCCCTTGGCCACCTGACGGGCGAGATTGCCGTCCACGGTGGCGAGGCCGTTGTGGATGCGGGCCGGGTCGCGGTCGTTCAGGCGGACGTCGAGCCCCGCCATCGCGCAGACATGCGCGATACCGCTGCCCATCTGCCCGGCGCCGATGATGCCGACCGTCCTGATATCGATGCCCATCGTCTGCACTCGCACCCCTGGGTCGTCCCGCCGTCGCGGTCCGGGTCCCGCCCGGCCGCCGAGGACGCCCGTCTCGCTTATAACGTTTCGCGGCAGCAGCGTCCTAGAGCATTTCCACGCTGGAAGGCCATCCGTACCGGGCGATCGGTGCGCGCGCGGCGCGCACCGGCCGGACGTGCCTGTTCCGCCTCAGCTCTTCGCCTTGGCGATTTCGGCCTGCAGCTCGGGGACGATCTGGAACAGGTCGCCCACGAGGCCGTAATCCGCCACCTGGAAGATCGGTGCGTCCTCGTCCTTGTTGATGGCGACGATGACCTTCGAGTCCTTCATGCCGGCGAGGTGCTGGATCGCGCCCGAGATGCCCACCGCGACGTAGAGCTCCGGTGCCACCACCTTGCCGGTCTGCCCGACCTGCCAGTCGTTCGGGGCGTAGCCGGCATCGACGGCGGCGCGGGAGGCGCCCACGGCGGCACCGAGGCTGTCGGCCAGGGGCTCAATCAGCTCCTTGAACTTGTCCGAGGAGCCCAGCGAGCGGCCGCCGGACACGATGATCTTAGCTGCGGCCAGCTCGGGACGGTCGGACTTGGCGATCTCTTCGCCCTTGAAGCTCGACTTGCCCGAGGAGGCGGCCGCCTGGACCGGCTCGATCGGGGCGGCCGCACCGCCCTCGCCGGCGGGCTTGAAGGCTGCCATGCGGACGGTGATCACCTTCTTGCCGGCACCGGCCTGCACGGTTTGGATCGCGTTGCCGGCGTAGATCGGACGCTCGAAGGTGTCGGGGGAGACCACGCTGATGATGTCGGAGATCTGCGCCACGTCGAGGAGGGCGGCCACCCGCGGCAGCACGTTCTTGCCGGTGGTGGAGGCCGCCGCGACGACGTTGTCGTAGGGCTCCGCCAGGGCGACGAGCAGCGCGGCCGTCGGCTCGGCGAGGAGGTGGTTGTAGGTGGCGTCCTCGGCCAGCAGCACCTTCTCGATCCCGTCGAGCTTGGCGGCGGCTTCGGCGGCGGGGCGGCTGCCGGCGCCGGCCACGAGGGCGTGCACGGGTCCGCCCAGGGCGACGGCGGCCGTCAGAGCCTTCAGGCTCGCGTCGCGGACCGCGCCGTTGTCGTGCTCGATGAGGAGTAGGGTGGCCATGGTGTGCGAACCTCGAAATCGATCAGCAGGAGGGTCCCGGACCCCGTCTCACCCGCCGCGTCGGCGCGGCGGGGTCTTGAAGCCATCGGCGGGGCGGGGTCTCAGAGAACCCCGGCCTCGCCCTTCAGCTTCTGCACGAGTTCGGCCGGGGACCCGACCTTGATGCCGGCCTTGCGCCCGGCGGGCTCCACGGTCTTGAGCACGGTGACCCGCGGGGTCACATCGACGCCCAGGGCATCGGGGGCCAGCTCCTCGAGGGGCTTCTTCTTCGCCTTCATGATGTTGGGCAGCGAGGCGTAGCGCGGCTCGTTGAGGCGCAGGTCGGTGGTGACGATGGCCGGCAGGGTCAGGGTCACGGTCTGGAGGCCGCCATCGATCTCGCGGGTGACGTCGATCGCGCCCTCGCCGAATTCGAGCTTGAAGGCGAAAGTACCCTGGGGCCAGTCGAGGAGGGCCGCCAGCATCTGGCCGGTCTGGTTCGAATCGTCGTCGATGGCCTGCTTGCCGAGGATGACGAGGCCGGGGGCCTCCTTCTCGACCAGGGCCTTCAGGATCTTGGCCACCGCCAGCGGCTCGACCACGCCGTCGGTCTTCACCAGGATCGCCCGGTCGGCGCCCATGGCGAGGGCGGTCCGAAGAGTCTCCTGCGCCTGCTGCGGACCGATCGAGACGGCGACGATCTCGGTGACCTTGCCCTTCTCCTTCAGGCGAATCGCCTCCTCGACGGCGATCTCGTCAAAGGGGTTCATGGACATCTTGACGTTGGCGAGGTCCACGCCCGAACCGTCGGCCTTGACCCGGATCTTAACGTTGTAGTCGACGACCCGCTTGACGGGCACCAGAACCTTCATGGCGTTCACAATCCTCCGCGCGGATAATGTTTTTCGACCAGGCCGGCGCGGCGCGCAAAGGACCTCCGGGAAACCCGGATGTCCAGAACCCTGGTCATTGAGGCGGCGGACCGTAACGGCCTCATTTCCGCCTTGTCAACGCGCCCCGCCGCCGCCCGCCCCGGCGAGTGCCGTCCGGCGCTGCGGACCGGCCGCACGGCCCCGGGTTCGCAGCTGCGTGGTATTCCGAATGCCTGGCTCTCAGCGATTTTTGCCCGGCACCCAGAGCACGTCGTCGGCTCCGTTGGCATTGGCGGTCCGGCTCGCCACGAACAGGAAGTCCGAGAGCCGGTTCAGGTATTGCAGGGCTTCCGGCGAGACGATCTCGCCCTCGGTGGCGGCCAGGGCCACCGCCAGGCGCTCGGCCCGCCGACACACCGTCCGGGCAAGATGCAGAGCGGCCGAGGCCGGCGATCCCCCGGGCAGCACGAAGGACTTCAGGGGCGAGAGGTCAGCATTCAGCGCGTCGATGTCGCGCTCGACCCGCTGCACCTGCGCGGCGACGATCCGCAGCGGCTCGTATTTCGGCGGCTCGGCGCTTTCCGGGGTTGCGAGGTCCGCGCCGAGGTCGAACAAGTCGTTTTGGATCGCGCTCAGCATGGCGTCGAGGCGCGGTTCGGCATGCAGCCGCACGAGGCCGATGCAGGCATTGGTCTCGTCGACGGTGCCGTAGGTCTCGATCCGCAGATCCGCCTTCGAGCGCCGTTCGCCGCTGGCGAGGGCGGTCGAGCCCTTGTCGCCGGTTCGGGTGTAGATGCGGTTGAGGGTGACCACGATGGCGTCCGATCCTGAGCGGGGCTGGCAAGTGAGGCCTGCAGGAGCGGGAACCTAGCGCAGTTTGCCGCCGCTGGGAGTCGCTGAATCGGAACGATAAGGGCCGGCCCCGCATCGGCGGAACCGGCCCTTGAGGCTCATGGTAAATGCGAGCGCGGCGAACTCAGAAGGTGTAGCCGAGCTTGCCGCCGAAATTGGTCAGGCCGCGGTTGTTCGCACAGAGGCCGGCATTCGACATGTGCTCGACGGTGGCCATGATGCTCCAGTGCTCGGTGAGCCGGAAGCCGAGGGCGGCCGCCTCGCGGAAGAGCGGATTGCAGCCCAGCGTGTTGAACCCGGCCGGGGCGGTCGGCTTCGGGCCCGTGTAGCCGTTATGGGCGCCGGCGCCGAAGAAGCCTTCGAGGAAGACGATGTTGTTCAGGGTCTGCGGGAAGAGATCCACGGTCCAGGTCGCGCCGATATAGGCGTAGCTGGTGCGGCCGCCGAAGTTGTAGCTGCCGCCGACGGTGGCCCGGGGCACGAAGGCCTGCCAGAACGGATCGACGCTCACCAGCGGCTTGGAGAACAGAATCTCGCCGTTGATGTTGCTGGTGTTGTGCTCGGCACTGCCGGGATCCTGCACGGCGCCGCCGATGCGGACCTCGGAGACGATGCTCAGGGGCTTCACAGGGCTGACATAGGCGGCCGGCGGCGCGGACGGGAAGTCGGCGGCCTGGACCGGCATGGCCGTGGCGAGCACGGCGGCGGCAGCGGCGAGGCGAAGCGGGTGGGACTGCATCGGGATGGTTCCGGGTTGACCGAACGTGTCTAGCATGCCCGCTCACGGCATCGGCAGGGATCGCACGTCGCGGGGCGGCGATAGCTGTGCGGTGAGACCTCCCGGCCACACTCGCTCCGTTCGGGCGCTCAGCCCGCCGGAGGGGGCGCCAGCGCCCCGGTCACGCACCGATCTCAGGACGCGACGGCGCCCCGCGCGACGGGGTCAGGCCGAGCGCCACCAGACCACGCCCATGATGAAGATGATCGCCAGGAACTGCAGCAGAACGCGCAGGCGCATGAGCTTCTGCGAGAGGTTGGCGCTGCCCCCGCGCATCATGTTGAACAGGCCGAGGACCAGGACCACCGCCACCGCGACGCAGGCGAGGAGCACGAGAGAATTGGAGGAGATCACGGCGTCAGGTCTCGTGGCTGTCGGGTCAGGAATTATCGCTCCCCATATGGGCCCCTCCGGGGGAGGAGCCCAGGGGGCGGTTCGATGCGTCAATTGCGGCGCAGCAGACGCTCGAAGTAGTCGAGCTCCTCGCGCGGGCGGCTCGGGTCGCCGAGCTTGCGCCGCAGCTCCTCCATGATGCGGCGGGTGCGCTGCACGGTGGATTCGTCGGCCGTCGGCACGCGGGCATTGCCGTTGGTCATGTCGCGGCCCTTGGTGGGTCGGCCGAGGGGATCGTCGTCGCGGTTGCCGGCCTGGCCCTGCTGGCTCGGCTTCTCGCCACCCTCGCCCTCGCCTTTCCCGTCGCCTTCCCCCTCGCCCTCGGCCATCTCCTGCATCTGCTTCTGCATGCCTTCGGCGCCGCGCTTGAGTCCGTCCAGGGCCCGGCCCTGGGCCTCGACCGCGTCGCCGTCCTTGCCCTGGCCGAGGGCACCCTCGGCCTCGCGCATGGCCTCCTCGGCATCGGACAGGCCGTCCTCGCCCTGCATGCCGAGGTCCTTCATGCGGCGCTGCAGATCGTCCAGGCGCTCGCGAAGGGCCTGCTGGCGCTGACCGGCGCCGCCCTTCTGGCCCTCGCCCTTCTGACCCTGCTGTCCTTGTCCTTGCTGTCCTTGGCCCTGCTGTCCCTGTTGACCCTTCTGGCCTTCGCCCTGCTGGCCCGGCTGCCCGCGCTGCGGGCGCTGACCCCGCTGACCCTGGCCCTGCTGGCCGCGCTTGTCCTGGCCGTCCTTGAAGGTCTCGTCGCGCAGGTCCTGCTGCTCGCGGGAGAGCTTGTCGAGCTCGTCGGCCTGCTTGCTCATCTCGCGGCTGTTGGGGTCGGACTTGCCGCCGGGCTCCGCGGTCTGGAGATTCTCGAGGATCTCGCGGAGCTGGTCGAGGAGTCGCTGCGCCTCGGCGGTGTCGCCGCGCTTCATGGCTTCGGCCATGTCGTTCAGCATCTTGTCGAGGTCGTCCGGCGTCACCGTCTTGGCGTTCGCGTTCGGCGGGCTTTTCTCGGCCTGGGGCTTGCCGTCCTTGCGCTGGCGCTCGGCCATGCCCTTCATGAACTTGTCGAGGGCCTGTTTGAGGTCCTCCGTGAGCTTCTTGATCTCCTCGTCGGGCGCGTTGCGCTCAATCGCCTGCTTGAGGTTGTCCTGGGCGGCGCGGAGGCTCTTCTCCGCATCCGAGAGGTCGCCGTCCTCGATCTTCAGGGCCATCTCCCAGAGGAGGTCGGCCACCGCCATCAGGGCCTCGTCGCTCCGCGCGGCCTTCAGCCGACGCGAGGCGGCCTTGAGCCCGAGGTAGACGCTGGCCTGGGGCGTGAAGGTGTCGGGCGCGATGAGCAGTGCGTCGACGGCGGTCTGGACCCGGACGCGGCTGTCGTCGGGCGCGGTGATCAGGCGCCGGCGCTCCTCGGCCAGGGCGCGGGCCAGGGGTTGGGTGAAGACCCGCGCGGGCAGCGTCACCTCGGAGGTGGGCGTACGCCCCTCCTGACCGGCCTCGTCCTTCACCACCAGGGTCAGGCGCACGCGCGCGCCGGACCACGGATTGTCGGTGAGATCGACCAGGGTCTTGGTATCGCGCTCGCCGGTGGCGTCCGCCGGCAGGGCCAGGGCGATCCGCGGCGGCGGCACCAGGGCGCGGGTGTTGGCCAGGGGTTCCACCACCCCCTCGGCGGAGGCGATGCCGTAATCGTCCTTGGCGCGGTAGGTCAGGTTGAAGGTCCCGCGCGCGTTCACCTCAAGGGCACCGATGCGCTCCACCTCGGGGGGCGTGTCGGGAATCGTCTCGACCAGGAGGTGCTGCGTCGTGCCGCCCGCCGCGACGGTGAGGTCGGCGACACCGCCGGTGAGCTGGAACCGGTCCTCGCGCAGGTCCGCATGGGGCGGCTTGCCGGGCAGCGGCTTCAGACCGGCCTTCGGCGTCAGGACCGCCTCGCCCTGGCCGGCGATCCGGACGATCAGGGTCGCGTTCACCGGCGCGCGCAGGCGCTGCTGCTCGCCGTTCATCGTCACGACCAGGGGCGGCAGGCGGGTGTAGACGGGCGGATCGATCCAGCCGTCGACCCGGAAGGTCGGGCCGGGCGGTGGCGGCGCCTGCCAGTCGAAGGCGCCGAGGATGCGGGAGCGCCACTCGGCACCGGCCACGAACAGGCTCGCCACGGCCGCGACGATCAGGCCGGCCCGCAAGGCGAAGGGATCGCGCCGTGCCATGGCGGGCCGGGGCGGCGGCGGCTTCAGCCCGGCTACGGCCTCGGCCGCACGCGCCTGATGCAGCGCCCAGAGGGCGCGGGTCGCCGGGTCGGCGGTGCCGACCGCGAGGGTGTCCTCGATGGAGGAGGCGGGATTATGAGACAGCGTCCCGCCCCTGGCGGTGGCCGCGCGGTCGATCCGCGCGAGGGCCTCGCGGCGGGTGTCGCGCCGCAGGCCGGTCAGCGGCAGGAGCGCGGCGACGAACGCCAGGGCGAAGAGCAGAAGGCCAACGATCCGGCCCAGGGGCGGCAGGTCGAGCCAGAGCCCGAGCCAGGACAAGGCGAGGAAAGCCAGGATCAGCCCGAGGCCACGCCACAGGATCGGCCAGGCCCGCTCCCAGAGGCCGGCCGCCTGCGAGCGGGTGACCAGCCGGTCAAGCCGCTGGCGCAGCACCGGACCGCCGGTGCCCTGCTCTGGCCCGCTGCTCGTGGAGGTCGCCGGGTCGGCCTCGCCCATCGTGTCTGGCTCCTCGCGCGTCGCATCGGCGTCGCGCCTTCCCCGCAAGGCTAGCATGGTGGAGGCGCCGCGCGACGGGGTCAAATCATCCCAGGTGGCGGGGAAGGGCGCCGAGCCAATCCCGTCCGCGATCTGAACCCTCGGCGTCTCTCGCGTGTTGCCGCCTCGCGTTCAATGCGTGAGAAGGATGCCCGCCATGGTCGATGTGAAGCCCCTCGTCGAGGCTCTGGTGCATGCGCGCCGCGGCCGTCTGGCCGCCGGTGCGGCCCTCGGCGGCCTCGCCCTGGTGGCGGGCCTCGCCGCCCGGGCCCTGCGCACGCCGACCACGCCTGAGGGGGCCGCTGCGCCGGCCGCGCCCGCCGTCGGCGAGGACGAGGCCCGGCTCATGCTCCGCGCCATGGTGGCGGCGACCCAGGCCGACGGGATGATCGACAAGGACGAGCGACAGCGCCTCGATGCGGCGGTCCAGGCTTCCGGCCTCGCCAGGGACGGGGCCGCCTGGTTGGAGGCGGAGATCGCCGATCCGGCCGACCTCGACACCATCGCGGATGCGGTGAACACGCCCGAGCAGGCGACGCGGATCTATTCGGCGGTGCGCCTCTCCGTCCTGGCGGATACGCTGCAGGAGCGCGAATTTCTCAAGCGCCTCGCCGAGGCCCTGGACGTTCCGGGCGAGGCGGTCGACCGGATCGAGGGCGAACTCGCCGCCTGACGCTCAGGCCTGCGGGCTCAGCCAGTCCGGCATCCGGTCGAGGGCGATCAGGTCCTCGTAGCTCTGGCGCGGACGCACGATGGCGGCGTCCGCGCCGCGCACCAGCACCTCCGGCACGAGGAGGCGGGAATTGTAGGTGCCGGCCTGCACCGCCCCATAGGCGCCGGCGCTCATCACGGCGATGAGGTCGCCCGGGGCGACCTCGGGCATCTCCCGGGCGAGGGCGATGTAATCGCCGCTCTCGCAGACCGGCCCCACCACGTCGGCCACGAGGCGCGGCGTCTCGGCCGTGGGTTCCCGAACCGGCCGCAGGCCGTGATACGCCTCGTACAGGGTCGGGCGTATCAGGTCGTTCATCGCCGCATCGACGATGACGAAGGTCCGCCCCTCGGTGCGCTTCACGTAGATCACGCGGGTGACCAGGATGCCGGCATTGCCGGCGATCATCCGGCCGATCTCGAAGACCGGACGCAGGCCCAGGGGCGCGAAATGCGGACGCAGGATCGCCGACAGGGCCGCCGGCTCTGGCGGCGGCGCGTTGTCGTCGCGGTAGGGGATGCCGAGGCCGCCGCCGAAATCGATGTGGTGGAGCGGATGCCCCTCCTCCATCAGGTCGCGGGCCAGGCCGGCCAGGAGGCCGGCGGCGTGGTCGAAGGGAGCCAGGTCGGTGATCTGGCTGCCGATATGCATGTCGACGCCGGAAATCGCGAGGCCCGGCAGGGTCGCCGCGTGGGCGTAGACCGCCCGGGCCCGGCTGATCGGGATGCCGAACTTGTTCTCGGACTTGCCGGTCGAGATCTTGGCGTGAGTGCCGGCATCGACGTCGGGATTGACCCGGATGGAGATCGGCGCCGTCAAACCGAGGCTCGATGCCACCGCGGAGAGCTGGGCCAGTTCCGGCTCGCTCTCGACGTTGAAGCAGAAGATGCGGGCCTTCAGGGCGGCAGCCATCTCGACCTGGGTCTTGCCGACGCCGGAGAAGACGATGCGCTGCGGATCGACGCCCGCCGCCAGCGCCCGGCGCAGCTCACCCTCGGAGACGATGTCCATGCCGGCCCCGAGGCGGGCCAGGGTGGCCAGCACGGCCTGGTTCGAATTCGCCTTCATGGCGAAGCACACGAGGGCGTCGTCCTCGCCGAAGGCCTTGGCGAAGACCGCGTAGTGGCGCTCCAGCGTCGCGGTCGCGTAGCAGTAGAACGGCGTCCCCACCGTCTCGGCGAGGGCGGTCAGGTCGACATCCTCCGCCTGGAGCCGACCGTCACGATAGTGGAAGTGATGCATCGGCCTGCCTGCGGGCATCCCGCCCGGGAATTGCGGGCCCCGCGCGCGGCGCGACCGGGCGGGCGCGCCTTCCCGCACGAAGCTGGGGAAAGGGCTCTGGTGATCCGCTTCTACAGCAGCGGGTCGAGCAGGAAAGGCTCCTTGGGCACGACGTAGCCGCGCTTGGCGCCGCGCGTCGTCTTCACCGGCGCCTCGGCGCCCGAGCCCGGCACCGCCAGGGTGTCGAGTTCGTCACCGGCGCGGACCGCATCCGGCTCCGGCGTCGCCGCTTCCCCGCCGAGGCCGACGCTCTGGGGCAGCGCGCGCGGGCTCGCGACGCCGGGCAGGCCGGGCCGCGCCACCGAGCGCGCGGCGGCGGTGCCGGGCGGCGGCTCGAGGGCGCCGCGCCGGCCACAGGCCGAAGCGGACAGCGCGATGAGGCCGATCGCGGCGATCGTCGGCAGGGGGCGGGAACGGAGGAACATCAACGCTTGCGGTCCGGAACGCGGTGGCGGACAGCATAGCCGCTGCGGCTCGGCGATGCGAGCGAAACGGCTACGCTGTCCCGCGCGGCGTCGGGTTGGGCTCAGCCCTTCTTCTTGCCGTCCGTCTTCTGGTAGACGTCGATGGCGCGACGGCAGTTCTCCGAGAGCTTGGTCCAGTTGGTCTGGAAGCACTTGTCGAGGGCCGGATCATCGGTGGCGAGGTTGCCACAATAGGTCAGGTAGTCGCCGGTGCAGTACTTCTTCAGGGTTTCATTGCCGCGCTTCGTCTGCGGGGCGGTCGTGGCCCCTTGCGGCTGCGCCGCGGGCTGAGCGATCGCCGGTGCGGTGGAGACCGTGGCGGCGAGGAGGAAGGCAAGCGACGTGAGCTTAAGGGCCATAGGGGGGCGCGGTCCGTCTCAAGAAACAGGGGAATGGGCGATCCGATGAAGCGCCGAGATGGTCGAAACATGGCGCGCGGATGGTCGCCGCGTGGTCAGGCCGCTTTCTACGCCGCGTTTTCCCGTCCGTGCAACGCCCGCGGCGTTTTCCCGCGCACATGACGCGCCGGGTTCGGCCCGCGAGCGGCATTCAGTTGGAGCCTGCCGGAATCGCGTACGCCGAGACGGGCGGAAGCCGGTCGCGCTGCATCAGGCTGTCGGCCACGTCGGAGATCCGGCGGCGCAGATCGGCGGCCTCGCCCTCGCGGCGCGCCATCACTTCGGCCAGGGCTGTCTCGGCCGCATTCAGGCTGGCCCTGAGGGTCTCGCGCTCGGCGACCAGGGCCGCGGTCAGGTCGGGGACCTCGGACCCGGTGGCGGCGGGAGCGCCGGCCGGGTCCGGCGGGACCTGGGCGGACCGCGCGGCGATGAGGTCGTCGAGCACCTCCTGGTGCGCCTGCTCGAGCACCTGCAGGGTGGCGAGGCCCAGCGCGGTCTCCTGGCGCGCCGCTTCCAGATCGCGCTCCACGCCGCCGAGGGTGGTGCGGGTCGCGGCCAGGGCGGCTTCGCGCTCGCTCAAGGTCGCGTCGCGGGCCTCGACCGTGCGGGTGAGGGCGGCGGCCTCCATGGTCCGGGCCCCGATGGCGGCGAGATCGGCGTGGCGATGGGCCTTCACGGCCTCGACCTGACGCTCCAGGCGGCGCTGGGCCACGGCGAACTGCGCCCGCAAATAGTCCTTCTCGGCGGCGACTTCCGAGAGCGAGAGGGGTAGGCGCGCCTCGATGCGGCGCTCCGACAGGCGGGCGGCCCGGGCATTCACGGCGGGCAGAAGCAACAGGGCGCACAGGCTCGCGGCCAGGAAGCCGAGCGCGAAGATCATCACGGTTTCGATCACGCGGAAACGCTCGCTCAACATGCCGTGGACGACAATGACGACGGAGCTGGCCGTCGACCCTCGTCGGCTTGTTTAGCCCATGTCCCCCCGGGATGGGCAAGACGCGCGGGGACACACCCCGGTCGTCCTGCGAATCAGAAGGGATTCCAGGTCGGCTTCGACGTGAACTTGAGATAGCCGATGTTGATGCCCAGCCGGGCGCCGACGCCGGTGCGGATCGGCACCACGACGATGTCGTCGGCGGTCACCGCCGTCATCCCGAAGCCGCCGACGAGGTAGGCGGAGCCGTCGACGCCGCCGAAGCGGCGGTAGAGGCCCGACACGGCCGGCAGGTTGTAGACCAGCATCATGGTGCGGTCGCCGTCGCCGCCGACGTCGAAGCCGATGGAGGGGCCCTGCCAGTAGATCCGCCGTTGCCCGGCATTGCGCGTGTAGAGCGTCCCCTCGCCGTAGCGAACGCCGCCCACGATGGCGCCGGAGGCTTCCTGGCCGAGGATGTAGCCGTTGGGCTCACCCCAGCGCCGGGTCGCCTCCTCCACCAGCTGCGCGAGGCCGCGCGACATCGAGCCGAAGAAGCGATGGCCGTTGTCGACCAGCTCCTCGGGACGGAACTTGCCGGGCGCTCCGTCGCTCACCGCGAGGGCGCGGGACGAGACGCCGAGGAGGAGGGCGCCCGCCAGCGCACCGACGACGGTGCGCCGGGTCGCAGGTGCGTGCGATGGGCGGGCGCGGACGGCCCGATGGTTCGACGTCATGCCTCGTCCCTCCTGTCTGCCGACATCCGCCCGAGGGCGCTATCGTCTTGCTAACCGAGACCGCGCTATGGACCGGGCTGTCATCCGAGAGACCGTTCCGGCCGGGGCCGGTGCGCCTCGATACGCGGCGATCATGATGCGAAACAAAGCAACATGTGGTTAACGCGCCGTCACCTGCTTCGCGTCGCCGCGGCCGGTGGGCTGCACGCCGCCGGCGCCCGCGCCACGACCCTGCCGCGCCTGCCCGCGGGCCGCATCGCCCTCGGGGGGTTCGATGCCGTCAGCTACTTCCTCGACGGTCCCGAAGCCGGCAGAGCCGCCTACGAGATCCTCTGGGACCGGCTGACGTGGCGCTTCGCGCGGGCGGCGAATCGGGAGGCCTTCCGCGGCGACCCTGCCGCCTACGCGCCACGCCTCTGCGGCTTCGATCCGATCGGCGTCCTCGCCGGCCGCCTCGTGGACGCCGATCCCCTGATCTATGCGCGCCTGCCCGGCCCGGACGGGATCGACCGGCTCTACCTCTGCCGCAGCGACGCGCACCGGTTGCGCCTCATCGCGGAGCCGCATCTCGCCGCCGAGGCGGAGCTGCGCTGGCCGACGCTGACGGATCAGATCGAGCGGGATTTCCCGGAATGAGGGCGCCCGGCGCTCAGATCCGGTGCGCGTCCTGCGGCGCGTGCCGGTCGGCGGGACGGGTGGACGGGCTGCGCTCGGGCAGGACGAGGTTGGCCGCATAGCTCGCGTCGCCCAGGGCGGCGAAGGGACCGTTGCGGTAGTTCCGCGTATAATGCCCGTAGGTCATCGGCCGGCCGGCCGGCGCCACGACGCAGCCACCCGCCACCGTGAGGATGTGGTCGCCGGCCGCCGTATCCCATTCCATGGTCGGACCGCAGCGGACGTAGATGTCGGCCTCGCCGGCGGCGATCAGGCAGAACTTCAGGGCGGAGGCCGCCGACCGGGTCGAGCCCACCCGGAGCGCGCCGAGGCAGGTCTCGGTCTCGATGTCGCCGTGCCGGTTGCTGCGCAGGGCCACCAGCCCCTGGTCCGGCCGCGGTCGCACCGCGATCGGCAGGCGCGCGCCGAGATGTCCGTTCCGGATCTCCGCTTCGAACGCCTGGCCGCCTGCGCCCCAGACCCGGCCGAGGCCGGGGGCGGCCAGAGCGGCCGCGATCGGACGGTCGCCCGCGATCAGCCCGATATTGACGCTGTACTCCGCGTTGCCGGCGAGAAAGTCCCGGGTGCCGTCGAGGGGATCCACCAGGAAGAACAACGGCGCCGGGGGCTGGTCGTAGGACGATTCCTCGGCGATCACGGGAATGCCCGGCCAAGCCCTGGCGAGTTCCGCGAGGATGAAGGCCTCGGATTCGGAATCCGCCTGGCTCGCCGGCGAACCGTCGGGCTTGAGCACGTGCGGGCAGTCGCCCCCGTGGTGCCGCTTCAGGATCTCGCCCGCCCGGCAGGCAATTTCCATCAGGGTCGCCGCAATACGGTCGCGCGTCGGCGCATCGATCGACATGATACCGGTCATGATGCCCGCGCCACCGGCCCTTGTCGACCCGGATCGCGATCCGTCCGGGTGCTTTTCAAAGCTTCCGGCGCCGTCTATCGGTGCCGTTCACGACCGGACGCGGCCCCGAAACGCCTGCGCGGAGCGCACCATGACCCCCCTCAATCTCGACGCCCTCGATCTGTCCGCCCTCCTGTGCTCACGGGTCTGCCACGACGTGATCAGCCCCGTTGGCGCGATCGTGAACGGGTTGGAGGTCCTGGAGGACGAGAGCGACACCTCCATGCGGGAATTCGCCCTGGAGCTCATTGCCAAGAGCGCGCGTCAGGCCTCGGCCCGCCTGCAATTCGCCCGCATCGCCTTCGGGGCCGCCGGCTCGGCGGGCGCCTCCATCGACCTCGCCGACGCCGAGAAGGTGTCGCGGGGGATGTTCGCCGACGACAAGACGCAGCTCGCCTGGAGCGCGCCGCAGGCGCTCTACCCGAAGAACAAGGTCAAGCTCCTGCTCAACCTCGTGATGATCGCCCAGAGCGCGATCCCACGCGGCGGTCTCATCGACGTGGTGGTGCAGGGCGACGGCGAAGCTCCGACCCTGACCCTCAAGAGCAAGGGCTCCCACGCCCGGATCCCGGCCCACGTGGAGCAGATGATCGCCGGCACGCCCGAGAACGGCACCGTGGACGCCCACGGCATCCTGCCGTTCTATGCCGGCCTCGTCGCCCGCGCCGCGGCCATGGACGTGCGCTTCGCGATCGAGGGCGACACCGTGACCATCAAGGCGACCGCCACGGCCGCCGCGATGCCCGAGGCGCCGACCCCGGCTCCCGCGGATCCGGAAGCCGATCGCCCGTCGGATTCGGAGCCGCCGGAGACGGCGCTGGCCTGACGCGCGGCGAGTTTCGGCCCATCGGCGGGAGATCGACAAATATTGTCGCGGTCTCCCGCTTTGTCGTTCGGGGTGAAACCCTTCCCTAACCGGTTAGGGGGCAAGGTCGGTCCCGCACAGACTGTAGTGCGCGTATGGACTGAGTACCCCTCATGGACGACTTGTTGCGTGAGTTCCTGACCGAGAGTGCCGAGCACCTCGACACGGTCGATGCCGAGCTCGTCCGGTTCGAACAGGATCCGAACAATCAGACGATCCTGCGGAACATCTTCCGCCTCGTCCATACCATCAAGGGCACCTGCGGGTTCCTCGGCCTTCCGCGCCTCGAAGCCCTGGCGCACGCCGCCGAGACCCTGATGGGCCAGTTCCGCGACGGCATGCCGGTCACCGGCCCCGCGGTCAGCCTCATCCTCGTCACCCTCGACCGCCTCAAGGCGATCCTGGGCGACCTCGAGGCCACCGGCTCCGAGCCGGCCGGCAGCGACGACGATCTCATCGGCGCCCTGGAGGAGATGGCCTCCGCCCCGATCGCCCCCACCGCCCCCGCGCCCGTCGCGGAGATCACGCTGCCCGATCCGGTCATGCGCGAGTTGAAGCCCGGCGAGGTCAGCCTCGAGGACCTCGAGCGCGCCTTCATGGAAGCGGAAGGGCCCGATCCGTTCGACGCGTCCGTCGCCTCCGGGCCGGAACCGGTCGCCGCGGCCCCTGAGCCGGTGCGCGAGGCACCCGCCTCGATGCCGGTGAAGGCCGCAGAGGTGCCCGCGAAAGCCGCCGACGCGCCCGCCGCGTCCGACGGCGAGGGGGGCATCGCGAAGGTCCAGACCATTCGCGTCAACGTCGACACCCTCGAACACCTGATGACGATGGTGTCCGAGCTGGTGCTGACCCGCAACCAGCTCCTCGAGATCGCCCGCCGGCACGACGACTCGACCTACAAGGTTCCGCTCCAGCGCCTGAGCCACGTGACGGCCGAGCTGCAGGAAGGCGTCATGAAGACGCGCATGCAGCCCATCGGCAACGCCTGGCAGAAGTTGCCCCGCGTGGTGCGCGACCTGTCGTCGGAACTCGGCAAGCAGATCGAGCTCGTGATGAGCGGCGCCGAGACCGAACTCGACCGCCAGGTGCTCGAGGTCATCAAGGACCCGCTCACCCACATGGTGCGCAACTCGGCCGATCACGGCATCGAGTCGGCCGCCGACCGCAAGGCCTCCGGCAAGCCGCTGCGCGGCACGATCCGCCTCTCCGCCTATCACGAGGGCGGCACGATCACGATCGAGATCGCCGACGACGGCAAGGGCCTCGATCTCGCCGCCATCAGGCGCAAGGCCGTGGAGCGCAAGGTCGCCAGCCAGGCGGAAGTCGAGCGGATGACCGACGCCCAGGTGGCGAAGTTCATCTTCCATCCGGGCTTCTCCACTGCCGCCGCCATCACCTCGGTCTCCGGCCGCGGCGTCGGCATGGACGTGGTGAAGACGAACATCGAGCTCATCGGCGGTGTCATCGACATCAACACGCAGCTCGGCCGCGGCACCACCTTCACCATCAAGATTCCGCTCACCCTGGCGATCATCGCCGCCCTTATCGTCAAGGCGGGCGAGCAGCGCTTCGCGGTCCCGCAGGTGGCGGTGCTCGAACTCGTGCGGGTCGACAAGGCGACGGCGCAGAAGGTGGAGCGCATCAACGGCTCGCCGGTGCTGCGCCTGCGCGAGCGCCTCCTGCCGATCGTCACCCTCACGGGCGTCCTCGGCCAGGACCAGGCCGCCGATGCCGTGGATTCCGGCTTCGTGGTGGTCGCCCAGGTCGGGCGCCAGCGCTTCGGCATCCTCGTCGACGAGGTCTTCCACACGGAGGAGATCGTCGTGAAGCCGATGTCCTCCAAGCTGCGTCACCTGCCGCTGTTCGCCGGCAACACCATCCTGGGCGACGGCGCCGTGGTGCTGATCGTCGATCCGAACGGCATCGCCCAGCAGGTCAGCCAGGGCTCGCAGACCGGCGCCATCCCGGTCGAGGCCGAAGTCGAGGAGGTCGAGGCCGCCGACGCCAAGGCGACGCTCCTCGTCTTCAAGGGCGGCGCCGGCAGCTACAAGGCGGTGCCGCTCTCGCTGGTCACCCGCCTGGAAGAGATCGAATCGGCCAAGGTCGAGTGGGTCGGCGGCCGTCCGCTGATCCAGTACCGCGGCCGCCTGATGCCGCTGGTGCCGGCCGACCCGTCGATCGAGATTCGCACCTCCGGCACCCAGGCCCTCGTGGTCTTCTCCGACGGCGAGCGCGCCATGGGTCTCGTGGTCGACGAGATCGTGGACATCGTCGAGGAGCGTCTCGACGTCGAGATCTCGGCCGACCGCTCGGACCTCATCGGCTCCGCCGTCCTGCGCGGCCGCGCCACCGAGATCATCAACATCGCCCACTTCCTGCCGCTCGCCTACGACGACTGGGCGCGGGGCCCCAAGAAGACGGTCAAGCGCAGCTCGACGCTCCTCCTCGTCGACGACTCCGCCTTCTTCCGCGAGATGCTGAGCCCGGTCCTGAAGGCCGCCGGCTACAGCGTGGTCACCGCGGCCAGTGCCGACGAGGCGGTGGCGGCCCTGCTCTCCAACGGGCGGATCGACGTGGTGGTGTGTGACCTCGAGATGCCGGGCCGCAGCGGCTTCGACCTCGTGGGCGCCATGCGCAAGGTGGAGGGCCGCGTCGCTGGGCTTCCCGTCATCGGCCTCTCCGGCACCATCGGGACCGAGGCCATCGAGCGGGCACGGACCCTCGGCATCGCCGACCTGGTGGCGAAGTTCGACCGCAGCGGCCTGATCTCGGCCCTGGCCGAGCTCGACGTCGCCAGCCTCGCCGTCGCCGCCTGACCGGCCCGCCCCCTTCGGAGTCCACGCCCATGATGCAGGCTGCCAATACCAACGCCGCGGAAACCGTCGGCACCCACGACTTCGTCACCGTGTTCGTCGGCGAGACCATGTTCGGTCTTGCCATCGACCGGGTCCACGACGTCTTCATCCCGGCCGGCGTGACGCCGGTGCCGCTCGCCCCGCCCGAGATCGTCGGGCTCCTGAACCTGCGCGGCCGCGTCGTCACCGCCCTGTGCCTGCGCCGGCGCCTCAGCATGGCGCCCCGCACCGGGGACGGCGCCCAGATGGCGATCGGCCTTGAGCAGGGTGGCGAGACCTTCGCCCTCATCGTCGACGGCGTGGGCGAGGTGCTCAAGCTCGGGGCCGAGACCCACGAGCCGGTGCCGATCAACCTCGATGCCCGCTGGCGCGACCTCACGCTCGGCGTCCACCGTCTCGACGGCCGCCTCCTCGTCATCCTCGACGTCGATGCGCTCCTCGCCTTCGGGACGAACGCCCGCACCGCCGGCGCGGCCTGAGCCCGAGCCAGGAGAAGGACCCGATGAAAACCTGCCTCATCGTCGACGACTCCGCCGTCATCCGGAAGGTGGCGCGCCGCATCTTCGAGACCATGAACTTCGAGGTCGGCGAGGCCGAGGACGGCGAGAAGGCCCTCAGCGCCTGCGGCAAGACCATGCCGGACGCGATCCTGCTCGACTGGAACATGCCGACCATGGACGGCTACGACTTCCTGCGCGCCCTGCGCAAGACGCCGGGCGGCGAGAAGCCCAAGGTCCTGTTCTGCACCACGGAGAACGACGTCGGCGCCATCGCCCGTGCCCTCCATGCGGGCGCCGACGAGTACATCATGAAGCCGTTCGACCGCGACATCGTCACGGCAAAGCTCGCGCAGGTCGGCTTCGCCACCGAAGCCGACGCGGCCTGACGCGGACCTGGACCGGGCATTCCGCCCCGTCCGGGGCCAGTTCCCACCCCGACCGTTCCTCCGCGTCGCTCACAGCGTGAATTCATGATGGCCGCCACCGCACCGACCTTCGCGTCGACCCATGCCGCGCCGCCGCCGCTCGCGGGGCAGCGGGTCCGGGTTCTGATCGCAGACGATTCGGCGGTGGTGCGCGGGCTGGTCGCCCGCTGGATCGGCGAAGCGGGCCACGAGGTCGTCGCCACGGCGGCCAACGGCCGGATCGCCGTCGAGGCGATGGCGCGCCACGACCCCGACGTCATCCTCCTCGACATCGACATGCCGGAACTCGACGGCACCCAGGCCCTGCCGCTGCTGCTCGCCAAGAGCCCCGGCGTCCAGGTCATCATGATGTCGACCCTGACCACCCGCAACGCCGACATCTCCCTGCGCTGTCTCGCCCTCGGGGCCGTGGACTACATCCCGAAGCCCGAGAGCAACCGGGGCGTGACCACCTCGGACGCCTTCCGCACCGACCTGATCGAGCGGGTGCGCCTCTTCGGCTCCGCCCGGGCGCGCAAGCGCGGTGCCTCCGGCGCGCCGATCCCCGTCTCTCCCGGGTCGCACGCGCCCGCACCGGTCTCGGCCCTGCGTCCGACCGCCCCCCTGGTGCTGCGGCCGAAGGCCCGCACCGGCGTCGCGCCCCGCGTCCTGCTCATCGGCGCCTCCACCGGCGGGCCCCGCGCGGTGGGCGAGGTGCTGGAGAAGATCGGCAGCGCCACGCTCCGTCAGTTCCCGGTCCTCATCGTCCAGCACATGCCGCCGGTCTTCACCGCGGTCTTCGCCGAGCATCTCGGCGTCCGCACCGGCCTGCCGGCCGCCGAGGGCAAGGCCGACGAGCGCCTGCAGCCGGGCCGGATCTACGTGGCGCCGGGCGGACGGCACATGGGCCTGGGCGGAAGCCGCCAGGACGTGACCATCCGCCTGCATGACGGGCCCGTGGTGAATTTCTGCCGGCCCGCCGTGGACGTGCTGTTCCAGGATGCCGCCGCGATCTTCGGCGCCGCGGCCCTCGCGGTCGTTCTCACCGGCATGGGCTCGGACGGGACGGGCGGGGCCCGCGCGCTGACGGAGGCCGGGGCGGCGGTGCTCGCCCAGGACGAGGCGACCAGCACGGTCTGGGGCATGCCCGGCAGCATCGCCAAGGCGGGACTCGCCCAGGCGATCCTGCCTCTGGGCGAGATCGGCCCGTCGCTGCGCAATCTTCTGACGGGGCAGGGCGCATGACCGACGTCGAGTTCGATTTCCTGCGCGCCTACCTCAAGACCCGCTCCGGCCTCGCGCTCAGCGGAGAGAAGCGCTACCTCGTCGAGAGCCGCCTCGGTCCGATCTGCCGGCGCTTCAACCTCGCCGATCTCGGGGCGCTGGTGAACGCCCTGAAGGGCGGCCGCGACCTCGCGATGGAGCGGGCCGTGGTCGAGGCGATGACCACCAACGAGACCTTCTTCTTTCGCGACCGAACGCCGTTCGACCTGTTCCGCGACGTGCTGCTCCCCGAGGCCATGGCTCGCCGGGCCGTGCAGCGCCGCCTGCGGATCTGGTGCGCCGCCGCCTCCACCGGCCAGGAACCCTATTCCCTGGCGATGATGCTGCAGGACGCCGCCCCGCGCCTCGCCGGCTGGACCGTCGACCTCGTCGGCACCGACCTGTCGACCGAGGTACTCGAGAAGGCGAAGGCCGGGCTCTACAGCCATTTTGAGGTGCAGCGCGGCCTGCCCGTGCAGTCGCTCATCAAGCACTTCGAGCAGGTCGGCGAGCAGTGGCGCATCTCGGCCAGCCTGCGGCAGATGGTGGATTACCGCCCGCTGAACCTGCTGCAGCCCTTCGATTCGCTGGGGACGTTCGACATCATCTACTGCCGCAACGTGCTGATCTATTTCGATGCGCCGACCAAGGGCGACGTGCTGGCCCGCCTCAGCGGCAGCCTGGCCGCCGACGGTGCCCTGCTGCTCGGCGCCGCCGAGACGGTGATCGGCCTGACCGAGAAGCTCGTCCCGAACACCAAGCACCGGGGCCTGTACAACCAGGCCGCCGCGTCCCTCGCACCGCAGGCTCGGCCGCTGCCGGTGCTCAACCCCGCCGCCGTGGCGGTCGCGCCGGCCTTGGCCGTCGCCCCGGCGCTGCGCCGGGTGGTCGGCCTCTGAGCGGCATCCGACGGATCGTGGCGCGGGCGCAGGCCCGCGCCATCTGCGTTTGGTCGGTCGACGCCGCGCGGGGGAGGGGACGACGGGTGTCCGCACGAACAAAAAAGGCCCCGCTCGCGCGGGGCCGTTTCGTCGTCCGACCGGTGGTTCAGACGGCGATCCGCTCTTCGCCCTCGTTGGGCTCGCGCAGCACGTAGCCGCGACCCCAGACGGTCTCGATGTAGTTCTTGCCCTGGCTGGCGTTCGCCAGCTTCTTTCGCAGCTTGCAGATGAAGACGTCGATGATCTTCAGCTCGGGCTCGTCCATGCCGCCGTAGAGATGATTAAGGAACATCTCCTTGGTCAGCGTCGTGCCCTTGCGCAGCGAGAGAAGCTCCAGCATCTGGTACTCCTTGCCGGTCAGGTGCACGCGGCTGCCGGAGACCTCGACGGTCTTCTGGTCGAGGTTCACGATCAGGTCGCCGGTGGTGATCACCGACTGGGCGTGACCCTTCGAGCGGCGCACGATCGCGTGGATGCGGGCGACGAGTTCGTCCTTGTGGAAGGGCTTCGTCAGGTAGTCGTCGGCGCCGAAGCCGAGGCCCTTCACCTTGTCCTCGATGCCGGCCATGCCGGAGAGAATCAGGATCGGCGTCTTCACCTTGGCGACGCGGAGGTTCCGCAGCACCTCGTAGCCCGACATGTCGGGCAGGTTCAGGTCGAGCAGGATGATGTCGTAATCATACAGCTTGCCGAGATCGATCCCCTCCTCACCGAGATCGGTGGTGTAGGTGTTGAAGCTCTCGGACTTGAGCATCAGCTCGATGCTCTGCGCGGTCGCGCTGTCGTCCTCGATCAGAAGTACCCGCATCGTCGGTCCCCAGCCCAGCCGGCCGTGTGCAGCGTACGGGCAAGCCCCCGCCGTTCGTTCGCCACCGGCCCGTGGCGAACGCTCCCTCGTCAATGACGTGAAACGCTATTCGTTAATCGTTAACAAACCCTGTTTCACGGACGCAAGCACCCAATTGGACCCGCGGCCTGGCCACGCTTCGAACCGTTGACGATCTGTTCTCGTCCGACCGTCTTCGGGCATGATGCGAAACCTTCGCATGTCCCCTCAAGTGCCTCACCCGCATGGGCTTGTTGCGCGCTGTCTCTCCGGAACAACGCCACCGGAATGTCGTCGGCCGAACGAAAATTTTTTACGTCCCGGCGTGAGCCGGCGGCGCGCTACAAGCCCGATGCACACAGTGTTAAGGAGGGAGGTAAACGAATGGTTGAGAGATGCGACGATGACCGATCGCGACCCTAGCGTCGGACGCTTGCGCCTGGCTGACGCGCGCAGCGCCCTCGCGGGAATCCAGGTGCTCGAGACCTACGGACGGGTCGTGGCGATTCGCGGCCTGCTGATCGAGGTGGCGGGTCCGGTGGCGGCCATGCGCCTCGGCGGACGGCTCGACATCGCGGTGGAGAACGGCCTCGGCGCCGTGCCCTGCGAGATCATCGGCTTCCAGGGCGATCGGGCGCTGGCCATGCCCTTCGGCTCCCTGGAGGGAGTGCGGCGCGGCTGTCCGGCCCTGGTGCGGGACGAGGCCGCCGGCGCGGTGCGCCCCTCCGCCGCCTGGCTCGGCCGGACCATCGACGCCCTCGGCCGGCCCATCGACGGCCTCGGGCCGCTGCCCTCCGGGCCTGCGATCTATCCGCTGCGAGCCGATCCGCCCCCGGCCCATGCCCGGCAGCGGGTCGGGCCGCCCCTCGACCTCGGAATCCGCTGCATCAACACCTTCCTGACGATGTGCGCCGGGCAGCGCATGGGCATCTTCGCCGGGTCCGGCGTCGGCAAGTCGGTGCTGCTGTCGATGCTCGCCCGCTACACCGCCGCCGACGTTGCGGTGATCGGCCTCGTGGGCGAGCGCGGCCGCGAGGTGCAGGAATTCCTCCAGGACGACCTCGGCGCCGCCGGCCTCGCCCGGTCGGTGGTGGTGGTGGCCACCTCCGACGAGCCGGCCCTGATGCGCCGCAACGCCGCCTACGTCACCCTGGCGATGGCGGAGTATTTTCGCGATCAGGGCGCACAGGTCCTGTGCATGATCGATTCGATCACCCGCTTCGCCATGGCCCAGCGCGACATCGGCCTCGCGGCCGGCGAGCCGCCCACCGCGAAGGGCTACACGCCCACCGTGTTCAGCGAGCTGCCCCGGCTCCTCGAGCGGGCCGGGCCCGGGACGGGGCAGGGGGCGATCTCCGGCCTGTTCACCGTCCTGGTCGAGGGCGACGACCACAACGAGCCCGTGGCCGATGCGGTCCGGGGCATCCTCGACGGGCATATCGTGATGGAGCGCGGCATCGCCGAGCGCGGGCGCTACCCGGCGATCAACGTCCTGCGCTCCGTCTCCCGCACCATGCCTCGCGCCTGCGACCCCGCGCACCTGCCGACGGTGCGCCGGGCCCGTCGCCTGCTCTCCACCTACGCCGACATGGAGGAGCTGATCCGTCTGGGCGCCTACCGGGCGGGCGCCTCGCCGGAAGTGGACGAGGCGATCGCGCTCATGCCCGAAATGGAGGCTTTTCTGGGTCAGGGTAAGGAAGAAGCAACTTCGATCGGCGAGGGTTACCGTCGCCTGGCAGAGATCGTCGGCGCGCCCTGAGAGGACGCCCCGGCTCCATCTCCCGATGCCGGGCCCGGGGCGCGGCCGGTCGCGCACCGGCGAGCCGTGCGTTGCGTGGAGTGAACCCGCCCATGAAATCCCGTGACACGTTGATCCGGCTGCGACGCTTCCAGGTCGACGAGAAGCGTCGGCGCGTGACGCAGATCGAGATGATGAAGGCGGACTTCACCCGCATGGCGATGGAGCTCGACCGCGAGGTCGCCCACGAGGAGAGCCGCGCCGGCATCACCGATCCGGCCCATTTCGCCTACCCGACCTATGCCCGGGCCGCCGCCACCCGCCGGGACAACATGCGCCAGTCGGCCGCCGCCCTCGAGGGGCAGCTCGCCGAGGCCAAGGCCGAGCTCGGCGAGGCCTTCGAGGACCTGAAGAAGATCGAGATCCTGGACGACCGGGAGCGCACCGCCGAGCGCGTCGCCGAAGCGGCCCGCGACCAAGCCGCCATGGACGGTATCGGCCTCTCGCGCATCCGCGCCTGAGGCGGATGGGGTGCCGGCGCCCCGCGGGGCGACCGGCACGAAACCGTCATGATCCCGTGGGATGAGCCATCCCTGCCGGGGCCGCGCGGAACCTTGCTTGCGATGCCGCGCATCGTCGTGCAGGGAGGGCCCGAACAGGGGCGTGTCCGGACCACCATGAAGAAGATCAGCGATTTTATCTGGCCGATCATCGGCCTCGCCGCCGTGATCGGTTCGGGTTACCTGCTCTACAAGGAGTTGGCCGGCATCTCCATGGCGGAGATCAAGGGCAGCTTCGCCGCGATTCCGGTCCACCGCTTCCTCTTCGCGGCCCTCTCGACCCTCGTCGCCTACGCGGCGCTCGCCTGGTACGACCGGATCGCGCTCCTGCATCTCGGCGTGCGCCACATCTCGTGGTTCTTCGTCTCGGTCTGCTCGTTCACGACCTACGCGCTCTCGCACAATATCGGCGCCTCGGTGTTCTCCGGCGCCGTGGTGCGCTACCGCGCCTACACCGCCAAGGGCCTCTCCGCGGCCCAGGTTGCGGTCCTGGTGGCGCTCTGCTCTTTCACCTTCGGCCTCGGCACCATCCTGCTCGGCGGCTTCGTGCTCACCGTCCTGCCCGACACCCTGACGCGCCTCAACGGCTACCTGCCGGCGATCCTGACCGACCCCGCCACCGCCCGCATCCTCGGCTGCTGTCTGCTCGCCTTCGTCGCCCTCTACGTCGCGGGCTCGCTGCTGCACCTGAAGCCGCTCACGATCCGCAAGTTCAAGCTCGAATACCCCCGGCCGCGCATCATGGGCCGCCAGCTCATCGCCGCTCCGCTCGAGCTGCTGGGCGCCGCCGGCATCATCTACTTCGCCCTGCCGGAGGCCGGGAACCCCGGCTTCCTCGTCGTGCTCGCGGTCTTCCTCGCCTCGTTCTCGGCGGCCCTGGTGTCGAACGCCCCCGGCGGCCTCGGGGTGTTCGAACTGGTCTTCGTGGTGGCGATGCCCGACATCGCCCGGCCGTCGGTGATCGCCGCGCTGCTCGTCTTCCGGCTGTTCTATTTTTGGCTCCCGTTCCTGATCTCGGTGGTGGTCGTGCTCCTCTACGAGCGCAACCGCCTCGCCTCGGCCCTGCGGGACGAGCCCCACGACGCGGCCGCCCCCGAGCCGCCCTTGACCGCCCCCGGCCTCGACGCCCATGCCCTCGAGCGCCGCATGGAGAAGAAGCCGGTCTGATCCGTCCTCGTAAGGGGAGATCGAACCCGCATCGCCCGGACCGCGATGGCCGGTCTTCGGGCGCGAACATCCGGACCCGCTCCCGGGGCTTTCGCGTCGACGACTCCCCCACGGATCGCTGGCTGCGCTCTGCGGATCGCGCGCGGATTCGTCCGCTCCGGAGGAGCGGGATGAGGCAGCTTCTGAAATTCGGCCGCGGGACGGAGGACCGCGACCTGTCGAAGGATTTCGGCGCCGCGGAATATCTGCGCCTCAATCCCGACGTCGCGACGGCGGTCCAGGACGGAAAATCCGGTCCGCCGAGGACCACTACCTGAACATCGGTCGGCATGAGGGACGGATTCACGCCCTCTCCGCCGAGATCGTGGCGGCGATGACGGCGGATCTGGGACGGGAGCTCTTCCGCTACCCCTATCGGGCAGTGGGGGCGATGCCGCCCTTCCGGTTCGAGGTGCCGTCCCGGAGCGCGGCGGACCGCGCGATCTGCGAACGGATCATCACGGCCTGGCACGTCTCCGCCGCCGCGGATCCCGGCAAGACCGGCGGGATGTGGGATCAGCTCACCGCCGGCCACATGCGGTTGAAGGCGGCCTTGGCGCAGCGCGATCCCGATCTGCTGGCGGATCTCCTCGCCAACATGTTCCAGGAGCACCTCGTCCACGGCCTGGCCATGGGCAAGAGCACGGCCGCCCGCGCCCGCAGCGTGCCGGATCGGCATGCGGCCATGTGGTGCGACCGCCTGCTGCGCCTGGGCGAGGCCCTCGGCGTCTGTCCGGTCCGGTCGCCGGAGCAGGGCGGCACCGATGCCCCCCCTCGAATGGCTCGACATCGTTGCCGCGGTGGAAGCGGTCCTGGGCTTCCCGTTGGCGTTCCCCGCCATCGGAGCCCCCTTCGGCGTGGCCCTGCAAGGGTCCGCCTTTCCCGAGCAGTCCTTCATGCATGCCTACGCCGCCTGGCGGGTCGACACGCTCGGACCCTTCCGGCGCCTCGCGGAGATCGCGGAACCTGTTCTGGCTCCGGGACGGCTACGTCGAGAAATTCTACCTCTGCGGCACGACTAACTGATCCGCGTCACCCCCGCGACGGGGCCGACCGCGACAGGCGCGCGCGGCGAACCCGGATGGTCCGCGAGACCGGTTCACCGCCGGGGCGCGGGGTCGCCTCTCAGACCGAGCCGACGGTCCGGAGCCGGGCGCGGGGATGGATCTCCGCTTGGCTCATCACCGGCGTCTCGCGCCGGAAGCGCTCGATGATCGAGCGCACGAAGGGCCGGGCCTGGACCGAGGTCACCAGCACGGGCATCTCGCCCATGCGGGCGGCGGTCTCGAAGCGGTCGCGCACCGTGTTGACGAAGTCCGAGAGCTTCGAAGGCTGCATCGCCAGGTAGCGCTCGTCGCGCTCGCCCGCGATCGAGTCGAGGAAGGCCTGCTCCCAGGCCGGCGACAGGGTGATGATCGGCAGCATGCCGTCCGGCCCCTGGTACTGGGCGCAGATCTGGCGGCCGAGGCGGGCGCGGACGTGCTCGACGATGTCGCGCGGGTTCTTCACGTGCCCGGCCACCTCTGCGACGCCCTCGATGATCGCCCCGAGGTCGCGGATCGAGACCCGCTCGGCCAGCAGGAACTGGAGCACCCGCTGGATGCCGGTGGTGCCGATCTGGCTCGGCATCACCTCCTTGAGGAGCTCGGCATGCTCCTTCGAGACCTCGCGCAGGAGCTTCTGCACCTCGACGTGGTTCAGGAGCTCGGAGACGTGCGCCTTGATGATCTCGGTGAGGTGGGTCGAGACCACCGTGGCGGCGTCCACCACGGTGTAGCCCTTGAGGTGGGCCTGGTCCCGCAGGGAGGCGTCGATCCAGGTGGCGGGCAGGCCGAAGGTCGGCTCCAGCATGTGCTGGCCGGGCAGCTGCACCTGTCCGCCCATCGGGTCCATGGCCATGAACTGGCCGGGGAAGATCTGGCCCGTGCCGGCCTCGATCTCCTTGACCCGCACCACGTAGGCGTTCGCGTCGAGCTGGACGTTGTCGAGGATCCGGACCGAGGGCATCACGAAGCCGAGCTCGGCGGCGAGCTGGCGGCGCAGGGCCTTGATCTGGTCCGTCAGGCGGTCCTGGCCCTCCGGGCCGTTGACCAGGGCGAGCAGGGCGTAGCCCATCTCGAGCTTGAGGTCGTCGAGCTTCAGGAGGTCGGTGACGGTTTCCTCCTTGGCGGCCGCGGCGGCGGCCACCGCCGAGGCGTCCATCGGCGCACCGTCGGCGTCGAGGGGCGGCGCCTCGCGGGCGACCTTGGCGAAGTGCCAGGCGGCGTAGCCGGACGCGCCGGCGAGCGCCAGGAAGGGCAGCATCGGCATGCCGGGCAGGAGGGCGATCAGCACCATGACCCCCGAGGACATGCCCAGGGCCTTGGGGTAGTTCGCGAGCTGCTTGCCCAGGGCCTTGTCGGCCGAGCCCTTCACGCCCGCCTTGGAGACCAGGATGCCGGCCGCCGTCGAGACGATGAGGGCGGGGACTTGCGAGGCGAGGCCGTCGCCGATGGTGAGCAGGGTGTAGGACTTCGCCGCCCCCAGGAACGGCATGCCCTGCTGGGCGACGCCGATGATGATGCCGCCGATCACGTTGATGAAGGTGATGAGCAGCGCGGCGATCGCGTCGCCGCGGACGAACTTGGAGGCACCGTCCATGGCGCCGAAGAAGGAGGATTCCTCCTCCAGGGCGGCGCGGCGGGCCTTGGCCACCTTCTCGTCGATGAGGCCCGCCGAGAGGTCGGCGTCGATAGCCATCTGCTTGCCGGGCATCGCGTCGAGGGTGAAGCGGGCGGCGACCTCGGCGATGCGGCCCGATCCCTTCGTGATGACGACGAAGTTCACGATGATCAGGATCGCGAAGACGATGATTCCGATGACGAAGTTGCCGCCCATCACGAAGTTGCCGAAGGCCTCGATGACGTGGCCGGCGGCCGCCGTGCCCTCGTGCCCGTGGCCCAGGATGAGGCGGGTGGAGGCGAGGTTCAGCGCGAGGCGCAGCAGCGTCGCCACGAGGAGCAGGGTCGGAAAGACCGTGAACTCGAGCGGATTGTCGATGAACAGCCCGGTCATCATGATCAGCACCGAGATGATGATCGAGACCGCGAGCAGCAGGTCGAGCAGGAAGGCCGGCAGCGGGAAGATGAGCACCGTGAGGATGCCCATCACGGCGGTGGCGAAGAACAGGTCCGTGCGCTTGGAGAGCGCGTTCAGGTTCGCCCGGTTCGGGATCGCGAAGCTCGCGAACTGTGCAAGGCTCCCCCCGGCCCCTCCCGCCGGAGCCGGCGCGCCGGCAGCCGTCTCGCTCATCGTCACCCTCGCTGCCCCCGAGGGTCGGGGGCTCGGCAAGATTTGCCGAGCACAGGGTTAGCGAAGCGTTAACGCCAGGCCGTCCGCCGCCCCGCCTGAGCGGAAATACCGCGTCAGGCGAAGTATTTGCGGGTGACCACCGCGAGCGCGAACACCAGTCCGGCACCACCGGCGATGAGGCTGATCATCAAGAGGCGCCGGGGCTCCTGGGAGGATTCGGGCTTCACCGGCTCGACGATCATGCTGAAGAACTCGATCTGGCGCTCCGCGATGATCCGCGCCCGCTCGTTCGCGGCCAGCACCTTGGCGAAGTACTTCTCCGCATCCGCCCGGTCGGCGTCGTAGGCCTCGAACCGGGTGAGGGCGTTCGCCAGGATGCGGCGCTGCTCCGGATCCTCGCTGGCCGACTGGCGCTCGATCCGCGCGATGTTGTCGTCGAGGTCCTTGATCTGGGCCTTCATGTCCTGGATGCGGCGGGTCTCCGGCGAGAGGTCGCGCTGACTCTGGATGAGCTGGACGGCCAGGTTGATGCGGGCCGTGCGCAGCTCCGACAGGACCTTCAGGTTGCTCTCGTTGGTCTTCTGCGCGTCGAGGACGCCGTCGCGGTTGCGCAGGGCCGCCACCTCGGTGCGGATCTTCAGCATCCGCTCCTCGGCCCGCTTGAGCTCGCGCTGGCTCTCCAGCACCGCGTCCTCGCGGGCCCGGCCGCTCAGGGCGTTCACCATGCGCTCGCTCTCGGCCAGGATCGCGTTCGAGAGGTTGAGGGCATCCTGCGGATCGAAGGCGTTCACGGACAGGAGGATGATGCCCGATCCGGACTCGATCTTGGTGTGGACCCGCTCGTGCCAGTACTTGACCAGCTTCTCGATCGGCTTCTCGGGATCGAAGCGCGAGAGGATGTCGATGCCGGGCCGGGAGAACATCTCCCGCAAGGGGTAGGTCTTCTCGATGGCCTCAATCATCGGCCGGCTCATGATGTAGTTCGTCGCGATCAGGCTGTCCTGCGCCACCATCTGCTTCATGGGGGAGCCGGAATTGGTGCCGACCTGATCGGGCGAGGCCTTGTCGACGTTGCCGAGGGCCGGCCGCAGGGCGAAGCGCGACTCGATCACGAAGCGGTCCGACGCGATCACGCCGTAATAGGCGATGGCCGCCAGGGTCGGGATCAGGAAGCAGACCAGGAAGAGCACCGGGATCAGCGGATCCGTCTTCACGTGGCTCTGGTAGGAGCGGATGCCCTTCTTGCGGTCGGCGAAGCGCGAGACGCGGGCGATCTGCTTCAGGGATTCGGCCACCGCGTTCGAGCGGTCGGCCGTGGTCAGCGGCTGACCCTGCGGGTTGCGGATTTCGATGCTCATGCGCCCCGGTATTCCATGTCGTCCGGCCATCCCGCCGCCAGGTTACACCCTTTGCACCGCCGCCGCGGCAAAACCGTGGCCACCGGCGCGCCGGCGCAACTCAGGCGTTCAGGCGGCGATAGACCTCGATGGCGTCGTCGATGCTCTCGTAGACGATCGCCCGCCCGTTGATGATGACGATGCCCTGCTGGCACCAAGTGCGCAGGGTGTCCATGCCGTGGGAGACCATGATCACGTCGGCATTCTCCCGGCGCGCCGCGAAGGCCTCCTCGCAGCGCTTCTGGAAGCGGGCATCGCCCACCGCCGTGACCTCGTCGATGAGGTAGCAGTCGAACGGGATGGCCATGCTCATGCCGAAGGCGAGGCGCGAGCCCATGCCGGACGAGTAGGTCCGGATCGGCACGTCGAGGTAGCTGCCGAGCTCCGAGAAATCCTCCACGAACTCCAGCACCTTGCGCGGGTCCTCGCCGTAGATGCGCGCCACGAAGATGATGTTGTCGCGCCCGGTCATGGCCGGGTGGAAGCCGCCGGCGAAGCCCAGGGGCCAGGACACGCGCGTGGTGCGGACCACGCGGCCCTTCGTGGGCATCTCGGTGCCGGCCAGGAGGCGCAGGGAGGTCGACTTGCCGGCGCCGTTGATCCCCAGGATGCCGTAGCTGGTGCCCGGCTTCAGGGTGAAGGAGACGCGCTCCAGGATCGTCCGGCGATGCCCGTCCGTCCGGTAGACCTTGGTCACGTTGTCGAAGCGGATCACGGCGGAGCACGACTCCCGAAGCCTAGCCCTGCGCGCATCGGCTGCAAAAGCGGCGAATCTGAGAACGCGTCGCCGCGACCCCCGAGGGGCGGGTGCCCTCGGCGGGGAAATCGCACGGGAATCGTCAGCTTTGCCGTTCCGAGGCTTGCACGCCGTCCATGCGGCTTGTACAGGACGCCTCCCGGCGCGATCGCGAAGCCCGGCCGCCCCGGCGGCTGCGAGACGCGGCGACGGGACCGGAGGGGTGGCCGAGTGGTTGAAGGCGCACGCCTGGAAAGTGTGTATACCGGAAACGGTATCGCGGGTTCGAATCCCGCTCCCTCCGCCAGATCCTGACGTCCGACATTCGGCTCGTGCGAGAACGCCCAGCGTTCTCCGCGCACCGCCATGGCTTCCGTCCTGTTCGAAATGACAGGGCTTCACCCACCCTCCCAAGACTGACGGCGCGCCCCGCCGTCTGTCTTACAGGCTCGGCAGCACCGCACATCGTCGCGTCGTTGTCGTCGCCCGGCTTTGTTCGCGGGCGGCACCATCGTCATCCTCGCCCCCACCGCCGGCCACGGTATCCTGCATAGGGCCGGCGAGCGCTGCGGTGAGGACCTGATCGGCGCGCTTTGCGCTGAGTTTAGGCGGGCGTCGGGACATCCGTGGCGCCGCCGGCCCCGGTTCGGTGAATCCGGAGACCGGGCCGCCGCGCAGGGGTCGGGCGACCCAGTCCAAAAATTGGACTCGTCTTGCTGAAAATCTGGCGCTAAAGGACGCCTTGACTGAATTCCGTTGGGTAATTCAATCGATCCGGCGCGTGTTCAGACATTAGGCAGGTCCAGGTCCATGCGGTTGACCTTTCTGTTCGATCCCTTGTGCGGCTGGTGCTACGGGGCCGCTCCCGCGTTGGCCTGGATCGCCCAGTCGGGGGCGGTCGCGCTGGACCTCGCGCCCACGGGCCTGTTCGCGGGCGAGGGCGGCCAGCCCATGGATCCCGCCTTCGCGGACTATGTCTGGCAGAACGACCAGCGCATCACGGACCAGACGGGGCAACCGTTCAGCGACGCCTATCGCGCCCTGATCTTCCGGACGCCCGGCGCCGCCTTCGATTCGGCCGCCGCCACCCTCGGCCTCGTCGCGATCGGACTGACCCGGCCCGGCCGTGAGCTCGAAGGCCTGCAGGCGCTCCAGCAGGCCCGCTACGTCGCGGGCCGGGACACTGCGGATCGCACCGTGGTTGCGGACGTGCTCGCTGGCGCCGGCTTCGCGGAGGCCGCCGGCCGGCTGGAGGAGCCCGACCCCGAACTGCGCGAGGCGACCCGGCATCGGATCGAGGCCGCCGTCCGGATGGCGGCCCGGTTCGGGGCCCGGGGCGTCCCCGCCTTCGTCCTCGCGGACGAGGAAGGCGCCCGACGCCTGCCGAGCGGCATCCTCTTCGGCGACCGGGACAGACTGGCGGCCGAGCTTCGCGCCGGATCGGGAGAAACACTATGATGGAGGAAACGCCGATGCAGGCCGGGCTTGGCTCGACCATCGCGATGCCGCTGACCGGGCTGGCCGGACCCGGGCTCGCCTGGACGCACTTTCCCGCCGGCCCGAAGGGGTTCTTCCGCGCCCCGGTGCTGATCGAGGGGCCGACCGAAGCGATCCTGATCGACGGCGGCTTCACCGTCTCCGACGGTCGAGCCATCGCGGCGGCGATCGCGGCGACCGGCAAGCGCCTCGCGACGATCTATGTCAGCCAGTCGGACCCGGACTATTACTTCGGGCTGAAACCCCTCTGCGAGGCCTTTCCGGAGGCCCGGGTGCTCGCTGCCTCCGCCACCGTGTCGGCCATCGCCCGCACGGTCGATGCGAAGATCGCCGCCTGGGGCCCGCAGCTGGGGGCCGAGGGTCCGGGGACGCGGGCCGACGTGGTCATGCCCACGCCCTTCGACGGCGCTGCCCTGTCGGTCGACGGAGAGACCGTCGAGATCGTGCCCGCCATGGGCCTGCCCAACCGCCGCACCCTGTTCGTCCCGGCCCTGAACGCGGTGTTCGGCGGAGTCCTGATCTTCTCCGGCGTCCACGTCTGGACCGCCGACACGCCGAGCCCGGAGGCCCGCGCCGCCTGGATCGCCGAACTCGACCGGATCGCCGCGCGTGCGCCGTCCGTCGTCGTGCCGGGCCATCTGGCGGTCGAGGCCGCCACCGACGGCTCGGCCCTCGCCTTCACCCGAAGCTACCTCCTGGCCTTCGAGGAGGCCCTCGCGGCGGGCGGGGATGCCGCCGCGCTGAAGGCAGCGATGCTGGCCCGCTTCCCGGGCCTCGGCATGGACATCGCCCTCGACATCGGCGCCAAGGTCGCCACGGGCGAGATGGTCTGGGGCTGAGGCGGAGCGGCACGCCAGTGGGGGCGGCGGACGGTGGCCGGGCCGCCGGCCCCTTCAGAACGCGTACCGCACCGTGCAGTAGGGCATGCGCTCGGCGAGCAGGGCCTTGAAGCGGGCGAGCCACTGACCCTTCCAGCCGGTGCGGTAGCGCAGGTTGGCGCCGCCGCCCTCGGAGACCTTCGCCTCCTGGATGTCCGGCCGCCAGAGCAGGTCCTCGGCCTTGGGGTGCCATCCGAGATTGACTGCGTGCAGGTCGGCGTTGTGGGTCAGCAGGATGATCTCCGCCTTGAGCTGCGCCCGGGCCGCCGGGCCGATCGCGCCGTCGATGGCGGCGAACAGGGCCGCCCAATCGGCCTCCCAGCCCTCGTAGAGGATGACCGGCGAGAAGTTGACGTGGACCTCGTAACCGGCGGCGACGAAGTCGTCGATGGCGGCGATGCGCTCGGGGATCGGTGCCGTCCGCACGTCGACGATGCGGGCGATGCGCTCGGGCATGAGCGAGAAGCGGATCCGGGTCTTGCCCTGGGGGTCGTAGGCCAGGAGATCGCGGTTCACCGCCTTGGTGGCGAAGGACGCCTTGGCGTTGGGGATGTCCCGGAAGAGCGCCACGAGATCCCGCACCGTGTCGCTCACCATGGCGTCCACCGAGAGGTCGCCGTTCTCGCCGAGGTCGTAGACCCAGAGGGCGGGATCGATCGTGTCGGGCTCGGGCAGGGGCCCCTGGCGGGCCGCGTGGCGCGCGATGGCGGCGGCCACGGCCTCGACGTTGACGAAGAGCGAGATCGGATTGGCGAAGCCCTTGCGCCGGGGCACGTAGCAGTAGGCGCAGGACATGGCGCAGCCGTTCGAGGTCGAGGGCGAGATGAAGTGGGCGCTGCGCCCGTTCGGCCGCATGGCGAGGCCCTTCTTCACCCCCAGCACCAGGATGGAGCGCTTGATCCGCACCCAATCTTCCACCGAGCCGGCATTGCCGTGCAGACTCGGGATGTTCCAGTGCGAGGGGACGACGATGCGTTCGGCCTCCGGAAACCGGTCCAGGATCTCCCGCCCGCGCGGGTAATCCGGCACGGCGGGCTCGTGGTAGATCGTCGTGACGTCGAGGAGGTCGCGGGGTCGGGCCATCAGCCTTGCGGAATCTCTGCCGCGATCCGCGTCCTGCGCGCGGCACCGGTTCCAGGCCAACGCAGCCGGCCCCCGGGCGATCCGGCCCGCGTCGTTCGGAGCCTGGCGATCAGAGGCGCGCGAGCAGCTCGGCCTTCTTGGCGGTGAACTCGCCCTCCGTGAGGATACCCTTGCGGCGCATCTCCGACAGGCGCTCGATCGTCGAGAGCACGTCGCTGCCGCCCACCGGCCCGGCGCTGCCCGGATGCGACGCCTCGGCGCCCGGATGACCGGCCTCGAAGGGTTCGGGCGCGAAAGGTTCGGGGGCGAAGGGTTCGGGGGCGAAGGGGCGGGCCTCGCCGCGCTCGGCCTCGTCGAGGCGCTTCAGGCTGGCGAGGTCCACGGGGCCGCCGGGGCCGGAGAAGCGCAGGCTCGTCGCGCTGCCCTGCTGCTGCGAGACGCCGCTGATGGCGTGATCGGCGGTGTCGTAGATCGCGGCCCGCCCCTCCGATTCGACCACGAGACGCCGCTGGACCGGGAAATAGGCGTAGCGCATCCCGTTCTGCGATCCGGCGGTGGCCGGTGCCCCCCATTCGGGAGGCCAGGGCGCCCCGGCGCCGCGCGGCACCTCCGACCAGGCGCCGGCCGGCAGCGCGGCGGCGAGGGCGGTGCAGAGGGCGTCCACCCGGGCCTTGAGCTCGGCGTTGAACATGTCGCCGATCATGGTCATGCCCGAGCCCGACCATTGGCCGAAGCCGCCGAGCTCGGGATGGTTGAACTGCGCCATCCGGCCGTGGCCCGCTTCGAGCGCCTGGACGAGGTGGCGCACGGCGTCGAGGCTGACCCGGTAGCGATCGGCGATCGCCTGCAGGCCGTAGGGCTGATCTGTCATGCGCCGGTCTCCTTGCCCCGGGCGGCCCCCGCCGCGCCGAGTTCGCAGTCTTGGTGTTCGCAGTCTTGCCGTTCGCAGTCTTGCCGTTCGTAGTCTTGCCGCAACCGCTCGCGCCGTGGAAGCGGCTGCGGGGCACCGCGCCGTGCGATGCAAAAAGATTTGCCCCGTGGCGGACCTTCCGGCGAAGCGTGAGCGTTCCTGTCCAGGTTTCCAGGACGGGGCGTCGCGCAGCGCCCTGTCTCGACGCACCCACCGATACCGCCCGGAGCGAACATGGCCGACACGACGAATCCCGCGGACCGCTCAAGCCCGCAGGGCCGCGCTAAACGTTCGCGCATCAAGGAAGGCTCGCCCTATCCGCTCGGCGCGAACTGGGACGGCCTGGGCGTGAACTTCGCCCTGTTCTCGGCCCACGCCACCAAGGTCGAGCTCTGCCTGTTCGACGATGACGGCGTGAACGAGATCGAGCGGATCGAGCTGCCCGAGTACACCGACGAGATCTGGCACGGCTACCTGCCCGACGCGCGCCCGGGCACCATCTACGGCTACCGCGTCCACGGCCCCTACGAGCCGACGGCCGGGCACCGCTTCAACCCGAACAAGCTGCTCATCGACCCCTACGCCAAGGGGCTCGTCGGCTCCATCACCTGGAACCCGGCCCTGTTCGGCTACCAGATGGAGACCGGCGACGACCTGACCTTCGACGACCGCGATTCCGCGCCCTTCACCCGCCGCTCCCGCGTCATCGACCCGGCCTTCACCTGGGGCCGGGACCGCAAGCCGCACGTGCCGTGGGAGAAGACCATCTTCTACGAGACCCACGTGAAGGGCTTCACCAAGCTCCACCCGGCGGTGCCGGAGAAGCTGCGCGGCACCTATGCGGGCCTCGGCACGCCGGCGGTGCTCGACTACATCAAGAGCCTCGGCGTCACCTCGGTGGAGCTCCTGCCGGTCCACGCCTTCGTGCAGGACGATTACCTGCAGGAGAAGGACCTGGTGAACTACTGGGGCTACAACACCATCTCGTTCTTCACCCCCGCCCGGCGCTACGCCGCCGTGCCGGACTTCGCCTTCTCCGAGTTCAAGGAGATGGTGGCGCGCATGCACGGCGCCGGCCTCGAGGTGATCCTGGACGTGGTCTACAACCACACCGCCGAGGGCAACGAGAAAGGTCCGACGCTGTCGTACAAGGGCGTCGACAACGCCTCCTACTACCGGCTCATGCCCAAGGAGCCGCGCTACTACATCAACGACACCGGCACGGGGAACACCTTCAACCTGTCGCACCCGCGGGTGCTGCAGCTCGTGACCGACTCCCTGCGCTACTGGGCCACCGAGATGCGGGTGGACGGCTTCCGCTTCGACCTCGCCACCATCCTGGGCCGCGAGCCGCACGGCTTCGACGAAGGCGGCGGCTTCCTCGACACCTGCCGGCAGGACCCGGTGCTGAACGGCGTCAAGCTCATCGCCGAGCCCTGGGATTGCGGCCCGGGCGGCTATCAGGTCGGCGGCTTCCCGCCGGGCTGGGCCGAGTGGAACGACCGCTTCCGCGACGACGTGCGCGGCTACTGGCGCGGCGACGAGGGCATGCTGCCCGATCTCGCCGCCCGGCTGACCGGCTCGGCCGACAAGTTCAACAAGCGCGGGCGCAAGCCCTGGGCTTCGGTGAACTTCCTGACCGCCCATGACGGCTTCACGCTGAACGACACCGTGTCGTACAACGAGAAGCACAACCTGGCGAACGGCGAGGACAACCGCGACGGACACTCGCACAACCTGTCGAACAACTACGGGGCCGAGGGACCGACGGACGATCCGGAGATCCGCGCCGTGCGCCTGCGCCAGATGCGCAACATGCTGGCGACGCTGTTCCTCTCCCGCGGCACCCCGATGCTGCTCGCGGGCGACGAGTTCGCCCGCACCCAGAACGGCAACAACAACGCCTATTGCCAGGACAACGAGATCTCCTGGCTCGACTGGGAGGCCGTCGGGCCCGAGGAGCGGGATCTCGCCGAGTTCACGCAGCGCCTGACCCTGCTGCGCGAGGCGCTCCCGATCCTCACCCGCGGCCGATTCCTCACGGGCGCCTACGACGAGGAGTTCGGCGTCAAGGACGTGACCTGGCTGCGTCCCGACGGCGGGGAGATGTCGCCGGAGAACTGGACGCAGGGTGATGCCCGCGCCATCGCGGTGCTCCTCGACGGCCGGGCCCAGGCCTCGGGCATCCACCAGCGCGGCGGCGATGCCACCCTGCTGCTGCTCTACAACGCCTACCACGACCTCGTGTCGTTCACCCTGCCGGAATCGGTGGGCGGCGTCGGCTGGACGCGGCTCCTCGACACGAACCTGCCCGACAGCCAGGACGTGGTGAGCAAGCCGATCGGCGCGACCTACGAGGTCACCGGACGCTCGATGCTGATGTTCGTCCTGAAGCCCGAGGAGGTCGAGGGCGTCGAGGCCAGCGACGGGGAGCGTTCCTACCAGCACGTGATGCAGGCCTTCGAGCGGGCCAACGTCAACAGCGTCCGCTTCGAGACCGAGCAGCGCTGACCCTCCGACCGGCCGCGCGTCTCGTGACGCGCGGCCGGTCCTCGCTGAATCGTCATGCCGACGGTGAGATGCCTGGGCCGGCACAGGGAACGATGATGGCGCCGGGAGTTTGACCCGTGTAAGGGGCGACCTGCCAGGCTCGCCTGCGAAGCCCCGCCGATGTGATAGCGCGACGATGATCGACACGCCCAAGATGCCGCCGAACGGGGCGCTCGCGCAGGACCCGATCCGATCCCCGATCAGCCCGGAAGCGGCCTTCTTCTTCGCATCGGTGGCCGCCTCGCGCATGCCGATGGTGGTGAGCGACCCGCGCCTGCCCGACAATCCGATCATCTTCACCAACGACGCCTTCCTGGAGATGACCGGCTACCGCCGCGACGAGGTGCTGGACCGCAACTGCCGCTTCCTCCAGGGGCCGGACACCGATCGTGGGGCGGTGCGCGAACTCGCCCGGGCGATCGCGGCCCGCGAGAACGTCGCCACCGAGATCGTCAACTACCGCAAGGACGGCACGCCGTTCTGGAATGCGCTCTTCGTCTCGCCGATCTACGACGCGGGCGGAACGCTGGTGTACTTCTTCGCCTCGCAGCTGGACGTTTCGCGCCGGCGCGACGCCGAGGAGGCCCTGGGCCAGGCCCAGAAGATGGAGGCGCTCGGCCAGCTCACCGGCGGCATCGCGCACGACTTCAACAACCTGCTGCAGGTGATCGTCGGCTACGTCGACATCCTGGGCGCCGGCCTCGACGATCCGAGCGCCGACCGCAACCGCCTGCGCCGGGCCACCGACAACATCCGCACCGCCGCCGAGCGCGCCACGACCCTGACGCAGCAGCTCCTGGCCTTCGCGCGTAAACAGCGCCTCGAAGGCCGCTCCGTGAACCTGAACGCCCTGGTCCAGGGCATGGCCGACATGGCCGGCCGGACCCTCGGCGAGACCGTCTCCCTCGACTTCGACCTCAGCCCCGACCTCTGGAACTGCCGCGTCGACCCGAACCAGGCCGAGGTCGCCCTCCTCAACGTCTTCATCAACGCGCGCGACGCGATGCCGGAGGGCGGCCGCCTCACGGTGCGGACCGAGAACCACGTCATCACCGGCGAGGTCGACGGTCCCCTGGCCCCCGGCCGCTACGTCACCATCAGCGTGAGCGATACCGGCAGCGGCATCCCGGCCCATGTCCTGGCCCGGGTCATGGACCCGTTCTTCACCACCAAGGAGGAGGGCAAGGGCACCGGCCTCGGCCTGTCGATGGTCTACGGCTTCGCCAAGCAGTCGGGCGGCGCCGCCCGCATCGAATCCGTCCTGGGGGCGGGAACCGTGGTGCGCCTGTCCTTTCCGGCCACCGAGACCGCGGTGTTCGAGGCGGCGCCGGCCGCGGTCGGCCCCCAGGAGGGGTCCGGCACCGAGACGATCCTCATCGTCGACGACCGGGAGGACGTGGCCGAGCTCGCCCGCACCATCCTGCGGGATTTCGGCTACAGCACCCTGATGGCGCAGAACGGCCGCGAGGCCCTCGAAGTACTGGACAGCGGGAACGCCATCGACCTGCTCTTCACGGACCTCATCATGCCGGGCGGCATGAACGGCATCGCCCTGGGACGCGAGGCCAAGCGCCGGCGGCCCGACCTCAAGGTCCTGCTCACCACGGGCTACGCCGAGGCGAGCCTGGAGCGAACCGATGCCGGGGGTTCGGAGTTCGATCTCCTGAACAAGCCCTACCGCCGGACGGACCTGGTCCGCCGCGTTCGGGCGGTTCTCGACGGGCCCGTCGCGATCGGCTGACGCCTCGCCCGGGTCCTCCAGCGGAGTGGATTCGCGATGAGCCAGGGCGACAAGTCGAAGTACACCGACAAGCAGATCCGCAAGGCGGAGCACATCGCCGAGTCCTACGAGGCGCGCGGCGTGCCCGAGAGGGACGCCGAGGCGCGGGCCTGGGCGACCGTCAACAAGGACGATGGCGGCGGCAAGAAGCCCGGCGGCTCCGGGCGGGGCAAGGCGACCCGCCATCCCGCGGCCCATCGCGGCGGCGCGGTCGGCGGCAAGGCCTCGGCCGGCCGCACGGCGGAAGAGCGCTCCGCCTCCGCCAAGAAGGGCGCCGCCACCCGCAAGCGCAACGCGGACGCCGCGCGGCACGCGTCCTGAGGATGACCTGGGTCGAGGCGTACCGGGTGGTATCGACCGTCCGACCCGACGGGGCTCGGGCGTTGGACGGACGCCTCGAGCGCTGAAGGTTTCAATGCTCCCTCCCGTGCGGTCGGGGCGATCGCCGATGGCTCCGCGCCGTCAGTCCGGGGTACCGCAGGTAAGACCGGACCCGACGGGGCGCGCCGTCAGCGTGCCATTCCAGAAGCCGCTCACGGGATGAAGTCCTGTACGGCCCACGTTTCCTGATGTGGGGCTCCGTTGCGCGGCCCCGGGATGACGGGGTGCTGAGCGCGGGTTTTCACCGGATGCCGCGCGCGGGCAGACGCCCCCCGACCCAGAGCGGGGAACGGTGAGGGCCCCGCAACAGAGAGAGGCGCGCACCCATCCGCGGATGCTGGACCGTATGATCCAGCGTCCATCGCAGACGACGCGTCCGCGCTACGACGTCGGCCCTCGGGCTCCGCCGAAGCCCGCTCAGGCCATCGCGGCCTTCAGGTGCTGGTCGACCTTGTCGAGGAAGCCCGTTGTCGAGAGCCAGCGCTGGTCGGGGCCGACGAGCAGGGCGAGGTCCTTGGTCATGAAGCCGGCCTCGACGGTGTCGACGCAGACGGTCTCCAGGGTCGTGGCGAACGTGGCGAGCGCCGCGTTGTCGTCGAGCTTGGCCCGGTGGGCGAGGCCACGGCTCCAGGCGAAGATCGACGCGATGGAGTTGGTGGAGGTCTCCTTGCCCTTCTGGTGCTCGCGGTAGTGGCGTGTCACCGTGCCGTGGGCGGCCTCGGCCTCGACGGTCCGGCCATCGGGGGTAAGCAGCACGGAGGTCATCAGGCCGAGCGAGCCGAAGCCCTGCGCCACGGTGTCGGACTGCACGTCGCCATCGTAGTTCTTGCAGGCCCAGACGTAGCCGCCCGACCACTTGAGGGCCGAGGCCACCATGTCGTCGATCAGGCGGTGCTCGTAGGTGATCCCGGCCGCATCGAACTTCGCCTTGAACTCGTTCTGGAAGACCTCCTCGAACAGGTCCTTGAAGCGGCCGTCATAGGCCTTCAGGATGGTGTTCTTGGTCGAGAGGTAGACCGGGTACTTGCGGTTCAGGCCATAGTTCATCGAGGCGCGGGCGAAGTCGCGGATCGAGTCGTCGAGGTTGTACATCGCCTGGGCGATGCCGGGGCTCGGGAACTTGAAGACTTCCTTCTCGATGACCGTGCCGTCCTCGCCCTCGAACTTGATGGTCAGGCGGCCCTTGCCCGGCACCTTGAAGTCGGTGGCCTTGTACTGGTCGCCGTAGGCGTGGCGGCCGACCACGATGGGCTGGGTCCAGCCCGGCACGAGGCGGGGCACGTTCTTGCAGATGATCGGCTCGCGGAAGATGACGCCGCCGAGGATGTTGCGGATCGTGCCGTTGGGCGACTTCCACATCTCCTTCAGGTTGAACTCCTTCACCCGGGCCTCATCGGGGGTGATGGTGGCGCACTTCACGCCGACGCCGTGGCGCTTGATCGCCTCGGCGGCCTGGACGGTGACCTGATCGTTGGTGGCGTCGCGGTGCTCGACGCCGAGGTCGTAATAGTCCAGGTTCAGGTCGAGGTAGGGGTGGATCAGCTTGTCCTTGATCTGGCTCCAGATGATCCGGGTCATCTCGTCGCCGTCGAGTTCGACGACCGGGTTCGCAACCTTGATCTTGTCCATCTGCAGCACACCTTCCTGAGCCAGGATGTCCGGCGCCACGCAAGGCGGATGCCGAACCTGCGCCGCTCTTAGCCCGCGCGCTTCCGGGGCGGAAGCAGGCGGCTCCCTCCCGGCGCATGACAAACCTTTTGGCCTGTCAGGGACCGGCGACGAGGCGCGCCTTCCGGGTCGCCTGATCGAACATGGCGTTCAGCGCTTCCTGGATCTCGCTCGCCGAGTTCGCGGTGCGGAAGTAGCCCGACGAGGCGCAATTCTGCAGCGTGGCGGGCACGCCCGGAATCAGTGTGTTCACGAGGAGGTTCTCGTTCGTGACCACCTGATCCGGGTGGTTCGCCGGCGAGATCGGGATGTACGGAATGTAGAGAATCGAGATGGTGATGCCGCGATCCTTCAAGGGCTTGCACAGCGAGGGATCGAGGAGCCTCGCCTGGGATCCGGTCCAGCCGGTCGAATTGTAGTAATACTGGTTGTTGTCCATCCCATCCGTGATCACGAACACGAACGGCAGCGCCCGCTTGGCACTGAGCCCGTCCCCGACGCTGGTGATCTTGTTGTTGATGATCGGGAAGACGTTCTCGTAATGCGTGCCGCCGCTCCCGCGTGGCACGGACGAATTGCCGATATCCATGTAGTTTTCGAGATTGATGGTCTTGAGCGAATCCAGATCGGCCGTCACGTCGGCCGCGGTTTCGAGATTGCTCACGAAGGGATAGAGCCCGACCCGGTACTGGTTGACCAGGGTCGCGTTGGTCTTCGCCTTGGCGATAAGACCTTGGACGGCGTTGCTGACGGTCGCGATCCGAAGCTCGATGTTGTTCTGCTTGGAGATCGCGAAGCCCTGCCAGCCGGGGAAATGACAGGCGAAGGCGCAATTGTTCGGGCCGCCGGATTTCATGTCGGGGTTGAGCTTGGCGAACTGCGTCTGCGCCGCGCTGGAGGTCGGGAAACCCATCGAGCCGGACGTGTCGAGCAACAGATAGAAGTCCACGTAGTTGCTCAAGGTGAGGCTGGACGTGGATTTCCCGGACACCTGAATCGCCTTCAGATCGCCCAGGACCTTGCTGAAGGGTGAGTTGAAGCTCGAGGCGTATGTCGCCCGAGCCGTTATGACCCCGGCGGTGCGGGTGACCGTGAGGTCCGGGACCAGCGGCAGGCTCTTGAGCATCGCGCCGGCATTGACCTGGAAGGCCGCCAGCCCGCGGGTCTTGGCGAGCGCCAGGGCCGAGGCGGTGGGGTCCGCCTCGTTCTTCGGGTTGGTGGAGATGTAATCGCGGGCCGTCGCGATCGCGGTGATCGTGGCCGCGTCGGCCGCGCGGTCGAAATGGGTGCGGTAGTTGATGCCGCGGACGTAATCGACGCCGAGCCCGGTCAGGCCGATCAGCGGGATCAGCGCCAGGGCGAAGACCATGAGGACATTGCCGCCCGTCTCATCGCGCAGGCGCCGCAGCAGGCGCCCTGGCGGAGAAACGGGATGCGTGGAGTCGGCGTGCATGGAACAGGCCTCGGGGTCAGGGGCAGGCATTGGCGGAGGTGCTCCCGCCGCTCGGATCGAAGGTGATGGCCGTGACGTAGCGCGGCGCGAAATAGAAGGACTTCGCGATGTCGATCGAGCCGACGACGGATTGGAGGATGAGGGGCTTGTAGCTGAAGACCACGTCGGCCACGACGAGGAAGCCGGGGCCGAACGTGTCGCTGGGCAGCGTCGTGGGGCTCGGTCCGGCCGTATTGGGCGCCGCGACGGGCGGTGTCGTGCAGGAGCGCTTCTGGCCGGACGTCCAGACGACCTTCGGCGTATAGGTACAGTTGGACGTGCAACCGGCGACGGTCGGGGTGAACTGCACCCCCGACAGCGACCATCTCAGCAGGGTCCAGACCGAGACGTTGGCGTCCTTGGCGGCGGACATGGCCTCCGGGAACATGACCAGCTGGGATCGGGAGATCGCGAGGATGTCGGTCTGGGTGATCTTGCCCGTGTCGTTGCGCGCCACGAGATCCGCCAGGGTGCTGGCGGCGAGCTCGAGCTTGCGCATGTAGATGACGTAGCGGACGAGATCGAAGGTCACTGCCGAGAGCGTGAGCAGCAGCGGCAGGATTAGCGCGAACTCGATGATGGCGATGCCGCGCCCGTCCCGTCCGAAGCGCTTGAGGGTCTGGCGGCTCATGGCGGCGTCAGCACCCTGTCGAGACGCTGGCGGTGGTGAACGGCTCGTTCCGGAACGCCACCGCCGCCCGGGCGAACACGACCGAGGTCCCGTTCCAGGTCGTGCCCAGCTTCAGGGCGATCCAGACCGGGCTGAACACCGGGACGGCGTAGAAGACCTGGAGGTAACCGTAGGTGCCGGGGGCGCCGGTGCAGTACGCCGTCTGACTGTTGTTCATCGGCACCGGCACGAGGCTCTTCTCGTCCGGGCTGACGAACACCGAGTAGCCGCCGCCCGACCCGGTCAGGGTGGTGGTCTGCAGATTGGTGACGATGTTGTTGCAGGACAGGCCGGCGATCAGGTTGGCGCAGACCACCGAGCTGCGAAAGCCGTTGGCGGTGGAGGCCGTATCGGTCAGCGCGCCGATCATGATCGTCCGGCTGGCATCGGCGGTCGCCTTTTCCAGGGCCGCGTAGCAGAAGACGTACAGGCCACCCTGAAGAATTTCGACGAACACCAGTATGAAGAGCGGCATGACAAGGGCGAACTCGACTGCCGTCGCGCCGCTCGAAGATCGGCGAAAGCGGCTTACCCAGCCTGTTTTCTTGGCGCCGCAGGACATGGGAGTGCCGAAACCGATCGCATTATGATGTTGCGGGTCGCTTGGCCTTGCCATCACGCTCCGACGGGGCGGTTCCTCTGATGTCCTGACGAACAGCCGATGAAGAGGTCCCGTATCGCTCAGCGATGCATGGCGAGCCTTAAGGTCGAATTACTGCGATCCGCGACGGTCGCCCGCATCCCCCATGCCCTGTGGATCGGCCGCGGGCCGCGTACGACCCGGGCGGCGCGGACGGCGTCCGAAGGCGCGGCGGGGCCCCATGCGGCCATGGGGCTGGACATTGACGCCGACACGCGGAATCTGCCCGCCACGCGGCACAGCCCCCGCCGTCCTGTCCTCCGCTGTCCTGAGAGAGCCCCATGAGTGAACGCATCATCCTTCGCGCCGGCGAGGCCCTGGTCGCCGGCGGACCGCCGAACACGGCGTCCGAGCCCGAGGTGATCATCGGCGAACTCGACGGTCCGGTGGGCACCGCCCTCGCCACCCTCACGGGCGATCAGGTCGTCGGCCACAGCCGCGTCTTCGCGCTCCTCAACACCGACATCATGGTGCGCCCCGTCACGCTCTGCGTCTCGAAGGTGAGCGTCACTGAGAGCAAGTACACCTCGATCTTGATGGGCACGGTGCAGTTCGCCATCGCCAACGGCGTGCTCGATGCGGTGCGGGCCGGCTACATCCCGAAGGAGAAGGCCAACGACCTCGGCATCATCTGCTCGGTCTGGCTGAGCCCCGGCGTGATCGAGGCCGAGACCGTCGACCACAAGGCGCTGTTCGACATCCAGCGCCGGGGCATGACCGAGGCGATCCGAAAGGCGATGACCAACGAGCCCTCGATCGACTGGCTCCTGGAGAACCAGGACAAGATCATCCACAAATACTACCAGATGGGCCTCGACGGAAAGATCTGAGTCCGCTCGGGCCTCCCCGGGCCGGCGGCGCTTGGCCGTCGCGCCCGCCTCGTGCAAGACGGCGCGAATGAGCTCCGACCCGCACATGCCCGATCCCATGACGACCGATCCCGCAACGACCGACCCTATGACCACCGGCGCCGCAGCGGCCGAACCCGCCCCATCCCCCGCCGGGCCCGTGATCATCCTGGTCCAGCCGCAACTGGCCGAGAACATCGGCATGACCGCACGGGCCATGGCGAATTTCGGGTTGTCGGAGCTCCGCCTGGTGGCGCCGAAGAACGGCTGGCCGAAGAAGGGCGTGCGCGAGGCGGCCTCGGGCGCCACCCACATCCTCGACGGCGCGGTGGTCTACGACACCCTCGGCGAGGCGATCGCCGACCTGCACTACGTGCTGGCGACGACGGCGCGCGAGCGCGGTCAGATGAAGCGGGTCTTCGCGCCCGACGAGGCCATGCGCGACGTCGCGGGCCGCGCCGGCCAGCGGGTCGGCATCCTGTTCGGACGGGAGCGCTCCGGCCTCGACAACGACGAGGTCTCCCGCGCCGACGCCATCGTGACCTTCCCGGTCGATGCCCGCTTCTCCTCCCTGAACCTGGCCCAGGGGGTGCTGCTCATGAGCTACGAGTGGCGCCGGGCAGCCGGCCTCTCGGTGCTGCCCTTCACCGGCGAGATGCTGTCGCCGCCCGCCACCCGGGAGGCGATGGCCTCGCTCTTCACGACGCTGGAGGACAGCCTGGCGGCCGCCGGCTTCTATCCGCCGGAGAAGCGGGACATCATCGCCCGCAACATGCGCGACATGCTTCATCGCATGGCCATGACCGAGCAGGATGTGCGTACGATGCGGGGCGCGCTGCGGGCCCTGACGGCACGCGGGCCGCGCGCGGTGAAATAAAAGCCCAGGCCAGGCGCTCTTAACCCCTGCGCGATCTTTGCGTGTCACGGTCGGGCGTCATGACGACCGAACGGCTCATCACTCCTGCGGGCGCATTCGCCTCCCGTGCCCACGAAACGGCGTTCCGGGCGGAGCGGCTCCCCAGGATTCGGCGCCACACGCGGGCGGTCCTGTGCGCCTCCCTGGCGATCGCCCTCCTGCTCCTCGTCGACGACCTCAGCCTGATCGAGGCCCGCAGCGGGATGCGGGCGATGCTGGTCACGCATCTCGGCCTCGTGGCGGCGACGCTCGGCGGTCTGGTCGCCCTGCGGTCCGTCAAGGACTTCGCGCAGCTGCAGCGATGGCTCCTCCCGTGGCAGGCCGCCGCGAGCCTGGGCCTCGGCGCCCTCTGCGTGGCGCGCCCCGAAATCCCGGTCCTGGCGGCGCTGCTGGTGCCGACCGCGTTCATGCTCGTGGTGCCCCTGAGCTTCATTCGGACGGCGGTCACCGGCAGTGTGTCGGCCCTCGTCCTGCTGTCGGGCTTCCTCGCCGTGCGATCCCCCGGCGAGGTGAGCCTCGCCCTGGCGATCGAGTTCGTCCTCGGCCACCTGACGGTCCTGCTCTACATCGCCCGGTCGAACCGCCTGCGCCGCCTGGAATGGGCGGCGGCCGACGTGGAACGCAGGGCGAGCCTGGAACTCGCGGAGAGCCGGGAGCTGTTCGAGACGATGTTCCGGGCCGTGCCGGTGCCGATCGTCGTCTCCCGGGCGGCCAACGGGCAGATCGTCAGCACCAACGATGCCGGCGTCCAGTTCTTCGGGCTCGCCCCCGGCGACACCCTGGCGAACTACGCGAACCGCGACTTCCTCGCTGGCGCCGACCGCCGCCGGATGCAGGCGGTGCTGGACCGGCGCCAGGCGATCCGCGACTGGGAGGCGAGCATCGTCGTCCTCACCGGGGAGCGCCGCGACGTGCTCCTTTCGATCGAGTGCGTCCAGATCGACGGCATCGCCTGTCACGTCTCCAGCCTCGTGGACATCACGAGCCGCAAGGCCGCCGAGGCGCAGATCCGCTCGGCCGCCCATCACGACGTGCTCACGGGCCTGCCCAATCGCGCGCTGTTCCAGGCCACCCTGGAGACCGCCCTGGCGCGGGCGGAAGCCCAAGCCGCTGCGGTCGGCCTGATCCTTCTCGACCTCGACGCCTTCAAGGAGATCAACGACACCCTCGGGCACGATTCCGGGGACGCCCTGCTCAAGGAGGTCGCCCTGCGCCTCTGCGGCGTGATCGAACCGGACGACCTCGTGGCGCGCCTCGGGGGCGACGAGTTCGTCGTGATCTGCACCGGCCGCGATGCGGCGGGGCGACCCCGCATCCACGACCTCGCGGAGCGCATCCTCGACGTCCTGCACCCGCCGATGCCGATCAGCGGGCGGATCGTGGCGCCGCGCGCGAGCCTCGGCCTCGCCCTCTACCCCGACCATGCCGGGAACTCGGCCGACCTCTTCACCAACGCGGACCTCGCCCTCTACGCCGCCAAAGCCTCGGGGCGGAACCGCGCGACACTGTTCGTGCCGGCCCTGCGGGCGAACATCGAGGAGCGGGTGGCGATGACCCGCGAGATGCGCGCGGCCCTCGACGGGGGCGGCGGCCTGGAGCCCCACTACCAGCCGAAGATCAACCTGCTCTCGGGGGCGGTGATCGGATTCGAAGCTCTGGCGCGCTGGCACCATCCCGTCCGCGGCCTCCTCGCTCCCGGCGCCTTCTCGGCCGTCTTCGACGATCCCGAGATCGGCGTCGCGGTGGGCGACGTCCTACGCCGGCGAATCATCGCCGACCTCTTGCACTGGATCAGCCTCGGGCTCGATCCCGGCCGCGTCTTCCTCAACCTGTCGACGGCGCAGTTCGCCCAGGGTGACCTGGCCGGGACCTTCCTCGACGACGTCGATTCGGCCGGCCTGGCACGCAGCCGGATCGGGGTCGAGGTGACGGAGACCGTCCTCCTCGGCAGCCACGGCGACCGGGTCAGCGACGTGCTGGCCGAGCTGCACGGCTCCGGCATCCGGGTCGCCCTGGACGATTTCGGCACCGGCTACGCCTCGCTCACCCACTTGAAGCAGTTCCCGGTGGACGAGATCAAGATCGACCGCAGCTTCATCCGGGACCTGGAGCGCGACGCCAACGATGCCGCCATCGTCACCGCAGTGCTGCAGCTCGGCCGCAGCCTCGCCCTCGACGTCACCGCCGAGGGCGTCGAGACGGCGGAGCAGGCCGCCTTCCTGCGGGACGGAGGCTGCACCAACGTCCAGGGTTATCTCTACGGAAAGCCGATGCCGGCGAGCCGCGTCCCCTGGTTCCTGCGCAACCGCCCGGACCTGCTGGGCGACGCGGAGGCGGAGCCCACCCTGCGGATCGCCTGAAGCGGGCGCGCGGACCACGGACGGTCCGACGCCGCGCGTTCGCCGGTCGCCCGCGGGGGCCGGACTTCACGGCGCATCCCCCGGATGTGTGGCGAACGATCGGCCTTTCATCCCTCGGCCGGCACGCTGCGATGCCGCGGAGCCGCCGAAGCGGTCGAGGCCTCAGGCCCCGGATCATGGGAGCCGGTCGCCGCCCGCGCCGAGGGCGACCACCGCGACTCGAAATCGTCCGATGACATCGGTGTCCGGCGTGCCGGAACGGGAATCTCCCCAATAATAACCGCCGAAATGGGTCATAAAGAACTAATTTTGTCCACCAACGGCAGCTTATCCGGTTGGCTAGTCTGATTTGCGGACTTGCTCGATTGATGACACTATCATTTGAGAAGGCGCAGCAGGCCGTGACGACATGCAGGTCGACAATCTCAAGTTTTCTCCAGCTCAGTTTTTAAACCTGATCGAAAGCCATGGGCTCACCGGCACCTGGGGTTGGCAGTTTGCCGACAACCAGCAGGTCTGGTCGTCCGGCCTGTACCATCTCCTGGGCCTCGACCCTCGGACCACGCGGCCGAGCTACGAGCTGCTGGTCGGACTGGTCCTCACGGAGGATCGCGCGAAACTGTCGACCGGGGCCGACCTGATCCAGGGTACCGCCCTCGGCAGCCAGACGGTGCGGTTTCGCCGGCCGGATGGCGCGATGCGGGTCCTGTCGGTGCGAAACGAGATCTATTTCGACCCGGACGGGCGACCGCGCGGGGCCGCGGGCGTCGTCCTGGACGTGACGGACCACGAGAGCCTCCGGCAGGCGCGCCTGGCCGACCAGCGCCGCAGCCGGGTCCTGTTCGGGGACGAGGGCACGCCGAGCCTCTTCGGCGATGCCGCCCTCGCATTCACCGAAGCGCCGGCCCCGGTGGATTCGGGCGGCGGGGCGGAGGACTGGGCCGGCCTCACCCGCTCGTTGGAGGCGGACGCGCACCCGCCCGGCCCGCCGTTCGACGAGGCCCTCGACGAGGCCCTCGACGGGGGAATCGACGGGCGTCACCTGCGCGCCGCCCGCGCCCTGCTGGACTGGTCGATGACCGATCTTGCGAAGGCCGCCGGCCTTTCCCTGTCGACGGTGAAGCGCATGGAGGAGCATCTCGACAACACCGCCCAGCAGTCCCGGCACAAGGCGGTCGAGACGCTGCGCAAGGCGGGGATCCGGTTCTCGCGCCTGGACGGCGGCGTCATCGGCATCGGGCACCGGGAGGTCGCATCGACCTGACCCGGCGCGGGCACCGGCGCGCCCTTAACTTTGGGGGAACCATGTCGACGATTCGCGTGGAACCGTAAGGGACCTGGCGTAACCGAGCCGGTAAGCTTTGCCGCGAGACAGGCAAAGCGATGCAGATCGATCTTCAAACCCTCTGGTACCTGACGATTGGGACGCTGCTGGTGTCGACGTCGCTTCTGCTCTGGGAGCGGCAGGCCCACCCGGCGCGGGCGCGGGGGCTCGCCGTGCTGGCTGCCGGTCTGGTGGCCTTCGTTTTGGGCTGCGTCGTGGCGATGAACCGCGGCCGCGTGCCCGTCGCCCTCGGCATGGCAGCGACCAACCTCCTGATGGTGTCGGGCTACCTCCTGGTCCTGAACGCCGCGGCGAGCCTCGACGGGCGGCGGCACCTCCGCGCCTCCCTCGCCGCGCTGGCCGGCCTCGCGGTCCTGTGGGCGCTCGCCGGGACGCAGTTCCCGACCGCCTTCTGGAACCACGTCTCGGCCCTGCCTATCGCGCTGGCCTGCGGCCTGACGGCGTGGATCCTCCTGCGCAGCCGCACGGCCCGGGGATTGCGATCCCGGCCGGTGGCAGTCGCGATCTCGTCCGTCCACGCCGGGTTCTACCTCGGCCGCGCCTTCGTCGCCCCCGTCCTCGTCCAGTGGTACGGCCCGGACATGCTCGTCGTCGTGGCCAAGGCGACGATGGTCGAGGCAGTCCTCTATTCGGTGGCGATGCCGATGTCGTTCCTCGCCCTCGTCCGCGAGGAGGAGAAGCAGCACCTCCTGCGCCTGTCGCACACGGACCAGCTCACGGGGCTGGCGAACCGCCACGCCTTCTTCGAGCAGGGGGGCCGGATCCTGCGGGAGCAGCAGGGCCGCCCCGTCGCGCTCCTGGCCTTCGACCTCGACCACTTCAAGGCGATCAACGACCGCTACGGCCATCCGGCGGGCGATGCGATTCTGAGGCTGTTCGCCGAAACCGCCCGCGCGGGCGCGGGCCCCGACGCGCTTCTGGTTCGCCTGGGTGGCGAGGAGTTCGCCGCGCTCCTGCCCGACTGCGACCGGCTTCAGGCCCTGAGCCGCGGCGCCACCATCGCCAGCCGCTTCGCCGCCGCGGCCGCGCGGGCGGAAGGCCCCGGGATTCCGGCGACCGTCAGCATCGGTCTTGCGGCGCCGGATCACGGCGACCTCACCACGATGCTGGCCAGCGCCGATGCGGCCCTGTATCGGGCCAAGGGACTCGGCCGCAACCGCATCGAGGCCGCGGGCCCGCCGACCCTCTCCGCCGCGGCCTAGAGTTTGTCAGGGATCATCGGAAGCGGGTGATCCCGAAACGCCAAACGACAAGACAGAATTTCGGGCCGGGCTCCGGCACCACGCCTCCGGCTCGTGCGCTCCGGGCGGACGTATCGGCCGATGCGCAGGAGCGACGGGCACCGCTTCGGGTTCACGACGCGCGTCCCCCCTGCCACCGGCCACCACGCCGTCAGAGCTGCCGCGTCGCTGCGGATCTTCGGCGCTCGGCCTAGGGCTGCTGAAGGTTACACCTGCGAACAAATAAATAAAGACTTTTGCATGTCTTGCTTTGTATTGCGCACGACGCCGGACGGACACTATACATCGGCCATGTCCATCGTTGGTGTTGCTCGGCACGACACAGATGAATGTTGAAAGCCTCGGATTCGCGTCCCAGCATTTGCTGAACCTGATCGAGAGCCAGGGCGCCACCGGGACCTGGGGCTGGCGCTTCGCCGACAACGATCATGTCTGGTCGCCGGGCCTGTTCCGCGTGCTGGGCCTCGATCCGCAGAGCACCCGGCCGGGCTACGACCGTCTGCTCAGCCTGCTCCATCCGCAGGACCGGGAGCAGGTGGAGACCGGCCTCGACCTGATCCAAGGCGTGACGTTCGGCCAGAAGTCCGTCCGCCTGCTCCGCCCGGACGGCGCGGTCCGCGTGCTGTCGGCCCGGACCGAGATCTATCTGGCGGCGGACGGACGCCCCCGCGGCGCGGCCGGGATCGTACTCGACGTGACGGATCAGGAGCGGCTGCAGCAGGCGCGCCAGGCCGATTTGCGGCGTCGGCGCGCCCTGTTCCAGCAGGGGCGGGCGTTCCTGTTCTCCAACGATCCGGACTACGCGTTCTCCATGCCCCAGGAGGCCAGCGATCTGACGGGCCTCTCGCTCGCGGACATCTCGGCCGATGGCTTCCTGTGTGTGGTCCATGAAGAGCGCGAGCACTGGCGCGAAGCCAGCATCGAGGGACAGCTTTCGGGGCGGGCGCACGTGACGAGACCCGTCCTGCACCTCGCCGGCGGCGATCGCGGGCCCTTCGAGGTGTTCTCCGTTCCGCTTCGCGACACGGACGGCGTGGTGGTGGAGTGGAGCAACCTGACGCGCCCGATCGGATCGCACAGCCCCCTGGCCAGCGTCCCGATCCGCGAAGGCCTGGAGCAGGCGATCGACAGGCGCCACCTGCGCGCCGCCCGCGCCCTGCTGGACTGGTCGATGACCGACCTCGCCCGGGCCGCCGGCCTCTCGCTCTCCACCGTCAAGCGCATGGAGGAGGACATCGGGGCGATCGCGGAGCGGTCCCGCCACAAGGCCGTGGACGCCCTGCGCCGGTCCGGCATCCGCTTCTCCCTGATGGAGGGCGGGGTCATCGGCGTCGGCCTGACCTGAGCCGTGCCGCCGGCCGAGGGGAGGGGCGCGGCCCCGAGCCGGGCCAAGGCCTGCGCGACGTCGGCGATGGGGGCCTCGACGGTCTCCAGGCCGATCGCGCGGCGCACCGTCCCAGGGGCCGCCCGGCGCGGCGGAGGGGTCGGCCGTCGCGCAGGAGAGGCGGGAACCGCGTCGGGTCCACGACGACCGTCGCTTCCGTCGCCGGCCCGCCACCCTTCGCGCACCGCAATGTTGCGGCGGATCATCAGCACACCGCAAAATATACCTGAGGTTTCCAAGGACCCCGCCGCATCTCATACTCTAGGTTTGCTGGGCCTCCATTGCACGCCACGCCACCTTGATACTATACCTTGGAAACGTTCTTATTATTTTTTGCTCGGCACCTCACGAATGAATCTGGAAAGCCTCGATTTCGCGTCCCCCTATTTTCTGAACCTGATCGAGAGCCAGTGCGTCGCCGGAACCTGGGGCTGGCGCTTCGCCGACAACCACCATGTCTGGTCGACGGGCCTGTTCCGCGTGCTGGGCCTCGACCCGCAAACCACCCGGCCGGGCTACGACCGTCTGCACCGCCTGATCCATCCGCAGGACCGGGAGAGGGTAGAGACCGGCGCCGACCTGATCCGGGGCGTGACGCTCGGCCAGCAGAGCGTCCGCCTGCTCCGCCCGGACGGCGCGATCCGCGTGCTGTCGGCCCGGAGCGAGATCTACCTGGCGCCGGACGGACGTCCCCGCGGGGCGGCCGGGGTCGTGCTCGACGTGACGGATCAGGAGCGGCTGCAGCAGGCCCGCCAGGCCGAGCAGCGGCGCCGGCGAGCCCTGTTCCAGCAGACGCGGACGCTGGCCTTCTCCAGCGATCCGGAGCGCCGATTCACCTTCCCCCAGGAGGCCTTCGAATTGACCGGCCTTTCGCCGGACGAGATCGCAGCTGATGCCTTCCGGACGATCCTGGGCGAGGAGCGGGAGCACTGGCGTGACGTGAGCATCGCAGCCCAGTCAGATGGGCTCGCCCATCGGCTGACGCCGCTGCTCCATATTGCCGGCGGCAATCGTGAGCGCTTCGAGGTGTTCACCGTTCCGCTCCGCGACGCGGCCGGCGTGGTGGTGGACTGGAGCAGCCTGACCCGTCCGATCGGATCGTACACCCCTTTGGCCAGCGACCAGTTTCGCGAAGGCCTGGAGCAGGCGATCGACGGGCGCCACCTGCGCGCCGCCCGGGCCCTGCTGGACTGGTCGATGACG
>NZ_LMML01000025.1:0-20507 GCF_001422215.1 Methylobacterium sp. Leaf89 | reverse complement strand
GGTTCGGAGCACCATCATGCCGCTTCCACCGCGCGACGCACCCCGAATACCCCATCTGAGCCCCGCGCGCCGGCGCGCCTGTGTCGAGCACATAATGCGGACGATGACCGTCTCCGAGCGCCGCGCCTGTCGGGCGCTCGGACAGCATCGCTCGACGCAGCGCGAGGTACAGCGGGGCCGGGACGACGAAGAGGCTCTGACGGCCGATCTTGTGGCGTTGGCCGAGAAGTACGGGCGTTATGGCTACCGCAAGATCAGCGCGTTGCTGAAGGCGGCCGGGTGGCTCGTCAACGACAAGCGCGTCGAACGCATTTGGCGGCGTGAGGGGCTGAAAGTGCCGGCCAAGCAGCTCAAGCGGGGGCGGATCTGGGGCAACGACGGCTCCTGTGTTCGTCATCGCCCGGAACACCGCAATCACGTGTGGTCGTACGACTTCGTCGAGGCCCACACGCACGATGGGCGCAAGATCCGAATGCTCAACGTGGTCGACGAGTTCACGCACGAATGCCTGGCAATTCGGGTCGCACGCAAGCTCAAGGAGATCGACGTCATCGACGTGCTCTCGGACCAGTTCATCCTGCGTGGCGTACCGGGCCATATTCGTTCGGAAAACGTCCTACGTAGGGAGGAAGGACGGCTAGCCAGGCAACAGGTTTCTGTCCGCGAGCATGCGCCCGCGGCGAGTTTGTCGTCAACGTCGATCCAGGCAGCTCCTGCCGATCCGGACGGCAAACCGATCGAGCTGCGGGCTGTCTCGTAGATGTCGCCGAGCAGCTGCGCCTTGGCACCCTTGCGCCCAACCACGTCCCAGGCGGCGGCAATGAACGCCTCCTTGCTTAGCGCCGTAATGCTGGCAGGCGTGGGGAAGCGATTGAGGAAGGCGAAGAACCAGTCCGAGCGGCTGTTGTGCCGGAAGCGGTCGACCTCCGGGAAGTAGAGCGGCAGGTCGTGGGTCAGGATCCGGGGCAGCACCTCGGTCTTGGCCTTCGAGATGGCATCGTGCGTCTTGCACAGCTCTTGGACGTCGTTGATCCCGGCGGCGAGCGGATCCTGGTAGACCTGCGTCGCACCGATGCGGATCATGTGCAGCATGACCTGCGCCTCCTTGGGGCCGTTCTTGTCCCAGCCGTTGTGCAGGGCCTCACGGGTCCGGGCGAGCGCCACGGACGAAATCAGGCGCACGGCAAAGCCGGCCTGAAACAAGCGCCAGGCGATGAGACGTTGATCGTTGCCGGTCGCCTCGAAGCCGCACGTCACCGGCTGGCCGAGATTGGATAGGAGCGCGATCAGGCGATCGTGCTCGGCACGGGTGTTGAGGAAGCTCAACCGGCGACGGCGAAGGCCGGGCACCTCGATCAGGACCTCGTTGCGAGCTTTGGCGACGTCGATGGCTACGAGAATGCCCTCTGGCGGGGTAAGCTGTGGTCTGGTCATGGTTGATCCGTCTCCGGAATGAGGCTTCGAACACCGTCACTCCAGAGACCTTTTGATCGGCCATGGCCGCCCAAGGCGGCGCGCTGCACTCAATGTGGCTTCGCGCGCCACTCCGGAACCGTCGAGCCATCTTGCTGATGTGCTACGGGCCGGAGTTCGTGGCGAAGGCTGTGCGAGCCTGGATCACAGCGGTCGGCAGCAAATACCTCCACATCATGCCAGGCTCACCTTGTGAGGATGGGCAAGTCGAGAGCTTCAACGCTCGTCTGTGCGACGAACTCCTGAGCGGCGAGATCGTTTCCACACTCAAGGAGGCGCAGATCGTGACCGCAAGCGGGAGACTTCACGATAACGCCGTGAGCCCACATGCATCGCTGCGATACCGGCAGCCAGCACCATAGGCGTTTGTGCTGGCGTTCTCCGCTTGGCCGGCTACGCTCGCCCGACCAGCTCCGCCCGCCATAAGACCAGTTACGGAGCGGCTAACCGCGCTTTAACTCTATCCTGGATTACCGCTTGGGGGCTAAAAAACACTATCACGAATAAACCTAACGATAACTTTAGATTTTATGTGCAACGTGCTTTTTAAACCAGTCATAAGTCATTGATAAACCGACCGGAAGTGTGATGCTCGGCTCCCAGCCTAAGCTTCGCATACGACTTGAGTCCATAAGCTTACGCGGAGTACCATCGGGCTTTGTTTGATCCATTATTATCCCTCCTTTAAATTGAGTAACGTCTCTTAATATGCTTGCCAAATCAAAAATGGATTGATCTGATCCTGCGCCGCAGTTGATGTGCTCCATCTCACTATAATGATTCATGCAGTGTATTACGCCCCGAGCTAGGTCTCGCACGTGAAGAAACTCGCGCTTCGGTGTTCCGGATCCCCAAATGGTAACGTCACCACTTCCTTCAATCTTTGCTTCATGAAATTTTCTCATAAGAGCAGGAATTACGTGGCCTGACATTAAATTAAAATTGTCTTTCTCGCCATATAAGTTGCAGGGCATCACTGAAATATAATCACGATTATGCTGTTTACGGTACGCTTGACAAAGTTTGATGCCAGCGATTTTGGAGATTGCATACCATTCATTCGTTGGCTCAAGAGAGCCAGTTAATAAAGCATCCTCCCGGATTGGCTGCGGAGCGAACTTTGGATAAATACACGAAGACCCAAGAAATATTAATCGATCAATATCCGCCAAATGCGAACCATGAATGACGTTAGTTGCAAGAACTATATTATCGTACAAAAAATCAGCCGGCAGAGTGTCATTCGCATAAATACCACCAACTTTGGCCGCCGCAAATATAACAATATCAGGGCGGTTCCTTTTAAGCCAATTGGTAACGGAAGATTGATCGCGCAGATCGAGATCGAGCCGATTTACTTTTAAGACATTTTCGCCGCTTAGTTCAAGAGCTTCGACAATTGCAGAGCCTACCATACCATTGTGACCTGCAACCCAAATTTTACGCTTCATAAGAGATTCTCCTTGTTTTGCCAGATTTATGTGAATTTTATTTGATTTAAGTCTTATAGATGCAAATTTACCAGACTTAGCAAAAATTCTGCGGCTCATTAGTTGCCAAATTTATAGCTAGATTCTTATCAAGGACACCGATAGAAGCCTCATCACGGAATTATTTTCAGAGATAAGTTAGCGAAATCACAACTAAACCATCTAAGACAATATTATTCGTGAATATCTGCTTAGAAACTCACTCGTTAATAGAATTTTTACTTTCAAAAATAGATAGCATACACGGCAAACCACAAACTAACCCGTAGCTGGAGAAGCAAAGTCCGAGTCTCGATCGGCTCTGCGAACACGAGCATAAGGCTCCGGTGCCGTAAATTTGGCTTGGCAGGCGTGCCTCTGATTCCTTCTCGGTGGAGGAGCCCATGGGCGAATTTTTCGTAGCCGGTCGAGCAGTTTGCGGAGGCTGCTGTGCGCTTACCGACTGACAGGCGAGGCAAGGAGCGCATAGATGACCGGCGGGTGATCAGGGGGGTCGTCCACGTGTTGAAGTTGGGCGGACGCCGGGCTGATGCCCCCCCGTGAGATCTACGGCCCGAAGTAGGCCCTTTACAATCGCCTCCTGCGCTGAGCGGCCAAGGGGATCTGGGTTGATTTGTTCTAGACAGCGGCTCAAGCCGGTGAGCCGCCCTCAAGGTGCTGATCGACTCCACCGCCATATCTGGCTGCCGTCTGCCTGGTCGTGTCCCCTGGCGTGGTGTAGCTCGCTGAGGACCACCACGATTGCTGGCATGGGCCGGCAGGATCGCGCCGACGAGGCGGGTGATGGCAACCTCGTTGGGGAAGACGCCCAGAACCTCGATCCAGTGCTGCATCTCACTGGCGAGGCGCTCCGGCGGGTTCGAGCCGTGAAGCTTGACCCGATGGATAGGGGGGGAACCATGGGACTGGAATTGCCCCATTTTTGTCAACGGTCATTGGGCTTGGCTGAACAGGGGCTCGAGGAACCGGTCCAGCTGGGTTTCTTGCTCGTAGACGACGGACGACCGGTATCCGAGTGCCGGCGCAGCGGGTTGTAGAAGCACTCGATGTCGCTGAAGCAGGCCATCTGTGCCTCAGCCTGCGAGCGGAAGCGACGGCGGCCGAGGAGTTCGCATTCGAGGGTCGAGAAGAAGCTCTCGGCCATGGAGTTGGCGTAGGCATCGCCGACCGATCCCATTGAGGGTCGCATGCCAGTCATCTGACAGCGGCTCCCGAAGGCCAGCGACCTGTATTGTGACCCTTGGTCCGAATAATGGATGCCGTTGCCGGCCTGCGCTGGGCGAGGGCCATCTCCAGGGCATCCAGGACGATTTCCAGCCGGAGGTGGTTGGCCATCGCCTAGCCGACGATCCGACGGCTGAAGGCGTCGAGCACGACGGCGAGGTAGAGGAAGCCAGCAGCCGTCGGCACGTCGGTGATTTCCGTCACCTAGAACTGGTTCGGGACGACGGCGGCGAAGTTGCGGTCGACGAGATCGGGAGCAGGACGCACCTCCCGATCCCGCCGCGTCGTAACAGGCGGGATCGACGGACGACTCATCCGGGCCAAATAGAACGCCGAGAAAGACCCGCTGAGGGCCGTCAGTGCCTCGTCCGTCAGTTGTCGGATGGCTCGCATGGGATGATTGGACCGGACCCGAGCCTCCAGGTCCACATACGAGAACAACGCCCCCGAACGCCGATCCAAGCCCCGCATCTGGCTTCCCCGCTTACTGCCCGGGAGCAGTGAACCATGCAAACCCCAGGCACGCCACGGACTTCTTCAACACCTTTCTAGGGCACACAAGGGTATTCCTCCGGCGTGGGCCGCGGGGGTCCTATTTCGGCGCGCTGCGGTGGACTTCGATGAGGTTACGGAGGCTTTCGATACCGAAGTCTGAGAAGGCCATGGTTCCGTCAGGGTGCTGCGGATCGTAGACCCAGATCAGCCCGTCTTCGGGCTCCAGATCGGTAGCGATATCGGCGAGCCAGTCCGCATCTTCGCCGAGCTCCCTTGCGACGAGCGCCAAGGTCCTGACAGCATGGACCTTGTTGATGTGCACCGTCAGGCTGCGATTGCCGTGGTCGACGGCGGGGACCAGTTCCACGGCAGCAGGTCGTCGAGTCGATGGATCGGATGCCCGGCGATGCGGGCCAGCACGTCGGCGAGCCAGGCCTGTGGGTCGACATCGTTGAGCTTTGCCGTCTGGATCAGCGTCGCCATGGCGGCGGCACGCTCGGCGCCGCGACTGGAGCCTGCAAACAGCCATGCTTTTCGACCGAGAGCAAAACCTCTGAGCGCCCGCTCGGCGGCATTATTCGTGAGGCAAACCCGCCCGTCCTCGAGGAATAAGGCAAATCTGTCCCAGCGCCTGAGCATATAGTCGATCGGCTTGGCGACGGTCGCCGAGCGCGAGAGCCTGACGCGCTGCTCACCAAGCCAGGTGCGCAGGTCCTCGACGAGTGGGCGGCTCCGCTCCTGCCGGACCTGGCGACGCGCGTCGGCGCTCAGACCATTGATCTCGCGCTCGATGGCGAAGAGCACGTCGATGCGCGTGACCGCCTCCAGGGCGATCGGCGACACAGGCGCGGCACCGGGACCACGCCGTGCGCTCGCGGCGATGTCGGCGAGTTCGAAGAAGCCGCGACGGGCATGGGACCAACACAGCGCCGACGTGATCCGTCCGCCTGGACGCGCGGGATCATAGAGCCCGTTGTAGCCGCCATAGGCGTCGGCCTGGAGGATGCCGGACCATGCCGCGAGGTGTGCGTCCGGATGCTCCTGCCGCCGGTCGCGCGAGGCAAAGTAGAGCGCCGCCGGCGGATCGGCGCCGCCAAAGGGCCTGTCGTCGCGGACATAGGTCCAGATCCGGCCCGTATCGGTTTTGCCTTTGGCCAGAATCGGCACCGTGGTGTCGTCGGCGTGCAGCCTCTCGGCCACCATCACGTGCCGGGCGATCCGCTCATGCAACGGCGCCAGCGCTGCCGTCGCCGCGCCGACCTGGTCGGCGAGCGTCGAGACGGAGAGGTCGATGCCTTCGCGGCCGTAGCGTTCGCTCTGGCGGTTCAGCGGTTGATGTTGACCAAACTTTTCGAACAGCACCATGGCCAGCAGGTTCGGCCCGACGAAGCCGCGTGGGGTCACATGGAAGGGTGCCGGCGGCTGCGAGATGGCCTCGCACGCGCGGCAGGTGAACTTCTCCCGGACCGTCTGGATCACCTTCCACTGGCGTGGGATCACCTCCAGGGTCTCGGTGACGTCCTCGCCGAGCTTCGACAGCTTCATGGAGCCGCAGCATGGGCACGACGAAGGCGCTGCGATCACGACCCGCTCGCGCGGGAGATGCTCCGGGAACGGCTTGCGGCTAGGACGACCACCCACCCGTGCAGGCAGCGACGCCTGGCGCGCCGCCGTCTCCGCAGCGACCTCGTCTTCGCTGGCTCCGGCCTCCAGTTCCTCGAGCTGCAGCTCCATCTGGTCGATAAGCCGCGCCGTGCGCTCCGATCGCTGGCCGTAGAGCTCGCGCCTGAGCTTCTCGATCATCAGCTTGAGGTGGGCGATCATCGCGTCGGTGGAGGACGCCGCGGCCTTTGCCTTCAGCGCTTCGGCGACGGCGTGGGACGCTGCAGTCTGTGCCTCGATCCTGGCCTGGCGCTCGCTGAGGATCATCGCATGAGCCGCCGCCAAATCGGCGGGAAGCGAGGGCGAAGTCGGCGATGAAGGGGCGGCGCTCACGACGGTGAGGGAATCACATCCTCCTGCAAACGCAAGCAAAAAGGCCTATCCGATCGCCGTCGGACGCCAGGTCTCCACCGGATTGCGCCAGTCGATCCCGGAGAGCAGATAACCCATCTGTGCGAGCGTGATCGCGACGACCCCGTCGGCTGGCGAGGGCCACAGGAAGCGGCCCTTCTCAAGCCGTCGCACGTAGAGGCTCGCCGCCTGCCCGTCGTGCCAGATCACCTTCAAGAGATCGCCCCGGCGCCCGCGGAAGCAAAAGACGTGGCCGCCGAGCGGATCACGCTTCAGCACCTCCTGCGCCAACAAGGCCAGCGAGGCGAACCCCTTCCGCATATCGGTGTGGCCAGTGGCCAGCCAGACCTTCACCCCAAGCGGAACCGGGATCATCGAAAGCCCTCCAGACCCCGCGCCAACGCAAGCACCGCGTCGACCTCGACGCCGCCTTCGACGATGATCCGGCGGCCCGCCGACAGCACGATCTCAACCCGCGGCGACCGCTCCGGCCGCGATGTCGGATCCCGATCCCTGCTCGGGTCATCCAGCAGCGATGCCGGCACCGGTGCCGACAGCGGTGCCGGACTGGACGGCCCTGGATCCGACGCGACCGCCAGAGCCAGGAAAGCGCCACAGGCCGGCCGCGCCGCCAGCCGTTCACGCCAGCGATAGATCTGCTGCGCCTGGATGCCGTGGCGCTTGGCTGTCGCGATCACGTTGCCGCTGGTCACGGACTCCGTCACGACAGCGCGCTTCTCTTGAGGACTCCAGTGGCGGCGCCGGACGTAGGTCGCATCGTCCATCCGAGCATCTCCAGCATCGATGCCGGCACCGGTGCCGGATCAGATCACCGAAAAGCTGGACGCCGATAAACCTCCAAACAAGGCGGCCTTCGCCGGATGCGCACACACAAGGTCTCGGCATCATTGTACGGGAGCAGCCATCCCATCCTCTTAGGTTCCAAACCAGAGGACAGGATCACAGCCCCTCCCGCACCGCTATTCGGCGTAGATTCTGATTAACAGAGCTCAATGCAACTCACTGCTGAAACAACCCTATCACGCCATCTTTGAAGGAAGTCCATCCCCCCCTCTGCTCAATTAGGGCGCGGACTTTCTCCTGATTTGCAATGACGGAAGGCCGATTGCCCAGACAATGGATTATCCCCGCAGCAAACGCGGATATATCCCCTGGATTACAAAGGATAAGACTTTCCGCAGCTTCACCGATTTCTGTCTCAATGAGTGGCATGCGAGTTGCCACAATTGGAACTCTGTAATTCAGTGCTTCTGTTAGCTGAGTTGGGAAATTTCCTTCTGCGACTGACGTAAAACAGAGACATACTGCAATCTTGTATAAATTAGCTAATGTACTATCGGAAACGCCGGTCAAAAAGAAAACAGGCACCGGGTGTGCTAGTTTTACAATCTCGGGGTCCGACGCACAGGTCAACACCAAAGCGAGATCCGAGTATAAGCTCCCGAGTTTCTGATGCGCTCTGATTTGTGAAGCGCTCAATGACATAGCGGCGGCAAGCACTTTAAGCTGCTTGTTTGGCCGATTTTGGGTTGGGTAAAACACGACTTTATAATGATCACCCTGTAGATCTGCCGGCAAATCAAGTGCGTTTTTTGATTCAGCACCAATGCTTTCATCTCTATTAAGTTTAGGAAGCGGGAAAGCATGGATCGACTGAGACGGGACTTTCAGCGGCGATCGAGGCAAATACGCGGCGGAATAATACGAATTGGTCATAACGGCGGCTGCTCGGGCAACCAGAGCGCGACCAATAGCATTGTTAATGATCTCGTCTTCGAACGATCCCGCAGGCATGATAGATGGCATATGATCTGGTAAATACATCACAATTCGCTTTTTGATTTTTACCGCCTCCGGAAAAAAATAATAGTGAGGAATAAACACATGCCTGAACTCATCACGCTCATTTACAAAACGCACGTAATCATCTTCACGATATAAAATACTGTATCTATAATCCGACTTTGCGATCTGGGTATAATATTCCTTTCTATTATTGAGCCATCGAAGTGGCCGTCTGACATCGCTCATTCTCAGAAATGAACGGGCGAATCCACCGGTTTTATTGATAACTTTATTGAGTAGTAAAACACACTCATGCATCGCTACGGATATGAAGCCGCCGTTCGATCGATCTTTCATTCCATAGCGGATGTATGCGTATACGCCTCGTTCGATCAAATCCTTCCGGATTTTTCTCCAACGCCTGTAAAGCTTGCTGCGGAATGTTGCTTGTTCAGAACGCCGAATAGTCGTATCCAAGGGATTACTTTGGCCCTGCTCGTCAAAGTAAATCACACGAACGCGGGAATTATCACTGCCAATGTCATGGAAAAATCCGAGCACATTTGTAGCGTGAGCAAGTTTCGAACTGATAACAATATTGTAATTAGTCCCCTCAATTAATGCCTTAACTACTAAGCGTAGCACACGAACAATTCCCTCTCCACTAGTATAATGCCCATCTACGCGATTTACAGTAAAACTAAGTCGGTGAAAAGGAATAAAGATTGTGTCCTGAGCGAACCTAGTCGTCCGAATATCTGCAATGAATTTTGGAGCTGGCCGATCTTGAGTCCCATCAATCATTTCGCGGAAACCGGCCTCAAATTTTGGCCGTACATAAAGTGGGTCATAATGACGTCTTGGCTCTATCTGAGAGGCGACCATCTCCCTCATAAGACCCCAATCGCCCTTCTGAAGTCGCTTAGCAATTTCCAGTGCATGAGCCTCGTCACGTGCGGCGCCCGGAGCTCCTTTTTCAAATAACCGACCAATGAGCGAGGTTGGAAAATGGATAACTGGACCTCCAATCATCATCACTTCGATCGGAGGCAGATAAGTTACAGTCGGCTCTTTGTAGTGATATAGGAAACCGTTGAGACGCTGGAATCTTTTGAGCAACTCGGTACGGTCAATTGTCCCAACTACCTGAGGATCGTCAGTCTCTACGACTTGCGCGCCAAATATTGGAAAGCCTTGATGTGGAAAGTAATGCTTGATATGCCGAAAATTATCAGCATAGTAAGCGTTGTCTATTCGTGGGCAAAGTAGGCCTATTTCGCCGGATAGACTATCAGATCTCCAGGTATCTTTATAATCTAATATCTCGTTTTCGAGTGCGTATGGAATGACTTTCATACGATAGCGAAGCCAAGTGTCCTCGACCTCCGATGTCAAGTCAAGATGCGGGGAAAACCAAAAGTTATCCCTGCTATCAATCAGGTCAAAAACCTTGGTATTTTCTAAGTATTTAGAAAGCGAATAGGGCTGACCGTAAGTACGATAAATTACCTTGCCGCGATACTTCTTTAGGATTTCCCCGAGCCAGTCGGGATTGATAGTTACAATTATGCAGTCAAAATATTCGTTTAATATCTCTGAGATATTATCGCTTATAGAATTATAATAGAAATTGTACTGTGATAGGACGGAAAAAACATCCGCTGGAAGCGTGCTTAATGCGCGCTCAGGAATGATTACAACGGAACTTTGATCAATAATATCACTGAGATATGGTGGCGCAAATACTTCATATCCCATCTGGCGAAGCGCTGGAAGTTCTGTCTTAGTCAAAACCTTATGCATACCCAACCAGAATATGCGTGTTTTACGTTTATTCATCGACCCGCCTTTTATTCGGTGATATTCTTACTGAGAGTAAGACGTTATATTGCAGTGCTCATCAAGAATAAGTTACGAAAACTTCATATCTCAGAAAAATTTCTAGCGTTAAAAATATACCAAACTAATAATGTGACAATAAATCATATATGTACTGAACTAGACATTTATTTGATTCATTTTAAATGTAAAAATAATTAATAGGCCCCCTTCTTGTTAGTTCGACTGCATGCCTATACAGATATTATGGCGCTACATCTTCGTATATCTCACCTTGAATTTGCGGTTTTTGCAGATTTACATGACTCATTCGCGCATCGTACCTTAAAGCTGCGACAACGTGCGGTGACGTCGGAAAGGGGTTGCAGAGCAAGAACATAATTTAAGGTCAAATCTCCCAAATCAAGCCAACGTTGATGGTAAGGAAGATATTCTTCAGTCCTTTCGAGAGGGGTGTTGGGGAGGCTGTGCTTTAGATCATCGATGCACCAATCTGCAAGCTGCTTGGCTCGGCACCCATAAGTTTGGGTTGGCGACTTGCCTGCTCCCACTGTTTCACCCAGCGCAGCTCGCCCGCTCCCAGACCGCGTTATACCAACTCGCATTGATCAGCACTCATGTGCCCACCGGCGCAGTCCGGTGGACATGATGCGCTAGGGCTGGGCGATGAGCTTGTTCCAGGCCTCGCAGCACTGGTCGAGGATGTCGGGATAGGATTGGAAGATCCGGGTGCCGAGCCAGTTCTCGCGCATGAACTGCCAGAGGTTCTCGACCGGGTTGAGTTCGGGTGAGCGAGCCGGAAGAGGCAGCAGGGTGATGTTGCCCGGAACGAGCAGCTTCTCGGTCGTGTGCCAGCCGGCCTGATCGAGTAGGAGCACGGCGTGGGCGCCGGGCGCGACGGTTGCGGAGATCTCTTCGAGGTGATGGGCCATGGCCGACGTGGTGCAGCGGGGCATGACCAGGCCCGCGCCCACGCCTCTGGCCGGGCAGATCGCCCCAAAGATGTAGGCTGACTGCGTGCGCTGATCCTTGGGGGTCGAAGGTCGCGTTCCGCGTGCTGCCCAGCGACGGGTCAGGGTGTTCTTCTGGCCGACGCGCGCCTCGTCGCAGAACCAGACCTCTACGGGTTTGCGGCCGACGGTCTGCGCGATCTGCGCCAGACGGTCGGGGAAGTCTTTTTAAAAACAGCCCCAGCCTCTGAATCCTGGGCGTGATGGCGCGGGCGGGCTGAGAGCTTGCCGTAGCCCATCGCCCGCAAGACGCGGTTCAGCGTCTGCTCGGAGACCAATACGCCATGATCCTCGCATAGGATCCGGGCCAGATCGCACACTCGCCAGCGCACCACCCCGTGAGCGGCCGGCGTCGGCCCCTGTTCGACCAGCGCCATGAGGACGTCGCGCTGGTCGGCGTTCAGGCGCGGACGGGCACCAGGGGCCTTGCCGTCGATCAGCCTGGCCGGGCCATCGGCGTTGAAGGCTACGACCCAATCGCGCACCGTCTGCAACCCGACCCCGCCAATCTCGGCCGCCTCCTAACGCAGACCACCCGCGGCGATCACAGACAGCGCCAACCGGCGGCGGGTCTGCGCCGGATCACGTGAACCCTTGGCCAGATCGCGCAAGGCTTACGCGTCAAAATCCGATCGCAGCGGCACTGGAGCAGCCATCGCATCCTCCTCAGGCTGAAAACCCAAGGACTGAATCACGCCCCGCCCGACACCGCTACTCAGCGTGAGTCCTGATCAACGAGGCCTGATATTAGTGCTTCCTCAAGTGATAGAATGTCGGCTCTGAGATGCCCATCCAGCGCACCACCACTGCATCTGGCATGCCAGTCTTGGCCGGCTTCCGCGCGAAGTCGATCTGCTCCTCGGTAAACCTGTTCTTCTTCACAGCTCCCCTCCTCCCGTCAAGGGCCCACAAAACTCGAAACTTCGCACCCAAGCTGGACCGGAGCGATGGGGGACGTCAAGTCGTCTATGATAACAGGGTGAGCGAGCAAAGCCGCGCTCCCGAGTTGCTGTCGGAGCGCTGATGCGAACCTCCGCCGTAACTGTTGTGGTGTTCCGACGCCCGGAACGGCACGGCGACCCGGCAGCCTCCGACGATAGAGACGAGCCGTCTTCGTGGCGGTTGGAATCTTATCCCTGACCCTGAGCCTGCCTGGATCGAGGTAGGGCTGGCTCCAAACCCGGTAAAGCGAACTGTTGTCACATCCTCCCTATCCTGCTCGGCGGAGTGGCCGGTATTCATTACGCACAACACCTTGGCGCTTGAAGGAGCGGGACAGACTGCTTACCCCAACCGACAGACCATGTTCGAGCAATCGACCACGCAACGTGTATCGAAACAGGTTGAGTTTGGCTTCGGAGGTCTGTCGGATCTGGTCTGCTTGAGCCTCAATGGCGTGAGAGCCCTGAACGCAGCCTACCGTTTGTTCTGCACAAAGGTCTCCTGCAAGCTCACAGCGCCGGGAGGTCGGACCTCGAACCATCGAGGGACTTTTTTGGCGTGAGGCGCCTGCCTTGAAAGGGGATCATCACAGGATCACACAGATCTGCTGACCGAGCCCGGAGGTATCCGGCTTCCATCCTTGGAAGGCTGCGCATCGAATCTAACTTGCGCTTCTCTCGAAAGCCGAAAGATTCGAACCAATCGGATGGCGCTCTAGGCTTGGCTTGTGCAGTCGTGATACCCCGTATACTAATCGCATCCAGCACGAGACCTTTTACGGCTAGCCTGGTAAAGCGCAATGATATTTCTACATTCTGGATTCAGAACCTCAAGTACATTCATGTGGGGAAACATCAGGAAAGATCAAAAAACAACAGCTTATTATGAAATTTTCCATGAGATCTTATTCGGCTTAAAAATAGAGTCGATACCGTCGCTCACGCATGAGGGGTGGATGTCCAAACATCCGCCTAGCGCTGCCTATTTTTTAGAGTACATCCCACTCATCAAGGAAAGCGGCGGAATAGACGGCTTTGATCCTTCTTTTAGTTATGAGAAATTCATTCCTAAGAACGGCCCAACAGGAATGATATCGGATCATGAAGTAAATTATATTTTAAGACTAATTAAAAATGCGGAAGACAAGGGAAAAATTCCAGTTCTCACTGCAACGCGTAGCCTCGGACGCGTTGCGGGCATAAAATCTGCGGCGCCTGGGCTGCATATACTACTCTATCGAAATGTATTCGAGCAATGGTGCTCATTTACACAGCAGTCGGCAAATGGTAATAGCTACTTCATAGACCGAGTTGAAGATGCAATTCATAGTAATCTGCATGATCCCTTCGTAAGTGAAATAGTTAGACTATGTTCCACAGATACATCCTCTCTAGGCAATTCAAAAAAACTCTTGCGCTTTTTTCTGTTTCATCTGTATCTTTATATCAATGCGGCCGCGTCTGCAGACTTTCTTGTTGACATGAATCGTGTTGCAACAAATTTGAAATATAGAGATGAGGTCGTAGAGCTATTTTTTAGTCAGAACATCAAATTAGATCTTTCAGGCGCCAATAATACAATTGGATTTTGCTATGACAGTGAAATTTCGCTCGAATGCTTAGAGGAAACAATTCAGATTTATAGCTCGTCCATCATTGACAGGTGCCCGTCTCCTTCTGGGAGGGAGTTTGGCAAACAAGTTGTCTCTGATTTTCTTCGCGAAATGTCACGATATCATTATTATACGAAAAGCTACGTTGTTTTTAATGAAAGGATGTCCACCAAAAAAATTTCGCTGCTTATAGGAGACGTGGAATCATCTCAAAAAATACAGGATGAACTCCAGATTCAACGAGATACCGCCCATGCAATGCAGGTGGAGGCTATTTATGCCCATGAGGTCGCGCGGGCCGAGGTTGGAGCGCTACAACGAGCGCGCGATGAAGTTCAGGCTCAACGAGATGCCGCTCTCGCATCTCAGGCGGAGGCTATTCATGCCCATGAGGTCGCGCGGGCCGAGGTTGAAGCGCTACAGCGAGCGCGCGATGAAGTTCAGGCTCAACGAGATGCCGCTCTCGCATCGCAGGCGGAAGCTATTCATGCCCATGAGGTCGCGCGGGCCGAGGTTGAAGCTCTACAGCGAGCGCGCGATGAAGTTCAGACTCAACGAGATGCCGCTCTCGCATCGCAGGCGGAGGCTATTCATGCCCATGAGGTCGCGCGGGCCGAGGTTGAAGCGCTAGAACGAGCGCGCGATGAATTACAGGCTCAACGAGATGCTGCCCTTGCATCGCAGACAGAGGCTATCAGCCAGAAAGAATTGTATGAGTACAGATGCTCTGTGCTTTTACATTGGTTTGTCGCCTACAACGACTCAACCAACGCTTCTCTGAGTTGGAAGCTCACCCGTCCGCTTCGCTGGATTGGATTGGGTATGCCGCAGAGGCCGCAGCGCCCAGACTTCTTAGAGATGTAGAACCGCAAACATTTTAAGTTTTCTACGGCGGCTATTACTCTGCGGATATTTCAGGCCAAGATCATAAGCTCTGTGAGCTTATGGATGTCGGGTCCCGTGGTTTGATGGTGCGCAATTAACATCAGAGTGGAGGGACACGCTCCGGGCCAGGTTTTTGCCCGGTGGCTCTATAATGACGGGCGCAATACGTAATCGATCCAACATCGACAAGCGAATCCGAGGGCGCTCCTGAAGCGCTACGGAACCAACCCGAAGACGTTTGCCAAGTGGAAGAAGCGTACCTTTGTTGCCGATAGGCGTCGAATTGAGGCTTTGAAGCTCTTTCGCTGATCATTTAAGAAGTGTTGCCGAACAGCCGAGCTTGAAGGAGTCCGAACTTGCCGCGACCGTACATCTGGCGCTTCATGAGCTCGAGTTTCGTGATCTGTCCCTCCGTCTAGCCGTTTGACCATGGCAACGTGATCGCCGCCCGAATCAGGGCTTGGTCCTGACCGACGCCGCGGTCGAACGAGGCGAGGGAGCCCGAGCCAGCTCGTACGAGTCACACTTCGAGCCTTTCCGGCGCCATTGCCCGGACCATCGTCTGGAACGCGCCCACCACCTCGCGCGCCTCGACCAGCGCCGGCACACCGTCCTAGACGGCAGCCACCGTCAACGTCTGCGCCTTGGTCAAGCGGTCGTGACCTGTCGTCAGCCACCGCGCCAGGGTTCGTGCCGACGGCACACGCTGCAGCAGTTCGATTTTGGCCTGCTCTGCTTGTCGACGCCGCGTCGCCCATTCCCCAACCACACGCAGCGATCCTCGGAAGCCCTGCCCCTCCGCCCTGCGCCAAAGATCGGTCGCGTTGCGACCGCCAGCATCCCATTGGGCATCGACCCAGGGTAGATAGGCGCCGAGCGAGCTCTGGCGGAGTCAGAAAACTTCGGTGCCCCCTCGCAGAACCGCGCTCAGCACCTTACGGCTGTGGCCAAGTTGTTGGCAGACTCGGCGAATCGGAACGCCTGCCTCGGCGAGCGTGCGGATAGCCGCGTCTGCCTTCTCCCGCCGTAGGTAACCCTCATACTGAATGCGCTTGAATGCAGTGAGCAGCGCCAGATTAATTGTGGCCACGCCGACAACTTGGCGAACCTGTCGCATCGACCTGCGCACGACATCGAGGAAGCCACGGCTGGGGTTCTTCATAAGGTGCCACCAGTCTGCGACCTGGATACCCTGAGGCAGAGCACGTGCAATGGCCTTACCAGCCTGCCCGCACTCACGTGCTCCCGGTGCCCCACATTCCGGATGGGCTCACCATAGCGCCGATCACATGATCAGCGGAATGTAGGGGCACCGAGGCCATCATGCCGGATAATGGCCAGGTCGAGCGAATGAACCGCACGATTAAGGACGCGACGGTCAAGCGCTACCACTATGACAGCCGCGATCAGCTCCGCGCCCATCTCGCCGACTTCGTCAGCGCCTACAACTTCGGCCGCCGCCTGAAGACCCTGTGGGGACCCACGCCCTACGAGGCTATCTGCAAAGCATGGTCCGAGGAGCCCAGTCGCTTCAGAGCAAACCCACTCCACCGAATGCCGGAAGCAAACATCTAGGTGTTCAGTCCCGAGGTGAGGTGGGTCGGATCGTATCTGAACCGGTCCGGATCGGCTGCCCAGGCTCGGCAGGTCGCTTCGTATGGCGTGAGGCCGCGTAAGGTCTTGAGCCGCCGAGCGAAGTTGTAGGCATCCAGGAAGGCGGCGATATGGTCCCGCAGATGATCGTGGCTGTCGTAGTGGTGGCGCTTGACCGTCGCCTCCTTAAGGGTCCGGTTCATGCGCTCTACCTGGCCATTGGTCCACGGGTGGTTTGGCTTGGTGAGCCGATGCTCAATGTCGTGCGCCCGGCAGATCTGATCGAAGCGGTTGATGCGGTACAGGGCCGTCGGGCCTCGACGGTTCTTGGGCAGCTCGGCGAACTGGATGCCGTTGTCGGTCAGGATGGTGTGCGGGCGATAAGGACAAGCCTCGATGAGCGCCTCCAGGAAGGCGCAGGCCACGGGCCGATCAGCGCGTTCGTGCAGCTGGGCGAAGGCGTATTTGGATGTCCTGTCGATGGCCACCCAAAGGTACAGCTTGCCTTCGCCGGTGCGAACTTCCGCGATGTCGATATGGAAGAAGCCGATCGGGTAGGCCTTGAAGGCTTGCTTGCCGGGCTTGTCGCCGCCGACCTCGGGTAACCGGCTGATCCCGTGGCGCTGCAGACAGCGATGCAGCGACGAGCGGGTCAGGTGCGGGATGGTGGCTTGAAGCGCGTAGAGGCAATCGTCCAGCGGCAGCAGCGTGTGCCGGCGAAAGGCGACGATCACTGCCTCTTCCTCGGTCGTGAGCACGGTCGAGCGCGGCGTCTTCGGTCCCATCGCCGCGTCATACACAAAGGCACGCTTGCGCCACTTCGCGACCGTCTTGAGGTTCAGTCCATGCCGGGCGGCAAGATCTTTGAGCGGAGCTTTCGATCGCTGTAGCGCTGCTCTAACCGCGTGCGTGGTCGTGGCGCAGCCGTGAAGAACCTGTCCCATAACGCCTCCCGGTATGCAGCGACCTCAGCTAAACTGATGCCACCACACTGCGGGACTGCACACCTAGGGCGACTTAAACTCAGATTGTCTGCAAGTGACAAAGCCCCGATTTCCCACAGGAGCAAGGGTGCACTGACAGCTTGACGAAGCCCATAGCATTCACTTGGCGACCAAAATCTAAGTAGACAAAAATTTTGATTTGCGGCCCTAAAACAATACTTTTACGCTATTCAACCACAAAGCGACTACAATCGGGTCGTGTGGCCGCCTGCATTTTAAGGCGTTGAAATCAAATTGAGGAAATTGCTCTCTGTGAATTTCTAGCCCGGCCAGGAACTTTTAACCATTAAAATTTCCATTAACGGCTGAACTGATTCTACAACAGATTTGTTTGCGGTTGCAAGTACAAGGTCAGGGTTCTTCGGGCGTTCGTAGGGTGCGGAGATACCTGTGAAATCCCGAACCTGCCCTGCGCGGGCACGCTGATATAGGCCTTTTGGATCACGCGACTCGCAGATCGACAAAGGCGTATTGACGAATACTTCAAGAAAGGACAGGCCACGAGCGATACGGCGGGCGTTTGCACGCTCAGCACACAGGGGAGAGATAAGAGAGACGAGGACAATCAGTCCGGCCTCCGCCATCAAAACTGCCACTTCAGCCGTCCTCCGAACGTTCTCATCCCGATCAGCGGCGCTGAATCCGAGATCGCGATTTAAGCCGCCACGCAGATTGTCGCCGTCGAGCACCATGGTATGTCGCCCTTGCGCGGTGAGGGCTTGGTCAGCAGCATTTGCTAGGCTCGACTTGCCGGCGCCCGGCAGACCGGTGAACCAAGCGATTACCGGCCGCTGCCGAAGCTGGATCCAACGGCTCTCGCGTGGTTGTAAAATTTGCGGCGTCAAGTTGGCAGACATTGGAACTCGACTAAGCGTGACAATCAGGGTTAACCGCTTGTTTCCACGAATCACTGTTGATATAAAATTAAGACAGGGTGATCACAAAGCAAAATTCTTCCCTATTTAAGATCTTCTCTATATAAGATCAAAAAAATATCTTCTGAAATTGACAGAGCGCCTTGGTTATTCGGCGTCAAAGCAAAATTTGCTGAAGGGCAGAGGTCGAGCAGGAGCTGCTTTACGTTACAATTCGGCTGTCGCCAACTTTTAGGAGAAAATACGCTGCTTCGCTTACAAGACTAAATTTTGCTCGTGTGCAAGTCAGATCATAGCCCTATCAGCGGATAAGGTCAGGATCACAGGCCGGAAAAAAGCCGTCAATGAGTCCATTTTGCGTGAAGCGCACCTTTAAAGCCGAATAGAACCAACCTATGGGTTTGACGATGAAACGCCTTTTCGCCTTATGCCTTGTTGCTGTTCCACTTCCCGCGGCTGCGCATGCGGATCACATCCCCGGTCTCGGGCATATCGTTAACTCCGATCTCGCAGTCCTACCAAAGGGTACTAAGCTCGCAAAGTGGGTCAACGAGAAACACACTTCTAAATCGGATCGGCCCTTGTCGCTATCGTTGGCGGATCCGCCTCCGGGGGGGGATGTGTCTTCGTTTTCGGTTCGGCCTCCAGGCGGCACCTTCACCCGAACGCACGCAGAACTTGCGATGGATCTTGGACCGTCGCTGCTCTCATTTATCCCCGTCGGTACGACCTACGCACAGTTTCTGATCAATGCGACCTCAGCGTTCCAGGCTGCCGCGAACGCAATGTGCACAAAAAACCCGAGTGGGGGCAAGATCCGACTTCCTGCCTTAACTTTGATCATACCTGCAGAAACCCCTATTTCATGGACGTGCCCAATCCTTTGGGAGGGTCAAGGCTGGAGCGAAGTTCCCTCGCGCGGCGGCACATGGATCCACATCACAGGGGCTGTAGCGAACCCCTTTAAACTCACTGATCCGGGCGCGCGCGGCACAACCTTCAGCAACATTGGGATATTCCAGGACCAACCTGCTCCGGCGACGCCATGGACACCAACGATCTATCCTTATGTGTTCAGTATACAAGGCGTGGCCGGCATGGTCAGGTTCAACAACATCATCCTTGCCCCGGTCTACGACTTCGTGGACGCCGATCTTTCAGGGCGCCTGGAGACCAACAACATCTTTGGGCAGGTGCTGCATAACGCCTACCGGTTCGATCGGATGTACGACAAGACGCACCTTACTGGGAAGACACACTTCTGGCCAGTATGGTCGGCGGTTCAGGGTGTCATGGATTGGCAAATCGCCAACTCCGACGTGCTCTGGCTGAAACGAGTAGATGGTCTAGAAGCGCCGGACACTTTCGCGTTTGGCTATCGCTCGGGTGTGCGTCTCGAAAAGTCGGAAACCGCCGACCCAACCGGGCATACCGGATACACCACTAAGGCCCACTTCGGAAATTTCTACTGTGACTCATGCAAGTGGGGCGTCTGGAACACAAAGGCAAGCGGACGGCTGGCGTTCCAGTATCCGCAGATTCGCTTTGAGACGCTTGAGTTTGCCGGCATCATTCCAAACAGCCCGAACAACACGCCGATCCCCAACAGTTCGGCCGTGCGGGTCGATACTTCCGGTGGCCTAGATGCATCGTTCGGTCGCTTGTCCTCGGAGTTTTCAAGCGGCCCAGTCATCGAACTGCTAAACACGAACATCCCCAGCCGCGTCCGCATTGGTGATCTCTACGCAACCGCGTTCACCGGTGCGGCGATCAACATGGTGCAAGGAGCCAACAATGACGTATCTATTGCGACTATTCCTTCGATCGCGCACGGCCGCTTGTCGAGCCTAACATCGGCAGCGTTCTCAGCCCCTCTCGCGATGGGCGGCGCGATTACTATGACGACCGGCGGGTCAACTGCCATGACAAGCGACCGGAAAGGCGCGATCTTCTCAGGCCGCGGCACTATTGAAAGTTACACGATCACGCTACCTGCAACACCCTACGACGGCCAAGAGGTATTTTTATCGCCGCAGGTTGCGGTCACGTCACTGACGATCAACACCGTTTCGGGCCAGACCGTCTTCAATCCGCCAACGGCCTTTACGGCCGGTGTACCGGCTAACTTCGTGTATGTAGTAGGCTTAAGCGCTTGGTTTCCACGCTAATTACATTGCATAATCCTAGGGTCTGTCGTCGCCTGAACGTATTGGTTTGGCTTTCGTTTTCGTCTCTCTGATGCAGGA
>NZ_LMML01000024.1:0-18700 GCF_001422215.1 Methylobacterium sp. Leaf89 | reverse complement strand
CACGTGACCGATCGTGCCAATGTTGCAGTGCGGCTTCGTACGCGCGAATTTCTCTTTGGCCATGATAGGCTCCGTCTGATCTGATGTTGCGTCTGAAGGGGTGCGGGAGGCGCCCGAAGGGCGCCGCCGGCTTAGGCGTACTTGGCGACGACCTTCTCGGCCTCGCCGCGCGGCACCTCTTCGTAATGGTCGAACTGCATCGTGAAGTTGGCACGGCCCTGCGAGAAGGACCGGAGCTGGTTCACGTAACCGAACATGTTGGCCAGCGGCACCATCGCGTTGATGACGTTCGCGTTGCCACGCATGTCCTGGCCTTGGATCTGGCCGCGGCGGGAGTTGAGATCGCCGATCACCGAGCCGGTATACTCTTCCGGCGAGACGACTTCGACCTTCATGACCGGCTCGAGGAGCACCGAGCCGCCCTTCTGAAGGGCCTCACGGAGCGCGGCCCGCGAGGCGATTTCGAAGGCGAGGGCCGACGAGTCGACATCGTGATAGGCGCCGTCGATCAGCTCGACCTTGATGTCGACCACCGGGAAGCCGGCCAGAATACCGGCGCCGAGCACCGAATTCAGACCCTTCTCGACGCCCGGGATGTACTCCTTCGGCACCGTGCCGCCGATGATCTTCGAGGAGAACTCGAACCCCTTGCCGGGCTCGTTGGGCTCCACGATGAACTTCACCCGGGCGAACTGACCGGTACCACCGGTCTGCTTCTTGTGGGTGTAGTCGATCTCGGTGCGCTTCGTCAGCTTCTCACGATACGCCACCTGCGGCTGACCGATATTCGCATCGACCATGTAGGTCCGGCGCAGAATGTCGACCTTGATGTCGAGGTGAAGCTCGCCCATGCCACGAAGGATGGTCTGGCCCGACTCCTGGTCCGTCGAGACCCGGAACGACGGGTCCTCGGCGGCGAGCTTGGCCAGGGCGATTCCGAGCTTCTCCTGATCGGCCTTGGACTTCGGCTCGACGGCGATCTCGATCACCGGCTCCGGGAACTCCATCTTCTCGAGGATGACGGCGTCCTTCGGATCGCACAGCGTATCGCCCGTGCGGGTTTCCTTGAGGCCGGCCAGGGCGACGATGTCGCCCGTGAAGGCTTCCTTGACGTCCTCGCGGTTGTTGGCGTGCATCAGGAGCATGCGGCCGACACGCTCCTTCTTGTCGCGCGAGGAGTTCAGTACGTTGGCACCGGACTCGATCTTGCCCGAGTAGACCCGGCAGAACGTGATCGTGCCGACGTGCGGGTCGTCCATGATCTTGAAGGCGAGCATGGAGAAGGGATCGGAATCGGCCGGGTGACGGACGGTCTCTTCCTCGGTCTTGAAGTCGAGGCCCTTGATCTCGCCGCGATCGGCGGGCGACGGCAGATAATCCACGACCGCATCGAGGAGCGGCTGAACGCCCTTGTTCTTGAAGGCCGAACCGCAGAGCACGGGATGGAAAGCACGACGCTGCACGGCCGTGCGGACGAGGCGGTGCATCGTTGCCTGATCCGGCTCGACGCCGTCCAGATACGCGGCCATCGCGTCGTCATCCATCTCGACGCAAGCCTCGACGAGCTTGATGCGGTATTCCGCAGCCTGGTCGGCAAGATCGGCCGGGATCTCGGTCTCGGAGAAATCTGCGCCAAGTTTCTCGGAAGTCCAGACGATGGCCTTCATCTTGATCAGGTCGATGACGCCCTTGAAGGTCGTCTCGGCACCGATCGGCAGCTGCAGGCATACAGGCTTACCGGCGACCCGGTCGATGATGTCGGCCACGCACTTGAAGAAGTCAGCGCCGATCTTGTCCATCTTGTTGACGAACACGACGCGCGGCACGTCATACTTGTCGGCCTGGCGCCAGACGGTTTCCGTCTGGGGCTCGACGCCCTGGTTGCCGTCAAGCACGCAGACGGCGCCGTCGAGAACGCGGAGCGAGCGCTCCACCTCGATGGTGAAGTCCACGTGGCCGGGAGTGTCGATGATGTTCAGGCGCTTGTCGCGCCAGAAGCAGGTGGTCGCGGCGGACGTGATCGTGATGCCACGCTCTTGCTCCTGCGTCATCCAATCCATCGTCGCGGCGCCGTCGTGGACTTCGCCGATCTTATGGGATTTGCCGGTGTAGTAGAGGATCCGCTCGGTGGTCGTGGTCTTGCCGGCATCGATGTGAGCCATGATGCCGAAGTTACGGTAGTCCTCGATCGCGTGCGTGCGGGGCATCGGATTGCTCCTGAAAGGGTCCGGGTCCGCTTACCAGCGGTAGTGCGAGAAGGCGCGGTTGGCTTCCGCCATCCGGTGGGTGTCTTCCCGCTTCTTCACGGCGTTGCCGCGGTTGTTCGCGGCGTCGAGCAGCTCCGCGGAGAGACGCTCGACCATGGTGCGGTCGTTCCGGCCGCGGGCAGCCTGGATCAGCCAACGGATGGCGAGCGCCTGGCGGCGCTCCGTACGCACTTCGACGGGGACCTGGTAGGTCGCGCCGCCGACGCGGCGGGAGCGGACTTCGATGGCCGGGGCGACGTTCTCGAGGGCAGCGCGGAAGACCTCGATCGGGTTGGCGCGGGCGCGGTTCTCGACGATGTCGAAGGCACCGTAGACGATCCGCTCAGCAGTGGACTTCTTGCCCTCGTACATGATCGAATTCATGAACTTGGTCAGCACGATGTCCCCGTACTTCGGGTCCGGGATGATCTCACGCTTCTCGGCAGAATGGCGGCGGGACATCGCTCGCTCCGTCTTAAACTTGGTCTTCTTGAAACCACCCTGCGCAGGCCGCCTTGAGCCTCTGGGAGGCCGGCGACATCCTTACAGGGTGCGCGAATATCGGTTTTACTTCGGACGCTTGGCGCCGTACTTGGAGCGGCGCTGCTTGCGGCCCTTGACGCCCTGCGTGTCGAGCACGCCGCGCAGGATGTGGTAGCGCACGCCGGGAAGGTCCTTCACGCGGCCGCCGCGGATCATCACCACGGAGTGCTCCTGAAGGTTGTGGCCCTCGCCCGGGATGTAACCGATGACCTCGAAGCCGTTGGTCAGGCGAACCTTGGCAACCTTGCGGAGCGCGGAGTTCGGCTTCTTCGGGGTCGTCGTGTAGACGCGGGTGCAGACGCCACGCTTCTGCGGGCAGGCGTCGAGCGCCGGCACCTTGTTGCGGCTCTTCTGCGCCTTGCGCGGCTGAGCGATCAGCTGGTTGATCGTCGGCATGCCAATCCTCTCGAAACGCGTCACCTGCAGCGGTGACCGTCGAAATCCAAATCTCGTTCTGGCCGGCCCCGGCATCGCACGTGGCGTGCGACGAAACGCAAAGCCGCGCCCCAGGCTGATGTCAGCCTTTGGCGCGCCGTTGCAAGCAGAGGATCACCTGCATCGAAGCAAGCGATCGTGCCGGGCTGACACGTGTTCGTCTGTTGAAGTCGGATGCGTTTAGGAAGCCTGGATCGAGGCTCTGGGCCTCACGATCGATTGCTGCCTACGGCCAGCCGTTCAATGAGGGCCTGATAGAGGCGGATTCGCCCCGCGTCAACCCATTCCGTTACAAGTTCATGAAGTTGCGGGGCACGAACGCGCAGCAGATCCGGACGGAAGGCACCCATGCGAAAGGGGCCGCCCCTTGGGGCGGCCCCTTCCTATTCGTCGCGTTGGAGCGATCGCTTATTCCGCGGCGGGCGGCAGCTCGGAGAGGGGCTGAGCCCCGCTCTCGGCGGCCTTCTGCTGCAGGATGAGGTTGTCGCGACGGCGCGCCACGGCGCGGATCTCGGCCGCCATGGAGCCCGTGCCGGCCGGGATCAGCGACCCGACGATCACGTTCTCCTTGAGTCCTTCGAGGTAATCGATCTTCCCGTTGACGGCCGCCTCGGTGAGCACGCGGGTGGTCTCCTGGAACGACGCCGCCGAGATGAACGACTTCGTCTGCAGGCTTGCCTTGGTGATACCCAGGAGGACCGGTACGCCCACGACCGGCTTCTTGCCCTCGGCAAGCAGCTTCTCGTTGATCTCCGCCAGCTCCGTCCGGTCGATCTGGTCGCCCGTCAGGATGTCGGAATCGCCGCCGTCGGTGATTTCGACCTTCTGCAGCATCTGCCTGACGATGACCTCGATGTGCTTGTCGTTGATCGACACGCCCTGCAGCCGGTAGACTTCCTGAATCTCGTTGACGAGGTAGGCAGCGAGCTCCTCCACGCCCTTGATCGCCAGGATGTCGTGCGGGGCCGGATTGCCATCGACGATGTAGTCGCCGAGCTCGACCACGTCGCCGTCCTGAAGGTGGATGTGCTTGCCCTTCGGGATCAGGTACTCGACCGCCTCGGACCCATCATGCGGCGTCAGCGTCAGGCGACGCTTGTTCTTGTAGTCGCGCCCGAACTGAATCGTACCCGACTTCTCCGCAATGATGGCCGCGTCCTTGGGACGACGGGCCTCGAACAGTTCCGCCACCCGCGGCAGACCGCCGGTGATGTCGCGGGTCTTGGCCGAGTCGGCGGAGACGCGCGCCAGGATGTCGCCGGCCTTCACCTTCGCACCCGGATCGTAGCCGATGATGGCGTCGACGGGCAGGAAGTAGCGGGCGTCCGAGCCGCGCGGCAGCTTCATCGGCTTGCCGTCGGCATCGAGCACCAGCATCGCCGGCTTGAGGTCGGCGGTGCGGGCCGTCCCGCGCCAGTCGATGACGACGCGCTTGGCGATTCCGGTCGACTCGTCGGTGGTCTCGGTGATCGACTGGCCGTCGATGAGGTCCTCGTAGGCCACGATTCCGTCCGTCTCGGTGATGATCGGACGGGTGTAGGGGTCCCACTCGGCGATGCGCTGGCCCCGCTTGACGGTGTCGCCCTCGTCCACGCGCAACTTCGCGCCGTATTGCAGGCGGTGGTTGGCGCGCTCGGTGCCGTCGACCCCGACGATGACGATGGAGACGTTGCGGCCGGTGGCGATGAGATCGCCATCCGAGTTCCGTGCCAGGGCGCGGTTCCGGATCTTGATCGTGCCCTCGAAGCTCGACTCGATGAAGGACGAGTCGGAGATCTGGGCGGCGCCGCCGATGTGGAAGGTGCGCATGGTGAGCTGGGTGCCCGGCTCGCCGATCGACTGGGCGGCGATGACGCCGACCGCCTCACCCATGTTCACGGGCGTGCCGCGGGCGAGATCGCGCCCGTAGCAGGTGGCGCAGACGCCGCTCTTCGTGGCGCAGACGAGCACCGAACGGATCTTGACCTCCTGGATCCCGGCGGCCTGGATGGCCGGCAGGTGCTTCTCCTCGATCGTCTCGTTGGTCTTGACGATCACCGTGCCGTCGAGGGCCACCAGATCCTCGGCCGTGGCGCGGCCAAGGATGCGGATGGCGAGCGGGGCCACGACCTGGCCGGCATCCACGATGGCGCGCATGCGGATGCCGTTGGTGGTGCCGCAATCGACCTCGCGGATGACGGCGTCCTGGGCCACGTCGACGAGACGGCGGGTCAGGTAGCCAGAGTTCGCGGTCTTCAACGCCGTGTCCGCGAGACCCTTACGGGCACCGTGGGTGGAGTTGAAGTACTCGAGCACGTCGAGGCCTTCCTTGAAGTTCGAGATGATCGGCGTCTCGATGATCTCGCCCGAGGGCTTGCTCATCAGGCCGCGCATGGCGGCGAGCTGGCGCATCTGCTCGCGGGAGCCGCGGGCGCCGGAATTCGCCATCATGTAGACCGAGTTGACCTGCTTGTCGGTCCCGTTCTCGTCCTTCTGGACCGCAGAGATCGCGGCCATCATCTCGTCCGCGAGCCGGGCCGAGCACTTGCCCCAGGCGTCGACGACCTTGTTGTACTTCTCACCCTGGGTGATCAGGCCGTCGTTGAACTGCTGCTCGAACTCCTTGACCAGATCGCGGGTCGACCCGACGATCGACCACTTGTTCGCAGGCACGACCATGTCGTCCTTGCCGAACGAGATGCCGGCCTTGAACGCGTGGTTGAAGCCCAGCGCCATGATGCGATCACAGAAGATCACCGACTCCTTCTGACCGCAGTGGCGATAGACGGTGTCGATCATCGCGGAAATCTCCTTCTTGGTCATCAGCTTGTTGACGACGTCGAAAGGCACCTTGGCGTGCTGCGGCAGGGCCGTGGACAGGATCACCCGGCCCGGCGTGGTGTCGTAGGTCTTCGTCAGCGGCTCGCCATCGGGGCCGATGCCGTTCCAGCGCCAGCGGATCTTCGTGTGCAGCTTGACGGTCTTGGCCGCCAGGGCGTGCTCGAGCTCGCCGATGTTGCCGAAGACGCCCTGCATCGGGTTCTGCTTGTTGGTCGGGTCGAAGGCGCCGATCGCCCCCTCGGCCACGATCGACAGGTAGTAGAGGCCGAGCACGATGTCCTGCGACGGCACGATGATCGGGTGACCGTTCGCCGGATGCAGGATGTTGTTGGTCGACATCATCAGGACGCGCGCTTCCAGCTGAGCCTCGAGGCTCAGGGGGACGTGCACGGCCATCTGGTCGCCGTCGAAATCCGCGTTGAAGGCGGTGCAGACCAGCGGGTGCAGCTGGATCGCCTTGCCCTCGATCAGCTTGGGCTCGAAGGCCTGGATGCCGAGGCGGTGCAGGGTCGGCGCGCGGTTCAGCATCACCGGATGCTCGCGGATCACCTCATCGAGGATGTCCCAGACCTCCGGCTTCTCCTTCTCCACGAGCTTCTTGGCCTGCTTCACCGTGGCGGAGAAGCCCTTGGCGTCGAGGCGCGCGTAGATGAACGGCTTGAACAGCTCCAGCGCCATCTTCTTCGGCAGGCCGCACTGGTGCAGCTTCAGCTCCGGACCGACGACGATGACCGAACGGCCGGAATAGTCGACGCGCTTGCCGAGGAGGTTCTGACGGAAGCGGCCCTGCTTGCCCTTCAGCATGTCGGCGAGCGACTTCAGAGGACGCTTGTTGGCGCCCGTGATGACGCGGCCGCGGCGGCCGTTGTCGAACAGCGCGTCGACCGCCTCCTGAAGCATGCGCTTCTCGTTGCGGATGATGATGTCCGGCGCCCGCAGCTCGATCAGCCGCTTGAGCCGGTTGTTGCGGTTGATGACGCGGCGGTAGAGATCGTTGAGATCGGACGTGGCGAAGCGGCCGCCGTCCAGGGGGACGAGCGGGCGCAGATCCGGCGGGATCACCGGAACCACGGTGAGGATCATCCACTCGGGCTTGTTGCCCGACATCTGGAAGGCCTCGATGATCTTCAGGCGCTTGAGGAGCTTCTTGGGCTTCAGCTCGGACGTGGTGGTAGCAATCTCCTCGCGCAGGGCATCGGCGATGCCGTCGAGGTCGAGCTCCTGCAGGATTCGGCGGATGGCCTCGGCGCCGATCATGGCGGTGAAGCTGTCCTCGCCGTACTCCTCCTGAGCGCGCAGGTACTCCTCCTCCGACAGGAGCTGACGCTCCTTGAGGGGGGTGAGGCCCGGCTCGATGACGCAGTAGGACTCGAAGTACAGGATCCGCTCGAGGTCCTTGAGGGCCATGTCGAGCAGCAGGCCGATGCGCGAGGGCAGCGACTTCAGGAACCAGATGTGGGCGACGGGGGCGGCGAGCTCGATATGGCCCATGCGGTCGCGCCGGACGCGCGCGAGGGTGACCTCGACGCCGCACTTCTCACAGATGACGCCCTTGTACTTCATGCGCTTGTACTTGCCGCACAAGCACTCGTAATCCTTGATCGGTCCGAAGATCCGCGCGCAGAACAGGCCGTCACGCTCGGGCTTGAACGTGCGATAGTTGATCGTCTCGGGCTTCTTGATCTCGCCGAAAGACCACGAGAGGATCTTCTCCGGCGACGAGATCGAGATCTTGATCTGGTCGAAGCTCTGGGGCTGAGCCTGCTGGTTGAAAAGATTCATGACCTCTTGGTTCATGATCTACTCCTGCTGACGTGGCGCACCCTCCGCCGAGGGGCTGACCGCGTGCTGAAAACGGATGCGGCGCAACGACCGGCCGGATCGTCACTGACCGTAGAACGGGAGGCCCTGCCCCTCCCCGCTCCGACCGCGCCGGGGTCTAACCCGGCGCGGGAGCGTGATGCGGTGGTTATTCGGCCGCCTCTGCGGGCGGCTCGATCTGGTCGTTGGCGAGCTTCTTCGAGGAGGTGAGCTCCACGTTGAGACCCAGCGAGCGCATTTCCTTGACGAGCACGTTGAACGACTCGGGGATGCCGGCCTCGAAGGTGTCGTCGCCGCGCACGATGGCCTCGTAGACCTTGGTGCGGCCTGCGACGTCGTCCGACTTGACCGTGAGCATCTCCTGCAGCGTGTACGCGGCGCCGTAGGCTTCGAGGGCCCAGACCTCCATCTCGCCGAAGCGCTGACCGCCGAACTGCGCCTTTCCGCCCAGCGGCTGCTGGGTGACCAGGGAGTACGGGCCGATCGACCGAGCGTGGATCTTGTCGTCCACGAGGTGGTGCAGTTTCAGCATGTAGATGTAGCCCATCGTCACCTTACGGTCGAAGGGCTCGCCCGAGCGGCCGTCATAGAGTGTCGACTGGGCCGACCGGTCGAGACCGGCCATCTCCAGCATCTGCTCGATGTCGGCTTCCTTTGCGCCGTTGAACACCGGGGTCGCCATCGGTACGCCGCGGCGCACGTTGTTGGCGGCCTCCGCCATCTCCTCGTCGGTCAGACCTTCCAGCTCGGACGGCGAGTAGATCGCCTCCATCTCTGCCTTCAGGGGCGCGATGTCGTTGCTGCGCAGGTAGGCATCCACCGCCTGACTGACCTTGCGGCCAAGTCCGGCCGCGGCCCAACCCAGGTGAGTCTCGAGGATCTGGCCGACGTTCATGCGCGAGGGCACGCCGAGCGGGTTCAGGACGATGTCGGCATGCGTTCCGTCTTCCAGGAACGGCATGTCCTCGATCGGCACGATCCGGGAGACGACGCCCTTGTTGCCGTGGCGACCGGCCATCTTGTCGCCGGGCTGGATCTTGCGCTTCACCGCCACGAAGACCTTGACCATCTTCATGACGCCGGGCGGGAGCTCGTCGCCGCGCTGCAGCTTCTCGACCTTGTCGAGGAAGCGCTGCTCGAGGCGCTTCTTCGATTCGTCGTACTGCTTCTGCATCGCTTCCATCTCGGTCATGAGACGGTCGTCGATGACGGCGAACTGCCACCACTGCGAACGCGGGTACTCGCTGAGGAGCTCGCGGGTGAGCGTGGCCTCCTTCTTGAAGCCCTTCGGCCCCGCGATGGGCGCCTGGCCGATGAGGACCGTGGCGAGACGCGCGTAGGTGTTGCGATCCAGGATCGCCTGCTCGTCATCGCGGTCCTTGGCGAGGCGCTCGATCTCCTCGCGCTCGATCGCCTGGGCGCGCTCATCCTTGTCGACGCCGTGGCGGTTGAACACCCGGACCTCGACGATCGTGCCGGTCACGCCCGGGGGGACCCGGAGCGAGGTGTCGCGCACGTCGGACGCCTTCTCGCCGAAGATGGCGCGGAGGAGTTTCTCCTCCGGCGTCATCGGGCTCTCGCCCTTCGGCGTGATCTTGCCGCAAAGGATGTCGCCGGCGTGAACCTCGGCGCCGATATAGACGATGCCGGCTTCGTCGAGGTTCTTGAGCGCCTCTTCGGAGACGTTCGGGATGTCGCGGGTGATCTCTTCCGGACCGAGCTTGGTGTCTCGGGCCATCACCTCGAATTCCTCGATGTGAATCGAGGTGAACACGTCATCCTTCACGATCCGCTCGGAGAGCAGGATCGAGTCCTCGAAGTTGTAGCCGTTCCACGGCATGAACGCGACGAGCACGTTCCGGCCGAGGGCGAGCTCGCCGAACTCCGTCGAGGGACCGTCGGCGATGATTTCGCCCTTCTTCACGGCCTCGCCGACGCGAACGAGCGGCTTCTGCGTGATGCAGGTCGACTGGTTGGAGCGCTGGAACTTCTGCAGGCGATAGATGTCGACGCCGGGCTTGTTGGCGTCGGCCTCTTCGGTAGCCCGGATGACGATACGGGTGGCGTCCACCTGGTCGACGATGCCGGTGCGGCGGGCGGCGATGGCGGCGCCGGAGTCGCGGGCGACCACGGCCTCCATGCCGGTGCCGACGAAGGGCGCATCGGCGCGCACCAGCGGCACCGCCTGGCGCTGCATGTTCGAGCCCATCAGCGCACGGTTCGCGTCGTCGTTCTCGAGGAACGGGATGAGCGCGGCGGCGACCGAGACGAGCTGCTTCGGCGACACGTCCATGAGATCGACGCGATCGGGGGGCACGACGATGACGTCACCGGCCCGACGGCAGACCACGAGGTCCTCCGTCAGCTTGAAGGTCTCGTCCATCTGCGCGTTGGCCTGGGCGACGTAGTACTTCGCCTCCTCCATCGCCGAGAGATAGGCGACGTCGGTGGTGACGACGCCGTCTTTCACCCGCCGGAAGGGGGTCTCGATGAAGCCGTACTTGTTCACCCGTGCGAAGGTGGCGAGGGAGTTGATCAGACCGATGTTCGGGCCTTCCGGCGTCTCGATCGGGCAGATGCGGCCGTAATGGGTCGGGTGAACGTCGCGCACCTCGAAGCCGGCGCGCTCGCGGGTCAGACCGCCCGGGCCAAGCGCCGAGAGGCGACGCTTGTGCGTCACTTCCGAGAGCGGGTTCGTCTGGTCCATGAACTGCGAAAGCTGCGACGAGCCGAAGAACTCGCGCACGGCCGCGGCCGCGGGCTTCGCGTTGATGAGGTCCTGCGGCATCACCGTGTCGATGTCGACGGAGGACATGCGCTCCTTGATCGCGCGCTCCATGCGGAGCAGGCCGAGGCGGTACTGGTTCTCCATCAGCTCGCCGACCGAGCGCACCCGGCGGTTGCCGAGGTGATCGATGTCGTCGATCTCGCCCTTGCCGTCGCGCAGGTCCACCAGCGCCTTCACGACCGCGAGCATGTCCTCGCGGCGGAGCGTCCGCACGGTGTCCTCGGCGTCGAGGTCGAGGCGCATGTTCATCTTCACGCGGCCGACGGCTGAGAGATCGTAGCGCTCGGAATCGAAGAACAGCGAGTGGAACATCGCCTCGGCGGTGTCGAGGGTCGGCGGCTCACCCGGGCGCATGACCCGGTAGATGTCGAACAGCGCGCCTTCGCGAGCCGAGTTCTTGTCCACCGCAAGGGTGTTGCGGATGTAGGGACCGACGTTGATGTGGTCGATGTCCAGAACCGGAAGCTCGGAGACGCCGACCTCTTCGAGGCTCTTCAGGAGCTTGTCGGAGATCTCGTCGCCGGCCTCGGCCCAGATCTCGCCGGTCTTGGCGTTGACGAGATCCTCGGCGATGTACTGGCCGATCAGGTCCTCGTCGGTGGCCTTGAGGAACTGCACGCCGCGCTCGGCGATCTGCCGGGCGTTGCGGGCGTTCAGCTTCTTGCCGGCCTCGAGCACGACCTCGCCGGACTCCGCGTCGATGAGGTCGACGGAGGCCTTGAAGCCCTTCAGGCGCTCGGCGTCGTAGGGCACGCGCCAGTCGGCACCGTCCCGGTCGTAGATCACGCGGTTGTAGAAGGTCGACAGGATCTCCTCGCCGTCGAGGCCGAGGGCGAACAGCAGCGACGTCACCGGGAGCTTGCGCTTCCGGTCGATGCGGACGTGCACGATGTCCTTGGCGTCGAACTCGACGTCGAGCCAGGAGCCGCGATACGGGATGATGCGGGCGGCGAACAGGAGCTTGCCCGACGAGTGAGTCTTGCCCTTGTCGTGGTCGAAGAACACGCCCGGGGAGCGGTGCATCTGCGAGACGATGACGCGCTCGGTGCCGTTGACGATGAAGGTGCCGTTCTCCGTCATCAAGGGCATGTCGCCCATGTAGACGTCCTGCTCCTTGATGTCCTTGACCGACTTCGCACCGGTATCCGGATCCACATCGAACACGATGAGGCGCAGCGTGACCTTGAGCGGGGCTGCGTACGTGATGCCGCGCTGGCGGCACTCGTCGACGTCGTATTTCGGCTGCTCGAACGTGTACTTCACGAACTCGAGGAGGGCCGTCGAGGAGAAGTCCGAGATCGGGAAGACCGACTTGAACACGGTCTGCAGGCCTTCGTCGCCCCGTCCGCCTTCCGGCTCATCCATGATCAGGAACTGGTCGTAGGACGCCTTCTGAACCTCAATGAGGTTCGGCATCTCGGCGACTTCCTTGATCTTGCCGAAGAATTTGCGAATCCGCTTGCGACCGACCAGCGTGTTGGCCATGGGTGACCTCGCTCCTACGTCCCGCGTACCGGGTGCCCGGGGAAGGCGTCTGCCTCCCGCAACCAGGCTTCGGGCCCGCCCCGCCGGACGACGCCTTCCCGAACTGAAAATCCCGTGGCCCTTGCGCGGGCCGGTCGGGCCGCTTGAAGCGACCATGGCCCACGGGCGTGAACCCGCGGGCCGTTGGTGCCGTCAGGCCCGGAGGGGCCCGACGGAGAGTGACGGGCCGGAACGGCCCATCGCAGTGTCTTACTTGAGCTCGACCTTGGCGCCAGCCTTCTCGAGCTGAGCCTTGAGCTTCTCGGCCTCTTCCTTGTTGACGGACTCCTTGACGGCCTTCGGAGCGCCCTCGACGAGGTCCTTGGCTTCCTTGAGGCCGAGGCCGGTGATCGCGCGGACCTCCTTGATGACCTCGATCTTCTTGTCGCCAGCGGCGGTCAGCATGACCGTGAACTCGGTCTGCTCCTCGGCGGCGGCGGCAGCGCCACCACCGGCGGCCGGGCCGGCAGCCACGGCGACTGCAGCGGCGGCCGAGACGCCCCACTTCTCTTCGAGCATCTTGGCGAGGTCGGCAGCCTCGAGAACGGTCAGCGAGGACAGGTCGTCGACGAGCTTGGCAAGATCAGCCATGTTGGTATTCCCTTGGATATCGGTTTGAACGGATGGGTTGAAAAGGGCGATGCGGCCTCAGGCCGCTTCGCCCTGAGCCTCGTCCTTGGTGGCATAGGCCCCGAACACGCGGGCGAGCTTGGCCGCCGGTGCGTTGACGACCTGGGCGACCTTGGTCGCGGGAGCCTGGATGAGGCCCACGATCTTGCCGCGCAGTTCGTCGAGGGACGGCAGCGAGGCGAGGGCCTTCACACCGTCCGGGTTCAGGGCGGTCGTGCCCATGGCGCCGCCGAGGATCACGAGCTTGTCGTTGACCTTGGCGAAGTCCACCGCAACCTTGGCGGCCGCGACCGGATCGCTCGAATAGGCGAGCAGGGTCGGACCCTTCAGGAGGGGCTTGATGGAGGCGACGTCCGTGCCATCGAGAGCGATGTTGGCGAGGCGGTTCTTGGTGACCTTCACGGTGGCGCCGGCCTGCTTCATCTGCGAGCGCAGCTTCTGCATGTCGGCGACCGTGAGGCCCTTGTAGTGGGCCACGACGACGACGGCGGTGTTCGCGAACACGCCGTTGAGCGTCGAGACGAGATCAGCTTTGGCTGTCCTGTCCACTGGGGCTCTCTCCGGTTGGCGGAACCCGAAAACGGGTCCGCCGGTTGCACATGCCGCCCGGGACGGAACTCGGCTTAACACGAAGCCGGAACGTCCTTGGCGACGCTTCACGGCCCTGTCCCCTACCGCCCCCCGGAACGGGTGGACGACATGGGTGAGATGGTTCAAACCGATGCCTCACCCTGCCCGCGCGATGCGGACCCGGCGAGGGCAGTAGAATTTCGGTCTTCCCAGTCTGTGCAGGCGTGTGGATTAAGCCGGTGACCCGGCGCCTGCAGTCTCGGACAGGACATGGCCGGACGAAGCTCAGAAGGGGTTTCATGCCCCTCAAAGCCTTCCGGCCAACATCACCTGGTTGCCCAGGCGATCTCTCAATCGGAATGCGACCGATCGGTCGATTCCTTTCTCATGTATGAAAACGTTGAGCGGGGTCTATAGAGCCTTGCAAGCAGCCTGCCAAGTGCCCCGGGGCGATTATTCCGTCGCAGGCGACGCTTTTCCCTTGACGCCGCAGGCGGCCCGAAGCCGCCTGCGGATGGGCCGCAAAAGCCTGTCAGGTCGGCAGGAATTTGCGGGCGGCCCGCCACCAGGGCTCGCGGGCGTCGCGCTTCTGGTCCGCCTTGGCGGCGTAGAACGAGGCATTGTGCTCGCCGCGCAGGGCTTCCCGGGTGAAGCGGATGAGGTGGTGGGCGACGAAGCCCATGTTGAACACCGCCTCGATCTGTCCGCGCTTCAGGGCGTGGCCGGCGGCGCGCCAGAACACCCGCCGGTAATCGGACAGCAGTCCGACGCGCACAGCGATGTTGAAGCCGAGCACGAGGCCGCGGCGCAGGTTGGTGCGGGTAAGCTTGCCCCTGACCGGCGTCTTGATCCGGTTCGGGTAGGTCACCTCCACCTGGTGCCGGAATCGCTCGAAGATCTGTGCCGGCTCGTAGGCGTGGGCGATGGCCCGGCGCCAGGAGGCCACGACGTCGTCGTGCGGACGCTTGAAGAGCACGTTCGATTCGAGCGCCGCATCGTGGACGAGGCGGTTCTCGCGGGTCAGGCGATCCCAGAGCGGCGTCTTGGGCAGCGCCTGCAGGAGGTTCATCGTCAGCACCGGCACGGCCGACTTGTCGATGAAGTCGATGAGCTTCTGCTCCGACTGATCGGTGTCCGTGTCGAGGCCGAGAATGATGCCCGAGGTCACCTCGAGGCCGAAGCGGTTCAGGGTCTCGATCGCCTCGTACATCGGCACGGCGGCGTTGTGCTTCTTGTCGATTCCCGCGAGGGCGTCCTCCTCGGGCGTCTCGATGCCGACAAAGACGGTCATGAAGTTGGCCTGCCGCATCAGCTCGAGGATGTCGTGCTGCTTGGCCATGTTCAGCGTCGCCTCGCAGGCGAACTGGAGCGGATAGTCGTTCTTCTTCTGCCACGCCACGAGGTGGGGCAGCATGTCCTTCGTGGCCTTGCGGTTGCCGATGAAGTTGTCGTCGACGAAGTAGACCACCGCCGGATGGCCGGGCTGCGCGATGATGGCGTCAAGCTCACCGAGCATCTGCTCGGGGCTCTTCAGGCGCGGTTGACGGCCGTAGAGCTGCGGGATGTCGCAGAACTCGCAGCGATAGGGGCAACCCGAGGAGAATTGCAGCGATCCGATGAGGTAGCGCTTGAGGGGCGCCGCTTCGTAGGCAGGGGCCGGGAAGTCCGAGAGCGGGAGCCGCTCCTTGGTCTCCAGGCGGACCTGGGCCGCCGGGATCGAGACATCGCGGTCGAGGATCGCGACCAACTCGTCGGTGGCGTCACCGATCTCGCCGAGATGCAGGTAGTCGAATTCGGGATACTGCTCGGGGGAGCCAGAGACCGAGGGGCCGCCCAGCGCCGTCACCTTCCCGGCCGCGTGGGCGCGGGCGTAGATATCCCGGATCTGCGGGGCCTGGATGTGCATGCCGGACACGAACACCGCGTCGGCCCAGGCGAAGTCCGCTGCGCCGGCCCGGGCGATGTTCTCGTCGATGAACCGGTACTCCCACGACTCGGGCATGTAGGCCGCGATCAGCAGGAGCCCTTGCGGGGGCATGAAGGCCTTCACGCCGCCCATCAGGGGGTAGGCGTGAGAGAAGGTCCCGAAGGACGGCGTGTAGGCGGGAAAGACGCACAGAATGCGTCGCTTCGAGGTCACGGAGAGGGAGCATCGCATGACTGCATACCTAGCACAGGCCTACGCGAAGGCGTCACCCTCCTGTGTTCTTTTCTTGGGCGCTCCGACGACCGTCCGCTCTTGGAACGGCGCGGGGCATTCCTCCCTCACGGCTCTTTGATCGTGCGTCGGCCCCCACCGCCGATCCTTGGTAATCGGGGAACACGTTCCTGAGGGCTTGGGCCGGCCGCAAGCCGAGAAGCCCTTCCGGCGAGCCTGAGCACAAACGAAAACGCCCGGCCGCGAGGCCGGGCGCTTCCAGTGTGTTCAAGCCTGAAGGATCAGGCGGTGAGCACGCTCGCAGGCTCGACCTTCACGCCCGGACCCATCGAGGAGGTCACGGCGACGCGCTGGACGTACTGACCCTTGGCGCCGGCGGGCTTCGCCTTGGAGACGGCGTCGGCGAAAGCCTTGATGTTCTCGACGAGCTTGTCGGCGTCGAACGAGACCTTGCCGATGCCGGCGTGGATGATGCCGGCCTTCTCGACGCGGAACTCGACGGAGCCGCCCTTGGCGCCGGCGACGGCGCCCTTCACGTCCATGGTCACGGTGCCGACCTTCGGGTTCGGCATCAGGCCGCGCGGGCCGAGCACCTTGCCGAGACGGCCGACGAGCGGCATCAGGTCGGGGGTCGCGATGCAGCGATCGAACTCGATCTTGCCGCTCTGGACGATCTCGAGGAGGTCCTCGGCGCCCACGATGTCGGCGCCGGCAGCCTTGGCCTCGTCGGCCTTGGCGCCGCGGGCGAACACCGCCACCCGCACCGTGCGGCCGGAGCCGTTGGGCAGGTTGCAGACGCCGCGGACCATCTGGTCGGCGTGGCGCGGGTCGACGCCGAGATTCATCGAGATCTCGACGGTCTCGTCGAACTTGGCGCTGGCCTTCTCCTTCACGAGCTTGATCGCCTCGTCGATGGGATAGAGCTTGAGCGCGTCGATGCCCTCGCGGGCGGCGCGGATGCGCTTGCCTTCGTGTGCCATTGTGCCCTCCCCTTAAGCGACGACGTCGAGGCCCATGGCCCGCGCGGAGCCACGGATCATGGCGACGGCGGCGTCAACCGAGTCGCAGTTCAGGTCGGGCATCTTCTTCTCGGCGATCTCGCGCAGCTGCGCTTCGGTCACCTTGCCGACATTGGAGCCGGCCTTGCCCGGGGTCTTCGAGCCGGAAGCCGGCTTCTTGCCGATCTTCAGGCCGGCGGCCTTCTTCAGGAAGAAGGTGACCGGCGGCTGCTTCATCTCGAAGGTGAAGGAGCGGTCCTGGTACGCCGTGATGACGACCGGGATCGGGGTGCCCTTCTCGATCTGGGAGGTCTTCGCATTGAAGGCCTTGCAGAATTCCATGATGTTGAGGCCGCGCTGACCGAGCGCGGGGCCGATGGGCGGCGACGGGTTCGCGGCGCCGGCCGGAACCTGAAGCTTCACGTAGCCCGTGATCTTCTTTGCCATAGGGACTGCTCCCAAAGAATGCCCGGCATCCGGCTGGCCTCAGCGCGGACGGAACGGGCGGTTGCAGGTCGCGGTTCGGTCCGTGGACCCCGGTGGCGAACCGGGCGGGCCTCCCGCGTATGACACCGTCGCGCGGGACGGTGGTTTCGCGCGCGGCCGAGGCCGGGCGGGAAGTGACATGGGGCGAGCCGGGGACGGCTCACCCGAAATGGGGCTGGATCAGACCTTCTCGACCTGCCCGTATTCGAGCTCGACCGGCGTGGCGCGGCCGAAGATCGACACGGCGACCTTGAGGCGCGACCGGCTCTCGTCGATCTCCTCGACGGTGCCGTTGAAGGAGGCGAAGGGACCGTCGGAAACCCGAACCGTCTCGCCGATCTCGAAGGACACGGAGGGCTTGGGACGGTCGACGCCCTCGGCGACCTGCCCCTTGATGCGCTCGGCCTCCGCATCCGGGATCGGAACCGGCTTGGACTTGTCGGCGCCCAGGAAGCCCGTCACCTTCGGGGTGTTCTTGATGAGGTGGTAGACCTCGTCGGTCAGGTCGCACTTCACCAAGACGTAGCCGGGGAAGAACTTGCGTTCCGCATCGACCTTGCGGCCCCGGCGCACCTCGACGACCTTCTCGGTCGGAACCATGACCTCGTCGAACAGCTCCATCAGGCCACGCTGGGCCGCCTGATCCTTGATGGACTGCGCGACCTTGTTCTCGAAATTCGAGTAGGCGTGGACGATGTACCAGCGCTTCGACACGGTTCTCACCAAATCCTGACGTCAGTCAGCCCGATCACGCCGCAGCGCGCCCGGGCCGAGAAGTTGTTAGGCGCCGACCCCGAGGATCAGAGTCACGAGATAGCGCAGCGCCTGGTCCACCACCGTGAAGAAGATGCTCGCCACCACAACCATGATGAACACCATCACGGTGGTCACGACGGTCTCCTTGCGGGTCGGCCACGTGACCTTGCGGCCCTCGTCGCGAACCTGGCTCAGGAACTCGGCCGGACCCACGCGCTTCTGCGCGGGGCGCACCGGCGGGGTCGCCCGAGGGGGCGTCGGCGTGGTGGAGCCGCGCTGCGGGGTGCGCGCGAGATCCACTTTCTTCGATGCTTCGTTCGATGCCATGGCGCCAACAACAGGGAGATCGGCCCGAGCTTCGGGAAAGCGCAACGCGGCAGCTCCGGGGAGGAGCCTGCATCGACGGCCTTCATCGATCTCGGAAGGCGACCGCTCTAACGCAAGTCGCCGGGCTTGTCGACTACGCCCGGCCGGACTTCGCTGAGGAGCGATCTGCTGAAAGGGAAGAGGGCTGGGAGGATCGACGGGTCTGATGCGGCCAAATGGCAGGAGTGGAGGGACTCGAACCCGCAACCTCCGGTTTTGGAGACCGGCGCTCTGACCAGTTGAGCTACACTCCTATGCGAAGGACGAGTCCTCCGCCGCGGCGCTGCTATAGACCGGTCGCGAGGGCTTCGCAATGGTCAAACGGCGTCGTCGGCGAAGAACCTTCGCGACGGCTCTCAGGCCGGCGCGGACCCTGGAAACGCGGACCTGGGAAATGCGGACCTCGGAAACGACAACGGCGCCCCGGAGCGATCCGGGGCGCCGCGTCGTGTCACCGGTCGGGTGTCCCGCGAGGGGCGCCCGATGGCGGCGGGTCTACTCGTTGATGGCGGCGACGACGCCTGCGCCGACGGTGCGTCCGCCTTCACGGATGGCGAAG
>NZ_LMML01000023.1:197643-262888 GCF_001422215.1 Methylobacterium sp. Leaf89 | reverse complement strand
CTGGCCGTCGGAGGCGTCCTGGATCAGCTGGCCGAAGGCGAGCCAGCCCTTGGCGGTGTTCGCCGCGCCGGGCTCGAGCGTGAACTTGTAGGCGATCTCGGCCGGAACGCCCTGCTTGATCAGCTCGACACTCGAGACTTCCGAACGCTCGGATCTCGTGAACTTGTCGTACCAATTGTTATCGCCGGCCCGAACCTCGAAGCGCAGCGTGTTGTTGTCCGGTGACGTCAGGGCATAACTGGCGGACGAATCGTACGTGTAGCCGGAGCCGGCGTTGAGCACGTTGTAGACGTCGTTGCCAAGTCCGAGCAGATAATAGATCGGGCTCGCGGGTTTCCAGTCTTTCGGATCGACGACAACGGCACCCATGGTGTTCTCGCGCTTTGAACTTTGATGCGCAAGCCGTAACAGTCCGATTCATACATCCGATGAGTCTAATCGAGAGAAGCTATTTTATCCGGAAAACCAATTGTTAGTCTTTCCAGTCGCTCAATTCGTGTCGACTCAGGTTGGCTCGAAAAGCATCGTTCGTCGGCCCGGACAAATCGGCCGCACCTGTCGAACGGGCCGCGCTGGGCTCCGCTCATCGAGCGATCCGCTCCATCGATGGCATGCGTCGAAGGCGGGATGCCGACCTGATGATGATGCGTATGCTCGCAGGCGAACGGGCCCCGAAGTCCCAGCGCATCGCGCTTCAGGATCGGGCGGCCCCAGAGAGGCGCGGGCACGGTCACGACGGCCTTCTCACCAATCCGCTCGATCGAGCACCTCGATGCAACCTGATTGCTGCGCCTCGACGAGGGATGGTGAAGCCGCGCTTTCCTGACGGCCGGTGGGCCGTGATCGCACCGTTGCGGTCGCCTGGACCGGCCAAGCCGATGGGTGGTCGCCCGCGAGCATCCAACGGGCAGGGTTGCCGAGCATCCTGTTCGTACGGCACGCGAGCACGTTCGAAGGGGACAGACGGGGGCGGTCCTGAGTCCGGCCGGTCGTGGCAAATCAGGCGCGTCGCGCTGTGGCCCCATCGAATCGACGGTGTTTCCCCTGAACGGACGCTGCCCTGATTTGCCTCGTTCGGTCGCTTCGTTCTCTGCTGCGAGCGACCGGCCAAGGTTCATCGCGCCAAACGCAGCTGGCCGCAGCCCTCGTCGCTTGGCGCTTCGTCGGACAACGGGCCTGTCGGACGCTCTCGTCCGCTCACGGCCCCCAGACGAAGAGTTGGGGATAGTGCGGCCGATGCGAATGGCGCAGCGTGTAGACCGCGTTCGCCGCAGGCTCGTCCGGCAAGACCAGGACTGCTTCGCTCGGGACGCATTCGAGGAGGTGATCCGGCCGGGTTTCACGGCAGGGAGGCCTCACGCTTCCACGCAGGGGGAGCCGGATCCGCTCAACAACATCCGCCGCCCGAGCCGGCGCTGCAGCGAGCAGCGTGCCCGACACGCCGAGCGAGGCAGCCCCTGCAAGACACAGCGATAGAAATCTTGAGTTCATTGTCCGGGTCCACACCTTCGAAGCGCTGCAGTATCGCACACCCAAGGTCGCTCCGCATATCCTGGTTCCGGCAGCCGCTCGGCATCGGAAGGTTGCGACCGGACCTAGCGTGGGCCTTGCACGATGATGGGCGACAAGCGGTCGGTCGTGCCGCGGGCCTCGGCGCCCCCGCGGCACCCGATCCGGTTGCGGCCGGCGATCGCCGTTCTGCACATCCCAGTCGAACGCCGGACTTGATCTAGCCCCAATGCACGTGGAAGCAGATCCGCGGTCGCAGGAATCGGTCTCACGGGCCTGTCTGCCCGCGGAGACCGCTGCAGGCAGGCAGCGAGGCCGTTGTCGGCGAGCTGCCCGGAGGCCGGTACAAGCCTCATCTTCGGCGATAGGGTCTCGGGGTTCCTGTCGGTCCCCGAAGACCGATGAAGAATATTTACCTTACAATGCAGAATTGGATAAGGGCTGAATCAGGGTAGATCTGTCTCGTTGCGAGACTCGATGCCTTCATGCAACAGCTTCGGGAAAACGAATTTCGTCGTCTTGTTTTGGCGGACATTTTCGCGAATGATTGGAAGGCCAAAGATCAATTTTCGAGGTATATATTCCGTGCGAAGCTATGGCTTTCTTGCGCGTGGCTTAGCGGCTGCATCTCTCACCGTCTGCAGCGCTGCGTGCACTATCACGCCGCGGGACGGCCCCATTGCGTCAACGGTACGTTCCTCCGCCGATGTCACCATCGAACCGGCGCCCGAGGCACTCAGCTTTGCCCTCGTATCCCTGAGCCCGAGTTCGCTGAGCATCGCCAATCGCACCACCGTCGGGGCCACGCCGGCTTTCCGATCCCTCGTGAACCGCAGCGGTGGATCGCAAGGGCGCATCGCGGTCGGAGACGTCCTGGCCATTACGGTCTTCGAAGCGCAGAGCGGTGGATTGTTCATCCCCAGCGATTCTGGGTCGCGGAGCGGCAACTTCGTACAGGTGCCGAACCAGCAGGTCGATGCGAGCGGGATGGTCAGTGTGCCCTATGCGGGAAGCATCCGGGTCGCCGGCCGGACGGCCGATCAGGTCGGCAAGGAGATCGCCCAGCTTCTCGCCAAGCGGGCCATTGAGCCTCAGGTCATCGTCACGCAGGTCGAGCGTCACGGCAACGACATCTCCGTGCTGGGCGACGTCAATCTCGCGACGCGCTTCTCGCTCGATCCGGGCGGCATGAGGCTGCTCGGCGCGATCGCACGCGCAGGCGGTCCCCGCAGTCCGGCCTACGAAACCTTGATCACGGTTCAGCGGGGCGGTCGCACCGAGCAGGCCCTGATGACGAGCCTCGTGAAGAATCCTTCGCAGAACATCCAGCTTGCCGCGGGAGATGCGGTCTATCTCTCGCGCGAGCCCAAGATCTTCATGACGCTGGGCGCCACCCTGCCGCCCGGCTCGGTCGGCGGCATCAACAATCGCCGCTTCCCCTTCGACAACGACAACATGACCCTGGCAGAGGCGATCGCGAAGTCCGGCGGCCTCGACGACGCGCGGGCCGATCCGACGGCGGTGTTCGTCTACCGCATGGAATCGCGCCGGACCCTCAGCGAGATGGGCGTCGACACGACCCGGTATGCCAGCGACCTGGTGCCGACCGTCTATACGGTCAATCTCGCGCAGGCTGACGGATTGTTTCTCTCGAGCTCGTTCTTCATGCGGAACAAAGACATTATCTACGTGTCGACATCTCAGTCGACCGAGGTGAACAAGTTCTTCGGCATGGTTCGGTCCACGACCGCGCCGTTCTACGATGTCAGCGTCGGCGCGGCGACCGTTCGGTGATCGTCTGATCGGATCGCTTCATCGGCCGTGTGGGCGTCGCTTGCCTCGATGCCCACACGCTTCACTTCTGGAAAGAACGGGGCGGCGCAGGAGAACGCCGACGGCCATGCCGATGATGGCGGGGGCGTCGTCTCGGGGCTGCCGGTGAACCCCGGGGGGCTTCGTGCATCGGAGCGCTCGGCCAATGCGCGGTCCGTCGCGCGGCTGACGAGCGCTCCGCACCGGCTTGGTCACGTGGTCGCCTGCGTTCGAGGTCGACCCCGACAAGGGGACCCACGTCCGTTCAGGGCGTGTCCTGCGATCGACCGAGGTGTTCGACCAGGGCCGGAACCATGATTGCAGCCGCCTCGGCGGGGATCGGGTGCAGCCCGTCGGGAATGGCGCGCGCGCGGGCGGCTCGGCCAAGGCGATTCCAGGCCGGCCGATGGTCGAGGAATTCAGCACCCAGCGCCCATGCGAGGTCGCGATGCGCCGCGATGTAGGTCGTCAACCGTGGTCGAACGAGTCCGCGCAGGCCGGAGACCGGGTTCATCGCCATCACCACGACGCGGGGCCGGGGCGTGCACGACAGCAACCGCTCGAGGATCGTGCGCATGGCGACGAGACTGCGGCCGAGCGACAGGCGGCGTTGCAGGGCCGCGTCATTGGCGGCAAATTCAACCAGTACGACATCCGGCTTCAGCGCGACGACCGCCTCGAGATTCGCGCAGCCCCACAGGGACGTCTCTCCGGCCCGGGCGACGATCTGCACGAAGACCGGCCGCATCAGGCGCACGGACAGCTGGCGCTCCAGAGCCTCCTGCCATCCGCCACGGGAGGTCAGGCTGGTGCCGACCGTGACGACCGTGAGGGGCGCGGCGACGTCATCCTGACCAGGCCCGGTCGCACGCGCGGCGAGACCCTGCGGCGGTGCGGTCACGGCCCGGCTTCCCTTTGCATTCGAACAAGCGTCGGATAGGGTACCGGCCGCGCTCAGGCAAGCCGCAATTGCTCTGGAGATTCGATGAAGGTCATGGTCTGGCCGACCGCTCGCGGTGGGATGCGCTCGGTCGTCGAAGGCTATCGCGACGACGGTTTTCTCGAGGCACAGGACGTTCATCTCGTCGCCTCCTATGCCGAAGGGTCCTTTGTTGGTCGCCAGCTTCTGCTTCTGAAGGGCCTCGCCCGATACGCATGGCTCCTGGCGACACGGCCCGTCACGCTCGTCCACATCCATGCGGCCATGAAGGGCAGCTTCTGGCGGAAGGCGATCTTCGCGGGACTGGCGCGGCGCTACGGCGTGCCGGTGATCCTGCACCTCCACGGCTCGGAGATGAAAGGCTTCTACGAACGTCAGACGCCGCGGCTGAAAAGGGCGATCGAGGCGCAGCTCGCACGAGCGAGCCGGGTCGTCGTGCTGTCGCAGAGTTGGCGCGACTTCGTTGCTGGCATAGCGCCGACGGCGAAAACGGTCGTCCTGCCGAACTACGTCACCGTGCCGGCCCGGCCGGCCCGCGGCACGGGCGAACCGCTCACCTTGCTGTTTCTGGGCTTGGTCGGCGTCCGCAAGGGAATTTACGATCTCCTCGACGCGCTCGCGCTCGTGCGTGCGGAGCTGCCTCCGTTCCGGCTGATCGTGGGCGGGAATGGCGAGGTCGAGGCTGCCGCGGCGCGCGCTCACGCTTTGGGACTCGAGGGTCTCGTCTCGTTCGAGGGCTGGGTCGGACCGGCACGCAAGGCGCAACTGCTCGACGAGGCCGACATCTACGTCCTTCCTTCGCACAACGAAGGACTTCCGATGAGCGTGCTGGAAGCGATGGCCTACGGCCTCCCCGTGGTGACGACCGATGTCGGCGGCTTGCCGGAACTCGTCGAGGACGGCGTTCAAGGTCGCGTGGTCCCCTCTCGCGACGTCACGGCCCTCGCCCACGCGCTTCGCGCGCTGGCCATCGACGGGACGGTTCGCGCGCGGATGGGCAAGGCCGGGCGTATCCGGGTGCAGGCGGGCTACAGCCAGGAGGCCGTCTTGCCAGCGCTCGCGCACCTCTACGACTCGGTGCAACACGACAGGAAACCGCCCCTGCCGGCCGGCGGCCACGCGATGCGCGGCAAATCTCCCGCTAAGTTGGTTTAGGCGTAGAGCATGGCCACTCTGAACAAGCTCAAAAAACTGCGGCATGTGCTCGTTTATCTGAAGCGGGTCTACTACACGCGTCTCTGGGGTATGGATCTGCACCCCACTTGCGAGTTCTCGCTCTCGACGCGCTTCGATCTGACGTACCCGAAGGGCGTGCATGTCGGGGAAGAGAGCTACGTTGCTTTCGATGTGGCCGTGTTGACCCACGACCGGACCCGCCGGATGTACAGTCACACCCGCATCGGTCGACGCTGCTTCATCGGCGGCCGCAGCATCATCCTGCCGGGTGTTACGATCGGCGACGAGTGCGTCGTCGGTGCGGGCAGCGTGGTGACGAAGGACGTGCCCCCGCGTTGCGTCGTCGTCGGTAGCCCGGCGCGGATCGTGCGCCGCGACATCCAAGTCGGGGCCTACGGTCAGTTTCACGAGTCCGCTCCCCCGTCGGCCCTGGCCGTGTAGCGTCGGTTCGCGATCGGCGGTTCGGGTCCGGATCGAGGATGGCCGGGAAGGATCTCCGAGGCGATCCGTCCCGCGGCCGGGGGCCTGGGAGGCGCGCCACAATGCGGGATGGTCCTGCGGCGTTCGACTCTGTTAGAGAGCGACCTGACGCGGGAGTTCAGTCCCGCCGGATATGAGGTGGACCATGCCTTCCGGGTTCTCGGCCGGCCTAGCCCTCGCTGTGATGCTCTTCAACGCATCTCTCGTGGCTGCCACCACCGCGCACGCTGCAACCTGCTCGAAGCTCTCGGCCAGCGAGACGCATCAGACCGTGGAGAGCTTCCTGAAGAGACCAGAGGGGGTCTTGGAGCAATATCCCGACGCGGGCATCAAGTTGACCTCGCATACAGCGTTGGTCCTGACCGCTGCGCCGGGCTCCGCGCTCACGCCGGTCCTCGACAACCTCAAGATTGCGACCGCGGACCAGAGGCGCTCGATCGGTCGTGGGCTGGGCCAGGCGGCCAACGCCTGCGTCTTCAGTGGCCAGCCGAATATCGCGCGGCAGATGCTCGACCAACTGCGTCAGCGCGAACAGCCCGACGCCTTTGCGAGCTTCAACGCGGTCTACATGCCGACGGCCGCCGCAGGATTGCCGCCGAGCCGGCAGCCCGAAGAATCGAGCAAGCGTCTCCTTGGTAGCCAGCGTCTCGCTGCGCCGGAGACCAACGTGTTTCGGGAAAATCTCATCGTTAACCCGCTGAGGCCGATCCAACCCATCAAGTGAGACGGTCGATCTCAAGGGCCTCTTCGGGCTGGTACAGAGCCTCGGCGAAAGGGTCGTCAGAGCGTGCGGACGGCCCCAGCAGGGCGATCTGCCCGCGCGGCCGATCCGTCCCTGCGCCGCGCCGCATCCGCTCCCTGCGCACGTCGCCCCTCGACCGGTAAACTCCGCGCCGGACGCCCTGGCGCATCTCCGCTCTGCCACTTAACAAGAACCGGTTGCAACGCGGCGAAGCCTGATCGGCGGATCTTCGAGGTGCGATCCCGACGGGCGCGCAGCCATCGGACAGAGTCGCAGGAGGCGAGGACGTTCCATGACGCCGCAAACCCCGGGCCGGCCTTCGCTGGCCATCTATCTGCCGGACCTGAGCGGCGGCGGTGCCGAACGGCTCTACCTGACCCTCGCCCCCGCCTTCGTGCAGGCTGGTTTTGCGGTCGAGTTCCTTTTGGATCGCCGTCGGGGCGAACTTCTGAACGCGGTCCCGGCTGGAATTCCCGTGCGCTCGCTCGGTGCGGAGCGCCAGCTCAAGGCCCTTCCGCGCTTGGTCGCCGATCTGCGCCGCTCGCCGCCCGATCTGCTGCTGTCGGCCATGGAGCACATGAACGTCACCGCGATCGCGGCGAAGATCCTCGCCCGTGCGCCGACCCAAATCGTCGTCAGCCAACACAACGCCCTCTCCCATCAGGCCCGCCGACCCGGTTTGAAGAACGCCGCCCTGCCGTGGCTCTATTCAATGGCGCTGCCCCGCGCCGCCGGGATCATCGCCGTGTCGGGCGGCGTCGCCGACGAGACGGCGCGGCTCGCGCGCCTGCCCCGGACACGGATCTCGGTCATCTACAACGGAACGGTGAATGCGGAGCGATCGGTGTCCGCCGCATCGCTGCCCGCCTGGTGGCCGCGCGCCCAGCGCGTGGTCCTCTCGGTCGGGCGCTTCGTGCCGCAGAAGGATCACGCGACCCTGCTGCGTGCCTTCGCAACCCTCCAGAGGCCCGACGACGCACTGGTGCTCCTGGGGGAAGGGCCGTTGCGGGGTGAGTTGGAGCAGTTGGCCACCAGTCTGGGCATCGGGGCGCAGGTGCTGATGCCCGGCTTCCTCGACGACCCGTTGCCGGCGATGGCCGCCGCCGATGTCCTTGCGCTCTCCTCGCGCTACGAGGGATTCGGGTTGGTGCTCGCCGAAGCGATGTCCTGCGGCACGCCGGTCGTCAGCACCGATTGCGAGTTCGGGCCGTCGGAGATCCTCGACAAGGGTCGCTTCGGCCGCCTCGTCGCTGTGGGTGACCCTGTTGCCATGGCGACCGCTCTCGCGGAGACCTTGGAGGCACCGCTGAGACCCGAGATCCTCGCGGCGCGGGGCAAGGTGTTCTCGGTCGCGAACTGCGCCGCCGGATACATTGCCGAGTTCCGTCGAATCCTGGCGCGCTGACGCACGTCGAGGTTCGGTGCGCGTCCCTCGCATGCCCCTGGCGGGGGCAGATTGATCGCCGTCCGGGTGGATGGCGGAATCGGGCTGTTCTGGATCGTACCGGTCCCGGCCAACGCAGCGCGTCGAGGCCGCTCCGGCTCAACCTGTGGCGTCGAACGCGCCGGAGCGTCGTCGCAGAGGCCCGTCCCACAAGCGGAACGGCTCTCCGCCCCAAGGTCCGACGGCCGGTCTCACGCAGGATGAAACCGGCCGCAGGGTTGATCGGGAGGCGCTCCGCCGCGGCTCGAGTCCGCTTCATCGGAGAGCCGAGCCCGGCATTCACGCGAGCATGTAATCCGACAGATGGTCGTGCTTGAGGATGGCGTGGGACGGATCCGTCACGTCAATCGACAGGGTTCCGATCGGTCCCTGGGCCATCGCATCGCGGGCCATGAAGGTGAAGCTGTCGGCGCCGACATAGCCGGCGGTGGGCGTGTAGCTGAAGCCGCCGTCGGATCCGAACGCGAGCTGCCCGTGCTGGGGGCCGCTCGCCAGCTTGAAGTTGAACGCAGCGTTGTGATCCACGTCAACCGCGTGAACCGCACCGGTGAGTGCCGTGCCGGCAGAGGCGACGAGACTCTCGGACTTCGCGACCGGGGCGTCGTTCACGCCGACGACGGAGATCATGAGCGCACCACGCGTGCCGTCAGTCGAGGTGACGCTCAGGCGGTCGAAGACGCGCTCGCCCGCTGCCAGCGACTGGACGGCCTCGCTGGCATTGTTGAGCGTGTAAACCCAGTGCCCACCCGCGTCGATGTTGGCCGAGCCGTAGATCCCCGCCAGCGTCCCAGCCCTGAAGGCAGCTTGTCCGACATCCGGATCGGCGATCGTCAAGTCGCCGCTGGCCGTCAGCACCGTGTCTTCCTTCAACAGACCGGTGTTCGTGCCGCTGATCGCAGCCGCATCGTTCGTGCCGCGCACCAGGATCTTCAGCGCCGATGCGGTTCCGTCGAAGCTCTTCACCTGCAGGATGTCGGTCACGACATCGGACGCGCCCAGGGACTGAACGGCCTGGCTGGCGTTGTCGAGCGTATAGGTCCAGTTGCCGGTCTCATCGATCGTGGCCGAGCCGTAAAGCCCTGCGATCGCCCCGGCCTTGAACACGGATTGTCCGGCGTCGCGGTCCACCACCGAGAGGGTGCCGGTCGCCGTCGGCGTCGTGTCCTCCTTGACGGTCCCGATCATCGAACCCGTGATGACGGCCGCGTCGTTGGCGCCCTTCACCGCGATCCGGATATTCGTCGCCGTTCCGTCGATCGTCGTCACCCGGAAGATGTCGTTCTGGACATCGGAGGCACCGAGCGACTGAACGGCTTCGCTGGCGTTGTTAAGCGCGTAGGTCCAGGCACCGTCCGACGTCATGGAGAAGTCGCCATACTGCCCGCTCAGCACACCAGATGCGGTGAAGCCGCTCTGGTTGGTGTCCGGATCCGTGACGGCGAGTGTGCCGGACGCAACCTTGATCCGATCCTCACTGACCGTGCTGATGGTGTTGCCCGTGATGACGGGGGCGTCGTTGTAGCCCCGGATCAGCACGGCGACGTCCTGGCTCACCGAACCATCGGCCGCGCGCGCCGTGAACGTCTCGGTGAAAAGGTCGTTGGCCGTGAGGCTCTGCACCGCGTCGGTCGCATTGGCGAGCGTGTAGGTCCAGTGGCCATCCGCATCGAGGTGGAACGTCCCGTAATTCGTCTGGACGTCCGAGCTGAGGAAGAGAGCCCCGGTCGAGATCGCCAGGTCTCCACTCACGACGAAGGCCTTGTCCTCCATGACGCTGCCGCTGGACAGGCCGGAGATCGCCGGGATGACGACGGGGCCGGCGACCGTCAGATCGAGCGTGGAGGTCTGGGTGCTGCCGACGCCATCCGCCACCGTGTACGAGAAGAGGTCGTGCACGACCGTATTGATCGGGACGTCCACCGTCCGGACGTAGGAATAGGACCCGTCGTCGTTGAGGGTGAGGGTGCCGAAGGCGCCGCCGATGCCGACACCGGTAGTCCCCGTTCCTTGTGCACCGGACACGTCCACAATCTTGAGCGCGTCGCCATCCGCATCGCTGTCGTTGGCCAGAACGCCAGCCGCTGCGTCGACTTGAAGGCTCGACCGCTGGACGAGGCCGACATCGGCGTTCGCCACAGGCGCACGGTTCACGAGCACGTCGAAGGTCGCCGTCGTTGAGCCGCCATGTCCATCATCGACCCGATAGTCGAAAACGTCATGGATCTTACCGGACACGCTCGCGATCGCCGTCTCGTCCGGCGTGTAGGCGAACAGACCACCGGCGGTGACGGACAAGGCGCCGTAGCGCCCGGCGATCGTGGTCCGGCTCTCGGAAACCGCCACCATGGTGTCGGGACTGCCATGAAGACCGATACCCGACAGCGTCAGCGCATCGCCGTCGAGATCGAAGCCGGACATCAGCGAGGTGAACGGCGCGCCGGTCTCATGCGCGCCGGACCCGTTCGCGGCGGCGTAAATCGTCCTGCCCGTCTGATCGAGGACAGGAGCCCGGTTGAGCTCCATCGAAAGTGTGGCGTCGACAGTCCCGCCCAAGCCGTCCCCGACGGTGAACGTGAACACATCGCTGGCATGGCTGCCGACCACATCGGGAACGCCAGTCACCGTGTAGGTGTACCGCCCGTCCGCGCCCAGGACGAGGTCTCCGAAGCTGCCATGCAGGACCTGCCCGACGCCAGAGGAGTCGTTTCCGAACGAGACGACCGAGAGCGTGTCCCCATCCGGGTCGACCCAATCCGTCAGGACGCTGCCGTTCTGGGACTGACCAGGCGCCGTCAGGACCGACCGAGTCACGTCATGCGGGACGGCGGCGCGATTGAGCTCCACGGTCAGGGAGGCGGTCTGGACGTGGCCGTGGCCGTCCGTGACGGAGTAGGTGAAGAGATCGGTCGGATGCTCGCCGCTGGGCAGATCCGCACGCGTGAGCACGTAGCTGTACGAGCCGTCCGCGTTCAGCGTCAGGTCGCCATAGGTGCCATGCAGCGTCCCGAATTCCGTCAGAGGATCGAGCGACGTGAAGGCAAGCAACCGGTCGCCGTCCGGGTCGCTGTCGTTGGCCAGCACGCCCGCGGCCGCCCCGACCAAGGCACGGCCCCCGGGCGCCAGAGTCAGGGTGAGGGTGTCGTTCACCGTGATGGGAGCATCGTTGACGACGAGATCGGACGCGAGGGTGTCGCCGTCTTCGAAGCGGAACACCTCGACGTTCGTGACGATGTCCGTGCCATGGTCGTCGAGACCGCCCACGTGGGCGATGGTGAAGGATTCGGTCTCCGTCGAGTAGCTGATGTCGTATTCGGCGCGCTGGCCGGAGAAGATGGCTATGTCCGTGCCCGCACCGCCATCGATCCGATCGTTTCCGCCGCCACCGGTCAGGGTGTCGTTCCCGTCGAGACCTTGCAGAACGTTGTCGCCGCTGTTGCCGACGATCACGTTGTCGAGCTGATTCCCTGTCCCCTGGAGCGGGGCCGAGCCGACAAGAACCAGCGCTTCGACATTGTCCGCCAACGTGTGGCTGACCGCGCTGCGCACGGTGTCGAAACCCGCGCCCGCCGCCTCGACGATCACCTCGCCCGCATCATCGACGACGTAGAGGTCGTCCCCGAGCCCGCCCGACAGTGTGTCGGCGCCCGCTCCGCCATCGAGCGTGTCGTTGCCGGCTCCGCCCGAGATCACGTTGGCGACCGTGTTGCCCCAGATCTGTGCGTCGCCCGTCCCCGTGTAGATCAGGTTCTCGACGTTGTCGGCCAGGTGGTAGTCGTGAAGCGTCGTGTAGACACTGTCGTTGCCGCCCCCGATGCCCTCGTAGATCGGGGCACTATCGGCTTTGACGATATAGAAGTCGTCCCCGTGATGCAGGCGCATCTGCTCGACGGGGTCCACCGGCGCGGCATCCGGCATGGAGGCACCCGGTCCCGGGGTGCGGAAAGCGTTCGGATCGGTCACGTCGACCGTCGTCCCGTCCGGGTGGACGACCTGCTGGGCCGTCGCCACGCCGCCCGTGTACGACGTGATCGTCGTCGTTCCATCCACGCCCACGAACGTGTCGGTCACGATGACCCCGGCGTCATCGTAGTTTCTGGTCTCGGAGCTGCCGTCCTTATACGCGTAGCTGGCGTAGAAGAGCGAATTGTCGTCGCGGTACTGCTCGAGCGTGATCTGCTTGTTACTGTCGGTGAAGGCCCGGTAGGCCCAGCTGTAGGGCTGGCCGGTGATGTGGTAGGCAACGATTTCCATCGTCACGTAGGCTGTCGTGCTGTAGATCTTATGCGTAACCTGAGCGACATCACCGTTCTTGACCGAGGTCGTGAACGCCTCGGTGGCGGTTCCGGTCGTGTCGTAGGTCGTGAAGGTCCGGTATCCGGTGACGCCTGACCAGAAGCCGAAGTTATACCCGCCCTCGATCAGCGCCAGCGTATCGCTGTTCGTGGCGACCAGCGACTTGAGCTGGGCGAGCGACGACACCGTGAGGGTGTGGGTGTCCGTCAGTTCGATGGCGCCGAGACTCGTCATCGCGTCGAGGTAGGTCAGGCGTGCGACCACATCGGTCGAGGTGCCGACCTCCAGCGGGATTTCGGACGATACCTTCGAGAGAACTCCGGACCCATCGACGACCGCGGCCGTGAACAGATGGCTGCCCGAGGAGAACTTGAGATCGGCCGTGAAACGCCCGTTCTCGTCGGCGATCGCGGTCGTGAGGAAGGTGGGGCCGTCGAAGATGGCGACCGTGCTCCCGGCGGCCGCATGCCCGGAGAACGTCGCGGTCACGGCTGACCCGATGCCTTCGTTCCGATCCAGTTGGAGCGTCGGGGCCTCCGCGAGCACGTGGCTCGCCGTACCGACGGCGGGGATCTGGACGTTGTCGCCGTAGGTGATGTCGAGGTCCGAGTAGACGACCGCCACGGTCTCCGACGCATGATAGCGGTAGAGGCCTTCCTTCCAGTAGACGGTGCCTTCTCCCGCCGGAGCGAATCCGAGCGGGCCGCTGTAGTCGGCGATGACGACGCCATCGCGAACGATGACGAGGCGCCCGTTCGGCCCATTGTCGAAGTTTGCGTAGACATCGTATTGATACGTCTGTCCACGAACGATCCCAGTGGAATCGCGGAAGATCTCTTGTGCGTATATATTGCCGTCCGCATCCTTCCAGCGGATCGTGGCTCCGATTCGATCGTCGCGATACGTATCAAATGCGAACGGAGGGGGGGATACTTGCTCGTCGGTCAGGAATTCGTGATGAATCTGTCCGAGCACCATCCAGGTAGCCGTAATCTTTGCCCCAGGCTCCAGCTGGAACTTGTAGGAGACATGCATCGGCGTACCGTACGTGACCTGCTCCGTACTGCCGATCTCCGATCTTTCCTTGCCGGTACCCACATCGTACCAGTTCACGTCGCCCGAGCGCACCTCGAAACGCAGCGCATCGGGCCCGACGGCGCGAACCGCCCAGCTGGCATACGGATTGAAGCCATAGCCACTGCCGGCGTTGTAGACGGTGTAGTCGTGGTTGCCGAGACCCAGCGTGTAATAGATCGGTGACTTTGTTTTCCAATCTTCCGCGGATACAACTACACCAGCCATTATGACGTCCTGTAAAAAACTATTAACCGTAAAGCCGGTGATTTTGGGGCCTACCGAGCGATTTGGAAGAATATAAGGCGGAGTATCGGTCGGGCGGGCGGAAGTGCGACTGGTTGGTAGGGTTAATTATTTCCTGTGGCAAGCCTTGTGCCAGCGGTGTGCGAGTCCGGGCCTCGCTGCCGAGATTGTCGAAGCTGCGTTGATTGGGCGCACGCGATCTGCCGGGAGTTTCGATGTCGGCCTTCTCGGATCGGCTCTCTGCTTGCTCCTCGACGACTTCCTGTCGGCCTTCGGTGAACTAGGTCCGATCGACTCGGTAGGGCTGGCCGACTGTGTCTTGGCGTACTCTGGTTGGCGCAACACTTCGCGATGATTTGATGGAATATGCGACGCTCTCATTCCGATCTCCGTCGATAGTTCGAACTGGTCTTCCGCCCCTCGGCCGAGCCGCTGCACGTGCGATCGAAGGCGAAGGACCCGGGGGCGTCGGGGATGGGATCGATGGAAGCCGCGAGACCGCAGTAGGCTTTTGGTTCCGTTAACTAAAGCCGATTCGGGCGTGGTCGGGGGCGTGTGCGTTTCATCAATCGATAACGCCTTGCCCCGGACTATGGCGATACATTGATCGACTTCGTCCTTTGTCTCTCTCGTGCTTGGACTTGAAAGATGCCGCAGATCTGGATCACCTACGATGAGCTCGGTGCTCATTACGGCGTTGCCTCCGATGGCGCTCGGGAGATCGCGCGCGCACGCATGTGGAGCCGCCGCCGGTCCCATGACGGTCTGACCCGCGTGAAGCTGCCGCCCGACGTCGCCCTCGCCTACATGTCTGCCTTCGTCAGCGAGGCGGCCGTGACCGCAGCCGACGATCTGAGACAGAGGGTTCAGGCATCGGGGTCCGCCCGCCTGGCAGCCGCCGCGGGGCCCTCCGCGATCGGGCGAGCCGCGTAGTTTCGACAAAGGGTCCGAGGGGACGGGGGCCGGCTCACGCCGGACGCCAGGACTGCACGACCTCGTCGTAGAAGGCATCGAGCCGCTCGCAGATGGTCGCGTCCCGCTCCGCTGCCGGCACGCCCGGCGCCGTCAGGCGCCAGAGGAGACGGGCGCGCGCCGCGCCCTCTCGCGCCAGTCCCTCCGCGAGAGAAGGGTCCTGCGCGAGACGCGCGAGGGCCGCCTCGATCGCCTCCGGCGTGACGGCATCGAGATAGAGCGCGCAATCGCCGCTGATTTCGCGCAGGCCACCCGTGCCCGACGACACGAGTGTCGCCGCACCGGCATGGGCTTCAACGGCGGTTCGGCCGAAGGGCTCGATCCACTTGGAGGGCACGAGGGAGATGGCGACAGATTCGTTAAGTGCCTTGATTCGGCTGAACGGCACCCCGGTCAGGAGTTCAGCCCGCGCTCCCATGGGAGCGAGGGCCGCCTTGACGGCGTCGAAGTAGGTCGGATTGCGCTCGGGTTCGGACACCACGAAGACGGCGCCCCACTCGGGATAGCGAGCCGCGAATCGGGCAACACCCTCGGCGGCCTCCAGGGCCCCCTTATCCTCCTGGGCGCGACCGACGAAGAGCACCTGCTTCGCGCGGGGCACCTTCGGTGTCCAACCTGAAAAGTCGAAGCCGTTGCTCACGACGGCCCGCGGCACCCGAACCTGCGGCCAGCGCGTCTCGAAATCGCGGCGCGTGGTTTCGCTGACGAAGGTGATTCCACCGAGCCGATTCAGACGCCACGCCGTCAGGGCATCGAGCGCCGCGGCAGCGGGGCCTGTTGCCGACGGCGCGACGAAGTTGTGCGTCTGGAGCACGACCGGCAACGAGGGGTTCAACGCCGCGATGCGGGCGGCGGTCGCGATGTGCTGCTGGAAGACGATCAGGTCGCAGCCCAGGCGCGCGACGGCCTGCCTCAGGTCCCAGGCCGTTCGGTAGCTCGCGAGCCGGCGGGCCGGCGCGAAGCGCTCGATCGACACGTCGAGGAGCGGCGCACCCCCGGCCTCGGCGAACACGGTCGTCCCCGACCGGTACCGGCTGCCCGCGACCCAGTCGGCGACGCAGAGTTCGACCGACGTCGCGTGACGCGCCTCGAAACGCATGCGCCGCGGCAAGACTTGGAAGATGCGCATCAAGGACCTCGGCGCGGGAGATGGGGGAACCGGCTGCGTTGGACATGGGGTGCAGGGCTGCCCACGCCGTCGTCGCCGAAGGCGGCAGTCATCACCGGGCTGGGTTCGATGTCCTGCAGCCGAGACGCGCTGGTGGATCGTCCTGCACGCGGCGCAACGGCCTGCAGGCCATAGCCAACCTTCTCAAGAACACCTAATCAGCAACGTCAAGGGAGCAGGCATGCGGGCTGCGTCGCGGCCTGCGCACGGCGTCGGCCTGTGGCTTTCTCGGACGGTCCCGCCGGGCTATGGTGCACCGCACCGTGCTCGACCCCGAAACGCAATGATGGTGGTAATCCTTGGACCAAAGGCCAACCGTCGGGGGCGCCGCGTCGCAGATTCGGACGCCCCGATCGGCGATCGACACGTCTGCGGCGCCCATCGATACGCGCGGCCCGAGCGGACCCCGTCAGCGCTTTACGGGGATCGAGGCGGCGCGCGGGATCGCGGCGCTGCTGGTCGTCGTCTATCACGCCAGTCGGAACATCGCCGAGCCTCGACTATACAATACGATGCTCCTGAATGGTCATTTCGAGATCTTTCATGTCGGAGTCGATTTCTTCTTCGTCCTGAGCGGCTTCATCATCGCCTGGATGCACTGGTCCGACATCGGGCGGCCGTCGCGCCTCAAGGGCTATGCCCTGCGCCGGTTGATCCGCATCTATCCACCCTACTGGGGCATCCTGATCCCGGTGACGATCGCCTTCTACCTCAGCCCGGGGTTCGGTCGTGGATTCGACCGCGAACTCGACACCACCCTCGCATCGCTCGCCCTCGTGCCCTGGCCCAAGCCGCTGATTATCGGCGTCGCTTGGACGCTGGTCTACGAGATGATGTTCTACGTGCTGTTCGGCCTCGCGATCGTTTTGGGCCGGTGGGGCATCTGGCTGTTTCGCATCTGGTTCGTCGCGATCCTGGTGGCGCAGGCCTTCCCGCCCCTTCCGCTTCCGCTCAACATCCTGCTGTCGGCCTACAACCTCGAATTCCTGCTCGGGGTCGCGACGGCGATCTTCCTGTCCCGGGCAAAGGTGTCACGGCCGGCTCTGGTTGCGATCGGCGCAGGGCTGGCCTTCGCGCTCTTCATGGCCCTCGGCAATCAGTTCCCGGACATCTCCCTCGCCTTTCGGCTCGCGTTCGGCCTGCCTGCGGCGGCTCTGATCGCGGGACTCGTGGAACTGGAGCGTTCGGGACGCCTTCGCGTGCCCTCCGTTCTCGTTTTCCTCGGGTCGGCGTCCTACGCGATCTACCTGCTCCACCCGGTCGTCCTGGCTGCGCTCATCCATGTCCTTCTGCGGGGTCTGCCCCAGGACGTGCCGCTCGGCCTCGTGCTCATCACGCTCGTCGCGGGCGGGACTGCGGCCGGGTGCCTGTATCACGTCCTCGTCGAGCGTCCCCTGACCCGGATGTTGAGGCGACGCCTCATCGAGCCATCGAAGCCCCCTGGCGCCGCGTCGGCGGACGTGGCGGGCGGCCTCGTCCGCTGACGCCCCGCCGGCAATGTGCGCCGAGCAAGCTCTATAAGGATGGCTGCGTGCGTTGCACACCGGCCTTGCGCCCAGAGAGGACCTCGGATTGCGAGGCCGGGTCTTCCACCCCGTTCGCGGCGCGCCAATCTCTCCCTGGCCACCGGTGTGGCGATCCGGGATCTGGCCGGCTGGCCCATGTCAGACCGGCGCACGGCCATCGCGAGCGTGCGATTCTAAGATTGGCACCCATTGTCCCGCCGACAGCGCGCATAATTGAAGTAGCAGTTCTGCCGACAGGCGCGATACTCGAGCCTGTCGGGGTTTCCCAGTATCGAGCAGTACTTATTTTGGCACATTACCACGCCGTCGTCGCATTGCTGCGCGCCGCTCGGGGAGCACTTCGGAGTTTGGCCCTGGCCAGAGCCCTGGGCATGCGCAAAATTACAGAGGCACAGGAGAAGGGCTAGAGATATCAACCGCAACACAATGAAATCTCGCGCTACTCTATGTCTGCCCGTGACGTTCGACCGGTCACGTCATCAAATCGTCAATTCGGGCGAAGTTGCATCGTTGGGTTTACGATTCCGTTGATCAATCTCGCAGAAGCGCCGATGAAGCGCAATCCAGCCCTTCCACGGCGTCCGATGTAGACTCACCGTAGACTCATCTGTGCCGTGATCCTGCCGATTTGACTCGATACGGTTCTGTTTGCCGACGCAAATTCAAGCTTCGCGTTCCGTAACAGAGTGACTGATTTTTACCGGTCTTGGCGATTGCGAACTTCCACCCTTACGCCCAAGCCGGGATTTTGATAGACACCCGGATGGGATGAGCGCGGTTCCGACGCGACCGTTACGCCGCACCAAAAAATTCGATCAGGATTGCCGCTTGGCCAGGCCCTTGCAGGTACGACCCTGATGTATGCTTGCTAGAGGTCGAGAATGCTTAGGGTAAACAATCTTAGCCAACCCGCGTCGGTCGATCAGACGATGCCGAGCGGTGGCTTTGAGATCGCGACCTATGTCAAGATCGCGCAGCGGCAATGGCCGACGATCCTGGCGGTGACCCTTCCGCTGGTTATGCTTGCCCTCATCTATGTGCTGACCGCACAGCCCAAGTTCACCGCTTATGCAACGTTGCTGATCGATACGCGGAAGAACCAGCTCCTCTCCTCGCAACAGCAGGTGGTCGGCGATCAGGTGTTCGATTCGACCGGCGTCGAGAGCCAGGTCGAGATCCTGAAGTCCGACAGCATCGCACTCGCGGTGATCCGTGACCTCAAGCTCGTCGACGACCCGATCTTCGCGGATGGTGGCCTCATCCGGTCGATCATCAATCTGTTCGGCTCCGACGAGCCGGCCACACCGGCGGAAAAGGAGCAGGCGACGGTCGCGGCGTTCGAGCGGAACCTGCAGATCAAGCGGGTCGGACTGACCTACGCGATCGAGATCAGCTACACGTCGACCGATGCGGCCAAGTCCGCAGCCATCGCGAACGCCATCGCGGATGCCTACACCACGACCGAACTCGAGAGTCGCTACGAAGCGACCAAGCGCGCGAGCAAATGGCTTCAGGATCGTATCCGGGAACTGCGCGAACAGGCGACGGTCGCGGAGGCGGAGGTCCAGAAGTTTCGGTCCGACAACAACATCATCGACACGGGTCGTGGCTTGCTGACCGAACAGCAATTGGGTGACGTCAACGCCCAGCTCGTATCTGCTCGCGCAGCCACCGCAGAGGCAAAGGCCCGTCTGGATCGGATCAACCAACTCAGCAAGGAAGACATTCCGAACGCGACCGTCACCGATGCACTTCGCGATGACGTGATCACCAGGCTCCGCGCGCAGTATCTCGATCTGTCCGCCCGCCAGGCGGACTTTTCGAATCGCTATGGCGCGACCCACGCCTCGGTGCAAAACCTCGTCCGGCAGATGACAGAGATCCGTCGTTCCATCCGCGACGAGGTCAATCGGATCGCCGAGACCTACAAGAGCGAGTACGAGATTGCCCGCACCCGCGAGAAGTCGCTGCAGGACAGTCTCGCCTCGCTGGTAACGAGTGCGGGCACGACCGGCCAAGCCCAAGTCAAGCTTCGCGATCTGACGAGTTCGGCCCAGACCAACCGAAATCTGTACGACACGTTCCTGCAGCGCTTCATGGAAGCGACGCAGCAGCAGAACTTCCCGGTGACCGATGCGCGCCTAATCTCGGCCGCGACGCCCCCGAAGCGCAAGAGTTCGCCGAAGACGATCATCATCGTGCCGGGTGCCCTGGCGCTCGGCCTCCTGCTCGGGTTTGCCGCCGCGCTCGGCCGCGAGAAGCTCGGTGCCCGCGTCTTCCGCACCGCCGCCGACGTCGAGTCCGAGACGCAGGTCGAATGCCTCGGCATCCTGCCCAATGCGGCTCGCCTTCCCGCCGCGCCAATCCCCGCCACGGCTGGGCTTTTGAGGACTGCCATGGCGCGACAGGCGGTCGACGCCCCGTTCTCGCGCTTCTCCGAGTCCCTGCGCGCGGTTAAAGTCGCGGCCGACATCAGCGCGATGAACCGTCAGAGCCGGGTGATCGGCATCGTCTCGGCATTGCCGAACGAGGGCAAGACGACCGTCGTCGCGAACCTGGCCGGGACCATCGCCGCTTCGGGACGCACGGTGCTGGTGATCGACGGCGACCTGCGCAATCCGTCGCTGACGCGTCTGCTGGCACCGGAGGCACGCGAGGGGCTGATCGAGGTCCTCAGCGGAAGCCGCTCCGTCGCCGACGTCACACAGGTCGATTCCGAGACAGGCTTCCGGCTGCTGCCCGCCGTTCTGAACAAGCGCATGTGGCAGACCGCCGAGTTGCTGTCGTCGGAAGCGATGGCTTCGGTCTTCGAGGCGGCGCGTCGCCAGTTCGACTATGTCCTGATCGACCTGCCGCCGGTCCTGCCCGTCGTCGACGTCCGCGCCGTCTCCTCGATGATCGATTGCTTCGTCATGGTCGTGGAGTGGAACAAGACCTCACGCCAGGCTGTCGCCGAGGCCCTAGATGGAACCGAGTTCCTGCGTGACCGCCTGCTCGGGGTCATCCTGAACAAGGCCAGTCCGGCGCAACTGCAGCGCCTGGAAGGTTATAAGGGCGCCTACTACACCAGTTACTACCACGAGAGGCCTGAGGCCGCCTGAGGCCGCCGCTTCGGTCACGCCGCGCTGCTCTGCATCGGTGCGGCTCGACCGGGATCTCGGCCGGGCATCGAAGGTCGAAAGCCTCGCTGCATGGGCGGTCCGGGATCGGGGCCTCCGGCAGAGGGGGCTCCGACGGCTGCCGGCAGCCTCGATGCATCTCGGGCGACGGGGCCGTCCGCACCGCGCGTTGCGCGCGGGAGGGTCGACGCGCCGGCGCCGTTTCCCTGCCCGGGCCGATCCCTGTCCGCACTGCGACGCGCCCGCGTTGATCCACCATCCACGATCGGTCCGAGCCCGCCGCGTCACGCGAAACGAGGCGCGGGCGTCCCCGCGACCGCTCGCGCGCTCACGGCACGCGGGGCGATCGTAGGGGATTCGGCCCCTGGCGCGTCCCGCCACTCCGCGAGGACGATCGCACCATCCAGCCCCGGGTCGGGTGTCGAGCCCTGCTCGGAGGCGCCTGCGGCCCACCGAGCCGGAAGCCCGGCCTTTCGAAGGCCGAACCGGAGACGCCTCCGCCGTTTCCGAGGCGTCAGGCCCTCCGCCGCTGCAAGCGTTCCAAGAGGGGGGCGCCCAGGCTGCGCAGCCGTCGGAGCGAGGGGGGCAGGAGCAGGGCGAGGAAGGGCGCGGCAATGGCCCAAGGCCCCAGTTCGCGCCAGAACAGTCCGATCGCGGCCGCGCCCCACCACAGGGCGGTCAGCCGGTAATCGGGAGTTCCGACCGTACGGGCGAGGATGAGGTGTAGGATGGCATAGGCGGGGAGCGTCGCCACCTCGCCGAAGCCGTATCCGCGCAGGCCGTAGAGCGGGACGGCGATGGCGGCGACGCCGGCGAACAGGGCAACGTGGACGACATGATAGCCGGCGAGCGGCCAGTTCCGGTTCAGAACCGACAGCGTCGCCGTGTGCATGTTGAACGGCGCCATCGTCAGGTAGGACAGCGCAAGGTAAGGATAGATGTCGAGCACCGGCAACCAGCGCTCGCCGAAGACGAGCGGTACGATCCACTTTCCGAACCAGGCAAAGGCGAGGAGGATCGAGCCAATGGCGAGCGTCTGTAACTCCATGCCCTGGGTGATGGCTCGCAGAAGACGCGGGACGTCGGAGGTCACCGAGCGCAGCACTGCAACGGAAAGCCGCCAGGCGATCGTCTTGAGGACGCTCAACATCTCGACGATGCCGACCGTCATGCCGACGATGCCCACCGCGGTCGCACCGAAGGCGGGTCCGACGATCAGCGGATTGACGAGGCTGCGAGCCTGCCAGATCCAGTTCTGCGCCGAGAACGAGAAGGCGTAGCCGAGCAGGTGACGGGCCGCCGCGGGCTGCCAGCGGAAGACGGGCCAAGCGCGCGTCAGCACGTGGGCGAGCACGAACGACACGCCCTGTTGCCCGACCCAGGCCACGGCCAGCGAGACGGCGCCACTCCCTCCGAGCACCAGCGGAACCGCGATCAGATAATAGGCGAGCTGACCCGAGAGCTCGATGGTCGCGACCGAGCGATAATCGAGCGCCCGCTCGGCGCGCGCGGTCGCGGGAATCGAGAGCACCTGGAGCGGGATCGCGAGCACGAGAACGCTCAGGACGTCACGAAAGCCCTCGACGTTGACGTATCCGGCCAGCAGCGCGCCGCTTCCCTCCAGCACGACCACGAGGGCGAGGGCCGTTGCGGCGAGGAGCGTGTAGCTCGTCCCGTACTCCTCCGCCGTCAATTCTTTCTCGTGGCGCAGAAGGCAGACGCCGATGCCAGCCTGTCCGAGGCTCAACCCGTATTGGTAGACGCCGATGGCCGCCACGTAGGCACCGTAGCGCTCAGGTCCCAGGATGCGACTGATCAGCAGAACGCCGATGAACTTGAGGAAGATCGAGATGATCTGGCGTCCGAACAGGAACGCGCTTCCCCGGAAAATCGCCGCGCGGGCCGTGGTGCCTCCGCCCGCCCCGGCGGGCGCACCGGCGGCGTCGGCGGCCGTCCCCTCGACCGGATTGGGCATCGCGGGCGGGATTGCAGCCTGAGACAGGCCGGAGGTTGCCTCGGAGGCGGGGCGATCAGGATGGGGCATGGCTGATCCTTAGGATGTGCCGCAAGCTTTGTCCCGGCTGCTGGAGTTGGAGATCACGCCTCGCCTCCGAGATCGCCTTGAACTTGCTGCACCTGTGGCTTCGTGGCACCTGTCGGGCGCGGCCGGTGGGTCGGACCCCAGATCGATTGAGAGGAAGATATGGCCGTCATCTTGGGGGAGGCCGCGTCGGTCTCTGTTGCCGGACATCCGCACGCGGTGCCTGCCGCTTCCGGGTCGCGTACGATCATGAGCCTGCAGTATGGACGCGGAGCGGCCGCGCTCCTCGTCTGTCTGTTTCATGTCTATGGCTTCACCGAAAAGTATTTCGGGGTGACGACAGGCGGACGCATCTTCGAGGGCGGCCATTCCGGGGTGGAGTTTTTCTTCGTCCTGAGTGGTTTCATCATCGCGACCGCCCACGCACGGGACATCGGGCAGCCGCATCGCATCGGGACGTTCTTCCGGAAACGGGCGGTCCGTATCCTGCCGATGCTCTACCTCACCGTCGTCCCGCTCGGCGTGCTGTTCCTGACTCACCCCGTCTACGGAGCCGATCGAGCTCTCACACTGCCCAAGTTCATCCTCGACCTGCTTCTGATCCCGCGTGAGGGCCTGCTGACGTTGGCGCCGGCCTGGACCCTTCAGCACGAATTCGTCTTCTACCTGTTCTTCGGTCTCGTCATCCTACGCCCGGCCCTGGGCATGGGGGTGTTCGTCGCCTGGCAATTGGCGTGCCTCGTCACGGTCGCCTTCCGGCTCGTCGAGCCCGACTATCTCATGCCGATCAACAAGCTGCTCGGCGTGCACAATTTCGGGTTCGCACTGGGGCTGGGCGTGGCTTGGCTCTACCGCTCCGCCTATTTCCCCCACCTGACGCGCGTTCTGCCGGTCCTGTCGACCGTCGCCATCGCGGGCCTGATCGCCCTTTTCGTAGGCGAGTGGCGCTCCGGCTCCGGCGTCCTCGGTGGTCCGGTGCCGCTGACGCTGGCCTATCTTACCTGCTACGCCGTGCTGATGACGGCTCTGCTGGCGCTGCCCAACCGGCCCCGCCCGCGCCTCGACGCCACCCTGGGTCTCCTCGGGGCGGCCTCCTACGTGCTGTACCTGATCCACGAGCCCGTCGCGTCGATCGCCGTGAAGGTCCTCATGGCGGGGCCCTTCAAGGCGTATGTCGGACCGAACATGGCCTACATCGCGACGGTCGCAGCCGCGGTCGTGGCTTCGATCATCGTCCACCTCTTCGTCGAACGGCCGGTTACAGCCTTCTTGACACCGAAGCGGCGGGTGGATCCGGCTCGGGGCGCATAACCCCGCCGGCTCGCCGAACGCGGTCCTGTCGGCCTGCGCCGACCGCGCGCCGGCCGGACGCGGCGGCCGGCCCTGACTGGCCGACCCGACTCAGCTCGTCCGTCAGCATGGTGAAGGATAAGGCGAGCCAGAACATCGAGGCCGTGCCCGGGTCGGTCAGGACGGTCTCGCTGAAGCCGCGGATGAAGATGTTGAGGATCAGGAGGCTCGGCAGCATCGTCGTTGCCGAGCCGAGCTTCATCGCCCGCAGCGAGAGCCGGCCCGCCCGCAGGAACAGGAAGGCGGCAAGCGCGACGCCGACCACACCGAGCTGGATCCACACGTCGAGCCAGTTGTTGTGCGAGTGAGGGACGCTCGTGCCGACGAGTCCATCGATGATCTGCGTCTCGGACGACTTGATGTTCCAGAAGCCGTAGCCGTAGCCCAGGATGGGCCGGCGCTGGATGATGTACCAGACAGCCTGCCAGATGGGCGTCCGCCCGGTGAGATCGCTGCTGCGGCCGACGAGACTGAGGAGGTCGGTAGATTGCTGGACCAGAGCCAGGACAAGCCCCACGGTCAGAAGCAGCAGCGTGACGAGAACCTTGTCCGAAGGACTGCGCAGCAGCGAGATCGCTGCGATCACCAGGCAGATCAGCGCGCTGATGGCTCCGGTCGCCGACCGCGCATTGACCAGGAGGCCCAGCAACGCGAGGAACGTGACGGCGGCGAAGAGGCGATTCGAGGCGCGACGCCGGAAGGATTCGAACACCACCAGGGTGCCGAGCGCGGCGGTCGCGCCGAGGAAGTTCTTGTGGCTCGATGCCCCGCGCCATGCGTCGGTGTAGCCGTTGAGCAGGCTGAGGCCGTAGGCGGGGAAGAAGGCCACCGCCACGTAGCTGCTCACCGCCGCGATCGCAAAGGCGCGCGTGAGCAGCTTCAGCAACTCGTCGTACGCGAAGCGCTGCACGAGGTAGATGGGATACACGACAATGATCGTGAGCCGCGCGCACCGATTGATGACCGTGCTCGGCTCCGCCGACCAGGTGACGCTGACGAACGCATAGGCACAGAAGAGCAGTAGCGGCCAAGATTTGAGTGCCGCTTGCATCATCCTGTCGACATCTCGGAAAGAGAAAAATACGAGACAGGCAATGGTGATGACGAGCGTGAGGGTTGCCGACGGGAAGGCCGAGACAACAACCGGATCGTTTGCAAGCCGGTACTGAGGCGCTAGATAGTTCTCAAGCGGCAGAAACGTCGAGAGCATTTGAAAGCCGACGATAATCATCGCGACCAAGCCCTCGATCGAATCTGCTCTACCTGTTTTATCCGTCATGCGCGTCAGCCCCACGGGTGGCGACCCGGTCGGCCAACCCATAGCGGCATCTCGGACGGCTGTCGATTGACGCCGCGCCGGAGAGCTTCCGCGAAAGTTCCCCCTCGTCTATAGCGTTACCATGGATACGTTCGCAGCCACGACCAGCCCGGCGCACGGGCCTGCTTCAGCGGACGGGACCGCATCGCCGGGCCTCCGGGCTGCCCCGGCCGAGCGCGAGCGGCTCCTAGACATCGATCGGGCGAAGGGACTGGCGATCACCCTCGTGGTCCTGGGCCACCTCGTAAAGTCCGGGACCCTGGGCGAGCAGGCCTGGTACGCACAGCTGAAGCTGGCGATCTATGCGTTCCACATGCCCTTCTTCATGTATCTGAGCGGTTTCGTCTTCTTCTATACGGGTTGCCATCTGCGCATCGGGGCCGCCTACGGGCGACTGGTCCGCCAGAGATCGCTGCGCCTGCTGATGCCCTTCGGCATCATGCTGGTGCTGACCATCGTCGGCAAGACTCTGGCCTCGCACGTCATGTACGTCGACGAGGCTCCGAGGGGATTCGGCGGGGGGCTCTACGATGCTGTCTTCGCAACCAAAACCAGTCCGGTCTTCTCCATCTGGTACCTGTGGGTGCTGTTCGTCTACTCGGTCGTCTTTCCCGTGCTGTGGCGCCTCACGCGCGGCTCGTTCCTGGTGATCGCAGTCATCGCCCTGGTTCTTCACGCTCTTCCGGTGGCCGATGTACTGTTCGCCGACCGGATCCTGGCGTTCTTCATCTTCTTCGTCGCGGGTTGCTTCGCGGCCGGCTTTCGCCATGCGATCCTGCCGGCCATGCGGCGTTATCTGCCGCTGAGTGCCGCCATCTTTGTCCTGGCGCTGGGCATCGTGACGCGCGTACCGAACGGGTGGGATGCGCTGCTCGTCGTCGGCCTGCTGTCGATGCCGGCCTTGCATGGGCTGATGCTCAGCAGTCTCGTCGCGCGCGACCGTATCCTGCTGGCGATCGGCAGCTTTGCCCTGGCGATCTATCTCTTCAATACCGTCTTCATCGGCTTGGCGAAGGCCGTCTATCTGAAATTTCTGCCCTACACGGGGGCCGGCTTCGTCGGGCTTATCGTCTTCACCTTCATCGCGGGCCTCGTCGGGCCGATCCTGTTCAAGGTGCTCGTGCTGCGCCGCTCGGCAACACTCGACCGGTTCACGAGCTGACGGCGGCCCGCCGGGTTCTGCGGCGCGCGGGCTGTACCGGCGCGGCGGATCCGTCCCCCTGCGCGCGTCACCGCGACGGCGTCGTCGCCAGGCGCCGGGCCGTGACGAGGCCGAGGCCGGCGATGACGACGGCGCAGAGGCTGAGGGCGGTGAGCTGGCCGAGGCCCCGGAGGGCGCCACCGAGGATGGCCACGCCCAGGGCCTGTCCGCAGAAGAACGAGAAGGCGTGGAGCGCCACCGCCGAGGCGCGGGCGGTCGGCGCCACCTCGGTCACCTGCACCTGAAAGGTGTTGTGGAGCATGTAGAAGCCGAGCCCCAGGGCCACCAGGGCGGCGCAGTCGAGCTGCCAGGTGCCGGCCAGCCCGAGGGTGACGAGGGCCCCGGCGCAGATCAGGCCGCCGCCGATCAGCATCCGCGACAGGCCGAGGAAGCGCAGGAGCAGGCCGACCGAGAACGCGTAGAGCAGCCCGCCGGCGGCGAAGCCGGCCAACGCCAAGCCGGCCTCGCGGGCCCCGCCCTCGCCGCGGGCCTCGATCAGCGGGGCGAGGTGGGGAAAGATCCCGAACACCGCGATCGCCTCGATGAACACGGCCCCGAACAGGATGCGGGCGCGCGGATTGCCCACGATGGTGCGGTAGCGCGCGACCGCCGTGCGGAAGTCCGGTCGCCGGGCCGGGGCTGCCGCGCGGCGGTCGAACCCGAGGAGCGCCGCGCCGCAGCCGAGGGCCGCCACCGCCGCGGTGATGGCGAAGACGCCGGCCCAGCCGATCGCCCCCTCGATCAGGCCCGCGAAGGTCGAGCCGGAGAGCTGCCCGAGAATCACCGCCACGAGGAAGCGGCCGATGGCGACCTGCCGGCGTTCGATCGGGATGCGGTCGCCCATCAGCGCGAGCGCCAGGGGGACGACGCCGCCGGCGCTGCCCCCGGCGATCATCCGCAGGACGAACAGGGTGTCGAGGCTGGTGGTCAGCGCGCAAGCTGCCAGCGCCAGGGTCAGGATGCCGAGGCAGATCGCGATGATCCGCTCCTTGCCCAGGGCATCGCCGACGGGGCCGAGGATCGGCTGGATCAGCGCGTAGGGCAGGGCGAAGGCGGTGGAGAGCAGCGCCACCGTGTGGGGATCGCTCTGCAGGTCGCGCGCCAGCACGCCGACCAGCGGCTCGATGGAGCGGCCCGCGAAGGTGCTGGCGAAGCCGGCGAAGGCCAGGATCACGATCAGGCGCGTGGTCGAGAACTCGGCCTTCAGGTCCGTGATCCTTGCTGGCGGCGGGCGAGGGGGGGCTGGCGCAGGGCGAGGCCCAGGAGCGGGCATCGCCATACGCGGCCGGGATCGGCCCGTCGATCCCGATCCTCCGCGGTCAGGCCTGGACCCCGGCCCGGGCCACGTCGCCGGCATTCGGCAACTCGGCGATGCGCCAGCACAGGTCCATGACCCGGCGCACCTGGGCGTCGGGCAGGATCCCGTCCGCGAGGTCGGTGAACTTGGTCTCCAGCGCCGCGTCCGACATCGGCCGCTCGACGCTGCCGATGGCATGTTCGATGCGCCGGGGCAGGCTGCGGCCGTCCGTCAGCACCACCGTGAGCTCGACCTGCTCGGGCCGGATCGCCGGGTCGACCACCGGCTTCACCCGGGCGCGCAGGGCCGCGATCACGGGGTCGTTCACCGCCCGGTCGCTGAACTGCTTCTCGCCGCCGGCCCCCTCCACCAGCGCCACCGCGACGGCGTGGGTGATGCTGAACTTGCCCTCGAGGCCGGTGCGCGGCGTGGTCTTGCCGGTGAGTTCGAGCACCAGGGGATGGACCTTCATGTCGACCCGCTCGATCATGTCGGCGGTGAGATGGGCCTCGTTGCGCAGCTGCACCGCCGCGTCGATGGCCGGATGCATGACGATGCCGCAGGCGAAGGGCTTGTAGGTGTTCAGCGCCGCCTCGTAGCGGGTGCCGAGCCCTTCCGTGATCTCGCGGTAATCCTGCTTCGTCGAGATGGTGTTGGCCCAGCCGCGCCTGGCCTCGATCATTCCGTCCGAGCTCGTGTAGTTCTTCGCGGCCAGGATCGCGGCGAACAGGCCGTTCGAGGCGGCCCGGCCCGGATTGAAGCTCTTGTTCATGGAGCCGAAGGATTCGCGCAGGCCCACGGGCTGCGAGGCGGCGAGCCCGAGCGCCCAGACCATCTGCTGCTCGGTGAGGCCCATCAGCTTGCCCGTCGCGGCCGCCGCCCCGAACACCCCGGCGGTGCCGGTGATGTGCCAGCCGACATCGTAGTGGTTCGGGTAGACCGCGTTGCCGATCCGGCACTCCGTCTCGACGCCGAGCACCAGGGCGTTGAGGAAGTCCGCCCCCGAGACCGGGTTCATCTCGGCGTAGGCGAGGATCGCCGAGGCGACGGGGCCGGCCGGGTGGATCACGGTCTTCAGGTGGGTGTCGTCGTAATCAAAGATGTGGCTGGCGACGCCGTTCAGGAAGGCGGCGTTCAGGATGTCGAAACGCTCGGGGCGCCCGAACAGGCCGGCCTGCGGCGGGCCGGAGAACGGCTTGAGGGCCGAGACCGCGACATCCAGGGTCTCGTGATGCGATCCGCCGATGGCGACGCCGACCCAGTTCAGCAGGGTGCGGGTGCCCTCGCGGCGGACGGCCTCGGGCAGGTCCGCGTAGCGCGCGCCGACCACGTAGCGGGCGAGGATCCGGGTGACCTCCGGCGGCACCGGCTTCGATTCCGCCTTGGCCTCGCCCTTCGGCTCCGGTGCGGCTTGGGCGGGACGGACGGCGCTGCCGGTTCCCGCGAACGCGAGGCTCGCGGAGCCGAGCAGGGCGCGGCGGTCGATCGTCGGCACGGGCATGGATCTCTTCCTCTGGCGTCCTGCAGCTCGCGCCCGCGTGGACGCCGCCGTGCCGGACGCGCCGGGGCCGAGGCCGCCGGCGGGACCGGAACCGAGGCATAACCCGACCCTCGCGGCAGGGCTCCCGCTTTCTGCAAGCCATCCGCGGTTTTGCGCGCCGGTTACGCATGAGAAACAAGATATCCGGTCGGATACAAAAGTCTCGATGCGCCGTGCAAGCACAGGTTTCGCTTTCGGAGCGTCCTTCCGGCGACGTGCAATCGGAGAGATGCGATTCAGCGTGAATCCCGATGAGCCCGCCGACGGCCCATGTGCTGGCCGATCCGCTTCAGGGCTTGGGGGCCGTCTCCGTCGCAGTGAGGTCGATGTCGACGCCGACCTCCAGGGCGACCCATTGGCCCGAAGCCCAGGGGCCCTGTCCGACGCCGAACTGCGTGCGTACGAGGTCGAGGTGGCCCACCGCCCGGGCCGTCGCTCCCGCGAACGTCAGGCGGAAGGGCAGGACCGCGTCGCGGCGGATGCCGCGGATCGTCAGGCTGCCGACGGCCTCGTAGGCGTCGCCGCCCTTGGCGACGAACCGCGTCGCCTCGAACCGGGCCTGCGGCGTGGCCTTGACGTCGAACCACTCCGCCTGGGGCAGGGCGGTATCGCGCTGGGCATCGCCGGTCTCGGCGCTCGCGAGGTCGATATCGACCACGGCGTGCCCCGTCTCCGGGGTGGCGGGGTCGAAGGTGATCTGTGCGCTGAAGCGCTTGAAGCGACCCTTGAAGGGCGTGCCGACCTGGACGCCCGAGAACCCGATCCGACTCTGGGCCGCATCGACGGTCCAGGCTGCGGCCGCGGCGCAGGCGGGCAGGGCCAGGGGCGCCGCCGCGAGGGCGACCGCGAAGGCGAGGCGAGCGGCGATCATGGCTGGAATCCGGACTTGAGCGGGGCGCGGGGCAGCATCCGCCGGAGGGTGTCGTCGCGCAGGACGAGGTGGTGGCGCAGGGCCGCACCGACATGCAGCAGCAGGAGACCGATGAGGAACCAGGCCCCCCAGGCATGGACCTGCTTCAGCACCGCCTCCACGGCGGCCTTGTTCGCCAGCTCCGGCAGCACCGGCAGGTGCGGCCAGGGCAGGACGCCGTAGAGCACGGTCGGCAGGTTGAAGGGCGAAGCCGAGACCACGGCCCAGCCGACGAGCGGCAGGCCGAGGAGGAGCCCGTAGAGCAGGGCATGGGCCGCGTGCGCGCCGGCCCGCTCCCGGGCCGGCAGCGTCGCGGGCAGGGGCGGCGGCCGGTGGGCCAGGCGCCAGCCGAGGCGCAGCAGCGTCAGAACCAGCACCGTGAGGCCCACCGACTTGTGCCACTGGTAGAGCTGGAACCGGCGCATCGGCGCCAGGTCCCCGTGCGTCATGGCGAGACCGATCGCGATCAGCCCCAGCACCGCCAGCGCACTGAGCCAGTGCAGCGCGATGGCGACGCGGGTGTAGCGCGGCTCGGGCCCGACGCGGGCGGTCTCGGTCATGACGCGCTCCCTTCGGCGGGGTGGACGGAAAGGCCTATTCCTTGCGCTCGAAGGCGCCCGCGATGGTGAGGTGCAGGTCGTCGCCGATCAGCGGCACGTAGGTCTTCACGCCGAACTCGGAGCGCTTGAGCGTGCCGGTGGCCTCGAAGCCCACGGTGACCTTCTTGTTCAGCGGGTTCACGCCGGCGCCGATGAGGGTGACGGTCAGGGTCACCGGCTTCGTCACGCCGTGCAGGGTCAGGTCGCCGGTGACCTTCGCCTTGTCCTTGCCCTCGGGCGTCACCTTCGTGGAGACGAAGGTCATCTCGGGGAACTTAGCCGCGTCGAGCCACTGGTCGCCCTTGAGCTCGCCGGTCAGCTTCTCGCTGGTCGTCATCACCGAGGCCACCGGGATCTTGATGGACAGCTTCGAGGCGGCGGGGGTCTTCGGCTGCAGCTCCAGGGTGCCCGAGACGTCCGAGAAGCCGCCCGAGTAGTTCGAGAAGCCCATATGCGAGACGGTGAAGCCGACCTGGGTGTGGCCGGGATCGACCGCGTAGGTGCCGGCCTGGATCTGGGCCGGGTCGCGGGTCGGCGGGGTCTGGGCGAGGGCCGGCGCGGCGAACGCGAGGGCGAGGGAGAGGGTCTGGGCGACGAGGGACGGCGAGAGACGGATCACGGGGTTCGCTCCGAGGATGAGGGCGCCGATGAGGGTGGCATCTGGGCGCCGGGTCGGTGGAGCGCCAATAGGCCGCTTCCCGCGGGTGCGATAGCGCGCTAATCGGGGACACATGGTTGCGCATCTGGAAACCTTCGCCGGAAACCTCGACGATGTCCGGGCCTTCTGCGCCGTCGTCGACCTCGGCAGCATGACCCAGGCGGGCGCCTTCCTGCGCGAGACCAAGGGCAGCGTCAGCCGGCGCGTCGCCCGCCTCGAATCGGTGCTGAAGGTGACGCTGCTCGCCCGTACGCCCCGGGCGGTCTCGCCCACCGCCGAGGGGCTCGCCTTCCACGCCCGGGCCCTGGAGAGTCTCGCCCTTCTGGACGAGGCCCTGCAGACGGCCCGCGGTGCCCGCACCCTGCCGCGGGGGCACCTGCGGGTGACGGCCTCGATCGATTTCGGGGTCGAGGTGCTGCCGGATCTCGTGGCGAGCTTCCGGGCCCGGCACCCGCAGATCACCCTGGAACTCCTCATCACCGACAGCCGCCTCGATCTCGCGGCCAACCGGGTCGACCTTGCGCTCCGCCTCGGCGGCGGCGACCACCCCGACAGCGGCTACACCGCGCCGATCCTGGCCGACCTGACGATCGGCCTCTACGCGGCCCCGGCCTACCTGGCCCAGCGCCCGGCCCCGGCCGACATCGACGGGCTGGCGGCGCACGACGTGGTGCTGGCCCGGGAGCGTCTCGGTGCCACCCAGATCCTCGTCTCGGATGTGGAGGGGCGGGAGGCCGGGATCACCCTGCGGCCGGCCGTGCGGGCCACGGATTTCGCCACGGTGCTGCGCCTCACCCTGGCCGGGGCCGGGATCGGCCACATCCCGAGCCTCGTCGCGGCCAAGTCCCTGGCCCGGGGCGACCTCGTGCGCGTCCTGCCCGACTGGGCGAGCCGGGGCGGGACCCTGCGCGCCGTCACCCTGGCGGGCCGCGAACTCCCCGCGCGGGTCCGCCTGTTCCGCGAGCACGTCCGCACCGAGATGGCCCGGCGGGCCGCGATCTGCCCCAGGTCCGGGCTCGATCGTCCCACGCCTGTGCCGGCATCGGTGGCGACCTGTGACGAGAGTTCAGGCAGAGTGTGATCCCGGGGGCGGCGCGCCCCGCGCGGCGGGGTTCCGGCGACGAGCGGTCCGGCAGGGTGTCGGCATGGTGCGAGACGACGATGAGGGGCAGGATTGGCGCTCGGTCAGCACCCGCCCCCTGAACCCGGAAGAGCTGGCGGAGGCGCGCCAGCGCGCGCACGAGCCCGGGCGCGGCCGAGGCGCGACCGACCCCGTCGACATCCCCAAGGCCGGCTGGCGGGACATCCTGTGGCGGGTGTTCTGGGCGATGCCGCAGGACCGGGTGCTGACCACGGCGGGCGGCGTCGCGTTCTTCGCCCTGCTGGCGGTGTTCCCGGGCCTCGTCGCGGTGGTGTCGATCTACGGGCTGTTCTCGGATCCCCACGTCATCAGCCAGCACGTCAGCCTGCTGGCGGACATCCTGCCGCCGGGCGCCCTCGAACTGGTCTCGGACCAGCTGGTGCGGATCGCGCAGCGCAGCACCGGCTCCCTGAGCACCACGTCCGGCATCAGTCTGCTGATCGCCCTGTGGAGCGCCAATTCCGGGGTGAGCGCGCTCTTCGACGCACTCAACGTGATCTACAAGGAGCGCGAGAAGCGCAGCCTGGTCCGCTTCTACGCCACCACCTTCCTGTTCACGATCACCAGCGTGGTGTTCTTCCTCGTCTCCACCGGCGCGGTGGTGCTGCTGCCGGCGATCCTCGACCGCCTCGGCTTCATCACCGCCACCGACACCGTCCTGCAGATCGTGCGCTGGCCGGCCCTCCTTGGCGTGGTCACCCTCAGCCTGTCGCTGATCTATCGCTACGGCCCGAGCCGGAACCGGGCGAAGTGGCGCTGGGTGACCTGGGGCAGCAGCCTCGCGGCGCTGTTCTGGGTCGGCGCCTCGGGGATGTTCTCCTGGTACGTGGCGAGCTTCGACAGCTACAACCGCATCTACGGGTCGCTGGGAGCCGGCATCGGGTTCATGACCTGGATGTGGCTGTCCATCGTCATCGTTCTCGTGGGGGCCGAGATCAACTCGGAGATGGAGCGCCAGACCGCCTGCGACAGCACCGAGGGCCGGCCGAAGCCCCTGGGCGTCCGCCAGGCCTTCGCCGCCGACAGCGTCGGGCCGAGCCAGGACTGAGCGGGAGCCCGGGGCCGGGCGGCGCCGTCGCCCCCCTGAGCCCGGGAACAGCGCCGACGCCCGACGGGTTTCCGGACGGCAGAGCGTCGGGAGTGGCGGATGGCCGGACGACAACACGCACGACCACCCGGGCCGGGCGGAGCAGGGGCCGCTGCGGCGCGGGCCGGCGGAGGCGCAGCCGTGACGGGGTCGCGCCCATGGTGAGCGCTTCGGCGACCGTCGCGCAACGGGATCTCGACCGGCTGATCGCCCTCTGGCGGCAGAAGGGCGAGCTCTCCCCGGCCGACCTCCAGGCTGCCCTGCCGATCCACGGCATGAGCGCCGAGGCGATCGCACAGGTGGTCCTGGACCTCGAGGCCGCCGGAATTCCGGTTGAGCTCGAGGACCTGCTCACGGGGCGGGCCCATCCCGACGGAATCGCGCGGCTGCCCCTCGCGCCCGCGCCCGGACCGCCCTCCCTCGACGCCGCACCGGCCGCGCCGCGCCCGGACGCGCCGGCGTCCCGGGCCGGCGCGCCGGTGGCCGCCGGCTTGGAACCGGGTCCCGCGACCCCATCGGCCGAGGGGCACCGGGTCCGGAACGCCGTGCTGGTGGCGGGCCTGATCGTGCTGGTGCTGATGGGGGCGGTCCTGATCGCCCTCGGCCGATGAAGCGCGGCGCTCGGGAGACCGACATGGACATCCAGACGCCCCTCGCGGCGGCGATCGTCGCCGAACTGAAGTGCCGGGCCGAGGCGAGCGAGCACGGCCTGCGGGTCGCGGCCGGCGAGCCGGATTTCGTGACGCGCGACGGCCGGGTGAACCTCGACGAACGGCATCAGGGCGATCGAGGGCGCCCGGGCGGGCGGTCCCTGATGGTCGGCCACCCGCACGACAGGCCCGCGCCCCCGGGCGAGCCGGAACGCGCCCCCAGGGCGAGAAAGACCGTCCCGCGATGAAAGCCGAGATCCTCAGCCTCCGGACCCTCCACGAGGGCTGGAGCCGCTACTCGCTGGCCCGGGTCCGCCTCGCCGACGGCAGCGAGGCCGAGCGCGAGATCGAGGACCACGGCAACTCCGCGGGCGTGCTGCCCTACGATCCGGTGCGCCGGGTCGCGACCCTGGTGCGGGAGCTGCGGGTGCCCGCCCTCTACGTCGCCGGCGAGCAGAGCCAGCTCGAGGCCCCCGCCGGCCTGATCGACGACGGCACCCCGGAGGACAATGCCCGGCGGGAGGTGCTGGAGGAGGCGGGCCTGCGCCTCGGCGACCTCGACTTCGTCGGCGCCACCTATTCCTGCGGCGGCATCTCGACGGAGCGCATCCACCTGTTCCTGGCCGCCTACGCCGCCACCGACCGGGTGGACGGGGGCGGGGGCGCGGACGGCGAGCACGAGAACATCCGGGTCGTCGAGATGCCGTTGGCCGAACTCGCCCGGATGGCCGATCGCTGCGAGCTGACCGACCTCAAGACCCTGACCCTGGTCCTCGCCCTGCGCGCCCGCCGGCCCGCGCTGTTCTCGGGCTGATCCGAGAGTCTGTCAGGAGTCTTGAGCCTGACAGATTCTCGGGTCCTTTCGTCTCGTTTGTCTGTTCGGGATAACCGGTTTCCACGGATCCCCGACAAACGCTAGACCGCGTCGCCGATGACCCCGGCCTCGTCCTGGGCCTGCAGCACGTCGGGGCGGGGCATCGAGATGATGTTGTAGCCGGAATCGACGAAGTGGATCTCGCCGGTGACGCCGCCCGAGAGATCCGAGAGCAGGTACATCGCCGAGCCGCCGACCTCCTCCTGGGTCACCGTCCGGCGCAAGGGGGCGTGCGCCTTCTGGTGGTTGAACATCAGGCGGGCATCGGCGATGCCGGCCCCGGCCAGGGTCCGCATCGGGCCCGCCGAGAGGGCGTTGACCCGGATGCCGTCCGGGCCGAGGTCGCCCGCGAGGTAGCGCACGGAAGCCTCGAGGGCCGCCTTGGCGACCCCCATGACGTTGTAGTTCGGCATGATCCGGGTGGAGCCGCCATAGGTCAGCGTCAGGAGCGAGCCGCCGCGGGGCATTCGCTTGGCCGCGCGCTGGGCGATCTCGGTGAAGGAGAAGCAGGAGATCGTCATGGTCCGCGAGAAATTCTCGCGGGTGGTGACGTCGACGTAGCGGCCCTTGAGCTGTCCCTTGTCGGAGAACCCGATGGCGTGGACGACGAAGTCGAGGCCCTCGGGGAAACGCGCGTCCAGGGCGGTGAACAGCGCGTCGACGCTGGCGATGTCCTCGACATCGCAGGGCAGGACGATGTCCGAGCCGATGGAGGCCGCCAGCGGCGTCACCCGGCGCCCGAGGGCGTCGCCCTGGTAGGTGAAGGCCAGCTCGGCCCCGTGGCGGTGCAGGACCTTGGCGATGCCCCAGGCGATCGAGTGATCGTTGGCGACCCCCATGATGAGGCCGCGCTTTCCCGCCATCAAACCCGTCATGCACGTCCCCCGGTCGCGGATCCTCGGGCCCCTCGGACCCGTCATCGTTGGTGGGAGGCTTAGCGCGGGGGTCGTGGCCCTGTCCAATCCCACCGGAGCCGAAGGCGCCTTCGCCGAAACGCAAAGGCCCCGTCGTGCGGGAGCCGCGACGGGGCCTTTGGGTGCAGGCGGGGCGGCGCGGCGGCTAGAAGTAGCCGTCGGTGTCGCAATTGGCGCGGTCTATCATGACCTGCTTGATGTAGACGGCCGTGGTCCCGGCAAGGGCGAGGCCGCCGACGGTTCCCAGCGTGAACCACAACATGGCTGTGCCTTCCAGCAATCCCGAGAAACAAGGAACGGCGGAAGGTCTCTCCAGTTCCTTAACGGGCCGGGCTGGACGTTAAGCCTGATCCGGATCCGTCGCCCTCAGGCGTCGACGTGCTTGAGGACGAGCGTCGCGTTGGTGCCGCCGAATCCAAAGGAATTCGACAGGACGTGCCCGAGCTTGGCCCCGTCACGGCGCTGGCGCAGGATCGGCATATCGGCGAAGGCCGGGTCGATCTCGTCGATATGGGCGCTCTCGCAGATGAAGTCGTTGTTCATCATCAGCAGCGCGTAGATCGCCTCCTGCACGCCCGTCGCGCCGAGGGAGTGGCCGGTGAGGGACTTGGTGGCGGCGATCGGCGGACAGTCGTCGCCGCGCCCGAAGACCTCGCGGATCGCCTCGATCTCCTTGTCGTCGCCCACGGGCGTCGAGGTGGCGTGCGGGTTGATGTAGTCGATCCTGGCGCCCTTCAGGCCCTCGATCGCCTGGCGCATGCAGCGGACCGCGCCCTCGCCGGAGGGGGCGACCATGTCGTGCCCGTCCGAGGTGGCGCCGTAGCCGGCGATCTCGCCGTAGATCGTCGCGCCGCGCGCCCTGGCGTGCTCCAATTCCTCGAGCACCAGCACGCCGGCACCGCCCGCGATGACGAATCCGTCGCGGTTGGCGTCGTAGGCGCGGGACGCCCGGGCGGGGGTGTCGTTGTACTTCGAGGACATGGCGCCCATGGCGTCGAACAGCACCGAGAGCGTCCAGTCGAGGTCCTCGCAGCCACCCGCGAAGATGATGTCCTGGCGCCCGCCCTGGATGACCTCGGCAGCGTTGCCGATGCAGTGGTTGGACGTCGCGCAGGCCGAGGAGATCGAATAGTTCACGCCCTTAATCTTGAACCAGGTCGCCAGGGTCGCCGAGGCGGTGGACGACATGGCCTTGGGCACAGCGAAGGGGCCGACGCGCTTGGGACCCTTGTCGATCGCGATGGCGGCGGATTCGACGATGACCTTCGTGGACGGCCCGCCCGAGCCCATGATGATGCCGGTGCGATCATTGGAAATGTCGCCCGCCTCCAGGCCGGCGTTCCGGATCGCCTGGTCCATGGCGACGTGGTTCCAGGCGGTGCCGCCGCCGTGGAAGCGCATCGCGCGCCGGTCGACGACGCCCTCCGGGTCGAGGGTGGGGCGGCCCTCGACCTGGCTGCGGAAGCCGTGCTCAGCGTAGGAGGCCGAACGCCCGATGCCGGACTTGGCCTCGCGCAGGGAGGCGAGGACTTCCTCGGTGTTGTTGCCGATGGATGAGACGATGCCCATCCCGGTGATCACGACACGCCGCATGGACACGATGCTCTCCGCCGCCGGGGCTTGTTCTTCGCGGTGCTTGTTCTCGAGACGGCACCTTCGCGTGGATTCAGGTAGGACTCGGGCGTCCCGATCTCAACCGCGTCGGGCTCAGCCGCCCGCCGCCTGGGCCTGGAACAGCGCGACGCGCAGGTCCTTGGCCTCGTAGATCCGGGTGCCGTCGGCCTCGAGCCAACCGTCGGCGATGCCGAGCACGAGCTTGCCGAGGCGCACCCGCTTGATGTCGATGCCGTAGACGACCTTGGTCACCGTCGGCAGGACCTGGTCGGTGAACTTGACCTCTCCGACGCCGAGCGCCCGGCCGCGGCCGGGGGCGCCGAGCCAGCCGAGATGGAACCCAACGAGCTGCCAGAGGGCGTCGAGGCCGAGGCAGCCGGGCATCACCGGATCGTTCTTGAAGTGGCAGCCGAAGAACCAGAGGTCCGGTCGGATGTCGAACTCGGCCAGCACGTGGCCCTTGCCATGGGCGCCGCCCTCGGAGCCGATCGAGACGATGCGGTCGAACATCAGCATCGGCGGCAGGGGCAGCTGCGCGTTCCCGGCGCCGAACAGCTCGCCACGGCCGCAGGCGAGCAGTTCCTCGTAGGAATAGTGCGAGGCCCGCTGGGGCGCGGCGGTCGCCGGGGCGGTGCCCGACGGAGCGTTCGGATCGGAAGCGGAAGACATGATGAGCGGATCGGTCCTCAGGGTTGGGTCCGGGGCGCACGTGGCCCCCTCGGCGTCGCGCCACCGGCGCCGGAACGGACACGGCACGGGCCGATCCGGCCGGCGCTGCGGCGTGAAATCGGCGCTTCGTTAACACAGGGCTGGTGCGCCTCAAAGCTGCCCGCCCGTTCGAAGCGTCCCAATCCGCGGCCGCCGCTCGGAGGCACGACGGGACGGAGGGGGCCGCCGCGTAGGGCAGGGCCAGCCCCGCGTGCGGCTCGGGTTGCGATGCGGCAGCGGGTTCCGTATACATATCCGCTGAGTTTCCCGTTTTCCGCGTGGGATGTTTGTACGCCCGATGTCGAACCTTCTGCCCCTGCAGGCCGTGCTGAACGCGCGGGCCTCCGTTCCCGGCGGCGACATGGCCGCCGGCCGTCGCGGTTGCCCGCTGTCGGATCTGCGCGATCGCCTGCGCCGGGCGGGCCTGCGCCCGACCCGCCAGCGCCTGTCCCTGGGCTGGCTGCTGTTCGGCCGCGGCGATCGCCACCTCACGGCGGAAATGCTCTACGACGAGGCGATGCGCGCCAAGGTGCCGGTGTCGCTGGCCACCGTCTACAACACCCTGCACCAGTTCACCGAGGCCGGCCTCCTGCGTCAGCTCGCCCTCGACGGATCGAAGGCCTACTTCGACACCAACCCGAGCGAGCACCACCACTTCTTCCTCGAGGACGAGGGACAGGTGTTGGACATGCCCGATTGCGGGATCACCGTGGATTCCCTGCCGGACGCCCCCGAGGGCATGGAGATCGCCGGCGTCGAGGTGATCGTCCGCCTGCGCCGCCGTGGCCCGGTCGCCCGCAAGGCCTGACCGCCCGCCGAATCCGCACGCACCGTCTTCGAGGCCCGGGCAACCGGGCCTTTTTCTTTGGCGCGGTGCCCTGACGCGCCGCGCAACGATGGCGCGCCTCGCGAAGTTATCGCCGGCGCGCCGTTCTCCCATCCCATCGAAACCGGACCCATATGGCCCCCACTCGCATCGTCTGCGTCCGCCACGGCGAATCGACTTTCAACGCCGCGCACCGCCTGACCGGACAGGATCCCGGCCACGTCGACGCCCGCCTGACCGAGCGGGGGCAGGGCCAGGTCCGGGCGGCCCGGGCGGCCCTGCATGACATCCCCTTCGATCTGGTGGTGACCTCGCCCCTGACCCGGGCGATCCAGACAACCCAGGGCATCTTCGGCGACCATCCGAGCCGCCCGCGCATCCTCGTCGAGGTCCTGCATCGGGAGTGCCAGGAAAGCAGCTGCGATGTCGGCCGGGCCGCCTCGGTGCTGGCCGCCGAGTTCCCGGACGTCGCCGTCGACCATCTGCCGGAGATCTGGTGGCATGCCGAAGGCGCGCCCGACGCCCGCGGCGTGCATATCGAGCCGCGCACCCTCTTCGACGCCCGCGTCCTCGGCTTTCGCGACTGGCTCGCGGCTCGGCCCGAGCACAGCATCGCGGTGGTCGGCCACGGCACCTTCTTCTATCACCTGACGGGCGTCTGGCTCGACAATTGCCAGACCGTGACCTTCGACCCGATGGCGGCGCCCGCCCCGGTCTGAGCCGGGCTCTACGCGAGCCCCGACCGCGCGGCGTCCAGGCGCCGCTGCACCAGCGCGCGCTCGAGAGGCGCCGCCCGGCGGCCGATCTCCAGGGCCTCGTCGAGGATCGCCACGGCGCTCGCCCAGACCTCCGGCACGAAGGCCGCGGCACCCTCCGCGACCTCGGCCGCACAGCGCGCATCCGCGAAGGCCTTCCCGGCGGCGGTGGCGGCCCGGGCGACCGCCGCGGCCCGAGCGCCCTGCCTCCAGGCCCCGCGCTGCGAGGCCTCCTGCGCCCGCGCGCCGCCCTGCCAGGCGGCGTCCCGGGCAACCGCCCGGGCCCGGTCCGTATCCGCCGCCCCGTCGCAGGCCGCGGCCAGGGTGGGCAGGCCCGCCAGATCCAGCAGGGGCGGCAGGATGCGACGGACGCTCGCCAGGGCGAGGAAGGTGACGCGCTCGGCCTCCACGGCCGGGACGTCCGCCGAGCCGGAGAGCCGCAGCACGAAGGCCATCAGGCGCGGCCGCTCGGCATCGGGCATCGCATCGTTCAGGCCGAGGGCGTAGGCGGACAGGGGCGGCGAGAAACAGGGCGGGCAATCGGCCGAGGCGCGGATCGCCCGATAGGGCAGGCCGGCGGCCACGATCGCCGCCTCGTTGATGCAGGTGCCGCCATCCGGACCGGGAAAATCGTGCGAGCCAGCCAGCAGCCGCCAGTTCAGGATATGCTCGAAGCCCGCCGCCATGCTCGCGCTCTCTCCGTCTTCGGATCGCGAGAGTGCCACGGCCTCACGGGCTTGGCGAGGGAGAGCGTGGCGAGGGAAGGCTCGGCGAGGGAAGGCTTGGCGAGTAAGGGCGCCAGAGGCGTCAGCCGCCGAGATCGGCCGCGAGCCCGGCCAGCATGGCGAGGCCGAGCACCAGCACGAAGGCGCCGGCCAGGAGTTCGAGGCCGCCGACCGCGAGCACCCCGGCCCGTCCGCGTCCGCCCGCGAGGCGCAGGGCGAAGGCCTTGGCGAAGACCGCGAGGCTCGCCAGCGTGCCCGTGGTCAGCGCGGTGCCGAGGGCCATGGCCAGGGTCGCGGCGATGCCGGCGGCCAGCAGGCCCTGCGAGGCGGAGAAGACCAGGATCAGCACCGCCCCGGCGCAGGGGCGCGTGCCCGCGGCCAGCACGACGCCGGCGCGCTCGCGCCACGAGTCGAGCCGGGCCAGGGCCGCGGCATCGTTCAGGTGGACGTGGCCGCAGCCGGGGGCGCAGGCCGGATCGGTGCGGCCGGCCAGTCGGCCGGCCTTGCGCCAGGTGACGCTGAGGCCGAGGAGCGCCACGAGGGCGAAGCTCACGGTCTCGATCACCGTGCCGGCGCGGGTCATGCCGGCGGCGGTGGCGCCGAGCACCAGGGTCCCGATGCCCACCAGGGCGATGGCGACCAGGGCCTGGAGCAGGGCGGCGGCGAAGCTGAGGCTGAAACCGCGGGTGAGGGCCCGCTCGCCGGCGACGATGTAGCCGGCGATCACCGCCTTGCCGTGGCCCGGTCCGGCGGCGTGGAAGACGCCGTAGGCGAAGCCGAGGAGCATCATCGGCCCCCACGCGCCGCCCGCCTTGAGGGACTGCACCGCGGCCTGGAGGCTGCGGGAGAAGCTCGCCTGCAGGGCGAGGATCCGGCCCCCGATCCCACTGGCGGACGGGGTGGCCTCGCGAAACCCGATGCCGAAGGGCGAGCGCGGCGGCGGCGCGGTGACGCTCGGGCTCACCAGCCAGGCGAGGCCGGCGACGATCAGGGTCGCGAGGGCGACGGCCGCCAGGACGAGGAGGACCTGCCGGGCGAGGCGGGACCGGCCGTCCGGGCGGGCGGCGTCGAGGGCGGTGCCTACGGACACGCGACGATGATCCGGTTGGCGAACTGGACGCCGTAGTTCGAGGCCGAGGTCAGCGCCTCGAAGAACGCCTCCGACATGCCCGGTTTGGCATCGCCGGGCTTGGCATCGGCGGTCTTGGCGTCCGGGGTCTCGGTCTTGGGTCGGGTAAGGGTGGCGGCGCAGCCGGTCGGCGCCCCGGCGAGGCGGGCGGCATCCACGCCCTCCGCCAGGCTGAAGGCGACGAAGAAGGTCGGGTCGTAGACCTCCAGGGCCGTGACGCCGCGGCCCTGCGCCACCGGCGTCTTCAGGGGCAGGAGGAAGCTTAGGGTCAGCTTGTCGCCCTCCATCGCCATGCGGGGCTCGACGGGATCGGCGAAGGCCTGCTCCTTGCCGCCGACCTTCATTTTCGTGAAGTAGGCGAATTCGGCGAGGTTGGCGGTGTTCTCGGCGGCGAGGCCTGCGAGTTCGTCCGGCGTCAGCTTGCCGTCGTTGTTCGTGTCCAGCCCCTGGGTCACGAAGGCCGAATACGAGGCATCGAAGGTCCAGGCGTGGCGGACGCCGGTGACGCGGCCGCCCTCGCCGTAGGCGATCTCGGCCTTGGTGGTCACCCAGACGTGGGGATGCGCCTGGGCGGGGAGCGCGGACAGGGCGGCCCCGAGGGCGGCTCCGGCCAGGGCGGCGATGCGGAAAAGCGAGGCGGTCGGCATGGCACGGGACGCTCGCGAGTCAGGGTAAAGACTTCGTAAAGCCGCGCCGGCCGCGGGGTCCGTCGTTGCGAACCGGTCTCCCGCCTCACTGGGGCAAAAGCGAGGCGTCGGCCCACGGGCGCTTGTGCATCCGGACCACGCGCCCCGGGACCTTTGAGGCCGTGTCGCGCAGGCGGGCGGGAGCGACGCCGAGCGCGCTCGGCCCGCAGCCGGGCCGGGGTCAGTCTCGCCGGGTCAGAGCGGCGATCTCGGCACGCTCCTCGGCGCTGAGGCCCGCGGCGGCCGCGGCCGGGCGGCGGCGGGACAGGCGCCAGAGCCCGAACAGGCCCAGGCCGATCACCGCGACCGGGGTCAGCCACAGGAGCAGGGTGTGCAGGGCGAAGACGGGGCGCAGCAGCACGTACTCGCCGTAGCGCCCGACCACGTAGGCCTGGACCTGCTTGTCGTCGTCGCCGGCGGTCAGGCGCTCGCGCACGATGAGGCGCAGGTCCCGGGCGAGGGGAGCATCGGAATCGTCGATGGACTGGTTCTGGCAGACGAGGCAGCGCAGGCCCGACGAGATGTCCCGCGCACGCGCTTCCAGGGCCGGGTCCTTCAGCACCTCGTCCGGCTGGACCGCCAGGGCGCCGCCGACAGAGGCCAGCGTCAGCCCGAGCGCCAGGGCGAGGTGCGGGAGCACGGCCCGGCTCATTCGGCGGGGGCCATGCCGGGCGGGACGGGCTTGGCCCGTGCCCGCGCCGGGGCGCCGACGCGCATGCGCCGGTCGGTCAGGGAGATCGCGCCGCCCAGCGCCATCACCACGGCGCCGAGCCAGATCAGCAGCACGAGGGGCTTGTAGTAGAGCCGCAAGCCGATGGCGCCCTCCGGCAGGACCTCGCCGAGGCTGGCATAGACCTGGCTCGCGCCGATGGTCAGCAGGCCGGATTCCGTCACCGTCATCTTGCGGCTCGGATAGAACCGCTTGCCGGTCTCCACCGTGCCCACGAAGTCGCCGCCCGCGTTGCGGATGGTCAGGAAGGCGGTGGTCTCGGCGTAGTTCTCGCCGGTGCGCGGACCGACCCGGTCGAGGGTCGCCACGTAGGGGCCGGAGGCGAGGGACTCGCCGGGCTTCAGGGTCTTCAAGCCTTCCGTCGCCCAGCCCTGCGCGGCGATGCCCAGGACCACGACGCCGACGCCCGCATGGGCCATCGCGGTGCCCCAGGCGGAGCGCGGCAGGCCGGCGGCGCGGCGCCAGATCGCGGCGCCGCGGGCGCGGTTGCCGCCGTAGCCGCGGGCGCGGGACACGATCTCCATCGCGGAGCCGATGACGAGGTAGGCGCCGAGGCCGATCCCGACGGGTGCCATCATCGGGCCGCCCCAGGTCAGGGCCGTCACGGCGAGGCCGACCACCAGCGCGGCGGCCAGGGCCGCGAACAGGCGCTGCGTCGCCGCGTGCACGTCGCCGCGCTTCCAGGCCAGGGTCTGGCCGAAGGGCACGATGAGCAGCAGCGGGATCGCCAGGGGCACGAAGGTGTAGTTGAAGAAGGGCGGCCCCACCGAGATCTTCTCGGCGGTCAGCATCTCCAGCAGCAGCGGGTAGAGGGTGCCCACGAAGACGGTGGCGCAGCCGGCGGCCAGGAACAGGTTGTTCATCACCAGCGCGCCCTCGCGGGAGATCGGCGCGAAGATGCCACCCTGGCGCAGCATCGGCGCCCGCCAGGCGAACAGGGTGAGCGAGCCGCCGATGAACAGGATCAGGATCGCCAGGATGAAGACGCCGCGGGTCGGGTCCGTGGCGAAGGTATGGACCGAGGTCAGCACGCCCGAGCGGACGATGAAGGTGCCGAGGAGCGAGAGCGAGAAGGTGAGGATGGCGAGCAGCACCGTCCAGACCTTCAGGGCGTCGCGCTTTTCCATCACTACGGTGGAATGCAGGAGGGCGGTGCCGGCGAGCCAGGGCATCAGCGAGGCGTTCTCGACCGGGTCCCAGAACCACCAGCCGCCCCAGCCGAGCTCGTAATAGGCCCAGTACGAGCCCATCGCGATGCCGAGCGTCAGGAAGCTCCAGGCGATCAGGGTCCAGGGCCGCACGGCCCGGGCCCAGACCGCGTCGATGCGCCCGTCGATCAGCGCCGCGATGGCGAAGGCGAAGGTGATCGAGAAGCCGACATAGCCGACGTAGAGGAGCGGCGGGTGCACCGCGAGTCCGAAATCCTGGAGCAGCGGGTTGAGGTCGTTGCCCTCCACCGGGGCCGGGCTCACCCGGGTGAACGGGTTCGAGGTCGTGATGATGAACAGCACGAACACGAAGGTGATCAGGCCCTGCACCGCCAGGGTGTTCGCCCGCAGGGTCGGCGGCACGGACTCGCGGGAGACAGCCACCAGCGCCCCGAACAGGGCGAGGATGAGGACCCAGAGCAGCATCGAGCCCTCGTGGTTCCCCCACACGCCGGAGATCTTGTAGAGGAAGGGCTTGGCCGTGTGGGAGTTCTCGATCACGTTGAGGACCGAGAAGTCCGACGTGACGTGGGCGTAGGTCAGCGCCCCGAAACTGAACAGGATGCAGGCGAAGGCGCCGAGGGCGGCGGGCGTCGCCACGGCCCGCAGGGCCTGGTCGCCCGAGCGGGCGGCCCAGACCGGCATCACCGCCTGGACCAGGGACAGGGCGAGCGCCAGGGCGAGCGCGAAATGGCCGACCTCGATCAGCAAGGCGGGGTGTCCTTCCAAGGGAGGATGTGCCGCGGGACGCGGGGCCGACGGGGGACGGGCCGGGGCGCGCGGGGCATCATCGCTCGCTGCGCTGGCCGAGGGTCTTGTCGCCGGCGACCGTCTGGGCCTCGGGGGCGGCCGCAGCGGGCTTGTCGACCAGGCCCTTGCCCTCCTGCCACCGGCCCTGCGCCTTGAGGGCGTCGGCGACCTCGCGCGGCATGTAGGATTCGTCGTGCTTGGCCAGAACCGTGTCGGCCCGGAACAGGCCGCCCGGCAGCAGGGTGCCCTCGGCGACCACCCCCTGGCCCTCGCGAAACAGGTCGGGCAGCAGGCCGCGGTACTGGACCGCGATGGTGGCGTTGGTGTCCGTCACCGCGAAGTCGACGGTCTGGTCCGGCCCGCGCTGGAGCGAGCCGTCCTTCACCAGGCCGCCCAGGCGGAAGCGCGTGCCCGGGGCCACGGTCTGCGCGGCCACCTCGGTGGGCGAGCGGAAGAACACGATCGACCCGCTCATGGCCGACAGGATCAGGCCGAGCGCCAACGCCAGCACGGCGCCGCAGGCGGCGATCAGGATCAGGCGGCGGCTCTTGCGGGTCACGTGGGCAGGATCCCGGTTGATGGTTCGGACGGTGGGGCGGCGCGCGTTCCGCGCCGGACCGCCCGGCGGGGTTTCTTGCAGGTTCCGGTGTCGGCCGGGGCGCCACCCGGGTCAAGGGCCGGGGCCGGGACCGATTGTCAGGGGCTCAAGGCTTTGCCGCCGCATTGCCGGGCTTCGCGCTGGGCTGGAGGCTGAGCTCGCGCGACAATTCGCCGAGCCGCTCCATGGCCGCTGCATCGGGGCTTAGGGCCATGCGAGCCCGATCGAGGGCCTGCAGGGCGCGCTCGCGCTCGCCGAGCACGCTGTAGGAGCGGATGAGGCGCAGCCAATCGTCGACGCTGCCGCCCTTGGCCGCCAGGCGGCGGTCGAGACCCGCGACCATGCCGCGGATGGCGGCGTCGCGCTCGGCCACCGGCATCGCCTTGACGGCCGCGACGGCGGCCTCCGTGCCGGCTCGGGCGGCCTCGTCGGAGGCCGAACCGGTCCGGGCGGGAGGAGCGGAGGGCGTGGCCGCGGCCGCATCCGCTGGGGCCGCGGCCAGACCGGCCTCGGCGGCGATCGCGTCGAGGCGGGTCTTCGCCTCGGGATCGTCGCCCAGGGCCTTGCGCGCCCGCTCCAGGGCGTCCTTCGCCTTGTCGCGCTCCTGGAGCACCCCATAGGAGCGCACGAGGCGCAGCCAGTCCTCCAGGCTCCCGCCCCGGTCGGCCAGGCGCTTGTCGAGGCTGTCGACCATGGCGCGGATGGCGCCGTCGCGGCTCGCCGGGGGCAGGGCCTGGAGGGCGGCCGCGGCGCCGGCTTCGGGGGCCTTCGTCTCGCCGGGCGCGGCCTCGCCCTTCAGGCGCGCCAGGTTCTCGCGGACGAGGGGCAGCCAGGGGGCGTCGGCCGGCGCCGCGTCGGCCATGGCCTGGAGGCGCTGGATCGCCTGGGGAATGTCGCCGTCGAGCTCGGCCGCCCGCGCCAGGTAGAATTTCGGCTTGGCGACCTGCCCGTCGAGGTCGACCGCCCGCTGGAAGATGGCCTTGGCCTGGGGCGTGACCGCGCCGTTGGCCGCCGCCACCAGGGCCTCGCCCCAGTCGGACAGGCGCTGCGCCGTCTCGCCGAGGATGCGGGTGGCGGCCTCGTAGGCATGCGCGGCGTCGTCGAAGCGGCCCATCCGCATGTAGACGGGGGCGAGCACGGACCAGCCGCGCCCGTCGGTGGGATCGGCCGCGAGCCGCGCCTCGATCTGGCCGATGGCCTTGAGCAGGTCCTGGTCGCCGCTCTGGGCGGACTGGCGCTCCGCCGCACTCTGAGCCGGCATGTGCGGCGAGCCGTAGAGACCGTAGGCGATGAGCGCGACCAGGGGGATGGTGGAGAGGGCGAAGGCCGAGGCCGCCCGGCGCTGGCGCAGGGCCGGCTCGGCGATGTCCTGGGCCGCCGGGACGCCGGCGCGGTTGGCGCGCAGCAGGCGCCGGGCCGCCTCGGTGCGCGCGGCCTCCGCCTCGGGGGGCGCGATCAGGCCGCGGGCCTCGTCGCGCTCGATCTCGCGGAGCTGGTCCTCGTAGAAGCCCGTCTCGGTGGCGAGGCCACCGCCCTCCGGCGGGGCGGCGGGATTGGCCCGGCGCGACATCGGCCAGAGCAGGGCGAACACCGCCGCGCCGGTCATGACCGCCAGTATGAACCAAAGTGCCGTCATCACGCCCCGAACGCTGCCCCGCTTGCATGTAGACGCGGGCCCCCGCCGGCACGATGCAGGCCTCGGGCGACACGGTGTCACGCGCAGCACGTCGGGGGGAGGACGCAACCCTAGAGCATGACGGCTTGCGGGGAAACCGGGTCCCGGGATCCCGGCCGGGGATCGGCGGCCCTCACGCCGCTGCACGGCGCTCCGCGAGTCCGCGGCTCAGTGCGGGGCCACGCCGGCCGGCGCATCGCCCGGCACCTCGATCACCGCCCGCAGGCCGCCCAGCGTCGCCTCCTCCAGGCGGAAGCGGCCGCGATAGAGGGCCGCGAGATCGGCCACGATCGAGAGGCCGAGCCCGGAGCCGGGCTTGGTCTCGTCGAGGCGGCGGCCGCGCCCGAGCACGTCCGCCCGGTCCTCCGGGGCGAGGCCCGGGCCGTCATCCTCGATCGCCACGAGAAGGTGGGGATAATCGTTCTTGCCCACCGCCTCGGCGCGGATCGCCACGCGGCCGTGGGCCCATTTCGAGGCGTTGTCGACGAGGTTGCCGATCATCTCCTCGAAGTCCTGGCGCTCGCCCCGGAAGCGCAGGCCGGCCGGCACGTGGACCTCGTAGGCGATGTCCTTGTCGCGGTAGATCTTGCCGAAGGTGCGCACGAGGCCGGCCAGCGCCGGCTCGACCTCCGTGGAGGTGCCGAGGGTGCCGGCGAGTGCCGCGGCCCGGGCGCGGTCGAGGTGGTAGTTCACCTGGTCGCGCATCACCGCGGCCTGCTCGCGGATCTTGGCCGCGAGGTCGTCGGGTGCATCGGCGGCGCCGACCTCGTTGACGATGATCGAGAGCGGGGTCTTCAGGGCGTGCGCGAGGTTGCCGACCTGCGTCCGCGCCCGCTCCAGGATCTCCCGGTTGGTCTCGATGAGAAGGTTCACCTCGCCCGCCAGGGGGGCGATGTCGCGCGGATACTCGCCGGTGATGCGGTCCGATTCGCCCCGCCGGATGGCTCCCAGCGCCGTGCGCAGCTTGGCGAGCGGCGCGAGGCCGAAGCGGATCTGCAGCAGGGTCGTCAGGGCGAGCGACAGGCCGAGGAGCCCGAAGGTGACCATCAGCGAGAAGCGGAAGCGGTCGACGTCGTTCTCGATCTCGTCGGCGGGGCCGGCCACTCGTACGGTGTAGCGGCCCTCCTCGCCGAGATCGACGTCGCGCTCGATGATGCGCAGGCGGCGCTCGTCCTGGGCCCGGCCGTAGCCCTGGCGGATCTGGCCGATGCCCGCCTTGCTGTCGGGGGTGGCGGCAGCCTTCAGGGGCACGCCCACCAGGGAGCGCGAGGTGCGCAGGTCGCGCGGCTTCGCGTCGGGCCGGCCGATCTGCCAGTACCAGCCCGACAGGGGCAGGTCGAAGCGCGGATCGCTCAGGGTGAAGGACCGGCTCTCGGGGTCGTTGGGCGAGACGAGGTCGGTGGCGAGGTTGTTGGCGTAGACCAGCAGGCGGCTGTCGAAGGCGCGCTCGGTGTTCTCGCGGTACAGGGTCGTGAGGATCCAGGCGGCGATGAGCAGGATCGCCGAACTCGCCAGCAGCGCCGAGGTGGCGAGGCGCACCGCGATCGAGCGGCGGCGCATCGGGAGCCAGGAGGGGGAGGGAATCATGCTGGCCAAAGTCTGGGTTGCAGCCGATCTGCGTTGCAGCCGAAAATCAACGCGACGGCCGAGGATGTGCCGCCGCCGATCGCACGGGTCTTGGGGGGGTCGCCTGAGATTTCGATCGACTCCGGCTTGACCGGCACGCCCATTCTAGCCTGGGCGCAGGCCCGTGTCTCACCATGACTCGATCCGTATAATCCGCAGAATACGGATTATACGGATCTGTCTCCGCTTGTTGTCGAGGCTTGGATCGGCATGAACCTGTTCAAACTGATCGATACGGATGCCACCGACTTCGCCAAGCGCGCAGGATTCTATCAGGACGAGGCGATCCGTAACCCGGTCGTGATCAGCAAGAACGGGCGCCCGAAGACGGTCCTCGTGGCCTATGACGAATTCATCCGCCTGCGCGAACGCGACCGGCGTTCGTTCACGATCGACGACATCCCGGATGACATCGCCGACGCGATCCTGAGCGCCGAGGTCCCGAAAGGCCTGACGGACACGGATTAGCGCAGGTCTCCGACCATAGTCCCGGGCGAGCCGCCGATCGCCCGGGACCGTGATCCGCTACGCGTTCCTCTGGTCGGACGAGAGTCGCGAGGGTTTGGAATCATCGCGGATGGACCGACCCGCCGTCCTGGTCATCGCACGCAAACCCACGGACGGAAGCTGCATCGTGGTTCCGATCACCCATCGGGAGCCCGAGGACCGACCCGCCGTCCTGTAAATTCCCGCGGAGGTTTGCAAAAGCGTGGGCCTCGATGACCGGCGACAGTGGGTCATCGTGTCCGCGGGCAACGATTTCGTTTGGCCGGGACCGGACCTACGGTCCATTCCCGACCACGACCCGCCGAGCGTGATCTACGGAACCGTGCCGCGGCGCTTCTTCGCCCTCGTGCTCGCGCACATGCAGACCCTGATCCGGGCGAGGCGGCTCGCGGTGAGTCCGCGTCGTTGAGATCACACCCGCGGCGCGGGCTGGTTCGGGTCGACGAGGTAGCCGAGGCCCCGCACGGTCTGGATCAGGTCGACGGCGAGCTTCTTGCGCAGGCGGCCGACGAAGACCTCGATGGTGTTGGAATCGCGGTCGAAATCCTGGTCGTAGAGGTGTTCGGTCAGTTCGGCCCGCGAGACCACCCGGCCGGTGTGGTGCATCAGGTAGGAGAGCAGGCGGTATTCGTGGCTGGTCAGCTTGACCGGGTTGCCGTCCACGAAGACCCGGCCCGAGCGGGTGTCGAGCACCACCGGACCGCAGGCGATCTGGCTGGTGGCGTGGCCGGCCGCGCGGCGCAGCAGAGCGCGCACGCGCGCCATCAACTCCTCCATGTGGAACGGCTTCGTGACGTAGTCGTCGGCCCCGGCATCGAAGCCGTCGACCTTGTCGGACCAGCGGTCGCGGGCGGTGAGGATGATGACCGGGGTCTTGATGCCGGCCCGGCGCCACTTCTGCAGAACGCTGACGCCGTCGGTCTTGGGCAGGCCCATGTCGAGGATGATGGCGTCGTAGGGCTCGCTCTCGCCGAGATAGCCCCCCTCCTCGCCGTCGAAGGCCTTGTCGGCGACGTAGCCGGCCTCCTCGAGGGCGTTCACCACCTGCCGGTTGATGTCCCGGTCATCCTCCACGACGAGCAACCGCACGGTCCCGAACTCCTACGATGATGGCCCGGACCCGCGGGTCGGCGCGGCGCGCACGTTAGACGTCTCCGCGCCGGCGCGAAACGGCTTCCGACCGAAAGCCTTCACGGTCCGCTGACCTGCCCGGTGGTGGCATCGACGACGACGTGGACGAACTGGCCGTCCCGGCGCAGGGCCGTGAGCAGGTAGACGAGGGTGTCGTCGCTCCGGCACAGGCGGGCCCGCTGGATCTCCGCGCGGGGAATCACCTGGCGGGCGGCGCGGATGGCGGCCACCGGGGCGATCACCCGCTTCTCGGCGACGGCCTCGCGCAGGTCCGCCGGACTGAGACAGGTTTCGCTGCGGGGCATCGCGATCAAGGGCGCCGAGACCGCGCTGGTGCCCGTCGTCGTCTCCTCCGCGAACGTGTCGATCGAACCCGTCGCGAAGCCCGCGACGGTCAGTCCGATCAACACCAGGGCGAGGAGGATGCGCATGCGATGACGTTTAGGAAGGATGCACTGAATGTGCCCTGAATGCCGACCCAAGCCCAACCTCGGCCATTCGGTTCCCGCCGGGCTCCCGGGGGCTCGCGGCTCAGGCCGGCCCGGGGGCCTGGGCGGCGAGGCGCGCGAGGGTCGCCCGGAGCGTCGCTCCGACCAGGGCCTGGCCGTCGATATGCGCGAGGGCGGCCCGCCGCAGGGCCTGGGACGAGCGGTCGAACCCCGTCCGGGCGGCGTGCAGGCGCAGGGCCGCCACCCGGCGGCGGTCGCGGCGGGGATTCAGCAGGAGGGCGAGGCGGTCCATGGCGGTGTCCTCAGGGGCGCGGCCGGATCTCGGCGAGCCGGCGCAGGATGTCGTCCAGCTTCTCCCGCGCCCGCTCGTCGTTGCGCTCGACGCTGCGCGCGAGCTCGGCGATCACGCGGGCGAGGTCGTCCAGCACCCGGGTCCGGCTCTCCAGGGCGGCCGCCACGGCGGCATGGCTCTGCGAGGCCCGCTCGAGGGCGGTGGCGGTGGCGCCGGTATCCCCGAGGCGCGCCTCCTGGGCGCGCACCGAGTCCCGGTGGAGATGGAAGCAGGCGAGGCCGAGGAGGACGGCGACGATCCATCCCGCGCCCTCCTGTGAGACGAGCAGGTGCGCGGCCTCCAGGGCGATCTTCTGCAAGGCCCCCTCCCTCGTGAGATTCCCCCCGCCCGCGGACCCCTACCGTCAGGCCGGGCGGTGCGCCCGCGCCGCCCGGAGCGCGGGCAGAAGCGTGTTGGCGACCGTGGCCTCCTCCGCCAGGGGCAGGCTGCGAAACACCTTCTCGCCGAGGCCGTCGACGCCGCCTGCGGCCCGGATGAGCCAGCCCGGAGCCGCGTCGAGGCCGCGCTGGACCGCGCCCGCGATCACCAGCGATCCCATCGGGACCGTTAGCGTGCGGCCTTGCGCCGCCCCCGCCACCGCGTTGACCGCGTAGGCGCCGACATTGCGCACCAGACGCTCCACCAGGCTGGCCGTGATCAGGACCCGCACGGGCCCGGCGATCCGCGCCAGGGCCGCCGTCAGGGCGGTGACCGCGAGGGGCACCACCACGCTCCCGATGCCCTGGATTGCCGCCGCGAGGGCGTCGCCCCAGGGGACGGTCACGGCGGCGGTCGCCGGTGCGGCCGAAGGGGCCGCCGAAGCCCCCGCGACCGAGGCCGCTGCGACCGCCAAGAGGGCGAGGCCGACGCCGGCGGCGAAGGGGGCGGCGAAGGGGCGGGCGCGCAAGGGGCGGGCGCGCGAGGGAACGGGGACGAATCGGATCATCGCGGACTCCATCGGTGGGGACATCGAAGCGAAGGCGGAGGGGCCGGCCCTCAGGGGCCGCCGCGCAGGCGGTTGCGGAGGGTCGCCCACAGGCGGGCCAGGGCGACGGGCCGCCCGGGCGCCGGATCGGGGGCCGGCTCGAGGCCGCGGCGCGGCAGCGGCGGGATGCGCGGCACCGTCCGGCGCTGCACGGGCAGGGGCGGGGTCAGGGGAAGCTGCAGGGACGGGGTCAGGGCACTTGGCGCGGGAACCGGCGCCGCGTCGCTCCGGCGCGCCCGCGGCAGGGCGCGGTCGTAGGGCGTCAGGAACTGGTCGTGCTCGGCGCCGCGCCGCGGGATCAGCGCGGCCGGGCGGTTCCAGAGCAGGATCGCCGCCGCGGCGCCGTCGCGGTCGCCGGCCTTCAGGCGCCGGACGACGGTGGAACGCGCGAAGGCCGACGGGCCGATGTTGAAGCAGAGCGAGACCAGGGCGTCGAAGGCGTGGTCGGGCAGGGCGTCGGGCAAGGCGTCCTGGATGGCATCGTCCACCGCCCGGACGTAGCGGGCGACGTCGCGCCGGAAGAGGGCGTCGCAGGCGGCCGCGGTCAGGCGCAGGCCTGGCGTCACCAGGGGCGGCCCGGCCGCCGCGGTATGGCCGATGCCGATGGTCCAGATCCCGACGCTGTCGCGATAGGCGGTGAGGCGGCGCCCTTCGCGCGCGATGAGCACGGCTTCGCCGATGGCACTGAGGTTCATGGCCTGTCTCCGCTTGATGGCGTGGCAGCTAGACTTGCGCGATACGCGACGCGATAACTGACGCGATACTTGGAAGGACCGCGGGGTCGGGGGCGGACATGCTGCGAAAGCTCATCTCGACGGCCTTGCGACGCGAGACCGAGACTGAGACCGGCGACATCGCCCGTGAGGGGTCGGCGCGGCCGCCCGACCTGGCGTTCCCGCCCATGCGGCCGGTCGAGCCGCCCGCCGCCCGGAACGACAACCCCTTGGCGGCCCTGTGCGAGGCGGTCGAGGCCGACCTGCGGGCGGCGGGATACCTGCGCTGACCTGCGCGGATCAGGGACCGGCGGCCGCCTCCAGGGCGGTGAGCCGCGCCTCGAAGCCGCGGGCGAGGAACAGCAGCAGCTGGTCGGTGCGGAAACCGTAGCGCTCGCCGGCCGCGCGCCCGGGACAGGCCGCCTGTGCCGGGACCGCCGGCGCGATCGTGGCGCCGTCCGCGTCGCGCACGGCCTCCGTGGCCGGGACGGCCTCCTGCGGGGCGACCGCTGGCCAGGAATCGCGGCAGACGAAGCCGTAGGCGAAGGGATCGAGGCCCTCGGCCTCCAGGATCGCGACGGCCCGCTGGACGGTGAGGCCGACGTGGCGCCGGGCCCCGTCCCCCTTCCGCGCCACGGCGTCATGGAACCGGAAGGTGCCGATCTCCCGGGCCAGCGCGCGGCCGGCGGCGATCTCGGCCTCCGAGAGGGGGGCGACCGGCGTCTTCTCGCGGGCATCGGACGTGCTGATCGCTCCGGTCCCGGCATAGAGCACCGAGGCGCGCAGCGCCGGCGTGCCGAGGCTCCAGGTGTTGTCGGCGGCGTGGGCGATGATGCCGGCGACCCCGAGCCGCGTCGTCAGGGGGGCGCTGGTGCCGAGGCCGAGATTGCCCTCCGGCCCGAAGCGCGCCGCCTCGCGCAGGGCGCCCGAGCGGGCTCCGTCCGCCGGCTTGACGAAGACCGCGAGGCCCCCCGGAAAGCCGCCCGCCGTTCCGCCCGTTCCGCCCGTTCCGGCCAGGCCGGCGACGGTCCAGGCGAGGCCCCCGCTCGACGCCTGCATCGTCAGGCCGCCGGCCAGCAGGCTGCCATCCGTGGCGAGGTCCTGGGTCAGGCGGAGGGCCGGCGCTCCGAGGAGAGGGGCGGGCGCCGGCCCGGCGACGTCGACCCGGCCCGTCGCCCGGTCGATCCGCAGGGCTTCCCGGAACCCCCCGGTGTCGGGCGCGACCTTGATCGTGAGATCGTCGCTGCCCGACAGCCCGATCTCGGCCCGTCCCGTGAAGGCGCTCTGGAACAGCAGGGAGAGGACGTTGCCGGGCCCCTGCTTGTTGAGGGTGCAGCGCAGGTCGCCGGTGCCCCCCTCGGCCGCCGTCAGGGCGGTCCAGAGGGCGGTGTTCAGCTTGGCCGCGAAGGGGTTGGCGGCGTCCGCCGTGGTGCCGAGGCCGAGGCGCGTCAGGGTCTGGAGCTGCCGGAGGGTGCTGCGGAACCTGACCCATCCGGCGGCCGTGAAGATGTAGAGCTCGTCCTCGTCGAGGATCCAGGCGAGCCAGCCGGGTTTCGGCGCGAGGCCCCGCCAGCGCCCGTCCTGGAACTGGGCGACCTGGCCGGACAGCCCCGCCCAGGCCCCGGTGGGGGCGGGGCTCAGCACGAGGTAGCGGTCGCCCTCGGCGGGGGCGGCCGGCGGCGCGGCGAGGTCCTTGTCGCGGCAGGCGAGCTGGACCACCGCGTCGAGCTGGATCAGGGCCTCGTTGTGGGTGACGTGCTTCTGGGCCTGGCCGGCCGCGATCAGCGGCAGCGCCAGAATCGGGGTGGTCTCGGGCATCGTCGGGCTCCGGGTGTCTCGGGACTGGGTTGAATCGCGGGTTCAGGCGGGCTCCACCGGCACCCGCGCCCGGGTCTCGGGGCCGGGCCCGGCCGCCGCGCCGACCTGCGCCACCGCGACGTCGAGGCGGTCCTGGGGCGTGCCGAAATCCGCCGCCTCGTCCGCCGCGGCGTAGAGGAGGTCCGACCGGTCCGCGCTCAGGGTCCGGAGGGGGTGGCCCGCGGCGGCGTAGATCGTGACCCGGTAGGCCTCGGGCTCCTCCAGCGGGACCTCAACGGCGTCCCAGGAATCCCCGTCGCGCCGGGCCCTCCGGATCCAGGCGAGGCGCACGCCCCCCGGCGCCCGCCGTGCCCGGAGATGGACGGGGCGCAGGGGCTTAAGGGCGGTGAGGCCCGCCGTGGCGCGCAGCGCGACGGTGGCCGGATCGGCCGGATCGCGCGCCGCCGGGCCGAGCCGGTAGCGGAACGGGCGGCCGGCCTCGTCGAGGCGCTCGACCAGGGGCACCACCGCCCCGTCGAGGCGCACGATCAGGCTGCCGGCCGAGGCCGCGCGCCCGGCCTGCGCCTCGCTGCCGGCCAGCCCGCGCAGGAGCCCGGTGAGCCGGTAGGTGCCCGGCCCCACCAGCGTGGCGCCGGCGGCTGCGATCAGCTCGATCGCCCCGTCCCCGGCGCTGCGCACCGCGAACAGGTTGCCGCCCGCGAGGGCCGCCGCCTCGCCGATGGCGTCGAGGTCCCCGGCGTGGCGCAGGCGGACCGTGAGGGCCGCGCCCCGGTCGAAGCGCCAGAGCGGGCCGGGGGGCAGCGCCGTCAGGGTCTCGCCGAGGCAGGCGGGGTGGTCGACGAAGCCCTGCGGCACCAGCGGGGCGGCCTCGCCCTCCGCCCGCCAGATCGCCATCGGCCCGGGCCAGGGGTCGGCCGTCACCGCCAGCGCCTGCAGGGTGGTCGGGGTGCCGCGGTCGGCCGGCAGGTCGAGGGCGACCGCGAAGGGCGGCCCGGCCAGGGCCGGCACCGCCCGGCGCGGGCGCGGTCCGGCCGGTTCGCCCGCGCGCGGCGCCCGGCCGTGACGGGGGACGCCCCGCGTCTCGATGGCGCGCCCGCGCGGGCTGTCGGCGATGCGCAGGATCCGGTGCGGCAGCCGCTCCCCCGGCAGGGCCAGGAGGTCGCCCGGCGCGAGGTCGATCCGGCGCGGGCTCAGGGTGAAGCGCGCGGTGTCGCGGGCCGCGAGGGCGGCGTCGAGGGCGGCCTCCGCCAGGGCCTCGGCGCTGGCGCGCCGGGTCACCACGGCGGCCTCCATCCGGGTCTCGCGCCGGCGCCGGCCGGTCGGCCGGGTCGCGGCGGCGCTCGCCCGGCGGTACTCGGCGGTCTCGCCGTCGGTGAAGCCGAGCGCCAGGGAGCGCGGCAGCTCCGCCTCCTCGGCCCGGACCCGGGCCAGGGGGGCCTCCGCGTCGCGCAGGACCACGAGGTCGTCCGCCGCGATCGCCTGCGGCACCTCCCGGCGCGGCCCGCGCACGATCAGCGCGCCGGCCGCGGCGGAGACGTCGAGGCCGTAGAGCTGCGCCAGGGGCTCCAGGGCCGCCCGGGCCGACATCGGCCGGTCGATGACGTAGCCGTCGAGGGTCGCGTCGGCGGTGATGGCGGCCGGCACGGTGATCCCGAGGTCGGCCAGGATCGCGGCGATGAGCCGGTCGAGTTCCAGCCCCTCGATCCGCCCGGTGATCCAGTGGCCCACCGGCCAGTTGCCCGCATCCGCCCAGACGGTGTCGAAGTCGGGAAAGGCCGGGTAGGGCCGGGCGTCCCAGCACCAGACGAAGATCCCCTCCGCCGGCACCATCGGCCCGCCATAGACCGGCGAGACCGGGTTGTGGGCGGCCTCGAAGCCGGGCAGGTCGGGGTCGAACCGCCCCAGGATCGCCGCGAGGCCGCGCGCCTGGATCAGGTCGTCGCGGGTGCCGCGCGAGGCGGGCGGGCTGGCGTTCTCGGCGGATTTCGGGTCGGGGAAGACGTTGGGGCCGTTGGTGCCCTTGTCCACCGCCGGCACCCCGATCTCGGTGAGCCAGATCGGCTTGCCCCGCGGCACCCACGCCGTCGCCCGGGTCTCGCGCCCGTCCTCCCGCTCGATGTGCGGGTTCGCCCACCAGCCCACGAGGTCCTTGGCCCGGAAGATCCAGGGCTTGGCGGCGCCCCCGTCGGTGATCGGCGTGCGGACCTGCGCGGCCCGGTCGGCCGCACCGGCATAGAACCAGTCGAAGGCCTCGCCGGCGCCGAGCCGCCCCTTGAGATAGGCCGGGTCGTAGATCGAATCGGCGAGCGCCAGGTCGGCATGGGCGTCCCCGTCGCGCCAGTCGGTCAGGGGCGGGTAGTAGTCGATCCCCACCGCGTCGATGGCCGGGTCCGCGAACAGGGCGTCGAGGGGGAAGCGGACCGTGGCGCCGCCGTCGCGCACGTCGGCGCCGTACTCGGTCCAGTCGGCGGCGTAGACGAGCGCGACGTCCGGGCCGAGGCGCTGGCGCAGGGCCGTCGCCAGGCTGCGGAAGCCCTCCACGGCGGGGTAGCGCCCCGCCTCCGCCCGCACCCGGGTGAGGCCGACGAACTCGCTGCCCAGGATGAAGCCGGCGAGGGGAATCCCCGCGGCGGCCCAGGCGGCCGCGAGCGTCGCGTAATGCAGCACGAAGGGGCGATACTGCGCGAGGAAGGCCGCCACCTGCGTGCCGGCCGCGGCGGTGCCGTCCGGGCTCGCCGGCTGCCCGGGGGCGGGGTCGCAGGTGATGCGCCCGCGCCAGGGATAGGCCGGCTGGCCGGCGGCGGCCGGGTCGCGCGGGTCCGGCCGGCGGTTGCCCGCCGGCACGTCCATCATCACGAAGGGGTAGAGCACCACCGCGAGGCCGCGCCGGTGCAGGTCGGCCACGAGGCGGGTCAGGCCCGCATCCGAGGGCGTGCCGCCATAGGCCGGCCCGCCTTCGGGCCCGGTCGAGACGGGCGCCACCTGGTCGCGACCCAGGCCCGCCACCGACCAGGCGTCGCCGCTCGTCACCTTGGCGGCGGAATCGACCCGGGGGGCGAGGGTGCAGAGTCCGGCGCGCAGGTCGTCCCCGAACCAGCTCGCCACCACGGAGACGCGCTCCAGCCGCGGGCAGAGCGCCTGGAGCGCGTCGAGGGAGGCGGTGACGTCGGTGCCCGCCTGCAGCTGGAACCGGTTGGCCGGGCGGGTCGTGCCGTAGCCCGCCTCCTCGGTGACGCGCAGCGGATCGAGGCCGAACTCGGTGGAGCCGGGGATGAGGCAGACCGCCCGGATCATCCCGGCGAGGCCTGCCACGGGGCGCAGCACCTCGAAGGCGAATTGCGGAATCCGGTTGCCGAACTCGGCCAGGGCGAGGCGCTCGAGCACCACGTAGGCGAGGCCGCGATAGGCGGGGGCGTTCGCCGCCCCCTCCTTGGCGACGATGAGCGGGTCCGGTGCCTGGTCCCCGTCGCCGACGTGCAGGCGGAGGGTGACCGTGGTCAGGTCGATCTCGCGCCCGTCCGCCCAGACCCGCCGGAGGCCCGCCACCGGGCCCTCGCAGAGCCCGATGGCGAGGTCGACGAAGTAGGCATAGGCCGTCCGCTTGACCTTGCCGCCGCCGAGGCCCTTGCCGCCGGCCGCGCTGGCGGCGGCGGGGCTCGCCACCTCCAGGGGCCGGGTCGCCCAGATCAGGGTGCCGCCGATGCGGGCCCGGCCGTAGACCCGCGGGATGGGGTCGCCCTCGCCGGAGCTGAGGCCCGCCACGTCGGAGAGGCGCGGCCCCTCGACCGTGCGCCCGCCCGCCAGTCCCCCGAACAGGGCGGCGTCGAGGCCGGAGCCCGCCGCCGCCCCGAGGGCACTGCCGATGATCCCGCCGATCGGCCCGCCCAGCGCCGTACCGGCCGCCGCCCCGGCGGTTTGCAGGATCAGCGTGGCCATGGCGGACTCCGATAGCGGGGGCGAGGTCTGAGATCTCGGGGCAACTCGCCCTTGCGGTATTATAGCGATGTGCTATTTTTAGTTGGTGAAACGGATCGCTTACAGCAAGGCTGCCCTGAAGACGCTGAGCCGGATGCCGGCCAACGTCTCGGCGATGATCCGCTCGAAGATCGCCCTGCTGGCGGCCGATCCGGCCGCCCAGGCCAACAACGTGAAGGCCCTCAAGGGCGAACCCGGGGTCTTCCGCCTGCGGGTCGGCGACTGGCGGGTCCTCTATACGGACCAGGGCGAGATCCTCGCCGTGATCCGGGTCGCCCCCCGGGGCAGCGCCTATGACTGACCCCGACGAACCCGTCGCATCGGACACTGCCGGAACGGACCTTCGCCCATGAACGCCCAGACCATCGTCACCCCGGCCGGCGAGCGCCTCGTCGTCCTGTCGGAAGCCGATTTTCGCGCCCTGAGCGAGGCGGCCGAGGACAATGCCGACCGCCTCGCGATCCAGGAATTCCGCCGTCGGCTCGCAGCCGGCGAGGAGGAGTTGCTGCCCTCCGGGATGGTGGACCGCATCCTTGGCGGGGAGAACCGCATCCGCGTCTGGCGCGAGCACCGCGGCCTCACCGCCCGCGCCCTGGCGGAGGCCGCCGGGATCGCCCAGCCGTTCCTGTCGCAGATCGAGACCGGCAAGCGCGAGGGCACCGTGGACACCCTGCGCCGGATTGCCGAGGTCCTGTCCGTCACGATCGACGACCTCGTCGGTTAGCCGCCCTCCACGCCCGGGAAGCGGTAGACCTGGGCGAGGTGGCGGCGCCACCAGGCCGTCAGGGCGACCTCCGTGACGGCGGCGCCGTCATGGGCGTGGATCATCGTGCCGGCGCCGGTGGCGAGGGCGCAGTGCCGGGCCGGCAGGTGAGCGCGGAAGCGGAACAGCAGGACGTCGCCGGCCGATGGCGGACCGTCGACGGGCAGGAGGTGGCGCGCGGCCGCGTCCGCCAGGGGATCGCAGCCGGGCGGCGCGGATTCGGCCCAGGACGCGGCGTAGGGCGGGGCCGCCTCGGGCTCCGGGCCGAGGGCCTCGCGCCAGACCCCGCGCAGCAGCCCGAGGCAGTCGCAGCCGACGCCCTTCAGGGAGGCCTGGTGACGATAGGGCGTGCCGATCCAGGCCCGCGCCAGGGTGACGATCCTCTCGGGCGTCATCGATTCGGATGTCATCGTCTCGAATGTCATGGCGGCCTCACCGGAACAGGCTGCCGCCGTCGAGGCCCGGGCCGGCGCCGGGGGCGGGGCGCAGCACGAAATCGTTGCCCGGCAGGTGCGGGAAGCCCTGGAAGTTCGGCACGTTGGCGAACTTGTCGCGGCAGGTGGCGAGGCGCTTGTCGCAGCCCGCCGTCAGGCGGAAGCGGTCGCCCGGCGCTACCGGGCGGGGCGGGGCCTGCCAGAGGTCGAGGCGGATCGTCCCCGTCGCGCCGGCCTGGTCGCGGATCTCGGCCTCCTGTCCGGCCTGGCCGTCGCCGATCCAGGCGAGGCGCCCCCCGGCGAACCACCCTGGCGCGAAATCTCCCGCCAGGGCGACGGCGAGGCGGCCGGGTTCCGGCGCCGCCAGCACCGTGCCGGTCGTGGCGAAGCGGGCATCGGTCAGGTCCACGCGGCAACGGGCATCGCCGAGATCGGCCCCGCAGGTGGCACGGTAGGTCCGGCCGCGCTCGGCGTCGAGCTGGTCCATCAGCCCGCGCAACTCGGCCACGAAGGCGGTGCCAGCCCGGCGCACCTCGCCGACCGTGCCGATTTCAAGGAGCAGGCGCGTCTCGGGGCGGCGCCAATCCACCAGCCAGGTTTCCACCGAGGCGGCGTCGTAGAGGCCGCCGGCGATGTCGGCGTCGGTGAGCCCGACCGCCGAGAGCGCCCCGGCGACCTCGCCGCCGCCGATGGCGAAGCCGAGCTCGGCGCTGGCTTCGGCCGCCTCCAGCCCGGAGCGGGCGGCGTAGGTCAGGCCGCCGAAGCTGAGGTCGCGGTCGTGGTCGGTGAAGCCGAGCCGGACGCCGTCGCGCCGGGTCAGGGCCCAGCAATGGCACAGCGTGGTCGCCCCGCCGGCGAGATGCGCGGCGAGGTCGGGGGGCAGGTCGCGCATGGTCTGGAAGCCCCGAAGAATGTCAGGAACGGGTCGGGTTGACTCGCGGGTCGGCCCGGAGCCGCGCCACCGCGAGATCGATGAAGGCCCGCACCTTGGCGGGTGCGCGCCGCCCCTCGGGGCTCACGACGTGGACCGGCATCGCCGCCGCCTCCGGATCGTCGAGGACGAGGCGCAGGCGCCCCTCCGCCACGGCCGGGGCGACCTGGTAGGACAGGAGCTGTGCGAGGCCCTGGCCGGCCAGCGCCGCCGCCAGGACGGCGTCGATGGTGTTGCAGGTCAGCCGGGGCCGCAGGGCGACGGTCCCGGGGCCGGTGCTGGCCGAGCCGATCACGGCGTGGTCGCGCAGGTCCCGCACCGTCCCGGGCGTCCCGTGCCGGTCGAGGTAGTCCGGTGCGGCGCAGAGCACCCGCCGGACGGTGCCGACCCGGATCGCCGCGAGGCCGGAATCGGCAAGCGCGCCGATCCGGACGCCCACGTCGGCGCCCTCCTCGACCATGTTGACGATCCGGTCGAGGAACAGGGCCTGCGCCGAGACGGCGGCGTGATGGGCCAGGTATTCGGTGATCACCGGCAGCACGTAGAGGCGGCCGAACTGCACCGGCGCCGTCACCGTCAGGGTGCCGGAGGGCGTGGCGTAGGAGCCCGCCGCGGCGGCCTCCGCCTCCGCGATCTCCGCCAGGATGCGCCGGCAATCCTCCAGGTAGCGCCCGCCCGCCTCGGTGAGCTTCACCGAGCGGGTGGTCCGGGTCAGGAGCCGCGCCCCGATCCGCGCCTCGAGGGCCGCCACCGCCCGGGTCACGGCCGGCGGGCTGAGGCGGAGCTGGCGCGCCGCTTCGGCGAAGCCCCCGCCCTCCGCCACCCGGACGAAGACCCGCATCGCCTGCCACCGATCCATGCCGTCCTCCGCCGACTCGCGATTGTTCCATTTTGCGGAACAGTGGCTTGCGCGGAAAGCGCATTCTCCCCGTCCGTCCCCTGGTCTTGAATGCGGATGTCGCCGGTGCCCCGGCCCTGGTTCTGTCCCCGTCCCCGAGGAGGCCTCCCATGAAGCTGTTCCACGTCGCGCTGTCCGGCCACGCCCACCGGGCCCGCCTGTTCCTGTCCCTGGTCGGCCAGCCCTGCGAGATCGTCGCGGTCGATCTCGCGAAGGGCGAGCACCGGACGCCGGACTTCCTGAGGCTGAATCCCTTCGGCCAGGTGCCGGTGCTCGTGGACGGCGAGACGGTCGTCCCCGATTCCAACGCCATCCTGGTCTACCTGGCCAAGCGCCTCGGCCGCACCGACTGGCTGCCGGAGGACGCGGCCGGCGCGGCGCGGGTCCAGCGCTGGCTCTCGGTGGCGGCCGGGCCCATCGCCTTCGGGCCGGCGGCCGCCCGCCTGATCACGGTCTTCGGCGCCACCTTCGACGCGGCCGAGGTCATCGCCCGGGCCCACGCCATCCTCGGCCGCATCGAGGCCGAACTCGCCGAGCGGCCCTGGCTCGCCGCCGACCACCCGACCCTCGCGGACGTGGCGCTCTACAGCTACGTCGCCGCCGCGCCGGAGGGGAACGTCGACCTCGCCCCCTACGGCGCCGTCCGCGCCTGGCTCGCCCGCATCGAGGCGCTGCCGGGCTTCGTGCCCTTCCCGCAGACGCCGGCAGGCCTGCGCGCCGCCTGAGTCCCATCCCTCCCGTCAGGAGAACGCCCATGTCTCCCACCGACTGCCCCTCCCGCTCCCTCCCGGAAACCCGGCCCACCCCGCCCTGGCACGCGGGCGAGACCGCCCTCCAGGCCCGGGTCGGCGTCGCCGAGCGGATGGCCGAACTGGGTCCCCGGGTGATCCGCGACCACCTGATCGCGCAGCACCGCGCCTTCTACCGCCAACTCCCCTTCGTGGTGCTCGGGACGGTCGATCCGGACGGCGAGGCCTGGGCGACGGTGCGGACCGGGGCGCCGGGCTTCCTCGACGCGCCCGATCCCGGGCACCTGCGGGTCCGGGCGGCTTCCGAGCCCGACGATCCCGCCGAGGCGGGACTCTCGGACGGCGCCGCCCTCGGCCTCCTCGGGATCGACCTCGGCACGCGGCGGCGCAACCGCCTGAACGGCACGGTGGTGCGCGACCGCCCGGACGGCTTCGCGGTCCGCGTGGCGCAGAGCTTCGGCAACTGCCCGCAATACATCCGCGTCCGGACCGATCCGGCGCCAGTCCCGGCCTCGCTGGCCGCGCCCCGGGTGTCGCACCACCTCGACGGGCAGGCCCGCGCCCTCATCGGGAGCGCGGAGACGATGTTCGTGGCGAGCTACGCCCTCGGCGCCGATGGCCGCCGGCAGGTCGACGTCTCGCATCGGGGCGGTCCCGCCGGCTTCGTCCGAATCGGCGCGGACGGGGTCCTGACGGTGCCGGATTATGCCGGCAACCGGTTCTTCAACACCCTGGGCAACCTGCTCGCCAACCCGCGCGCCGGGCTTCTGTTCATCGACTTCGCGACCGGCGACCTCGTGCAGATGACCGGGCATTCCGAGGTCGTCCTCGACGCTCCCGACCTCGCGGACCACCCCGGCGCCGAGCGCCTCTGGCGCGTCACGCCCCGCAAAGTGATCCGGCGACCGGGCGCCTGGCCGCTGCGGTTCGCGCCCCCTACGGCACGATCTCGATGAGCGGCACCCGCGGGATCTCCCCCGCGGCGAAGGCCGAGAGGTCGATGGTGAGGTCGTCGGTGTCGAAGCGGACCGGGACGTCGAAGGAGAAGCCCGCCGTCACCCGCGCGCCCGCCGCCGGCACGGCGTCGGCCGCGAAGGTGAGGCGGCCGGTGGCGGCCTCGCAGGCGACCTTGGCCGCCGCCACCGCGACGCCGTCCACCGCCACCCGCACGCTCTCGGCCACCGGCTTGGCGATGGTCCGCCGATAGGGCGCGGGCCCGGTGCCGTAGGTCTTGGCGAGCTGGAACACCCGGGTGGCCCCGTCCCCGAGGCCGAGGAGCTGGTCGGTGGCCGCGATCGGGCGCGAGGGCGGCCCGGAGGTCGCATCGACCCGGTCGCGGTAGCGGAAGCCGTAGAGCCGGCCCCGCCGCTCCTCGAAGAAGCTCAGCACCGCGTGCAGGGCGTCGAGGGTGCGGATGCCGAAGCCGGCATCGTAGCGCCGGCGGGAATCGGCCCAGCGGCTGTTGCGGTGCTCGCGGCCCGAGGCCAAGGTGACGATCTCGGTCAGCCGGCTCGGGCCGCCGCTGCCGCGCAGGGCCACATCGAGGGGAAAGCGGACCTCGTGGAAGTCGCTCGGCGGGTCGTCGACCATGTGGATTCCTCCTTTCGCCTCACAGGCCGCGCCGGCCCCGGGCCACCGCCCGGGCGAGGCCGGCGGCCACCTGCGCCTCCGAGCGGCGGAAGCTCTCGAGGTCCGGGGTGGCGATGTGGATGGTCACGGGGGCGGAGGCCTGGCCGCCCGTCGCGACGCCGAGCCGCCCGTCGCTGCCGCGCTTCAGGGGCAGGATCGCCTCCGGCCCGGCCTCGCCCATCAGGCCGAGGCCGTCGCGCATGGGGAAGTAGGTCGGGGCGGCCACGACGCCGCCGGCCGCGAAGGGGCGGACGCGGCCCCGCTGCAGAACCCCGCCGTCGGCGAAGGCCGCTTCGGCACTGCCCGCGCCCGACCCGATCAGCCCGTTCACCAGCCGGGTGATCCCGGCCTTGACCGGGCTCAGGGCCGCCTTGACCGTCACGCTGGAGAGCTTCGTCGCCAGCGTGCCGAGGACGCTGTCGAGCTGGCGCCCGGCCCCGACATTGAGGCTCAGCGCCTGGGACAGGCTCCGGCCGAAGCGCTGGGCGAGCCGGTCGAGGGTCTCCAGCTGCCGGGCGCGGGCCGCGGTGCTGCGGTCGGGGTCGGTCTCGGCCATGGCGGGGGTCCTCGCATCAGGTCGGGTCGGGGAAGCGGGCGATCAGGTCCCGCAGGGCCGCCCCGTCGAGGGCGGTGCGAGGCCCGGTCAGGCCGGCGGCGGCCATCAGTTCGCGCGGCGTGGCGCGCCAGAAGTCGCGCGGGCGCCAGCGCAGGCGGGCAAGGCCCAGCGCCAGCGCCTCGTCCCACGGGAAGGCGGAGGGCGGCTCCGGCGCGGTCCCGCCCGTGGGACTCAAGGGGTTTCGGGGGCCTCGCCGAAGGCCGCG
>NZ_LMML01000023.1:197510-197607 GCF_001422215.1 Methylobacterium sp. Leaf89 | reverse complement strand
GCGAGCACGGCGCCGATCGCCGTTCCGATCGCCTCCAGGTCGCCCGCCAGCGGCAGGGCCGCGGCGGCGGCCGCGTCGAGGTCGTGGCCGCCGCCGC
>NZ_LMML01000023.1:73718-197470 GCF_001422215.1 Methylobacterium sp. Leaf89 | reverse complement strand
GCAGGGCCGCGCCGAGGAGCGCGATGAGGTCCCGGCTCCTGAGCCGCCCCTCGCCGAAGCGGGCGGCGAGCTCGGTGAGGTCGGCGGCCCCGAGGGCATCCTCGAGTTCGGCCAGGGCCCCGAGGGTGAGGCAGAGGGTGTAGCGCTCGGGGCCCAGGGCCAGGGCCACCTCGCCGCGCCGGCGGTTGGCCATCAGGCGGCCGTGAAGGCGAGGGGGCCGGCCGAGTCGAGGGCCAGGTCGAAGGTCACCTCCCCGGCGTGATCCCCGCGGTATTCCAGGCTGGTGATCTGGAAGACGCCCTCCAGGGTGCCGAAGGCCGGCACCACGATCTGGTAGGTCTCCAGGCTGCCGTCGAAGAACACCTGCCGCAGGCGGCCATCGGAGGCCTCGTCGCGGAACACCCCGGAGCCCGAGAGGGCGGCCCGGCGCACCCCGGCCCCGGCCAGGAGTTCGCGCCAGCGCCCGGCGGAATCGGCGTTCGTCACGTCCACCGTCTCGGCGTTGAAGGCGATCTGGCGGGCCCGCAGGCCCGCCACCGCGAGAAAGCCGCTGCCGGAGGCGATGCGGATGAGCAGGTCCTTGCCGCGTTGGGCTGCCATGGGGGGCTCCGTGGATCGAGGGGTCAGGCGGAGAGGCGCTCGGTGATCGCCCGCAGGGTCAGGGTGGCGCGGGCCTCGCCGCTGGCGGGGTCGCGCCGCACGGCGATGGCCTCCAGGTCGAGGCGCACGAGGGCGTGGCCCGCGAGGGCGAGGGGCGCGTCGTGCAGGAGGTCGGCGATGCGCTCGGCGGCATCCACCGCGCTGCGGAGCGAGCCCGGCCGGGCGAAGACCGTCAGGCCGAGGGCGTGCCGGTGGCGCCGGGCGCCGTCGACGGAATCGTCGCGGATCTCGGCGTCCCCGAACAGGGCGTAGACCGGCGCGACGCCCCGGGGCGGCTCGTCGGCCAGGCGCAGGGACCCGCCCATCAGCCGCGCCAGGGGCGCGTCGGTGGCGAGCCAGGCGAGGATGGCGGCGCGCAGCGCCAGCAGCGGGCTGGTGGGCGAGCCGGCGGGAGCGGGGGCGAGGCTCATGCGGCGGCCCCGGCACCGAGTTCCTCGACGTTGAGTTCCTCGACCTGGCAGACGAGGTCGCGCCGGCGCCCGTCCGGATCGCCCGCGCTGCGCACGGCGAAGCGGCGCGGGCCGCTGGCGAGGCGCATCGCCGGCGTGATCGTGGGGCCGAAGCGGAATCGGATCCGGTGGGTGGCGACCGCCTCGGCGCGGCCGAAGCGGAGCCGCTCGACCGGGCGCAGGGGCTCGATCGCCCCCCAGAGCAGCGGGCCGGCCTCGAACCGGCGCACCACGCCGCCGAAGCCGTCCGGCGTCTCCACGGGACGTTCGAGCACGAAGCGTCGGCGGCGCGCGCCGATGGGCACGGGGGAGAGGGGCTGGGGCATGGCGGCGATCTCCGGGACGGGGCGCGCTACAGGCGCAGCCGCCGCAGCGGCGCGACCAGGGCGGCAAGGGCGGGCGGCGGGACGTCGTCGCCGGCCCCGTCGCCGCGATGCTCGAAGGCGTGGGCCACGAGGAGCCGGATCGCCTGGGCCAGGGCCGGCGGCAGCGGCGGCCCGGCGCCGCCGTAGCCCGCGTCGACCTCGATCAGGGCGGCGCGCCGGTCGAGGGCCGGCACCGCCGGGTCGATGACGAGGCCGGGCGCCTCGATCCCGTCCGCGCCGGGCCGGACGAGCCCGGCGGCGAGGTCGGTGACGGTGCCGCCGGGATCGACGAGGCCCGTCCGCGCCACGGCCACGAGGGGGCTGAGCGGCAGGGGCAGCCAGCCGTCGCCGGGCCAGGCCGTGAGCATCACGCGGTAGCGCCCCGGCGCCAGGATGCGCCGGGTGGCCACCTCCACCTGCGCCCGGGCCGCCGCGATCAGGCGCTCCACCAGGGGATCCTCGGCCCCGCCATCGTCCGGGTCCAGGCGCAGGACGCTGCGCATCTCCGCCAGCGTCACCGGCTCGACGCGGGCATCGTCGACGCGTATCGGGGTCATCGTCGTCTCCGTGTGGGGGCCGTCCAGGAAAGGGATCGCGATGGCGCGCAACGCTGGCCGGACCCGCCGCGCGGCGCGGCGCGGGGCCCCGGCCCTGCTGGGGCTTCCGGTGCTGCTGGCCGTGCTGGGACCGCCGGCCTCGGGGCCGGCCGGCGCCGTGGTGGGGGGCCGCCCCGCCCCCGAGGCGGCGGGCTCGGCCGTGATGGTGCTGTCCTCGAACGGCGGCGTCTGCACCGGCATCGTCGTGGCGGCGGACGCGGTGCTCACCGCCGGCCACTGCGTGGCGGCCCGGGCCGAGCACCGGGTGCATTACAAGGACGCGGCCGGCGCGCCGGTGCTGGCCGAGATCACGGCCCGCGCGCTCCATCCGGGCTACGATGCGGGTGCGGTGGCGGGGCGCCGCCGCTCGGTCGACCTCGCCCTGGTGCGCCTGGCCGCCCCCTTGCCGGGCCGCTTCGTGCCGGCCGCCCTCAGCGCCGCGCTGCCGCGGGCGGGCGAGCGCCTGACCCTGTCCGGCTACGGCGTCGCCGCCGCCGGGGATGCCCGCAGCACCGGGACCTACCGCAGCGTCGAGCTCGGCGTGATCGAGCCCCACGGACCGAGCCGCCTCCTGGTCTGGCTCGGGGCCGGTCCCGGCGGCGCCAGCGCCTGCCAGGGCGATTCCGGCGGGCCGATCGGCGCGGGGCCCGCCGTCCTCGCGGTCTCCGCCTGGGCCGCCGGCAAGGCCTGCGGCGGCGTTTCGCAGGGCGTCCTCCTCGGGCCGCAGCGCGACTGGATCGACCGGACCCTGTCGGGCTGGGGCAGCGCCGCGCGCTGGTCCGGCGTCTGAACGGGTCTGCGGATGACGAAAGGTCCGCGGAACCAGAGCTTGGCCGAGCCATTGCCTTCCGATAGGCTCCACGCCGTTCTCGTCCAGAACATCGCCGGACGCGGGAGAGACACGATGTTGCCGACCGCGCTGCGCAAGGCTGCCCCCAGCAAGGCTGTGCGCCACACGACCCGTCCCACCCGCCTCCGGATCGGAGCGACGGTGCTGGCGGCGGCCCTCGGCGCGCTGGCGCCCCTGCCGGCCTCCGCGGTGATCAACGGCGAGGTCTCGCGCGATCCCAACGGCCTGCGCGCCTCGGTGGTGCGGATCGAGAGCACCCAGGGCGAGATCTGCTCGGGCACGCTCATCGCCCGCGACCTCGTGCTCACCGCCGCCCACTGCGTCATGCATCAGGCCGGCTACAGCGTGGTGGCGGTCGACCGGGCGTTCCGCTCGCGCCGCATCAACGCCATCGCCTTCGCCATGCATCCCGACTTCGTGCCCGGCACCACGCCGGAGGACCAGCCGGGCATCGACCTCGCGGTCATCAAGCTCGCCGAGCCCCTGAGCGGCGATTTCCAGCCCCTCGATCCCCGCGGCGGCGCCATCAACACCGGCGACGCCGTCGACATCGCGGGCTTCGGCGTGGTCGCGGAGAACCGGCGCAACACCGCCCGGACCCTGCGCCAGGCCCACCTCGTCTCCATCGGCTCGCTGCAGGTCGCCAACCGGGTCACGGTGGTCACCGACCGCCGCCGCATGGCCGAGACGGCGGGGGCCGGTGCCTGCCTGGGCGATTCCGGCGGCCCGATCCTGCGCGGCGGCCCCGGCGGCTACCAGATCGTCGGCGTGGTGAGCTGGTCCAGCGGCGCCATGCGCCAGGACCGGAAGGCCCGCACCGCCTGCGGCGGCTTCACCGCCGTGACGCCCACCGGCGAGCATGCCGGCTGGATCAACGCCCGCGCGGCCGACTTCGCCCGCATGCCCTCCGGCGCCGCCATCGGCGCGACCCGGTCGGACTGGATGACCAAGCCGGGCCGGCGGTAGGCCGAGGCGCTCGGTGACAACGGCTGCCGACCTACGGGGCCGGGCCGGGCTTGGCGGGGGTCATGCCCGTGCTGCGGATCGCGTCCGCGGTCCGATCCGAGGTGAGGGGGGCTCGCCGGAGCGACAGTCGAACCTGCGACGATCCACCCCGCCTCCACCGGGTCGTGCAGACCCTCGTTTGAGAGGGGCACCACGTCGACCGCCGCGCCGTGCTCCCGCTGATGCGCATCGTCTTCGGACCCTGACCCTGGGAGGCGCCCGACAGGGTCCGCACGCGCAGCCCGGCATCGCCTCGAAGGCCGGCAGCGCCGCCTGGTAGGCCAGGGCGAAGCCGCCCGAGATCATGACGGTCAGGGCGTCCGCGCCATCGGGACGGTCTGCCATCGGATCACTGCCATTCGCGGGAGAGCCGCACGGATGGGGTTCCTGAAGCCTGCCGGTCCCGCCGTCGCGCTGGGTCTCGGGCCCGAGCCAGAGATTGATCCCGCTCTTCGGAGCGGACACCCCCGGGCCCGGGGGGGCCGGGGGTGTCGGGCTCACGCCCCGAAGGACAGGAGCTTGATGGCGTCGAAGTCCTGGACGCCGCCGCCGACGCGCTTGGTGGTGTAGAACAGCACGTAGGGCTTGGCCGAGTAGGGGTCGCGCAGCACCCGCAGGCCGGCGCGGTCCACTACGAGGTAGCCGCGGCGGAAATCGCCGAAGGCGAGGGAGAGGCTGTTGGCGCCCGCGTTGGGCATCGCCTCCGCCTCGGCCACGGGGAAGCCCAGGAGAGTGGCCGCGCGGTCGGCGGCCAGGGGAGGCTGCCACAGGTAGTTGCCCTCGGCGTCCTTGAACTTGCGGATCGTGCTCTGCAGGCGCCGGTTCATCACGAAGGTGGCGTTCTGCCGGTAGCCCGCCCGCAGGGCGTAGACGAGATCGAACAGCACGTCGGACGGGTTCGCGGCCGCGAAGCCACCGGACACGCCCGTCGCGACGGTGCCGATCTTGCCCGGTACCCAGGCGGTGTTCGCGACGGTGTCGTAGGTGAGGAAGCCGCGCGGGCGGCTGACCCCGTTGCCGGTGACGAAGGCGGTGCCCTCCTGCTCGGCGAAGGCCGATTCGACCTCGTCGGCGAGCCAGGCATCGATGTCCACGACGGCGTCGTCGAGGAGCGTCTGCGTCGCCGCCGGCATGGCGTAGAGCTCCATGGCCGGGAAGGTCAGCTCGGACAGGACCGGCGAGTCGGTCTGCGGCCGCGGCGCCGTCTCGGCGACCCAGCCCGAGACCGCGTCGCGCACCGAGACCGCGCGCTTGTACTGCCCGCCGGAGATGACCCGGACCGTGGCCAGGGACCGGATCGGCGACAGGGCGGCGAGGCGGGTCAGCACCATGCGCTCGACCTCGGCCGGCACGAGGTAGCCGCCATCCGGGCCGGACCCCGCCGAGAGGGCCTTCGCCTCGAGCCGCTTGAGGCCGCCGCTCTCGCCGGACCGGACGTAGAGGTCGAAGGCCGCCTTGTGCTCGAGGCTGGCCCCGTCGCGCGGCGCCGGCCCGCCCTGGCCCAGGGGCGCGCCACTTCCCAAGGGCGGGCGGCGGCCGTCGAGGGTGAGGCGGTCGAGGCGGGTGCGCGCCGTATCGAGGGCGGCGTCGATGCGGGCGAGCTTCTCCTCGGTGAGCACGTCGCCCGGAGCGCGGCCCTCGATGGCGGCCAGGCGCGCGTCGTTGGTCTCCTTGAACGCCTCGAAGGCGCGGGCGAGCTCGGTCATGGCGGTGCCCACCGCCGGGTCGGACGGGGCCGGATCGTTCGAGGCACGGCCCGCGGCCTTGTCCTCCAGGGGCGGCCAGGCGCCCTTCATCTCGGGCGCGCGCGGGGCGGCGGCGTGGGTCTCGAACGGGACGGGGACGGTCATGCGAACCTCGCGGAGCGGGCGGGCAGGATGGCGGCGGGCCGGGGCCCGGGCCGGGTGGAGGGGGAAGCCGCGCGCCGGGGCGGCGCCATGCGGTGGGCGAGAGCCCGGATGTCCTGCGCCAGGGCGGCGGCGGCCCGAGCCGTGGCGAGGCCCGCCTGGGCCGGGGCGGCGATCCGCGCGCCCGCCTGGAGCGGAAAGGTGACCAGGGAGATCTCCCAGAGGTCGATCGCCTCGAGCCGGCGCAGGCCGCCGCGCTGGGGCTGCGCCCGCACCGTGCGGAACCCGATCGAGAGCCCGTCGAGGCCGCCCGCGCCGAGCAGCGCGTCGAGCTCGCGGGCGCGCTGGACCGCGAGGTTGAGCTGGCCCGCCACCCGCAGGCCGCGGGCATCCTCGCGCAGGGCGAGCCAGCGCCCCACCGGCTCGGCCGGATCGTGCTGCCAGAGCATCCGCACCCCCGCGACGCCCCGCGTCGCGAGGCTCTGCCCGAAGGCGCCCGGCGCCACCACGTCGCGCCCGAGGTCGGGCACGCCGAACAGGCTGGCATAGCCGGTGAAATGGCCGTCCATGGGAAACTCCGCCGCGTGGTTTGAGAGGGAGACGGCCGGCTCGGGCCTATCCTTCGAGCCGCCGCGAGCAGGACCCTGCGAGGGGACGGGGGGCGGTGGTGAGTACCGGTGCGACGGACCGGGGTGGTTCGCGTTGACCGCTTCGTTCCGCTGTGTACACATCGTGTGTGCACAATGGAGGCGGGTCATGGCCCAGGACGACGAGGCTTCACCAGAGCCGCCGCGAAAGGTCGGCGTGCGCGAGTTTCGCGGCAACTTCGCCGGCTTCATGCGGCAGGTGCGCCACGGCGCATCCTTCGCGGTGACCGCCCACAACGAGGTGATCGCGATCGTGCAGCCGCCCCCACCGTCCCGTCTGCGCCGGCCCGGCACCCTGCGCGGGCAGATCGAGATGGCACCGGATTTCGATGTCCTGCCTCCTGAGCTGCTGGCCGCCATGGTGGGCGAAGATCTGGTGGGCGAAGATTTGGAGGGCGCGAATTCGGAAAGCCGGGGGGAATGAGGCTTCTTCTCGATACGCACGCCCTGCTCTGGTGGCTGCTCGCGGACCCGAGACTCGGCCAGGCCGCCCAGGACATGATCGCGGACCCCGCCAACGACGTGCTTGTCTCGGTCGCGTCCCTCTGGGAGATCCAGGTGAAGGTGCGGGTCGGAAAGCTGAAGGCCGACCTCGACAGGATCCTCGACGCGGTGCGGGACCAGGGCTTCGACATCATCGGGATCGCCCCGGCGCATCTGCTGGCCCTCGGTGACCTTCCGCGCCACCACGGGGATCCGTGGGATCACCTGCTCATCGCCCAGGCAAACGCCGAGGGCGCCGTCTTCGTCTCCGAGGATCGGCACGTTCCGGCTTATCCCGTGGCGTTCGTCCGCTGTTCCGGGTCGGCGCAGGTGCGGCCGGCCAGCCAGTCCGAGACGAACCCTCCGGCTTTGGACGAGACCTGAGACACGGGATCTGCGGCTTGGGCCGGCGGGCTTGGGCCGGCGGACCGTCCGACCTCAGCGCGGCCCGTAGCCCACCGCCTCGCGCTTCTCCGCCTCGGTGAGGAAGTCGGCGGCCTGGACCCGGCGCCACAGGCTCTCGCGCTCGGGGGCCAGGGCCTCGATGGCGTCGAGGTCGGGCTCCAGGCGGGCGGGGCCGAAGGCCGGCTCCAGCCAGTGGGCCAGGGCCTCGGCGGTGCGGCGCACCAGGGGGATCACGGTCTGGCGGTAGAAGGCGCGGTTGGCCTCGGCGTAGTTGGCGTGGGTGTTGTCGCCGGGCAGGCCCAGCAGCAGGGGCGGCACCCCGAAGGCGAGGGCGATCTCGCGGGCGGCCCCGCTCTTGGCCTCGACGAAATCCATGTCCTTGGGCGAGAGCGCCAGGGGCTTCCAGTCGAGCCCGCCCTCCAGCAGCAGGGGCCGCCCGGCATTGCCGGCGCCCTGGTAGTTCGCCTCGAGCTCGCCCTTGAGCCGGGTGAACTGCGCGTCGCTCAAGGTGGAGCCGGCGGCGGTGGCGAAGACCAGGGCGCCGGAGGGCCGGGCGGCGTTGTCGAGGAGCGCCTTGTTCCAGGCCCCCGCCGCGTTGTGGATGTCGAGGGCCACCGCCGCCGCCTCCATCGGGGAGAGGCCGTAATGGTCGTCGGTGGGGTGGAACAGGGTGAGGTGGAGGATCGGGGCCACGCCGTCCGCGCCCTGGTCGAAGCGCAGGGTGCGGCCGCCCACCGCGTAGTCGTAGGCCGCCGGCCAGCCGTCGGGGCCGGGCACCACCCGCATCCGGTCGGGCCGCAGGGCGTGGAGCTCGCGGGGCACGCCGTCGAGGCCCGTGGCCTGGAGGTAGGCGTTGCCGGAGACCATCAGGTGCCCGTAGAGCGATTCGAGCAGGGCCGCGCCGCCCTGGCGCGGGTTCGGCCGGGCCAGCAGCGCCGCCAGCGGGTGCGGCCCGGCGGCGGACGTCCCCGCCAGCCCGAGGGGCAGGGCGGCGGCGGCCTCGGCCACCAGCCGCACGGCCCGGTGCACGATGGCGTTCCTCTGGAAGCCCGCGCGGGCCAGCGCCCCGATGTCCCGCGGCGTCCAGGAGGCCGGGCCCTCGCCGTAGAAGGCGACGCCGAGGCCCGCGAGGGGCGCCGCCTTGCTGTCGGGGGCCGCGGGCGCGGCGCGGCGCACGAGCCGGGAGAGGAGGTTCGCCATCGGGGCCTCGCGGAAGCGTCGGTGTGGACGGGGCGTCAGAGCCGCCGGATGCGCGGCTCGGGGCCGCTGCGCAGGAGGAGATGCGTCAGGGCCCAGACCAGGGCGTCGAGGCGGTCCGGCGAGGCGCCGGAGGAGAGGCCGTCCGGCCCGAAGTCGCAGAGCTCGTCCTCCAGGGCCGGCAGGGCGCCGACATGGTGGACGCGGCCCTGTGCGTAGAGCATCGAGACCGGCTCGGCCCGCAGGTACTTGCCGCGCGTCGCCCGCACGGGGGTCACCGGCACGGCGGCGTCGACCTGGTGCAGGACGGCGGTGGCCATCTCGCCCCCCTGGTTGACCTCGACCACGAGGCTGTCGGCCGCGAGACGGTGGTAGAGCGCCAGCGCCGTCGCGGCCCAGGCCTCGGGGGCGGCCCGGCCCAAGGTGGCGTCGGCCAGCACGTAGGCGTGGCCGGCGGCGTCGAGGCCGGCGGCGACGATCCCGCAGGCATCCGCCCCGGCCTTCGAGGAGGCCGGCGGGTCCACCGCCACGACGATGCGGCGCAGGGCCTCCGGCGCCGCCGGGACGCGGGCCGCCTCCAGGCGGTCGCGGCTCCAGAGGGCGTCGGCCCGGTCCGCGATCAACTCGCCGTCGAGCTCCTGGCGCCCCAGCCGGGTGCCGGCGTAGCGGCCCACCACCGCCTCGAGGAAGGCCGGGGCGAGGTTCGCCGCGTTGTCGGCGGTGCGCGCCCGGCTGACCACGGTGCGCGGGTCGGCGAGGATCCGCCGCAGCAGCGGGATCGGCCGGGGCGTGGTGGTGACGAGGCCCCGCGGGCGGTGCCCCAGGCGCAGGCCGAACTGGATCATGTCCCAGGCGGCCTCGGCGTAGCGCCACTTGGCGATCTCGTCCGACCAGGCCGCGCCGAACTGGGGCCCGCGCAGGGAATCCGGCTCCTCGGCCGAGAAGGCGAGGCCGACCGCGCCGTTGTCCCAGTCGAGGCGCCGGCGGGAGGGCGACCAGCGCGGCCGTTGCCCGGCCAAGCCGAGGAGGCCGGAGGGCCCCTCCACCATGACGTCGCGCACGTCCGCGAAGGTCTCGCCCACGAGGGCGATCCGCCCCACCGGCCGGGCGGTGAAGGCCGGGTCGCCCAGGGCCAGGGCGCGGACCCACTCGGCCCCGGTGCGGGTCTTGCCCGCCCCGCGCCCGCCGATCACCGCCCAGGTGGTCCAGTCCGGCAGGGCCGGGCAGGGCGGAAGCTGGTCGTCCCGCGCCGCCAGCAGCCAGTCAGTCGCCAGGGCCCGGATCAGGGGCGGCGGCAGGCTCGCCAGCAGGGCCGGCATCCGCCCGCTCGCCGCCGAGTGCCGCAGCGCGCCGCGCGATCTCCGCGCGCAGGGCGGGCAGGTCGTCGCCCGCCCCGTCGCGGGCGGTCGCGTCGTGGTCGCCGGAGCCTGCCCCATCGCTTCCCCCCGCCCCGTCGTCGGTCGTCTCGTCGAGAAGGCGCTTCAGGCCGCCGAGATCCCGCAGGACCCGGGCGCTGTCGAAGGCCGGAGCGCCCGCCGCCCCGTTCAGGGCCGCGTCGAAATGCAGGATCTGCCGGGCGATCTGCGCCCGGAGCGCTGCCCGCATCCGGCGGGGATCGGCGTCCAGCCCCAGGGCGCGCCCGACCTCGCCGGGCCGGCGCCCCTCCAGGCCGCACTGGGCGAACAGGGCCTCGGCCCGGTGCCGGGCGACGCCCAGGGCCTGGGCGAGGTCGCCGATGTCGATCCAGTCCTCGCGGTAGAGCCGGGCCACCGCCGCCCGCCGCGCCGGCTTCCAGCGCGCGGGGGTGAAGGCCGTTGAGGCCGTCGCCGCCGCGGGGCGCCAGCCGAAGCGCTTGTTCCAGGTCCGGATGGTGGTGACCCGCACCCCGGTCTCGGCCGCGATGGCGGTGACGGGGCGCGTGGTGTCCCGCATGGCCGCCTCGACGGCCCCCCGGATCGAGGCGACGATCGGCACGAGCTTCGCCATCGCCGTCTCCCGTGCCACTCACACTTCCTGAGCGTGCCCTGTTGATACCCCAGGAGCGTCGCGCTGTCAAACATAAAATCCTATTCATGGACTTTATTCATCGTCGCGCGATGGTGGGATTCTGCCGGTCGCGAAGAGGGCAGACGCCCGATGACGACCCGATCCCGGGTCGATGGAACCGCCCGGCGCTCCCCGGTCCCGGGCATCGCGCGGCGGGACGGCCCGCGCTCCATTCCGGCCTCGGCCGGCAACGACCGGATGTTCCCCCGGGATCAGGCGTTGAAGCGGCCGGATTGGTTCGATCCTGAGCTTCATCGCCGCCCGGACATCGAGACGCGCGGACGTCACCGCGGCGTCCGGCGAGCGATCCGTGCCGGCAAACGGACATGATCGAAAGGTGGGCATTGGTGGGACGCCGACGTTTCGAGGCCCCCCGAAAAGACCTGAATGGCATCATCCAAGACGAAATCACAATTTCGTCATCAGTCCTTTGTTAAGACGAATCATCCTGCTCGCCCAACAAGATGATCGGAAGACTTCCGAGTGGACAGCGATGCGCGACGACGCATCGGAGGGAACAGGACATCATGCGCGCCCGCCTGCGTCGTGCCCGGACAAGCCCATCTCCCGGAGAGGGGGCGTGCATGAAGCACCGGCGCAGGCCGACCCTGCACCGGGCGGTGGACGCGCCGATCCGGATTCGCGCACGCGCTCGGGGCGGCTTGCGCAGGGTCTAAAAGGCCGGGTGATCGGCCGTGGCGGCCCGCAGAGCCGCGACCGCCGGCCTCGCCGGCAAACCGCGACGCTCCGGGATGATCCGGGTTGATACGCAGATCCACGATGCAACTACAGTCATGGATTCAGCCTTTAGTCGAGTTTTATCGGATTTAACTGATAATTAATTTGACAAGCCTTAGATTTAGGCATGATCATCAGAGACTTAGTCAGACTGATTGGGCATCCGATCGTGGGGATCTGGTTCCTCGCGGCGATCTCGTACTTCGCAGCCGCCGCTTTGACGATCCATCTGACGAGCAACGGACGCGACATCGCCACCATCTGGCCGGCCAACGCAATCCTCGTGGCCCTCCTGCTCGCGCAGGAGCGGCCGCGCTGGGGCGCGGTGCTGAGCGCGGGCTTCGTGGCCGGCGTCGCCGCCAACCTGATCACCCGGGGGGCCTCTGCGGGAGCGATCCTCTACGGCCTCGCCAATCTCATCGAGGTCGGCTTGGCCGTCTCCCTCCTGCGGCGATCGGGCGAGCGGGAGGGCATCCTGCACACGACGGGCGCCGTCCTGCGCTTCATCCTGGTGGCGGGCCTGGTGGCGCCCGCGGTGAGCGCCGTTCCCGGCAGCCTGACGGCCTTCGCCCTGTACGGCGAACCCTTGCCCAAGGCTTTCGCCACCTGGGTCGCCAGCGACGGCCTCGGCCTCCTGGTCTTCACACCCTTCCTCTCCACGGTCGTTCGGGGCGACTTCGTGGACGGCTTCGCCCGGAAGACCTGGCGCGAACGAGGCCTTTCGGCCGCGCTGCTGGTCCTGGTGGGCCTCGTCGCCTACGGCGTCTTCTTACTGGCGACGCGGCCCCTGCTCTTCGCGATCTTTCCTCCGCTGATGCTCGTCACGTTCCGGGTCGGACGCCTCGGCGTGGAGGCTGCCGTGATGCTGGTCGCGGTCATCGGGGGGATCGCCACGATGCAGGGGCGCGGGCCGATGATCCTGATCGCCGCCGACGCGGCGACGCAGGCCCAGGCTTTCCAGGCCTTCCTGGCCGTGACGCTCGTGACCTGCCTGCCGGTCGCCGCCGAGGTGACCGCCCGGGCCCGCCTCACCGCGGCCCTGGCCGCGCACGGCCAGGAGATGACCGCCTCGGCGATCACCGACGCCCTGACCGGGACCCTCAATCGCCGGGGCTTCGAGGCCGAGGCCCGGCGCTGGCTGCGCGCGGAGGCGCCGGGTTCCCTGAGCCTGATCGCCGTGGATTTCGATCATTTCAAGCAGATCAACGACCGCTGGGGCCACCAGGCCGGCGACCAGGCGCTCCGGCACTTCGCCGCCCTGGTGTCGTCGCATGTCCGCGCCGGGGACCGGGTCGGCCGGCTCGGCGGCGACGAGTTCATGATCCTCCTGCCCCACAGCGATCTCGACCTCGCCAGGGGCGTCGGCGAGCGCGTCCGGGCGGCCGTGGAGAACGCACCGCTGGCCCTGGGCGGCCAGCCGGTGGCGTCCCTCAGCCTCAGCATGGGAATCGCCGCCGCCCGGTCGGGCGAGAGCTACGAGGACCTGGCGCGGCGGGCCGATCGCGCCCTGTACGAGGCCAAGGAGGCCGGCCGCAACACGATCCGGTGGGCGGGCTGAGCCGCGCCGCGCGCGGTTTCCGGGCCCGAGGGGGCCGCCCGGGACCGGCTCCCCGGCGGCAGCGTTTCCCGCTACTCTGCCGGGGCTGCGAGACAACCGGCAAAATCAAGGATACGCATGCGATGAGTACGGACAGCCTGACGGCGCACGGCGTCTTCGACGTGGCGGAGCAGGCCGCGCGCCTGCCCGAGACCTCCGACACCATGGTGGCGGATCACCGCTTCACCGACGATCCGGCGGCCAGCGCCCGGGTGTTCCGGGTCTACCATCCGACGCCGCCGCACAGCCACGCCTCCTGCGACGAGTACCTCTACGTGCTGTCCGGGCGCTGCCTGATGACATTCGGCGACGAGGCGCCGGTGGAGGTCGGCCCCGGCAAGCTGGTGTTCTTCAAGCGCGGGGTGGTGCACGCGGTCCCCGAGATCCTCGAGCAGCCGATGGTGTTCCTCTCCGTCGACACGCCCCGGCGCGAGCCGCGCGACATCCGCTTCGTCACCGACGGCACGGGGACGCCCGACACCTTCATGCGCCAATCGTAAGGGGCGCCCGTCGCCGACGGGGGCGGCCTACTCGACCTTCTCGTTGGGATAGACGCCCCAGAGCCGGTCCTGGCGGATGTAGCCGTCCACGTCGCCGCGCCGCTGGGGCAGCGCCACGATGATCCGGCACCAGGCGCCGGTGCAGGTCTTGACGCTGCCGATGACGCCGGCCTGGAGGCGGGCCTCCTCGCCGGAGGCCTCCTCGGCCTTGGCGTAGAGCGGCACCGGGGCCTTGTCGCCCCCCTTGCCGGCGGTGACGATGGAGGTGCGCCGGCCCGAGAGCAGCGAGTGCAGCACCCAGCCCTCGGTGCCCTCCGAATCGCGGATGCGGCGCCAGGTCTCGAACTCGGCCACGATCTCGACGGGCAGGCCGGCCCGCTGGAACACCCAGAGGGTGCGGTGGTCCTTCGAGGGGCCCTCGCGCAGGTTGACCCGGTCGGTCTTCAGGCTGGCGTAGCGCGGCAGGGGCAGCTTCGTCACCGGCCCGAGGGCGACGTCGGGGCCGGCCCCCGACGCCGGGGCGGCCGCGGCGGCGCCGGCCGACAACAGGGTCGCGAGGGTGAGGAGCAGGGCAGGCGCGCGCATCGTCCGGTGATCCTTCACGCTGTCCGGTGCGAGCCGAAGGGTGGCGGCCGGCCCCGGCGTGCATTGTGTTCCGCGGCCTCTCTGGTAGAGAGGCCCTAGGGTCGAGGGGACCCTGGGGTCGTGGCCTTCCGGCTGTCGGCCCGGTCGTCTCGAATGTCTTGACCGGTGCGTGGTTAACGCGCGGTAAGCCGGCGGTGTCGCCCCCGCATCGGAGATCGCGCCGGAGACCGGCCGGGTCGGATCGGGGCTGGCCGACACCGTTCGCGGGGAGGGTGCATGTCGTCGTTGAAGCGCAAGCCGCTCGTGGTCGTCACGCGGCGTCTGCCCGAGGTCGTGGAGGCGCGCATGCGCGAGCTCTTCGAGATCCGACTCAACACCGACGATGCCCCGATGGCGCCCGACGCCCTGATGGCGGCCGTGCGCGAGGCCGACGTCCTGGTCCCGACGGTGACCGACGAGATCGATTCGGGACTCCTCGCCCAGGCCGGCCCGAACCTGCGGCTGATCGCCAACTTCGGCAACGGCGTCGACCACATCGACGTCGCCGCGGCCCTGGAGCGCGGCATCACCGTCACCAACACCCCCGGCGTCCTCACCGAGGACACCGCCGACATGACCATGGCGCTGATCCTCGCCGTGGCCCGCCGGGTCACCGAGGGCGCCCGGATCATCCCGGACGACGCCTGGACCACCGGCTGGTCGCCGACCTGGATGCTCGGCCGCCGAATCACCGGCAAGCGCCTCGGCATCGTCGGAATGGGCCGGATCGGCCAGGCCCTGGCCCGCCGGGCCAAGGCCTTCGGCCTGCAGATCCACTATCACAACCGCCGGCGCGTTCCCGCGCAGATCGAGCGCGACCTCGACGCGACCTACTGGGAATCCCTCGACCAGATGCTGGCCCGCGTCGACATCGTGTCGGTGAACTGTCCGCACACGCCGGCCACCTACCACCTGCTCTCGGCCCGCCGCCTCAAGCTCCTCAAGCCCGAGGCCGTGGTGGTGAACACCGCCCGCGGCGAGGTCATCGACGAGACCGCCCTCGCCCGCCTGATCGAGGCCGGCGACATCTCCGGCGCCGGCCTCGACGTGTTCGAGCAGGAGCCGGCGGTGAGCCCCCGCCTCGTCAAGCTCGCCCGCGCCGGCAAGGTCGTGCTCCTGCCCCACATGGGCTCGGCCACCCACGAGAGCCGCGTCGACATGGGCGAGAAGGTCATCATCAACATCAAGACCTTCATGGACGGGCATCGGCCGCCCGACCGGATCCTGCCCAGCATGCTCTGACGGCGCCGCCGTCCCGCGGCATCCATGCCGGCAGCGGATGGCGGCCCCCCATCACAACGTAGGATCGGAACGGGCCCATGCCCGGCACGTTGACCGGCGCTGGCTCGGACGGGGCCGGTGTTTGGAACGGGTGGATCGAGACATCATGGCCGCGGACACACCGTCGACCGAGGCGGCATCGGTGAGTGTTATGGGGTGCGGCGAGTTCCGGCGTTTCGCCGATTTCGTGCCCCTGATGATGTGGCGTGCCGATCGCCAGGGGGCCGCCGTCCATCACAACGAATCCTGGCTCGCCTTCACGGGCCGCTCGGTCGAGGAGGAACTCGGCCACGGCTGGCGTCGCGGCCTTCATCCCGACGACCTCGAGCGCCACGCCGCCATCGTGGCCAAGGCGTTCGCCGCGCAGGAACCGTTCACGTCCGAGTTCCGCCTGCGCCGGCACGACGGCGCCTACCGGTGGCTGCTCGATACCGCCAAGCCCTTGCGCGAGAACGGCGATTTCGTCGGCTTTCTCGGGACCTGCTTCGACATCACCGACCGCAAGCATGCCGAGGAGCATTCCGAGCGCGCGCTGGTGGAGAAGGAGGCGCTCCTCGCCGAGGTCTACCATCGGGTGCGCAACAACCTCCAGGTGATGGTCAGCCTGATCGGTCTCTACGGCCGTGCCGCGCCGGCCCCCTGCCGGGGCAGCTTCGAGGCGCTCGGTCAACGGGTCCGCGCCATCGCCCTCGTGCAGCAGCACCTTCACGAGGCACCCCACATCGCCTCCATCGACCTGCGCGACTACCTGCACCGGCTCGCCTCAGGCCTTGGCCAGTTGCGCCGGGCGGGGCGCATCGGCGTCACCGTCGGCGGTCATGGCACCAGCCTCGTCGAGCCGCGCACCGCCAACGCCCTCGGGATGATCGTCGCCGAGGTTGTGTCGGAATGCCTCGACACCACCGCCGAGACGGTCGCCTGCACCATCGCGATCCAGATCGACGCGGCGGCGGGTGGTCCCGTGCGCCTCAGCATTGTCTCCGGAGCGGGAGAGGGCGCCGCCCCCGGCAAGCTCGAGGTGCCGAATCTCGGCCCTCGCCTGATCGCCGCCTATGCTTCGCAGGCCGAGATCGCCGTTCGGGGCATCGGTACGGCCGCCGAACCCCTGGCGCTGCAACTCCCCGAGGTCCTGGCGCAGCCGTCCTGAGGATCGCATTGGCGCCGGCATGGACTATATGCGCAGGGGTGCCGCCGCACAGGAGCCGTTCCCCCACCCATGCTTCCAGATATTGCGACGATCATCGACAATTTCGGCATCCTCGATGAGGGCCCGGACCGCTACGAGTATCTGATCGAACTCGGGCGTGCCCTGCCGCCGTTCCCGGAGGAGTTGCTGACCGAGGAGAACCGGGTCCATGGCTGCGAGAGCCAAGTCTGGGTCGACGCCCATATCGATCGCGCCGAGACCCCGCCCCGCCTGCACCTGCGGGGGACCAGCGATTCGGTGATCACCAAGGGGTTGATCGCCCTCGTCATGGCCCTTCATGACGGCAAGGCGCCGGAGGACATCGCCAAGGTCGACGTCTTCCAGACCTTCAAGGAGATCGGGCTCGGGGCCCATCTGACCTCGAAGCGTTCCAACGGCGTCCGGGCCATGGCGGATCGCATCCACCGGGATGCGATCCGCCTGACAGCCGCCTGAACGGTCCCCGCCAAGAACCGATCAGCCCCGCCGCGCCGCTTGCACCGAGGCTTCCCGCCACAGGCGCGACCGGGCACGGTCCGGCCCGACCGCCGCGCGCTCCAGCCCATAATGTTCGGCCAGGCGCGCCAGGGCGATCCGCGCCACCACCTTCGCCGAGCGGGCCGGCCAGCGTCGCTCCGCCTCGATCCGCTCCAGGCCCTTGAGGAAGCCGCACAGGTCGATCAGCAGGCCGGACAGGTCGCTGCCGACGGCATCGAGGGCCGCCCGGACCCGCTGGCGTGCGGCCAGCATCGCGTCGGAGCCGGCGGCCGGATCCCGCGGACCTGATCCATCGACCTTTACGCCGCTCCAATCCTGACCCATCCGCGGCATCAGCGCGGCCCCGGTCAGGTCCCGGCGCAGGCGTTCCCCCGCCTCGAAGCAGGCTGCGTCGATGAGAGGCGTGCCGTCGCGATCCCGCCGCCGCGCCATCCAGGCCAGGGGGCTCTCGGAAGCATCGCGGACCGGCCGGTCCGGCGCGACGAGGCTGCTCACGAGGTCGAGATGCTGGGCGAGATAGGGTGTCTGCGGGCCGGCCGCTTCCCGGCGCAACCGCGCCCGTCCGGCCGGGCTGATCGTCAGGCGGGCCCGGCGTCCCGAGCCGCATTCCGCGAGATCCCGGGCCAGCAATTCGGCGGCCGCGCTTCGCCCGAAGCGACCGCCGCCGACGGAGATGCCGGTACCGCCCTCCCGGACGATCCATTCCTCGGTCTCGGTGGGATCGGGCAGCGCGTAAGCGCCTTCCTGCGCGAGGGCGTTGAGAAGACGCCGGGCATTGGGGCTCAACACCTCGTTCCCGCAACGGGCGTGCAGAGGGCGGGCGCCATACTCCCGGGCCGGACGCACGGCAGCGATCGACGGGGCAGTCCGATCAATGTTCATGGTTTGTTCCAGTACTCAAGACAGCGGTGGCACGCGCCAGAACGCCGACAGTACGCCGACAGTACGGGAAAAATATCCTAGTTCAAGTCTTGACGGCCATTTTGCCGACCGCTCGTCAGCCCGTCCCGGTTCGGGGTGGTTGGGGCCGGTCGCGACGCGATCGAGGCCTTTTCGCCAATGGAGACGGGCTCCGGAGACCACGGGTGCTCCGGAGTGGTCGCAGCCTCAAGCCGCTTCGTCGTAGTTCCCGCTGCGGGTCTGTCCGAGACCGATCGCCTTCGCGAGGTCCGAACGCGCCTTGGCGTAGTTCGGAGCAACCATCGGGTAGTCGGGCGGCAGGCCCCACTTGGCGCGGTATTGCTCGGGGCTCATGTCGTACTTGGCGCGCAGGTGGCGCTTCAACGACTTGAAGGTCCGTCCGTCTTCGAGACAGATGATGTGATCGGCCGTCACCGACTTCTTCACGGAGATTGCGGGCTGAAGCTGCGCGGCAGGCGTCTTGGCCTCGATCTGGCCGCTGGCAATCTGGGTCAGCGCCCCATGAATGCGCGTGATCAACTGAGCCAGTTCGCCGGGAGGCACCGGGTTGTTGCTCACGTAAGCCGAAACGATGTCGACGGTCAGTTCGACATAATCCGCGGAGTGTTCGATGTCGGTCATAATCGGAAGAGCTCTCCTGACGCGATGCAGTGAATAGGGTACGCAAGCAACTCGACCGCCTTTGCGCCGATGCTCGCTCGTTCCGCGGATCGAACCCGCGGCGTCACCGTCTGTCCTGCATGCGCTATAGAATGCGCAGCAACTTCGCCCGCTACGATTTCTTGATATGCTATTCTCAATGACATCGCAAGACGGGCGCGCGCAGTTCGATAACGTCAAGCAACTGTTGCGAACAATATTTCAACCTTGCCGACTTCTCGGGATCTTCATCCAGGCGTCCGAGCATGAGCCCCCGAGAGACCGTCGGACAGATTGCCGCAGCAGCGGCCGCATCCCTCGTTCCATGTCCCGCACTCCCCACGCGCTTGCTTGCAGCTCACGCTCGCGCCACATGGCACGGCAATATGGAGCGACGCGTCTCCGTGTCTCGACCCTGCGCCAGGATTTTTTGCGATGGCCTCCCAATCAACAAGCCTTTCGGTTTCAGCCACCGCTCCGGTCGCGGAAGTGCGCCCGCACACCTACGAAGTCCACGGCCATGTGATCCGCGACGACTATGCTTGGCTGAAGGCTGAAAACTGGCGGGATGTCCTTAAGGATCCGGCAGCCCTGCCCGCCGATATCCGGGAGCATCTGGCAGGTGAGAACGCCTATTCGGACGCCGCGCTCGCGAACACCACTGCGCTGCGCAAAACCCTCGTCGCCGAGATGCGTGCTCGGATCCGGGAGGACGACAGCAGCGTGCCCGAGCCTGACGGCCCCTATGCCTACTACACCCGCCATCGCGAGGGCGGACAGTATCCGCTGGTGTGTCGGCGGCCGCGCACCGTCGTGGTGATCCCCGGGCAGGGCGCCGAGACGGCGGCCGATGGGGGGCCGGAAGAGGGGGAGGTCATCCTCATCGATGGTGATCGCGAAGGTGAAGGGCTGACCTTCTTCGAGATCGCCGCAGCGGTCCATTCCGATGACCACCGGTTGCTCGCCTGGAGCGCCGACACCAAGGGCTCGGAACTGCACAGCATCCGGGTGCGTGATTTGGAGACGGGCTCCGAGCTGACGGACCGCGTCGAGGCGACCACCGGGGAGGTGGTCTGGACCGCCGATTCCCAAGCCTTCTTCTACGTCGCCGTCGACGACAACCACCGGCCCGCGCGGGTGATGCGCCATCGCCTCGGCACCGCGCAGGACGCCGATACCCTCGTCTACGAGGAGGCCGATTCCGGCTTCTTCGTCCATATCGAGGAGACGCAATCGGGCGACTACCTCATGGTGACGGCCAGCGACCACGAAACGTCCGAGGTTCATCTCCTCGATCGTCGGACGGGGGAGGGTACGCTCACCGTGGTGCAGCCGCGCGAGCCGCTGCTGATCTACTCGGTCGAGAACTGGGCCAACCACCTCTTCATCCTCACGAATGCCGACGGAGCCGAGGACTTCAAGATCGTCACCGCCCGGGTGGAGGCTCCCGGTCGCGAGAACTGGACCGACGTCATCGCCCACCGTCCCGGCGTGATGATCCGTCACCAGCACGTGATCGCCGATCATCTCGTGCGCCTCGAGATCGAGAATGCACGCCCGCGCATCGTCGTGCGCGACACCAAGGGCAACGAGCACGTGGTGGCCTTCGCCGAGGAGGCCTATTCCCTTGGCCTGCAGCCGGGGCACGAGTTCGAGACGGCGGTGATCCGCTTCACCTACTCGTCGATGACGACGCCGGCGGAGACCTACGATTACGACTGCGTCACCCGGGCCCGGCAGTTGCGCAAGCGTCAGACCGTGCCCAGCGGCCACAACCCGGCGGACTACGTCACCCGGCGCCTGTTCGCCACGGCGGCGGACGGCGAGACCGTGCCGATCTCGCTGCTACACCGGCGCGATTGCCCGCTCGACGGTACCGCCCCGCTGCTGCTCTACGGCTACGGCTCCTACGGGACGCTGATGCCGGCCGCCTTCCGCACCAACCTGCTGTCGCTGGTCGACCGCGGCTTCGTCTACGCCATCGCCCACGTGCGTGGCGGGACCGAGAAGGGCTGGCGCTGGTACCTCGATGGCAAGCGCGAGAAGAAGCCCAACACCTTCTCGGATTTCGTTGCCTGTGCCCGCGCTCTGATCGAAGCCGACTATACCGCCCAGGGCCGCATCGTGGCCCATGGCGGCTCGGCCGGCGGCATGCTGATGGGGGCGGTCGCCAACCTCGCGCCGGAGCTGTTTGCCGGCATCGTGGCCGACGTGCCCTTCGTTGACGTGCTGAACACCATGCTCGATGGTGAACTGCCGCTGACGCCGCCCGAATGGCCGGAATGGGGAAACCCGCGCGAGAGCCTCGCGGCCTTCGAGACGATCCTGGCCTACTCGCCCTATGACAACGTGGCGGCCAAGGCCTATCCGGCGATCCTGGCGCTCGGTGGCCTGACCGACCCGCGCGTGACCTACTGGGAGCCGGCGAAGTGGGTCGCGCGCCTGCGGGCGACCATGACGGGCGGTGGCCCGATCCTCCTGCGCATCAACATGGAGGCGGGGCATGGGGGCGCCGCCGGGCGCTTCGATCGCCTGGAGGAGGTCGGCCTGATCCAGGCCTTCGCCCTGCTGGCCGTCGGCAGGGCCTGAGAGGCGTACGCGGGCGAAGGTCGAGCCAGATCGAGGGGCGGGACGAAATCCCGCCCCGAATTGCTTCGAACCGCGCAACTTTATTGATCCTTGTAAGATCCGCCGCATCCCTGGTCGGCATTCTCCCGCGAGGCAACTTTTGGTTGTGGCCCGAGGGGGTGTGCATGACGAGAATTTCAGTGACATGGGCCGATGATTGGTCCCGGAGCCAAGCCGGCGGGCGAGCGGACCTCATCCTAGCCACTGCGCAAGCTGCCGCCGATGGTTGGGGCAAGTATATCCAGGGCAACGGCACGATCGACCTCACCGTCGCAATCGGCAACGTCGGAGGTGGGAATTATCTCGCGAACGGGGGTCCGAACGGAACCTGGGACGGACGCTTCTCGGCAGCCATTCACAAGGCGCGCTTGGGTTGGGACGGAAATGGAGGCGCTCCGGACGGGAAGGTGACCTTGGGCGAGCACCGGCTCGACAGCTTGTTTTACGATCCGACGGGTGCGGCCTCTGTTCCGTGGGATAAAATCGATGCCTATTCGCTGTTCCAGCATGAATTCGGGCATGCCCTGGGATTCGTCGACCTTCCGGCCACATGGTCCAACGGGAACAACGAGTTCTCTGGGCCCAACGTTCAGGCTTCGAACGGCCGCTCGATCCCGCTCGACGACTCCCGCTCCCATGTCGCCGGTCGAGAGGATCTGATGGATCCCTGGTCTTCTATGGGCAGCCGTGCGCCGATCACGGATCTCGATCTCGCGATCTTCCAGGATATGGGCATGCCGATCGCCACCGAGCGGGCTGACCGGATCGGGCTCGACTACCCGAACGAGGAATTCTTTGCCTTTGGTGGGGACGACTGGGTCGATGGCGGGTGGGGCGACGATCGGATCGACGGGGGGACCGGCGACGACAGCCTGTTCGGCAGCGGCGGCAACGATATGCTGATCGGTGGTGCGGGCGACGATATCCTGGATGGGGGGTGGGGGTACGACACCCTCGATGGCGGCGAGGGCCGCGACCGGGCGACGTATTCCGGTAACCCCGCCGACTTTGCCGTCATCTACGATGCCACCAGCAGGGGCGGCGCCCTCAGGATCAAGAACATCGCCAGCGGCGAGGTCGACATCCTCATGGGGATCGAATCCCTGCGCATCGGCGACGTCGAACTTGATGTGAAGGGTTTGTTGGCTCACCTCCGGGCACGCTTCGGCCCCATCGGGACCGACTCCAAGAGCCGGTTCGAGATGCTGTTGACGGACACCTCCGACGAAGCCTTCGTGGCCGACATCCCGGAGATCGACGGCGGCTTCGTGGCGAGCGCCCTGGTGCGCTTCGATAACCTCGCCGGCGGCAGCCATCAGCGCGTCTTCGACACCGGAAACGGAGCGTGGAGCGATAACATCTGGCTCGGCCAGGTCGGCAGCAGCCGCGACATGGGCTTCGAGATCTATGCCGGCTCCGGCGTGCATCGCATCGTGGCCAAGGATGCGATCGTGCAGGGGGTCGAGGCGCGCTGGACGGCTGCCGTGGACCCCAACGGGCGCATGAGCCTGTCCAAGGACGGGGTCCTCCTGGCGCAGGGGCAGGGTGAGGTCCCCCGCGACATCGTCCGTACGAGCGACCTCGTGGGCAAGTCCAACTGGTCATACGACACGGACCTCATGGGCACCGTCTACGACCTGAGCTTCAAGGCGGACGGAGTCGCCGATCTTCATGGCGCCTTCTCGGCCACCGCCAAGGTCCGGTTCGACGATCTCGATGCGGGTCCCTGGCAGCGGGTCTACGACCTGGGCAACGGAACGAGTGGCGACAACGTCTTCCTCGGCCAGATCGGGACGTCGAATGACATGCAGTTCACGATCCAGAACGGGAGCAGGGAGGGAACCCTGATTGCCAGGAATGCGATCGTGGAGGGACAGGAGGCGTCCTGGACGACCAGCGTCAACGAGGCGGGCTGGATGCGCCTGTTCAAGGACGGTACGATCCTGGCCGAGGGGCAGGGCGTCGTGCCGAAGGACATCGAACGGACCAATGAGTTCGTCGGCAAATCCCCCTGGTCCATCGATGCCCCGCTGGCGGGCAAGGTCAGCGACCTGGAGGTCACCGCGTACAAAGGGATCCCAGAGATCGAGGGCGCCTTCAAGGTGTTCGCCGAAGCCCGCTTCGACGATCTGGCCGGTGGCAGTTACCAGCGCATCTTCGACACTGGCAACGGGGCCTGGGAGGACAACGTCTGGCTCGGTCAAGCCTGGACGGGTGACGACATGGCCTTCGAGATCATCGCGGGGTCGGAAACCTACCGGATCACCGCCTACGATGCGATCGTGGAAGGCGAAACGGCCCGATGGCAGGCCAGTGTGGACGACGGGGGCTACATGCGCCTGTTCAAGAACGACACCCTGATGGCCGAGGGTCCAGGGGGCGTTCCCCGCGATGTGCTCCGCACCAGCGATCTGGTGGGGAAGTCGAACTGGTCCTACGATGCCGACTTGGCCGGTCAGATCAACGAGCTGATCTTCATGTAGAACGGTACCGCCCACCCCTTCCGCTAGGGGCCCGGGGGCGGACCCTCCCGGTCCCGGGGCGACTCCGGCTCGCTGCGCTGGCGGCGCGCCGCCTCTTCGGCGGCCCTTTCGGCCTCCTGCTGGGCCGCTTGCTGTGCCCGCAGACGCGCCTGGCGGGCGGCGTCCTCGGAGGCCGCTTTCTCGGCCGCCAGCTTGTCCGCCGCGGCCTTGATGGCGAGGGCGCGGGCCCTGTCCATCTCGATGCGGGCGCGGCGGCGCTGGCGCTCGCTCTGGTCGGCTTCGAACAGCTCGATTTTCTCGAGTTCGCGCTGGAGCACCAGGGCGGCGAGCCCGTTGGTCACCGGTCCGGCGTCGATGCTGCGCTCAGGGTTTCGGATCGGGCCGCTGAAGCCGAGCTGGATCGAGGGGTTCGCCCCGCTCCAGCCCTTGGGTGCCTGGCCGGCGAGGAGAGACCCGCGCGCATCGATGCGCGCGTCCCGCAGGTCGACGCCGAGAGTCCCGCTCCAGCGCGCGGATCCGAGGGGCAAGGTCAGCGGGCCGGCCCGCAAGGTACCGCCGATGAGGTTCACCGGGCTCGAGACCGGCCCCTTCACGGTGAGCGGGCCCGCGCCGAGCTCCTCGGCCGCGAGGGCCTGCAGGCGGCCTTCCCGCAGGGGATCGTCCTCCGCGAGCGCCCGTGTCAGCGCCCGATCGAGACCGGCCGGATCGGCCCCCGGCAGGCTGAGGCCGGTGAGCGTGAGGGTGCCGCTGCCGCCGAGGTTGTTCATCAATCCGGTCAGGCTCTCGCCCGAACTGCCGAAGCGGACCTGGGCGGAGACCCGACCGTCCACCGTCCCCGGGCCGACCAAGCCGGGGATCGCCGCATCGGTGATCTGGCCCTCGCCGGAGAGCGCGGCGGCGCCGCCCTGACGTGTCGAGGTCGCGCGTCCCGCGATGCGTCCACCGGCGAGGGTCGCGTCGAGGTCACGCAGGGTCAGGGTCTCGCCGTCCAGGGTGACGCCGAGGGTCGCGCCGGTCGCCGTGAGCCCGCGCCCGAGGTCAAGGCTGTCGACCCGGAGGCCGAGGGAGACCGCCGGCCGGCCGGCCGGAACCGGCGCGAACCGCGCGCTCGCGGGGCTCTGGCCGGGTCCGCGCGGGGCCTCGGTCGGCAGGATCGTGGCACTGGCCAGAAGCGGCAGGGCGAGGCGGGTCAGGGACGCGCTGCCGCCGATCGCGCCCTCGGCCGTGCGGGTGAGGTCGGCCGAGACGGGCTGGCCGGCGATCCGGCCGACGACGCCCAGGCGCAGGTCCGGGCCGGCCCGCGACAGGCGCAGACCGAGATCGGCCGGCAGCGGCCCGGGGATCGGCACGGCGCTGCCCGCCAGGGTGAGGAGCGGCGCGAGATCGGGCAGGGCGAGCTGAAGCGCGCCGGCTCGCGGCAGGGGCTCGGCGGCGTCGAGGAGGATCGGCTGCACCGTCGCGACGGTGATGTCGGCGACCGTCCCGCTCAGGCGCAGGGCGAGCGCCCCGGGAGACGCGGTGCCGTCGGACGGGGCGGGTACGCCGGCGATGCGCAGGTATCCGGGCCGGCGCAGGGCCGGGACATCGGTGCGCCCGAACCAGGGGGCCGCGTTCGCCGTCGCGATGGTGAGGTCGAGGGTGTCGATGCGGCCCGCCCGGCTCAGGAGGTCGAGGTCGAGGGTGCCGCCCGCCGCGTCGCCCTTGGCGCCGACCCGCAGGGTGTCGGCCGCGCCCGCATCCCGCTCGAGGTTGACCGCGAGGTCGAGGGCCCCGTTTCGCAGGAAGGCCGGGACCCGGCGGGCCTCCGCCACCCAGACCCGGTCGAGGAGCGCGAACAGGGGGGCGGCCACCGCCGCCGAGACCTGCCCGGCGATCCGGCCCGTGCCGTCCGGGCTGATCCGGCCGGAGAGCTTGGCATTGGCGCCGGCCAGGTCGGTGATGGCGAGGCTGTCGACTACGAGGCTCGGGCCGTCCGACTGGATGCTCGCCGCGATGGTGCCGTTGCCCGAATGAGCGCCGGCGGGACCGTAGCGCACGTCCCGGGCCTGGAGCGTGATCCCGACATCGTGGCCCCGCAGGTCCGCGAGGGTGCCGCTCAGCACCGGCAGGGCGGCGATGTCGATGCCCTGCGCGGCGAGCTGTGCATCGAAGCGGCCGCGCGCCGGTCCCTCGGCCGCCGTGTAGCGGGCATTGCCGGTGATGCGGGCCTCGCCGAGCCCGAGGCGCAGGTTGCGCAGGGATACCGTGCCGGCGGCCACCGAGAGGTCGGTATTCACCTGCACCGGACGACCGTCCATCACCGCCACGGCCGGGCCTTCGAGCCCGAGGCGCCGCAGGTAGCGGCCGAACCCGTCGGAGGCCGGCGTGTCGAGGGACAGGCGCCCGGTGAAGCGCAGGCCGGTCTCGGTGTCGATCTCACCGCTGGCGCCCAGGGCCGTGGCGCCCGGCGCGGTGACGTCGAGGCGGCGCAGCACCACGCCGCCGGTGCGGTCGAGGGTGCCGCTGGCGGCCAGCCCCGTCCACTCGTCGAGGCCGAGGGCCAGGCTCTCCGCCGCGAGGTCCAGGTCCACCATGATCGGCAGTCCGAGGCCGTTGCGGCCGCCGGTGTTCGGCAGGCCGCGGGCGATCAGCGCCTGTCCGGCCGCCGAGGTCAGGAAGGCGTCGAGGTCGAGGCGACGGGTGGAGAGCGCCAGGGCGCCGCGCCACTGCTTCAGGTCGAGCTGACCCGAGCCGCCCAGGCGCAGGGCCTGGCCGCCGGGATCGATCTCCAGGGCGACGTCGGTGAACCGGGCCGTCAGGCCGCGCCCCTTGAATTTGCCGGCAAGGGAGAAGGGCAGATAGGCGCCCGCCGCCTGGACCGGCGGCCCGACGACGATCCGGGCGCTGCCTTCGGCCACCGCCGAGGTCAGGCGCCGTCCGCCCGTCGCCGTGCCGGCGGGTGCGAGGCCGATGCGGGCATCGGCCTCGAAGCGGGGCTGCGTGTCGCCGCCGCCCGCGATCTTCACGTTGACGCCGTCGGGCCCGAGCTCACCGGTCGAGACCCGGAAGGGGACGCCCCGGCTCGTGCCTTCGGCCCGCCAGGGGCCGACGAGGGCGGGCGCGGAGACCTGAAGGGCCTCGGCGTAGAACTGCTCGGTCCGGCCCGTCGCGAGCACCTGGGTCGTCAGCACGAACTGCCGGATCGACAGGTCCTCGATGGCGAGGTCGCGCCGCAGGGCCGCCGACAGCCCGCGCGTGGGCAGGAGCATCGCCTCGCCATCGGTGACGGGGAGCTTGACCTCCGCCCGGCCGACCCGCGTCTCGGTGAACAGGATCTCGCCCTTCAGCAGGGGCGCCAGGGCGATCTCGGCCTTGATCCACTGCAGGTCGAGCTGGGGCTGGTCGAGGGCGGGCTTCTGCGCGGCGCCGGCCCCGGACCCCAGTCGCAGGCGATCGAGCTTGAGGCGCGGCGAGGGCAGGAGCCGGACACCGATACGGCCCTCGGTCTGAGCCGCGACCCCGAGGGAGCGCGCGATCGTCCGGTCGATCGTGCCGCGATAGCCCTCCCAGGCCACGAAGGGCGGGACGGCGAGCGCCGCGACGAGGAGCAGGATGACGGCGCCCGCCAGCGCGGTCAGGATGTCACGCACCGTCTCTGTTCCGCCTCGTCACCCGGGTCGGGCCCCGCTCCGTCGGCGGACATAGCACAGGGAACGCCCGCGCGCGCCAGGGCCGGCGCGCCGGGTCCGGCGCCCCGGGGCCGCGGCTCAGCGACGGCCCGGAACGACGATCGGGGCGGGGGGCGCGCTCGGCCGGAACAGGTCGCCGCGCTGGATCTGCAGGCGCGTCTGGTTGGTGTCGAATTGCTGGCGCTGCTCGATGCCCCGGAGTTCGCTGCGGTTGGACAGGCGCTCGTTGGTGGCATTCAGGCTGTCGACGCCCCGCGACGAGACCTGGGCGAGGGCCGGACCGGCGGCGAGGAGCGCGAGGCCGGCGAGAAGGGCGGGGGAGCTACGCATGGCGGCGTCCTTGTCAGGTGCACTGTGATGTCGTGATCTGGTGAGACGACCTGCCGGTGGGAAGGCGGGTTCCGGTTTTCGAAGGTTCTGCGACGCTGCGTGAGACTGCCGCATCGATCGTCGGCAGCGACGGGAGGTTGCGGGTTTCCGTCCTCTTCCGTCCTTGGCCGCCGGAGTCTCAGTGTGTCGCGGTCTCTGCCTGGCGGACCGCGCCACCCTACGCCGCGCTGGGTGCGCCCACGCGGCGCGGGCGGCCCCGCTTGCGCGGCCGGTAATGGGCGTGGAGCAGGATCGGGTCGCGCAGGGCCGCCCGACACGCCATCGCAACGGGAGTCGGCACCGCGCTGATGCCCGCCTTGTAGGCGTTCCACGTGCTCAGCGAGAGGCCGAGGAAATCCGCGGATTCCTGGTTCGACAGTCCGGCGGCTGTCTGCCACGCAGTCACCTCCGCGCGGCCGAACCGCCGCTGTTCGTCCGCGATCAGCCTGAGATGATGCTCATCGATGGCGAGGTCCCCGTCCTCGCTGACCCATTCCACGGAGGTCCCGTGATCTCCGAGCCGGACCGTCGCGAACAGGGCCGGATCGTTCAGAGGCGACAGGATCTCACCGCCGGTGGCGATCCATCCGGCGAGGTCCACGCGGTCGGACCGGTCGTCGCGCCACATCACGCCGAGGCCGGTGGGACCCGTGGCGATGACGGTTGAGATGCGGGGCAGGGGATCGTTCACGGCAACCTCCTCAGGCAATCGGGAAGCGGGCGTTGGTCCGATTCCATTCGGCCGCGACGGCGGCACGGTTCTCGGCGGCCCAGGCCAGGGCCTCGCGCTCGATCTTGCCCGGCAGGGCGCCGGCCAACAGTCGGAGGGTGGCAATCTCCACGAGAGCCTCGTCATCCGGTGTCAGGATGTGGAAATGCGGCGGCAGATGATCGTTGGCATAGAACCGAATGATGATGCTCCCCGACTGATAGAGCTCGCCCATCGCCGCGCCTCACCCATCCCGTCGAGACATAGTCCTGGCCCGGGCTGGCGGAAATTCCTCATCCGATTTTCGGATGAATTTAATCGCCGATCCGACACTCTCCGGGATACGAGGTGCGTCCGAGATGGAGCCTCGGAGACCGTCAAGGCGGAGGCCGGGCCACTCCGGAAACGCGCGCGACCCTCGACGCCGTTCGCGTTTTGGTCCAGGGATGCGCGATGACTCAACGCTTCGACGCGGCCGGCGCATCCGCCTCCGACGCCGCCCCGACCTCCATCGCCGCCCGTGCCATGGCCTCCCTCCGGCCGCAGGGCTCGCCCTACCTCGAAGGGCTGAACGCCGAGCAGCGCCGCGCCGTCGAGGCGACGGACGGGCCGGTGCTCGTGCTGGCCGGGGCCGGCACCGGCAAGACACGGGTGCTGACGACGCGCATCGCCCACCTGATCGCGACGGCCAGGGCGCGGCCCTTCGACATCCTCTCGGTGACCTTCACCAACAAGGCCGCGCGCGAGATGAAGCACCGCATCGGCGGGCTCATCGGGCCGGCCGGCGAGGGCATGCCCTGGCTCGGCACCTTCCACTCCATCGGCACCAAGATCCTGCGCCGGCACGCCGAACTGGTGGGCCTGCGCTCCGACTTCACGATTCTCGGGATGGACGACCAGCTGCGGCTGATGAAGCAGGTCATCGTCGATCAGAACATCGACGAGAAGCGCTGGCCCGCGCGCGCCCTGTCCTCGGCCATCGACGGCTGGAAGAACCGCGGCCTCCTGCCCGAGCAGGTGCCGCCCGGCGAGGCCCAGGCCTTCGCCTTCGGCAAGGGCGGGGCGCTCTATGCCGCCTATCAGGCCCGGCTCCTGACCCTCAACGCCGCCGATTTCGGCGACCTGCTGCTGCTCTGCCTCAAGCTCTGGCGCGAGAACCCGGACGTGCTGGAAAACTACCAGCAGCGCTTCCGCTACATCCTCGTGGACGAGTACCAGGACACCAACGTCGCCCAGTACCTCTGGCTGCGCCTGCTGGCGCAGGGCCACCGCAACGTCGCCTGCGTGGGCGACGACGACCAGTCGATCTACGGCTGGCGCGGCGCCGAGGTCGACAACATCCTGCGCTTCGAGCACGACTTTCCAGGCGCCGTGGTGGTCCGCCTGGAGCGCAACTACCGCTCCACCGGCCATATCCTCGCCGCCGCCTCCGGTCTCATCGCCAAGAACGAGGGCCGCCTCGGCAAGACCCTGCGCACCGAGGACGTCGCCGGCGAGAAGGTGACGGTGTCGGGCGCCTGGGATTCGGAGGAGGAGGCCCGCCAAGTGGCGGAAGCCATCGAGAGTCTCCAGGCCCAGCAGCATCCCCTCTCGGAGATCGCCGTGCTGGTGCGCATCTCGGCCCAGATGCGCGAGATCGAGGACCGGTTCGTCCAGCTCGGCCTGCCCTACCGGGTCATCGGCGGCCCGCGCTTCTACGAGCGGGCCGAGATCCGCGACGCGCTCGCCTATCTGCGCGTCACCGCCAACCCCTCCGACGACCTCGCCTTCGAGCGCATCTTCAACACGCCCAAGCGAGGCCTCGGCGACGCCACCCTGCAGGCGCTGCACGCCTATGCCCGGGCCGAGCGGGTGCCGCTGCTCCAGGCGGCCCGCCTCGTCGTGGAGACCGACGAGCTGAAGCCCCGCGCCCGGTCCGGCGTCCGCGCCCTGGTCGAGAGCTTCTCACGCTGGGCCCGGCTGGTGGGAACCCAGCCGCATTCGGAGGTGGCGCAGACCATCCTGGAGGAATCCGGCTACACCGAGATGTGGCAGAAGGAGAAGTCGGCCGACGCCGCCGGACGCCTGGAGAACCTCAAGGAGTTCGTCCGCTCCATGGAGGAGTTCCCGGACCTCGCCGCCTTCCTCGAGCACGTCTCGCTGGTCATGGAGGCCAGCGAGCAGGAGGGGGCCGACCGGGTCTCGCTGATGACCCTCCACGCCGCCAAGGGCCTGGAATTCGACACCGTCTTCCTGCCGGGCTGGGAGGATGGCCTGTTTCCGAACCAGCGGGCGCTCGACGAGAGCGGCCGCGCCGGGCTGGAGGAGGAGCGCCGCCTCGCCCATGTCGGCCTGACCCGGGCCCGCAAGCGCGCCAAGCTGTCCTTCGCCGTCAACCGGCGCATCCACGGCCTGTGGTCCTCCACGGTGCCGAGCCGCTTCATCGACGAGTTGCCCGAGGACAGCGTCGATGTGATCGATGCCCCCGCCCACTTCGCGGCCGGGGCCTCGCGCTTCGACCGGAACCCGGCGCCCTTCGGCTCGTCCTACGGCACGCCCGGCTGGCAGCGGGCCCAGGCCAATACGGCGCAGTCCGGAAACGCCAACGGCTACGGGGTCGGCAACCGTTCGCCGGCCAGTCGGGGCGGCCCGCGCCAGATCGAGGGCGAGCTCATCGCCAAATCGACGGGCGCGCCCTCCGCTTTCAGCGTCGACATGCGGGTGTTCCACACCAAGTTCGGCCCCGGCACCGTCGCGGGTGTGGACGGCAACAAGCTGACCGTTGATTTCGACAAGGCCGGCCGGAAGATGGTCCTCGACAGCTTCATCCAGGCGGCCTGATCGCGGGACGCGGGGGCTGCGGAGGACGTCGGGCGGATGCGGACTGCGTCTTCTGCGACACAGCCCAGGGCAATCGACCGCCGCGGCGGATCGGCTCCTGCAGCGCAGCATCGACGCAGACTTTTTACATCATTCCGAAGAATAGTGGATGTCACGCCCCTGTCGCGCCCGGCGCGGCATGGTGCGTGCAACGCACAGTCCTGCGGTCATCGGGACCGTATCGAGAATCCACAGCCTTGAGGGACCCGTCTGGAACTTGAGGGCGGTCTCCGGATTGGCTGTGAAGCGGGCGAAGTCGAAAGGATCGCCGAAACGGGATCAATCGAAAGTGATGCGAAGCAAGTTCAGCAAGTCAGGCTCAGATTAAATCCAGGTTGGCAAGTCCGGTTGGAGTGTTGATCGATGAAGAGACGCCGCGCACGACTTGAACTCGTTGAGGACCGTCCGGTCCGGCTGCACAAGACCCGCTTCGACGAAGAACGCAACCTAAGTCCGATCCAGCCCCTCACCGACCGGCAGGCGCAGTACCTCGACGCCCTTGCCCTTCACAAGCAGGTGATCGTCCTCGGCCCCGCCGGCACCGGCAAGACCTTCATCGCCGGGACCCGCGCCGCCGACCAACTCCGCCAGCGCCGCATCGCCAAGGTGATCATCACCCGGCCGAACGTGCCCTCCGGCCGCTCCCTCGGCTTCTTTCCCGGAACGTTGGAAGAGAAGATCGCCCCCTGGGTCGCTCCCCTGACGGAGACCATGAAGGAGCGCATGGGCGAGGCCGCCTTCGAGATCGCGGTGAAGACCGGCGACATCGAGGTGGTGCCCTTCGAGGTCATGCGTGGGCGCACCTTCAAGAACTGCCTCGTGATCCTCGACGAGGCCCAAAATACCACCACCGCCGAGATCAAGATGTTCCTCACCCGCATCGGTGACGATTGCCAGGTGATCATCAACGGCGACGTGTCCCAGACGGACTTACGCGAGACGTCTGGCCTGCGCACGGTGATCCACTTGATCAAGAGTCGGATGATGCCGATCCCGGTGGTAGAATTTACCCTCGACGATATCGTCCGCTCCGGAATTTGTGCTGAGTGGGTGCGGGCTTTCGAGGAAACGAATCTCTGACTCAGGTGTTGTCAGCGGCGGGCCGGAACGGGGCCTGCCGCTCACTCCGGTGCGCGACACGAGTTTCTCGGCCTCGGGTGCGAGAGAACAAACCGGGTGCCGCGCTCGGACAAATGAGAATGGGAGTCTTCACGTGAGGAAACTGACCCTTGCCTTCGCCGTGCTCGCCTCGCTCGGCGGTGCCAGCCTCGCCACCTCCGCCTCGGCCGCACCGGGTGCCCCGCTGGGCGTGACCGCCCCCGAGACCGTGTCCACCGTGCAGATGCGCATGGAGCGCCGGATGGAGCGTCGCATGATGCACCGTCGCATGGAGCGCCGCATGATGCGCCGTCACATGGAGCGCCGGATGATGCACCGTCGCATGATGCGCCGGATGTGATCGGTCGACCGATCTGACTGATCTGGAGAAGGGTCCCTCGCGGGGCCCTTTTTCGTTGCGTGCCGGGCTGCCCCGCCTCCCGGCCGGGCGCGGCCCCGGACGCGGTCTGCTAAGAGGCTGCCGGAGCGCACCAGGGCGTGCGCGTTCGATCCGGGAGCCCGGCCGTGACCTTCCAGACCTGGTGGCTGTTCTTCGGCGCCGTCTTCCTCCTGTCCGGCACGCCGGGGCCGAACATGCTGCACATCCTGGCGCGCAGCGTCCGCGTCGGCCTGCGTCGCAGCCTCGCCGCCATGGCCGGGTGCCTGAGCGCCGTGGTCCTCGTGCTGGTGGCCTCCGCGGCGGGACTGAGCGCCGTCCTCCTGGCGTCGCCGGTCCTGTTCGATGGCCTGCGCTATGCCGGCGTCGCCTATCTCGTGGGGCTCGGCATCCGGGCCTGGCGCGGGCGGGACGGGGCGCTGGACGTCCCCGGGCACACGGGGAGCCCTGCGCCGGTCGGGCTGGGGCGTCTCTACCGCGACGGGCTGCTGATCGGCCTGAGCAATCCCAAGCTCCTCCTGTTCGCCAGCGCCTTCCTGCCGCAATTCGTCGAGCCGGCACGGCCGCAGGCCCCGCAATTCGCGATCCTGATCGTCACCTTCGCGGGGGCGGAGCTGTTCTGGTACGGGGTCTACGCCCTCGGCGGCCGCCGGCTCGCCGCATCCCTGACCCGCCCGGCGCTCAGGCGGGCCTTCGACCGGATCACCGGCGGGATCTTCCTCGGCTTCGGCGCCATGCTCCTTGGCACGCGCTGAGGCGGGACGGCCCGGCCCGCCTTGGTTCCTCGCCTCAATCCTTGGGCGTGGGGGAGTTCTTGGGCGTGGTGGAGCCGGTGGTCTTCGGCGAGGCGGTCGCGGCGGCCGATGCGGTCTTGTGGACCGGCTTCGCCGCCTTCTCCTCGTCCGGCTTGCCGCCCTTGGCCGGGGCGGGCGCGGCGTGCGCCGCCTTCGCGGGGGCGTGCTTGGGCGCAGGTTTGGCGGCGATGGGCTCCGCCGCGGCTACGGCCGGGACGGTGGCGGCGTCGGTGGCCGGGGTCGCGGGCGCGCCGTTGCTGAACACGTTGCCGAAGAGCTTCTTGTAGGCGGCCGGATCGCCCTCGGCGTCGGCCACCATCACGCGGGCGGGCTTGGCCGGCTCGGCCACCACGGGCTCGGGCTTGGCCGCCGGGGCGGTACCCTTCCGGGCGAGGTTCGCGGCGGCCGCCTTGGTGGGGATCGGGGCGACCGCGGCCATCATCACCGGGCGGCCCTTGGCGTCGACCTCGATCTCGCGCTCGCCGGCGGCCAGGCTCTCGGGACGGCTGACGTCGCCGAGCTTGTGCTGGGCATAATCCTTCGGGTCGTAGGGCAGTTCGGGCTCGGGGGGCGCCTTGCCCAGGCTCGCGAAGGTCAGGGTGTTGGCGGGCGTCTGCTGACCGCGGAACACCGGGTTCTGGCTGCCGTCGTCGTAGACGAGGCGGGTGGCGGGCGTGCCCTTGGCGATCAGGTCGGCGATCTCGCGATTGTCGCGCTCGCGCTTCTCCGCCACCTGGGGCTCGACCCGCGGCGTGCAGGAGCCGGCCGCCGCGTCGGCGCCGCCGAAGACGTACTTCGTTCCGCACAGGCCGACCCGCGGCTCGTCGCGCAGGGCCTCGAAGTAGTCCGAGCCTTCCTTGAGGTTCTTCCAGAACGGCGCGTTGGGGTCGTTGCGGAACTTGGCGATGTTGGCCGCCGTCATCCGGAACGGGTACGATTGGAACTGAAACGCGCGCTGGCCGCCCGCGAAGGAATCCCGCGCCAGGGCGTAGATCTCGCCCATCGACTCGTCGGTCATGGCAAAGCAGCCCGACGACGAGCAGGTGCCGTGCACCATGATGTAGTTGCCGGTGCGCCCGTTCGCCCGGTCGTAGGCGTTCGGATAGCCGGTGTCGAACGAGAGGTAGTAGGACGAGTTCGGGTTCATCTGGCCCGGCGTCACGGTGTAGAAGCCCTCGGGCGCCTGGCGGTCGCCCTGCTTGGTCTTCGGGCCGAGCTGGCCCGACCAGCGGCAGATCGGGAAGGTCTTGAGGAGGGCGTACTGGCCGTTGGTGCCGCGCTTCCACACCTCCATCTCCGCTTCCCGCTTGTAGGCGCGGATCAGGATGGGATCGCTCTGCGACATGCCCTTCTGGGCCATCAGCGCAAGGGTCTTCGGCGGCACCGGGGCCAGGGCCCGCAGCGGAACGCCACCGCCCATCGAACCGTCCTGGCAGGCGCCGAGCGACAGGGCGAGCAGAGCGAAACCGGCGGCCACGAGCGGGCGCATAGCCATGGGGAACCTATCCTCAGTCACGCAGCCCCGGGCTCGCGCCCGTGGCATGCCACTCCCCAACCCCTTAGCGTCGTTAAACTTACCCGGTTGTTACCGCAAGGAGACCGCCTTCGTGGCCCGGGCGGGATGTGGATTGCGGACATCATCGGCCCGTCGACCCGATCTCGCCGCATTTGATGCAGCGCGGAGCGTGCCGACGGAAAGAGGATTGATTTCACAGGTTTTTCGCCGCCGATCCGCCAGGCGTCGGTGTGGCGAAACCTTGGCGGGCGCAACGGACGCATCGGGAGGTTTGGTTCCCGTGCGCATCCGCGGCGCAGTGTCGCACTCTCAGAGCTTGCGACCGATCTCCAGGAACTTCGCCGCGCGCCGGTCCCGGATCTCGTCCGGGCCGAGGCCCTGGAACTCCACCAGGGCGGCCTCGATGGCGGCCCCCGTTGCCGCGATCGCGGCGTCGCGCCCGCGATGGGCCCCGCCGGTCGCTTCGGGCACGATGCCGTCGATGATGCCGAGGCGCAGCAGGTCCTGCGCGGTGATCTTCATGGCGGTGGCGGCGTCCGCCGCGCGCCCCTGGTCGCGCCACAGGATCGAGGCCGCGCCTTCCGGCGAGATCACGCCGTAGATGGCGTGCTCCAGCATGAGCACCCGGTTGGCGGTGGCGAGCGCGATGGCGCCCCCCGAGCCGCCCTCGCCGATGACCACCGCGACATTCGGCACCCCGAGGGCGAGGCAGGCCTCCGTCGAGCGGGCGATGGCCTCGGCCTGTCCACGCTCCTCCGCCTCGATGCCCGGAAAGGCGCCTGCGGTGTCGACGAAGGCCAGCACGGGCAGGCCGAAGCGGTCTGCGAGCTCCATCAGGCGTACGGCCTTGCGGTAACCCTCGGGCTTGGCCATGCCGAAATTGTGCCGCAGGCGGGTCTCGGTGGTGGAGCCCTTCTCCTGGCCCAGCACGCAGACCGGACGGCCGCGGAAGCGTCCGAAGCCGCCGACGATGGCCTGGTCCTCGCCGAAGGCGCGGTCCCCGGCGAGCGGGCTGAAATCCGAGATCAGGCCGGCGCAGTAATCGATGAAGTGGGGGCGCTGCGGGTGGCGGGCGACCTGGGTCTTCTGCCAGGGCGTCAGGCCGGCATAGATGTCAGAGAGGGCGGCGGCGGCCTTGGCCTCCAGGCGCCCGACCTCTTCGCTGATCGAGACCGCGCCATCGCGGGCGGCCATGGTCTTCAGCTCCTCCAGCTTGGATTCGAGCTCGGCCACCGGCTTCTCGAAGTCGAGATAGGAGCGCGTCACCGACATGGGTCAGGGATCCTTGTTCGTCGCCATCGCGCGCGGGGCGGCCGGGTCAGGGACGATTGCGGCGGAGGGCGTGCGGGAAAAGCCGCGACTGGGCGGGGGGTGTTGGCGAAGGAACTGCGCCTGTCAACCGTCCACGGGACCGGGGCGAGGCTCGACCGCGTGTCCCGCCGGCGCGTTTCGGCCGGGAGTCCGTCGGTCGAGCCGAGAGGCTCGGATGCGAATCGTGCCGGGTCGTCACCGCCGGCCGCCGCACCCGGGCGCCCGAGCGCGCAGGCCGAGGGCCTGACAACCGGGCCGCTTCGTCCCACCCGAGGGATGGTGGTCGCCCAGGCCTTGCGTCATGGTGGTACTGCACGCTTACGGCAACCATGGATTGGGTTTAGGCGGGCCGTGGGCGGGACGCCTCCCGGGATCCCCCGAGGCGGGGTGTGGTCCGGATAGGAGAGGGCCGGTCGTGACGGCATGTCCCAGCGGCGAAACGAAGGTTCTCGTGCTCCAGGGCGGCGGGGCGCTCGGCGCCTACCAGGCCGGCATCTACGAAGCGCTGGCCGCCCAGGACCACGCCGTGGATTGGGTCGCGGGCATCTCCATCGGAGCCATCAACGCGGCGCTGATCGCCGGAAACCCGCCGGAGCGTCGCGTGGAGCGGATGAGAGCCTTCTGGGAGCTGGTCTCCTCGGGGGTGACCGGGGTTCCCTGGTTTCCCGGGGAGCGGGCGCGGGCGGCCTTCAACGAGGCCAGTGCCGGCTGGGTCGCCGCCTTCGGGGTGCCCGGCTTCTTCAACCCCCGCTTTCCTCCCGCCAGCTTCTATCCGGCCGGCGCGCCGGAGGCGCTGAGCTACTACGAGACGACCCCGCTCCGGGCGTCCCTTGAGCGCTTCGTGGATTTCGACCTGATCAACGGGGGGGCGACCCGCCTCAGCGTCGGTGCCGTCAACGTACGCACCGGAAACTTCGCCTACTTCGACACCCGGTGCGACCGCATCACGCCCGAGCACATCATGGCCTCCGGTGCCCTGCCCCCGGGCTTCCCGCCGGTCACCATCGCGGGCGAGCCCTACTGGGACGGCGGCATCGTCTCGAACACGCCGCTGCAATACGTCCTCGACGAGGAGCGCCGGCGCGACCTCGTGGTGTTCCAGGTGGACCTGTTCTCCGCGCGCGGAGCGATGCCCCGGACCCTGATCGACGCGGCCGAGCGCGAGAAGGATATCCGCTTCTCCAGCCGGACCCGGCTCAACACCGACATGAGCCTGGAGATCCGCAAGGCCAAGGCCGCCACGCGCAGCCTCCTGGGCAAGCTGCCGCCCGAATGGCGCGACGACCCCGATGCCGCGTTTCTGCGACGGATCAGTCACGACAACGTCGTGACGATCCTGCAGCTGATCTATCGTCGCAAGGCCTACGAGGGGAATTCGAAGGATTACGAGTTCTCGCGCGCGACCATGCTGGAGCACTGGGCCGCGGGGCTCGGCGACCTGCGCCGGTCCCTGCGCGCGCCGGCCTGGCGCGACCGCCGGCCCGACGCGAGCGGAATCTGCGTGCTCGACCTGACCCGCGACGCGCAGGACTGAACGCCCTTCACCCCCAGGGAGACGAGCCCGTGACCCGCGACGAGATCCTCGAGACGCCCTCGATGCCCGCCTTCAGCCCGAGCTATCCGCGCGGGCCGTTTCGCTTCCTCCGGCGCGAATACCTGATCGTGACCTACGAGACCGATGCGGACGCCCTGCGCCGGGCGCTGCCCGAGCCCCTGGAGCCGCATCCGGACAATCGCGTCTATTACGAGTGGATGAAGATGCCGGATTCCTCCGGGTTCGGCGATTACGAGGAGAGCGGCTCGGGCGCTCTCGCCACCTTCGACGGCGAGCCCTGCACCTTCTCGATCCAGATGTACCTCGACGACGAGCCGCCGATCACGGCCGGGCGCGAGATCTGGGGCTTCCCGAAGAAGTGGGGCGTGCCCCGCCTCAGGCTCACCAAGGACACCCTCACGGGGACGCTGCACTACGACGACGAGCGGGTCGCGATGGGCACCATGACCTACAAGCACCGGAGCCTGGAGCACGATCTCGCCGCGGTGAAGCAGGGCCTGGGCAAGCTCAACGTCAACCTCAAGCTGCTCCCGGATGTCGACGGCGGCCCGAAGGTCGCGCAGCTCGTCGGCTACCGCCTGGAGGACATCACCGTCCACGGCGCCTGGGAGGGGGAGGCTCGCCTTCACCTGATTCCGCACGTGAACTGCCGGGTAGCCGACCTGCCCGTGCGCCGCATTGTCGGCGGCCGGCACATGGTCGTGGACTTCACATTGCCCTACGGGCAGGTGCTGCACGATTATCTCGCCTGATCGACCCGATGTCGCGCGTCGTGCCGGACCCCGCGCTCAGGCTTTGTTCGACCGCGCGCCTGTCGGACGCGCTAGGATCCCCCGCGTCGAAGAGTGCCCCTAGGAGGCTTCCATGATCCTGAAATCCAAGACCGCCGTCGTCACGGGCTCCACCAGCGGCATCGGCCTGGCCTGCGCGCGCGCCTTCGCCAAGGAGGGCGCCAACATCGTCCTCAACGGCTTCGGCAAGCCCGAGGACATCGAGGCGGCGCGGTCCGGGATCGAATCCGAGTTCGGCGTGAAGGCCGCCCATTCGCCGGCCGACCTGACCAAGCCCGGCGAGATCGCGGGGCTGATCCGACTGGCGGAGGAGACCTACGGCTCCGTGGACGTGCTCGTGAACAACGCCGGCGTCCAGCACGTCTCGCCGATCGAGGACTTCCCGCCGGAGAAGTGGGAGCAGATCATCAGCCTGAACCTGTCCTCGGCCTTCTACACCATGCGGGCGGCGATCCCCGGCATGAAGCAGCGCGGCTGGGGCCGGATCATCAACACCGCCTCCGCGCACTCGATGGTCGCCTCGCCCTTCAAGTCCGCCTACGTGGCGGCCAAGCACGGCCTCGTCGGCCTGTCCAAGGCCGCGGCCCTCGAACTCGCGACGCACGGCATCACGGTGAACTGCATCTCGCCGGGCTATGTCTGGACGCCGCTCGTCGAGAGCCAGATCCCCGACACCATGAAGGCGCGGGGGATGACCGAGGACGAGGTCATCAACGAGGTGCTGCTCAAGGCGCAGCCGACCAAGGAGTTCGTCACCATCGACCAGGTGGCGGCCCTGGCCGTGTTCCTGGCCTCGGATGCGGCGAGCCAGATCACCGGCGCCAACATGGCCATGGATGGCGGCTGGACGGCGCAGTAGCGCGGTCCCGTATGGCCGTCCCCGCTCCGCCGCGATGGCGGACGGAGCGGGGACGGCCGGGGGGCGGGCTCAGCGGCGCCCGTGCAGCAGCAGGGCGAGGCCGTAGCCGACGGCGCCCGCGATCACGAGGGCGATGAACGGGTTCTCCTCCACGCGGTGACCCACCACCCGGCTGCCGTCGCGCAGGTAGGTGCCGCCGCGCTCGTAGGCGTCGCCAGCGTAATCCGAGACGTTGTCGGCCACGTCGCGCAGGGTGTCCTTGGCCTGTCCGTAGATGTCCTGCGCGCGGCCCTCGGCCTCGCGGTAGCGACCCTCGGCCGAGGTGCGCGAGGAACCGGCGAGGTCTCCCGCGGCGCCCTGAACCTTACCGCCGAACTCCTTGGCGGCGCCGACGATGCGATCCGTATCGACCATGGTCTCTCTCCTGAACGTGGATGATGCGGACCGCCCGTCCGGGTCGGGGCGCCCGCATCCGACGTTCACAGAACGCCCGACGGCGCGAAGGAGACCCATGCCGGGGGTGAAAATCTTCCCGCGCCGGCAAAGGGCCCTGTCGCACGCCCCTCAGCCGCGCGCCCGGCCGCGGATCACCAGGCGGCGCGCGACCTCCGCGCAGGCGCGGGCGAGACGCTCCCCGGGGGCCTCGCGCCGCGGCCGCACGGGTGCCTTCGCGGGCCGCTGCGTCCGGGGCGGGAGCGGGATGTGCACGAACAGCGTCGGGGGTGATTCGCGTAAGGCGCGAAAATAGCTGGCGTTGCAGAGGTAGCGCCCCGCATCCCGCGAGGGGACCGCCGCGATCCCGTGCCCGCGCAGCGTCGCGAGCGCGGAGGCCGCCGCGGGCGAGCGGCGCGCGGGCGGGCCATCCCGCTCCAGGGTCAGGCGCGACGCGGTCCGGCCGGAGGCATCGGGAAAGAGGCGGCTCGTGCGGTTGCGTCCCTGCATCTCCACCCGGACCCGCTTGGCGCGGGTCGCGACGCCGAGCATGAGGATCGCGGCCGGCGCTTCGGCCAGGGCCGGCGCCAGCCTGTCGGGGATCGCCGCGTAGGTGGTGCGCAGGATCAGCACGCGCACCGGAATGCCGCCCAGCTTCGGGCGCGCGAGGGCACCGATGCGCCGGGCCATGGCCGCGCTCGGATTGCGCGGCACGCCGGGAAACGGACCGAAGCCGGTGACCAGCAGCGGTCCCGTCATGCGGGTCAGAGGCCGATCAGGGTGGCGATGGCCTCCGCCCCGGCGGCGGGCGAGGCGTCCCCGCGCCCCACCGAAGCCTCGGCCTCCGCCGTCCGGCGGCGCACCTCGGCCGAGCCGACGAGGCGCTGATGCAGGCGCTCGTGCACGAGGGCCCACATCCACTTCACGTCCTGGGCCCGGCGCTTCGCGGCGATCTCGCCCGTGGCGGTGAGCTTGTTGCGATGGTCGACGATCCGCTCCCACAGGCCGTCGAGGCCCTTGTTGTTCAGGCCCGAGATCGTGACCACCGGGGGCGTCCAGGTCGAACTCGGCGCCGAGAGGATGTGCAGGGCGGCGCGATACTCCGAGGCGGCCGCGCTGGCCCGGCGCTCGCCCTCGCCGTCGTCGGCCTTGTTCACCGCGATCATGTCGGCGAGCTCCAGGATGCCCTTCTTGATGCCCTGGAGCTCGTCGCCGGCTCCCGGCAACATCAGGACGAGGAAGAAGTCGGTCAGGTCCGCCACCGCCGTCTCGGATTGGCCGACGCCGACGGTCTCCACCAGGATGACGTCGAAGCCCGCCGCCTCGCAGAGCAGCATGGTCTCGCGGGTCTTGGCCGCGACGCCCCCCAGGGTGCCGGAGGAGGGGGAGGGCCGGATGAAGGCGTTGGGGTCGAGGGCGAGGCGCGCCATCCGGGTCTTGTCGCCGAGGATCGAGCCGCCGGTGCGCGTCGAGGAGGGGTCGACGGCCAGCACCGCCACCTTGTGGCCGGCCGCCGTCAGGTTGGCGCCGAGCGCGTCGATGGTGGTCGACTTGCCGACGCCGGGCACGCCGGTGATGCCGACGCGGATCGCCGTGCCGGTCTGCGGCAGCACCGCGTCGATGAGGCCGCGCGCCGCCGCCCGATGATCGGGCCGCTTCGATTCGGCTAGCGTGATCGCCCGCGCCAGGGCGGCGCGGTCTCCGGCGAGCAGCCGCTCGCGCAGGGCATCGATGTCGAGGGCGGGTGCGGGGGAGGCGGCCATGGTTGTCTTCTTTGCCGGTCCCGCCCGGTTTCGTCGAGGGGGGCGGCCCGGCGCGCGGGCGCTTCCCCCGCAAACCGGCGTGAACCGGGGGCGTGCCGCCCTGTGGGTCCGGGGCCACAGCCCTGCCTCTGCCCGCAATCCACATCGCCACGGCCACGCCTCCGCCCCGCCATGGTCACGATCCTGATCGACAGGATACTGACGCGCTGCGCCCGTCCCGGGGCCACCACGTTCAGGGCCGCCTTGCACGACATGATCCGACCCGAGCTCCGACCCATGATCCGATCCCAGCCTCCCACCCGTCGCGCGCTGCTGCGCTTCGCCGCCCTCTCGGGGGTGGCCGGCCTGACGCCCGGGCTGGCCGGCTGCGTCGCCGACGGCCTCGTCACCGATGCGGTGGGGGGCGGCGCGCCGGAGCGCCAGTCGGCCCTCGACGTCAGCCCGGTGCTGCTGGTGGCCACCACGCGCAAGCCCGTCGGCTCGCCGCCGAAGAGCCCCTACTTCACCTCCGAGCGCGGCCGGGGCCTCAGCTTCGCCGAGGTGCGGCTGTCGGCGCCCGACCGCTCGCTGATCGGCAAGGTCTCCTCCGTGGTGACGGGCGACTGGGCGGTGACGGCGGTGCCGCAGGTCGAGACCGGCGCGGGGGCGGCCGCCGCCTTCGCCCAGGCGGCGCTGGGGCGCGACGTGCTGATCTACGTCCACGGCTACCGCGAGAGCTTCCAGTCGGCGGCCCTGAGTGCGGCCAAGCTTTCCGACGGCATCCGCTTCCGCGGCGCTTCGGCCCTGTTCACCTGGCCCTCGGCGGCCGCCACCTTCGATTACGGCTACGACCGCGAGAGCGCCCTGTGGTCGCGCGACGGCTTCGAGGACCTGCTGAAGGCGCTGGCGAACTCCCCCTCGGGCGGGCGCATCAACATCGTCGCGCATTCCATGGGGACGCTGCTGACCCTGGAGACCCTGCGCATGCTGCGGGCCGAGGCCGGCGAGGCCGCCATGGCCCGCATCGGCGCGGTGGTGCTGGCCGCCCCCGACATCGACATCGACCTCTTCACCAGCGCGGTGGAGCGGATGGGGCCGGACGTGCACAAGATCACGGTGATCTCGTCGACGAACGACCGCGCCCTCGAGCTCTCCGGGGCCATCGCGGGGGGCATCGTGCGCGCCGGCGCGGCGGACCGCGAGCGCCTGGAAGCCCTCGGGGTCCGCGTGGCCGACGCCTCCGACTACGGCGGCGGCCTCATCAACCACGACCTGTTCCTCTCCAATCCCGACGTGCAGGGCGTGGTCAAGCGCGCCATCGCCCGGGCGAGCGGCGGGGCCTGAGGCCCGGCCACCCGCCGCAAACCAACCCCCGCCCGTCCGGGCCTTGGCCTCCGCCCCGTTCGCCCCTACACGGACGGCGGCCCCGAGGCTGCAGACAACAAGGATTCGCGATGTTCACACTCGAGATCGATGGCGTGGCCATCGCGGTCATCAACGGCTCCGAGGAGGTCGCCAACGACCTCTTCACCTGCGATGGCTTCAAGGACGACATCCAGACCATGAAGAGCGACGGCAAGGTGCTGTGGAACGGCACCTCCCCGCTCAAGGTCCGGGCGGCCACCGAGGAGGAGATCGAGATCTTCGAGGACGCCCTCGCCGAGGACGATTCCGAGGAGGACGAGCCCTACGAGCCGGATGCCCGCCATGCCGAGGCCTCGAACGACGACGAGGCGGACGACGAGGACGAGGAGGATGCCGACATCGTGTTCCTGGTCGACATCGACGAGGACGGCGGCCTCGATTCCTGATCGCCGACCCGTCCGGTCGCTCCGTCGCGGGCGACCGGACGGGGGCGCCGTTCAGGCGCCCCGCTGCCGGACCGGGAACGGATCGGGCCTTCCGCGATAGGGGGCGGCCTCGAAGGCGCCCCGGCCCCGTGTCGATCAGGCGGACGTCGAAGGGCGGTCCGGATGGCCGCCTCGCACCAGATCCGCGTCGATGTTCACCGCGCTCAGGCCGTTGACGATCACGGCGACGCGCGGCTGCTCGCGGTCGTTCAGGACGGGGTCCAGCTCGGCTGAGGGCGAGAACCCGGTGCCGAAGGTCGTGGCCGGCGTCGTCGTCCGCGACGGGACCGAGGTCGCAGCGAACCCAGATTACCGCGCCGCCTGACCACCTCCGTCACCGGAAATCCCCATAGCTCGCGGAGAACGGGCCTCGACCCGAGCCCATCAACCCGCGCGAACATGATCGTCCAGCCTGCCTGCCCTGCCGTCAATCGGAGCGGTCGGTCAGCGCTGACCCGTGAGCCCTGTCACGTCCCGAACTTCCTGCGGAGTTCGGACTTGGCGACGGAAAACCGGCGTGATACAACCCTGAGATGATGAGGCATAAGTCTTTCGACTAGGAATTGCGACCGTGTGTGATCAGCATGCATCTCATGTCTCACGCCGCACCTTGCTGACCGCCGTCGCTGCCGGCGCGCTCGCCATGCCGGCGGCACCCGGAGCGGCCGCGGAGGTCTCGGGGTCGAACGTCATGACGCCCGACGCGGCTCTCGCGCGCCTGCTGGAAGGCAACGGGCGCTACGCAGCGAATACGCCGTCGTACAGGGACTTTTCCGCCGGCCGAGCGGCGAGGGTCGCCGCACAGCATCCGATCGCCTGCGTGGTCGGCTGCGCCGATGCCCGAGTCGCACCGGATTTCGTCTTCGATCAGGGACCCGGGGACCTGTTTGTCGTCCGGGTCGCGGGCAATTTCGTCAACACCGACAGCCTCGCCAGCCTCGAATACGGCGTGGCGGTGCTGGGCGCGCCGCTGATCCTCGTGCTGGGCCATTCCGATTGCGGTGCCGTCAAGGCGACGATCGAGGTCATGAAGACGAACGTCGTGCTTCCGGGCCATCTGCCGATGCTGATCGACGCGATCCGGCCGGCGGTCGACTTGGCCGAGAAAGCGCGGGCACCGGATCCCCTTGCCGAGGCGATCGCCCAGAATGTCCGGCACAACGTCCGGCGTCTCGAGCAGGCCGGGCCGATCCTCTCGGACCGCGTCGCCCGCGGGCAGGTGAAGGTCGTCGGCGGCTTCTATGACATCGGCAACCGCAAGGTCACGCTTCTCTGAGGCGCCTCGTCCGACGCACCTTGCCACGCGCGGTAGGCCCTCGATCAAGGCCGCTGGCACGTCGAGACAGAACCCACGAGACCGCCATGGCCAGGTGCCAGGCATTAGGCTCACCACCTCGCTCTGCGACGCTGCTCCGCGCGTTCCGCCGGACCCTGGGTGATCCGTCTCCTCGCACGGCCCCCGTCGGAACGCGCTCGCAAGATGATACCATTCAATTGATGGCGATCCCGGGTCTTGTCAGCCGCGCGTCGACTCCCGAGAGCGTCCGAGCGGACGGGCCACGACAGGTGGCCGGGGCGGACCGGAGGAAGGCGCCCCCCATCGCGCCGGGCGAGCCCTTGCGATAGGGGAACGGCCGGCTTGGGCTCAATCCGTGGGGGGAAGCGCCGCGCGGCTGGGGATCGATCCCGGGGGGACTAAATCGCCTGCCGTCTTCTCGGCACCGGTACTCGTCGGCCTGGGCGCAGCTGCCTTGCCGGGGCTCTGAGCCGGGGCCGCGCCGGGCACGGCTCCCTTATCCGCGATCACCTTCGGCACGGGCTTGGGTGGGACCGGCGCAGCCTGAACCGGCTTGGCAAGGGATGGCTTGGCAAGGGACGGCTTGGCAAGGGGCGGGCTGGCGAGGGACGGCTTGTCGCCGGGAGTCCGGGCGGATGCGGACCCGGTGCTGGACGCCTTCGGCGTCGCGGGCACGGCCGCCGACTTGGGAGCGGTCGGCGGCGCGATCGTCCCCGTCGCCGCCACGTCCGGCATCGGCACCGCAGGGCTGTCGATCCCGTAGATGTCGTCCCGGAAATGGGCGCGGCCGTCCGGGGTGGCGTAACCGGTGAGATACACGAAGGTCACGGGGATCTGCTTCGGCAGCTTGATGTCGAGGCGCTCGTTGGTGGCGATGCTGGTCTCGATCTCGATCGGGCCCCAGGTCGAGCCGGGACCGTTGGGGCCGGGCGTGCTCTCGAGCAGCCAGCCGGCGAGCTCCTTCACCTGCGCGACGCGCACGCAGCCGTGGGAATGGAACCGCACCTCGCGGGCGAACAACGATTTCGACGGCGTGTCGTGCATGTAGACCGCCTGCTTGTTCGGCATGTCGATGCGCACCTGACCCAGGGAATTGTCCAGGCCGGAATCCTGCCGCAGGGTGTAGTTGGCCGCCTTCTCGCTCGACCAGTCGATCGCGGTGGGGTCGACCTCGACGCCACCGGGACCGAGGATGCGGATGCGCTCCCGGGCGAGGTAGCCGGGATCCTTGCGCATCTTCGGAATGATCTCCTTCTTGATGATGGAGACCGGCAGGGTCCAGGTCGGATTGAGGTTCACGTCGGTGATGCGGGCCTCGATCCGCGGCGTCGCCTTGTCGGGCTTGCCGACCACCGCCACGTAGCGGCGCACCACGACCCCGTGGTCCACGGCCTCCACCGTGGCGGAGGGGATGTTCACGACCACGTAGCGGTCGCCATAGGCGAAGTTCGAGCCGATCTGGCGCGCGGCGGAGGCGGCGAGCTGGCGCTGGCGGGTGGCCGCCGGCACGTTGAGCGCCGCCACCGTCTGGCGGCCGATCAGCCCGGTCTCGGGCAGGCCGTGGCGGGCCTGGAACGCCTTCACGGCCGCCACCAGGGTGGCGTCGAGCTGGTCGTTCATCGGGGCATCGGCAGCCAGGTCGCCCACGAGCGCGAGATGCTTGCGCAGGGCCGGGATGGCCGGATGGCCGGCGCCGGGCTTGACCACGAGGTCGGCGGGCAGCGCGGTCCAGCCGCCGGCATCCACCATGGCCTGATAGCGGTCGGCCATCCGCAGGGTGTCGAGGAACGTCGCGGGACTGAGGGTCGGCACCGGGTCGGCGGAGACCCGGGCCACCACCAGCGGCGGCAGCTCGCGCGACTTCCGGGCCTGGGCGGCAGCCGGGGCGGCGGTGGCCTCGGCTGCGCCCGGTGCGATCGCCTGGACGGCGGGCGTCGCCGGAGCGGTGGTGGTGGTGAGGCTCTCGATCTTCGGAGCCTTCGCGGGCGCGGGGGCTTCCGGCGCGCCGGAGACTTGAGCCGTGGCGGCGCCGCCCAGCACCCAGAGGAGGGCCAGGGGCGACAGGCCCGCGCGGAGGCGGTGCGGGCGGAGAGCGACGGTCCTGTGGCGCGAAAGCATCGCGAACCTTTCGAGTGGCAAGTCTCCCCGACCATGCGCACAGACGGTTACCAATCTCCTGCCGCGCGGTGACGGGGGCCGGCGCGCGCCCTAACTCCCGCCCCGGAACGGCGGAGGAGCAGCGGCCATGACCAACCATCCGGCAATTCAGGCGGGGCGGACCGCCGTCGTCACCGGGGCGGCGAGCGGCATCGGGCTGGCGGCCGCCCGGCGCTTCGCCGCGGCGGGCATGCGGGTCTGGCTCGCCGACCTGCCGGGCGCGGCGCTGGACTCGGCCCGCGCCGAGGTCGCGCGCGGCGGGACGGCGGCGTCCGTCCACGCGATGGCCACGGACGTGGCCCGGCCCGAGGCCGTCGCGGCCCTGGGCGCGGCGGCCTGTGCGGAGGGGCCGCCGGCCGTGGTCATGCTGAATGCCGGGATCGAGGCCGGGGGACGGCTGTTCTCGGACCCCGAGACGTGGGCGCGCATCCTCGACACCAATCTGTGGGGCGTCATCAACGGCATCCAGGCCTTCGTACCGGCGATGATCGCCGGGACCGAGCCCGGCGCCATCGTGGTCACGGGCTCGAAGCAGGGCATCACCACGCCGCCCGGCAACACGCCCTACAATGTCTCGAAGGCGGGGGTGAAGGTCGTCACCGAGGCCCTCGCCCACGACCTGCGCGAACGCGAGGGCGTCCGCGTCAGCGCGCACCTGCTCATCCCGGGATTCGTCTATACCGGGCTGACGCGGGCCCGCGGGGTCAGCGAGAAGCCCGCCGGCGCCTGGACGCCGGACGAGACCGTGGATGCCCTGATGGCCGGACTGGCCCGGGGCGACTTCTACATCCTGTGTCCGGACAACGAGACCACCCGGGCACAGGACGAGAAGCGGATCGCCTGGGCGGCCGGGGACATCATCGAGAACCGGCCGGCGCTGTCCCGCTGGCATCCGAACCATGGAGCGGCGTTCACGCGTTTCGCCGGATCGTGACCGGGCGCGGGGAGGGGTGCCCTCCCGCACGCCCCTCGGGTGGCGGATGCCTTGCATAGCGTCGCGGGGAAGCCGACACACCGGGGGCGATTCGTCGCGACCCGCAAACCGACCTGCAAATCGACTCGCCAGCCGACTTGCCGACCCGCGAACCGCCTGACTTGCAAACCGAACGGGAGCCGCACTTGGCCACCATTATCCCCGTCGCCTCCTTCGATTGTGTCGTCTTTGGCGCCACCGGCGACCTGACCACGCGCAAGCTGCTGCCGGCCCTGTTCTACCGCTTCATGGACGGACAGATTCCGGAGACGAGCCGGATCATCGGCGCCTCGCGTTCGGAGATGACCACCGAGGCCTTCCGCGAGCGCGCCCGCGACGCCATCAAGCGCTTCGTTCCGGCCGGCGACATCGGCGAGGACAAGCTCGCCGCCTTCCTGGACCACCTCGATTACGTCGCGGTCGACGGAGCCGGCGACGAGGGCTGGGAGGATCTGGCCGCCAAGCTCGCCGAGCGCCCGGACCAGGTGCGGCCCTACTACCTCGCCACCTCACCCGACCTCTACGGCTCGATCTGCCAGAATCTCGCCAAGCACGGCCTGATCGGCGAGAAGTCCCGCGTCGTGCTGGAGAAGCCCATCGGCAAGGACCTGAAGTCGGCCCGCGCCATCAACGATGCGGTCGGCACGGTGTTTCCCGAGGAGCAGATCTTCCGCATCGACCACTATCTCGGCAAGGAGACGGTGCAGAACCTGCTGGCCCTGCGCTTTGCCAACACCATCTTCGAGCGGCTCTGGACGGCCGACGTCATCGACCACGTCCAGATCACGGTGGGCGAGACCGTCGGAGTCGAGGGCCGCGCGGGGTACTACGACACCTCGGGCGCGCTGCGCGACATGGTCCAGAACCATATGCTGCAGCTCCTCTGCCTGATGGCGATGGAGAGTCCGCTCTCCCTCGACGCCAATTCGGTGCGCGACGAGAAGCTGAAGGTCCTGCGGGCCCTGAAGCCCATCACGCCGCACGACGTGCAGAGCGTGACGGTGCGCGGCCAGTACTCGGCCGGCGCCGTCGGCAGCCAGCCGGTGGACGGCTACCGCACCGATCTCGGCGGAGACGTCGACAGCCGGACCGAGACCTTCGTCGCCCTGAAACTCGAGGTTCAGTCCTGGCGCTGGGCCGGCGTGCCGTTCTACCTGCGCACCGGCAAGCGCCTGCCGCGAAAGCTGTCCGAGATCGTGGTGCAGTTCCGCGCCTCGCCGTTCTCGATCTTCCCGGCGGAATCCTTCGGGCGCGAGCCCAACCGCCTCGTCATCCGGCTCCAGCCGGAAGAGGGGATCAAGCTCGAAGTCATGACCAAGGATCCGGGTCCGGGCGGGATGCGGCTGCGGCCGACCAACCTCGACATCTCCTTCGAGGAGACCTTCAAGCAGCGCTACCCCGATGCCTACGAGCGCCTGCTCATGGACGTGGTGCGCGGCAACGCCACGCTGTTCATGCGCCGCGACGAGGTCGAGGTCGCCTGGGCCTGGGCCGATTCCCTCCTGAAGGCCTGGGCCGACCGGCCCGAGCCGCCGCGCCCCTATCCCGCCGGAAGCTGGGGTCCCACCGCCGCCATCGCGTTGATCGAGCGCGACGGCCGGACCTGGCACGAGGAGCTTCGCTGAGAGACGCCCCCGCCGGATCAGGGCGAGGTGGTGTCGGGTGAGGCCGCAGGCGGCTCGAAGACCCGCGGATCCGTCATCCCGGTGGGGTCGCCTGGCTTTCGCCGGAGGCCTGTGCGCGGAACCGGGCTATAGTTCCGCACTCCCTCGACAGGTCTCAGTCGACGCATTACCAGAGGGAGTATTTTTCATTCCTCTTCCAGACGTCGTGGACCCATGAACAAGATCGAACCGGGCCTCGGCATCAACCGGCGCTATCTGCACGATGAGGTCGTCGACCGAATGCGCGACCTCATCCGCTCGGGTGAGCTGGAGCCGCGGGCGCGGATCAACGAAAGCGAACTGACCGAACGCTTCGGCATCTCCCGCACGCCCCTGCGCGAGGCGATCAAGATCCTCGCCACCGAGGGGCTTCTCGAGTTGCTGCCCAATCGCGGCGCCCGCGTCGCCAGCCTGTCGCAGTCCGAGATCGAGGAGATGATCGAGGTCATTGCCGGCCTGGAGGCCACCGCCGCCGATCTCGCCTGCCGCATCATCACCGATGCGGAGATCGACGGCATCTCCCGCGACCACGAGGCCATGGTGGCCGCCTGGCGCGCCGGCGAGGAGGGGGTCTACTTCGCCCTCAACCGGGAGATCCACGAGGCCATCATGCGGGCCAGCCGCAACGCCACCCTCGGGGGCATCTACGACAGCCTCTCGGGTCGCATCCAGCGCTCGCGCTACGCCGTGCATCAGACGCCGGAGCAGTGGGCGCAGTCGGTGGCCGAGCACGAGCGGATGATCACGCTGCTGCGCGCCCGCGACGGCGAAGCGCTCGCCCTGCTCATGCGCGCCCACATCCGGGCCCGGACCCCGGTAATCGCCGAGAATTTCGGCGCCGCCAGCCGCGAGGCGGCCGGGTCGGCGGCCTGAGCCGCCATCCGTCCTCGCGCCAGCCCGTCCCGGCCGGCCATCCGCCGGGGGGGCGCGGGCGGCGCCGCTCCGAGCGCTAGTTCCAGGTGTGCAGCACGGTGCGCCAGCCGTCGGGGCGGCGCTCCATCACGTTGATCCAGTTGCCCTCGAACTTCTTTCGGGCTCCGCCCTCGCCGGGGCCGTTCATCTCCCAGCGCCCGGACAGCACCAGGACGTCGCCTGTCTCCCGCGCGGACTGGACGGTGATCCGGTGATCGTCGAAGCCCTTTGCCTTCAGCCCCGAGAAGAACGTCTTGATCTCGCCCGGTCCCGAGATCGCCGCGCCCTTCGGGATCACCAGCGCGTCCGGGGCGTAGAGCGTGCCCAGGGCGTCCATGTCGCCGCTGTTGTAGGTCTTGTCCCAGGTTTCGGCGGCGCTGCGCCCGGCCGTGGCGGCGGTGTCGGCGCGGGCCGCCACCGGCAGGACGAGGCACGCGGCCAGAGCCGCACCGAGAAGATGTCGGGTCATCATCGTTCCCTCCCTCGCAAGACCGTTTCCGTACGCCCCGCAAGGGTTATTGGACGATCGAAACCGAGGAAAGTAAAGAGTCCGCGCTAGGATCTGGCGTGATTGCCCGCGGGGACATTCTATTTGATTAAGCCGCGCGAACCGTGCCGAGGAAGCGTGCCAGTTCCTGGGCGAGGTGCTCCGCTTCGTGCGAGAGCTCGGAGGCCGAGGCCAGGACCTGGGACGCGGCGGCGCCGGTCGCCTCGGCCGCTCCGGCGACCCCGGCGATGTTGGTCGTGACCTCGCCGGTGCCGGTGGCGGCCTCGCCGACGTTGCGCACGATCTCCTGGGTGGCCGCGCCCTGCTCCTCCACCGCCGCCGCGATCGAGGTCGCCACGTGGCTGATCTCGCGGATCCGCCCGCTGATGCCCTCGATCGCGGTCACGGCCTGGCCGGTGGACCCCTGGATGCGGCCGATCTGGCCGCTGATCTCCTCGGTGGCCCGCGCCGTCTGGTTGGCGAGTTCCTTCACCTCGGCCGCCACCACGGCGAAGCCGCGACCGGCCTCGCCGGCCCGCGCCGCCTCGATGGTGGCGTTGAGGGCCAGCAGGTTGGTCTGGCCCGCGATGGTCGAGATCATGGCGACGACGTCGCCGATCCGCGCGGCGGCGGCGCTGAGTTCCTGGACCTGCGACGCGGTCCGGGCGGCCTCGTCCACCGCCCGCTGGGCGAGTTCCGTGGAGCCGTCGACCTGGCGCCCGATTTCCTGGACCGAGGCCCCGAGTTCCTCGGCGGCGGCCGCCACCATGCCGACATTGGAGGCCGCCTGATCCGCCGCCGCCGCGACCGTGCCGGATTGCTGGGCGGTCTCGGAGGCGGTGGTCGCCATGCTCTGGGCCGTGCCGCGCAACTGGCCCGCCGCCGCGGTCACCCGGTCGAGGATCCCGCCGACGGCGCCCTCGAACCCGTCGGCCATCTCGCGCATCGCGGCCTTGCGCTGCGCCTCGGCGCCGGCGCGGGCGAGGCGGGTCTCCTCCTCGAGGACGCGGCTGCGCAGGAGGTTGGCCCGGAAGGTCTCGAGGGTGTCGGCCATGGCGCCGATCTCGTCCTGGCGGCCGACGCTCGGGATCTCGGTCTCGGCCTCGCCGTCCGCCACGCGCCGCATGGCCGCCGTCATCGCGCCCAGCGGCCGTGTGATACCGCGGATCGTGTGGGCCATGGCGGCCAGTGCCATGAGGACGGAGAGCCCGAGCGTGACCTGGGTGGTTCGCACGGCGCTCGCCTGTTCCGCCCGCGCCGCCGCCTTGGCGGCCTCGCCGGCCTCGCCGTTGAGCGTCACGAGCTTGCGCATGCTGGCGCTGGTGGCGAGGTAGTTGGCGTTCATCGGCCCCCGGAACAGGGTCAGGACCTCGTCGCGCCGGGCGGGGTCGATGGCCCGGAGCTGGGTCCAGTCCTGGCCCATCTGGGCGAGCTTGGCGCTGACCTCGTCGTAGAGGGCGCCCTCGGCGCGGGAACTCACCAGGGTCCCGTAGGCCGCGCGCCGGGTCTCCAGGTCCGTGGCCAGGGTCGCGGCCTGCGCGACGCTGTTGGTGCGCTCCTCGGCGGTGTCGGCGATAACGTAGCGGAACTGCCAAAGCCGGATCCGCATCACCAGGGCGTTCATGGCATGGGCGGCATCGACGGAGGGGAGGGCGTTGTCGGACAGGACCGTGATGCGGTCGCCGATGGCATCCATCTTCGCCAACGAGACGAGGCCCTGCCCGGTGGTGATGAGCGCCAGTAGACCGAAAAGGCCGATCAGCGTCGACTTGAGAGAGAGGCGCATGGGGAAAGCCGGTGACCGCTTGGCGAGAAAGAGCGTTCCTCGATTAGCGGGCCTCCCTTAAGATTGACTTGCCCTTCACCCGGCGACATCCACCGGTTGTGTCGTCGCCCCGGGCGGCGATCCGAGCGAAACCCTCCGCGAAGGATCAGGCCGCGGCGTTGATCGAGCGCAGACCCGCCACGAGATCCGAGAAGCGGTCGCCCTGGACGATGACGTGCGCCCGCAGCCGGTCGGAAGCCGCGGTCTCGTCGCCCGACACGATGGCGGCCACGATGGCGTCGTGCTCGGCCAGGGACTGACCGAGGCGGTTGCGGGCGCGAAGCTGGAGTCGTCGGAACGGCGCCAGACGCCGGTGCAGCTGGCGCGCCTGCTCCTCCAGGAACCCGTTCCGGCAGGCCCGGTACACCACCGTGTGGAAGATGTAGTTCTCCGCGTAATAGGTCTCGGGGTCGCCGGCCGCGGCCGAGGCGGCGCAGGCCGCTAGGGCCGCCTTGAGGGCGGCCTCGTCGTCGGGGATGAGCCGGCGCGCCGCCAGCCGCCCGCAGGAGGCCTCGATCTCCGCCATGGTCTCGAACATCGCGATCAGGAGCTGCGGGTCGGGGGCGCTGACGATGGCCCCGCGCCGGGGCTTGATCTCCACGAGGCCCGTCATCGCCAGTTGCAGCAGCGCCTCGCGGATCGGCGTGCGCGAGACCCCGAAGCGCTCCGCGAGTTCCGTCTCGTCCAGGCGCGCGCCGATGGCGAGGCGACCGTCCACGATCTCGGTCTCGATGGTCTGCCTGAGGCGGCGCGATTGGTTCATGCGCTGAGATCCCGGCCCGTCCTAATCCCGCCGACTCGCAAAAATCAGGCGTCCACTATTATTCAATCGCGTTGACAAAATATACAAGGCGTCGTTTCATGTATAACGAAGACGCGGCGCAGTATAAATGCTGCGCTGCAAAAACGAGCGGCCGGGGTCCGGCCTAGGGAGAGACACGCCATGATGCTGACACGCCGTGCCCTCGTTGCCGGCGGCCTCGCCGCCCCAGCCATCCTGTCCCTGGGCTCGCGGGCCCAGGCTGCCACCACCCTGAAGCTCTCCCACCAGTTCCCCGGCGGCACCATCGACGAGGGCGACTTCCGCGATCGCATGTGCCGCAAGTTCGCGATGGCCCTGGCCGAGCGCTCGAAGGGCGCCCTCGAGGTGCAGGTCTATCCGGGTTCGTCGCTGATGAAGACGAACGCCCAGTTCGCGGCCATGCGGAAGGGCGCCCTCGACCTCTCGCTCTACCCCTCGCCCTACGCGGGCGGCGAGGTGCCGGAGCTGAACATCGGGCTGATGCCGGCGCTGGTGAGCTCCTACGAGCAGGCCATCGCCTGGAAGAAGGCGCCGGTGGGCCGCAAGCTCACCGAGATCCTCGACGCGAAGGGCATTATCCTCGTTTCCTGGGTCTGGCAGGCGGGCGGCGTCGCCAGCCGGGAGCGTCCCCTCTACGCGCCGGCCGACGCCAAGGGCCTCAAGGTCCGGGGCGGGTCGCGCGAGATGGACCTGATGATGAAGCAGGCCGGCGCCGCCACGCTCTCCATTCCTTCGAGCGAGTCCTACGCCGCCATGCAGACGGGCGCCTGCGACGCGGTCATCACCTCGTCCACCAGCCTGATCTCGTTCCGCCTGGAAGAGTTGGGCAAGGCCCTGACCTCGGGCCGCGAGCGCTCCTACTGGTTCATGCTGGAGCCGCTGATGATGTCGAAGCTCGCCTTCGAGCGCCTGCCCAAGGACCAGCAGGACCTGATCATGACCATCGGCGCCGAGCTCGAGCCGTTCGGGCAGGCCGGGGCCAAGGCGGACGACACCAAGGTCGAGGAGATCTTCGCCAAGGCCGGTGCGAAGGTCCAGAACCTCGACGAGAAGACCCTGGGCCAGTGGCGTGACATCGCCCGGGATACCGCCTGGAAGGACTTCGCCGGTAAGTCGGCCGGCTGCGCCGAGCTCCTCAAGCTGGCGGAGCAGGTGTCGTGAGCCACGCCTTCGACGCGGCCTCGGCCGCCGCCGCGACGCACACGACGGCAGAGCCCCGGGTTCCGGGGCTCCTCGGCACCATCGACCGGGCCCTGAAGGGCGTCAATCACGTCATCATGCTGCTGGGCGGCATCGCGCTCGTCTGCGCCTGCCTGGTCCTCAGCTACAGCGTCGTCATCCGCTACGTCCTGCATGAGCCCACCGACTGGCAGGACGAGATGGCGGTGTTCCTCATCGTTGGCGCCACCTTCTTCTCGGCCGCCGCCGTTCAGGCCAAGCGCGGCCACGTGGCCATCGAGGCGCTGACCGGCCTGCTCTCGCCGCGGGTCAACCGCGCCCGCCTCCTGGTGGCGGACGTGATCAGCTTCGTCTTCGTGACGTTCTTCGCCTGGAAAAGCTGGACCCTGCTTCATGAGGCCTGGGTCGACGGGCAGGTGTCGCAGTCGAGCTGGGGGCCGCCGCTCTGGATCCCCTACATCCTGATGGCGATCGGCATGACCCTGCTGGGCCTCCAATTCGCCCTGCAGATCGCCGAGGAGATCCTCTACGGCGCCGAGAAGGCGGGCTGGGCGAACCCCAAGATCGGCCTTGGGGCCGATCTCAACCGCGATGCAGCGGGGCAGTCCGGCGCCACACCGACGGGCACGCGGCCCCTCGGCGATCCCCTCGCCAACACTGTGCCGGACACGAAGGTCACCGGGAGGCATCCATGAGCGTCGCGGCCATCGGCTTCCTCTATGCGGGGGCCACCCTGAGCGCGATGCTCGCCGGCATCCCCATCGCCTTCGCCCTGGGCTTCGTCGCCCTGGCCTTCATGTATGTCTTCATGCCGGGCGCCTCCCTCGATACGGTGGCGCAGAACGTCTACGAGGAGATGGCCTCGATCACCCTGCTGTCGATCCCGCTCTTCATTCTGAAGGGCGCGGCGATCGGGCGGTCCAAGGCCGGCCAGGACCTCTATTCGGCCATGCACGCCTGGATGCACCGCATCCCCGGCGGCCTCGGCATCGCCAACGTGTTCGCCTGTGCGCTCTTCGCCGCCATGGCGGGGTCGAGCCCGGCCACCTGCTCGGCCATCGGCTCGGCCGGCATCCCGGAGATGCGCAAGCGCGGCTACTCGCCGGGCTTCGCCGCCGGCATCATCGCGGCGGGCGGTACCCTCGGCATCCTGCTGCCGCCCTCGATCACCATGATCCTCTACGCGGTGGCGGCCGAGCAGTCGCTGGGACGCCTGTTCCTCGCCGGCATCGGACCGGGCCTGCTCCTGGTCGGCCTGTTCGCGGCCTGGTCGGTCTACCGGTTCCGCGCGGAATACGCGGCCGCGAAGGTCGCCTACGAACGGAACGGCACCGCTTCGGCGATCCTCGCGGAGGACACCTACAGCATGCGTCAGCGCTTCTCGACGCTGCCGCGGGTGCTGCCCTTCGTGATCCTGCTCACGGGCGTGATGGTGGCGCTCTACGGCGGCTACGCCACCCCGTCCGAGACGGCGGGCCTCGGCGGCCTCCTGGCGCTGGGCCTGATCGCCGTCATCTACGGCGTCTGGCGCCCGCGCGACGTCAGCCCGATCCTCACCGCGACCCTGCGGGAATCGACCATGCTGATGCTGATCATCGGCATGTCGCTCCTCTACGCCTACGTGATGAGCTACCTGCACATCTCGCAGTCGGCGGCGGCCGCGATCGTGGCGATGCAGCTCTCCCCCTGGGTGCTGCTGGTGACGATCCTCGGCCTCGTGATCCTGCTCGGCTTCTTCCTGCCCCCGGTCTCGATCATCCTGATGACGGCGCCGATCATCCTGCCGCCCCTGAAGGCGGCCGGGTTCGACCTCGTCTGGTTCGGCGTCGTGATGACCATCACCATGGAGATGGGCTTGATCCACCCGCCCGTGGGCCTGAACATCTTCGTCATCAAGAACATCGCCCCCGACATCCCGCTGAAGGACATCATCTGGGGCACGCTGCCTTTCGTCATCCTGATGGCGGTGGCGATCCTGATCCTCTGCCTCGTCCCCGGCATCGCCATGTGGCTGCCGAACTGGCTGCTGCCCACCACGCGGTGACGGCGGGCGTCGCTCGGGCGATGACCCTCACACACGGACCCGGCCCCGGAGGGGGCGTGCGACAGGCCCCAGGCCGTCGCGCGCGCCGTCCGGGGCCGATGCTTGTTCGCGTGCCCCATCCCTGGATCATCGGATCAGAGGAAAATGCGCGCCTTTAATCCTTTGAACACGGGTTGTTAACGAAGCGGTAACCATACCGGGCATCAATGGTCTGGTAAGGAATCGCGAGAGCCCGTGACTGACACAAGCCCTCCCCGCAGACCCGTTCAGCTTCGTGGCCGCGCCTTCAAGTCCTTGGTGCTGGCCCCGGAGACACCGCTTCCCGATTGGTTCGCCGATCTGGACGAGGCGCTCCAGCGCTCGCCGACCCTGTTCGACGGGCGCGCCCTGATCCTCGACGTGGCGGCGCTGGCGCCCGCCGCGCCGGACCTCGACAGCCTGCTCGCCGAACTCGGCAGCCGGCAGATCCGCATCCTCGGCATCGAGGGTACGGACGTGTCTCTCCTCGGACCGGGGCGCCCGCCGCTCCTCGTCCAGGGACGGCCCTCGAACACGATCGAGATTCCGGCCCAGCCGGAGCCGGAGCCCGCGGTGCCGCCGGCACCGCCCGAGCCGGCCACGACGTCCCTCACCATTGAGGGCTCGGTCCGGTCCGGGCAATCCATCGTCCACCCCACCGGCGACGTCACCGTCATGGGGTCGGTCTCCTCCGGCGCGGAGATCCTCGCCGGCGGCTCCATCCACGTCTACGGCGCGCTGCGCGGCCGGGCCATCGCCGGCGCCGCCCGCAACCCCCGCGCCCGCATCTGCTGCCGCAAGTTCGAGCCCGAGCTTCTCGGCATCGACCGCCTCGTCCGTACGGCCGAGGAGATGGGCAACCACTTGCGCGGCAAGGCCGTGCAAATCTGGCTCGATGGCGGCGCCATCAAATTCGCATCCTTGGATTGAGGAGACAGCTCATATGGCCAAAATTCTGGTCGTGACATCAGGCAAGGGCGGCGTCGGCAAGACGACGACGACGGCGGCCCTCGGCGCGGCGCTCGCGCAGGCCGGCAAGAGCGTGGCGGTGGTCGACTTCGATGTCGGCCTGCGCAACCTCGACCTCGTGATGGGCGCCGAGCGGCGCGTCGTCTACGACCTCATCAACGTGGTCAACGGCGACGCCAAGCTCAACCAGGCCCTCATCCGCGACAAGCGCCTGGACAAGCTCCACCTGCTGCCCGCCTCGCAGACCCGCGACAAGGATGCGCTCACCGACGAGGGCGTCGCCCGCGTCATGGACGAGCTGCGCGAGAAGTTCGACTGGGTGATCTGCGACTCCCCGGCCGGCATCGAGCGCGGCGCCACGCTGGCCATGCGCCACGCGGATGTGGCGGTGGTGGTCACCAACCCCGAGGTCTCCTCGGTGCGCGACTCCGACCGGATCATCGGCCTGCTCGACTCCAAGACCCTCAAGGCCGAGCGCGGCGAGACCATGGAGAAGCACCTGATCCTCACCCGCTACGACCCTGCCCGGGCCGATCGCGGGGACATGCTCAAGATCGAGGACGTGCTCGAGATCCTCTCGATCCCGCTGCTCGCCATCATTCCGGAGAGCATGGAAGTCCTGCGCGCCTCCAACGTCGGTTGCCCGGTGACCCTGAACAACCCGCTCTGCGCCCCGGCCCGCGCCTACACCGACGCCGTACGCCGCCTCAACGGCGATGCGGTCCCGATGTCGGTCCCCACCGACAAGAAGTCCTTCCTCGACAAACTCTTCACCCGGAGGGCAGCATGAGCCTCCTCAACATGTTCAACCGGCGCGGTTCGGCGCCGGTCGCCCGCGACCGCCTGCAACTCATCCTCGCCCATGAACGGGCGGGGGTCGGCGGCTCCGATCTCGTGATGGTGCTGCGTGAGGAGATCCTCGCGGTCATCGCCAAGCACGTCGAGGTCAACAGCGACAAGGTCCAGATCCGCCTCGACCGCGGCCAGGACATGTCGACCCTCGACATCGATATCGAGCTGCCGCTCACGGCCGTCGCCAAGGCCGGCCCCGCAAAGGTCAAGGCGGCGAAACTCGCCGCCGCATGACCCTCCGCGCAAGCATCCCGGCCGGCACAGCCGTCAGGCCCCGATGAACAACCCGGCGAGCGTCGCGCTCGTCAGGTTGGACAGGGTGCCGGCCAGGATCGCGCGCAGGCCGAAGCGGGCGATCTCCGCCCTGCGCTCGGGCGCGAGGCTGGCGAGGCTCGCGAGCTGGATCGCCACCGAGGTCAGGTTGGCGAAGCCGCAGAGCGCGAAGCACAGGATCGCGGCCGTGCGCGGATCGAGGCTGCCCGCCTTCAGGACCGGCGAGAGCTGCGCGTAGGCCAGGAACTCGTTGAAGGCGATCTTCTGACCGAGCGCCCCGCCGACGAGGCCGGCCTGGTCCCAGGGCACGCCCATCAGCCAGGCCAGGGGCGCGAACACCGCGCCGAGGAGGCCCTCCAGGCTCAGGGCGGGATAGCCCGCGAGGCCACCGGCCCAGCCCATGAACCCGTTCAGCAGGGCGATCAGCCCCGTGAACGCGATCAGCATCGCCCCCACCGAGACCGCCACGGCGAGCCCCTTCTGGGTGCCGTCGGCCGCCGCCTCGATCACGTTGACCGCCCGCGTCTCCGCGAAGGTGACCCGCGTGGAGGTGACCCGGCTCGGCTCCGTCGTCGGCACCAGGATCTTGGCGTAGAGAAGCCCGCCCGGCACCGCCATGGCGCTGGCCGCCAGGAGGTACTCCATCGGCACACCCAGGGCCGCGTAGCCGGCCAGAATCGTGCCCGCCGTGGAGGCGGCCCCGCTCGACATCACCGCGAACAGCTCGGCCGAGGTCAGCGCCCCCAGGAACGGGCGCAGCGCGATGGCGATCTCGCTCTGGCCGATGGCGATGGTGATCACCGCCGAGAAGGTCTCGATCCGCGAGGTGCCGATCACCCGCTGCAGCGCCGCGCCGATGCTGCGCGCGGCCGCCTGCATCACCCCGAAATGGTAGAGCACCGCGATCAGCGCCGAGACGTAGAGGATCTGCGGCAGGATGCGCAGGGCCAGGATGAAGCCGCTGCCGCCGAACAGCTCGAACATCCGCGGCTCGACGAGGCCGCCGAACAGGAACGCGGTGCCCCGGTCGCCGTAGTTCAGCACGGTCTGGACGAAGCCCGCCGCCGCCGCGAGGCCCGTCCGGCCCGCCGGGATGAACAGCACCAGGGCCCCCAGCGCCACCTGCAGCGCCAGGGCCGAGAGGACCACGCGGGGCGAGATCGCCCGCCGGTGGGTGGAGAACAGCACGGCCACGGCCAGCAGCAGGGCGAGGCTCATCCCTGCGTGAAAAAGCTTCTCGACCATGCCGCCCCGCTGTTCTGCCTTGCGCGGAGCAAGCCCGATGCCGGGGCGTTTGTCGCGGGTGAAATGGCGCTGTCTCCCGGCGCCGGCGGGGAAGGATTGCCGGAGACAGGGCCGCCCGCGTGGTTCCGCGCCTCCACTCCCTCCGCCGCGCCCGGCCGGTCCTCTCCGGGCGCTCGCGCCTGCCGCGGGACGAGATCGCCGGGTGAAACGCCGCCGAGACCAAGCGCCCGCTCGTCACACCGTCGATCCGCACCGCGCGGGTGCTGCCGCCGACCCGGGACACCGGGAAGTTCGGCCTGACCATCGAGGGGCTGGTCCTCGGCGAGGTCGAGAACGGCGCGCGTCTCGTCCTGGTGATCTGCGGCCTCGCGGCGCTGGCGGTCGACCACATGATCCGCCCGCGCGGGCTCGTCAAACGGCGCGGCGGATCGTAAGCCGGCTCTCTGTCGCGGCGGGGCGTGCCTGAAAACACCGCGACCGCCGCACGATCGTCATCGAAGCGTCACGTCCCGTCGCGAACGGTGCGCCAAACGCCTCTGGGAGCCTTTTCCGCATGGACTTCTTCCGCCGCTTCACCGTCCTGATGTGTGCGCCGAACTTCGACCCGGACGATCTCGAGGGCGTGCGCGTCCAGCAGATCATCGGCTCCGTGGAGAAGCTCGGCTTCGAGGTGGTGCGGGCCCGCCGCGTCGAGGATGCGGCCATCGCGGTCCAGACCGATTCGGCCATCGGCTGCATGGTGGTGGACTGGGGCAAGCGTGGCCTCGACGGCAAGGCGGCGGCCCTCATCAACCTGATGCGAAAGCGCGGGCTGGAGATGCCCATCGTCATCATGGTCCGCCGCAAGCGCCTGGAGGACATCCCCGTCGAGGTGCTGGACTTCATCGACGGCTACATCTTCCTGGCGGAAGAAACCCCGGACTACATCGCCCGCGGCCTGGTGAGCCGCGTGAAGCAGTATGCCGAGACCCTGAAGACGCCGTTCTTCGGCGCGCTGGTGGATTACGCCGAGCAGGGCAACCAGCTCTGGACCTGCCCGGGCCACAACGGCGGCATCTTCTACAACCGCTCGCCGATCGGGCGGATTTTCGTCGAGCATCTCGGCGAGGCGGTGTTCCGCGACGACCTCGACAACTCGGTGCTCGATCTCGGCGATCTCCTCGTCCACGAGGGCCCGGCCCTGAAGGCGCAGAAGGAGGCGGCCGTCATCTTCGGGGCGGAGAAGACCTACTTCGTCCTGAACGGCACCTCGGCCTCCAACAAGATCGTGCTCTCGGCCCTGGTCGCCGAGGGCGACCTCGTGCTGTTCGACCGCAACAACCACAAGGCCGCGCATCACGGCGCGCTGTTCCTCGGCGGTGCGATCCCGGTCTTCCTGGAGACTGACCGCAACGCCTACGGCCTGATCGGCCCGATGTACCACGAGGCCCTGGACGAGACGCGCATCCGCGAGAAGATCCGCACCAACCCGCTGATCACCGACACGGAGGCCTGGCGGCGCGAGCGGCCGTTCCGCGTCGCGGTGGTCGAGCAGTGCACCTATGACGGCACGATCTACAACGCGCAGATGATCCTCGATAAGATCGGGCATCTCTGCGACTACATCCTCTTCGACGAGGCCTGGGCGGGCTTCATGAAGTTCCACCCGCTCTTCGCCGGCCGCTTCGCGATGGGCTTGAAGGGCCTCGACGAGACCTCGCCGGGCATCATCGCCACGCAATCGACCCACAAGCAATTGGCGAGCTTCTCCCAGGCCTCGCAGATCCACACCAAGGACAGCCATATCCGCGGCCAGACCCGGCGCATCGAGCACCGGCGCTTCAACGAGACCTTCCTGGTCCACGCCTCGACCTCGCCGTTCTACCCCCTGTTCGCCTCCCTCGACGTCGGCGCGCAGATGATGAAGGGGCGCTCCGGCGTCGTCCTGTGGGACGACACGATCCGCCTCGGCATCGAGTGGCGCAAGAAGGTCCGCGCCATCCGCCGCGAGTTCGAGGAGAAGGAGGGCGATCCGCTCAAGCGCTGGTTCTTCGATCCCTTCGTGCCGGACACGGTCGAGGGACCGGACGGCAAGGTGCCGTGGGAAAGCCTCTCGACGGACGAACTCGCCGGCAACGTGAAGTACTGGGAACTGACACCCGGCGCCGACTGGCACGGCTTCACCCACGTGGCGCCCGACTACGCCATGACCGACCCCAACAAGCTCACCGTGCTGACCCCGGGTTTCAACCGGCACACCGGGGAATATGCCGCGCACGGGGTGCCGGCGCCGATCGTGGCGCAGTACCTGCGGGAAAACCGCATCGTGCCGGAGAAGAACGACCTCAACTCGCTGCTCTTCCTGCTGACGCCGGGCGTCGAATCCTCGAAGGCCGGCACGCTGATCTCGGGGCTGGTCGCCTTCAAGCGCCTGCACGACGACAACGTGCCGTTGGAGGAGGCGATGCCCGAATTCGTCCGGCGCCGGCCCAACCGCTACAAGGGCGTGCGCCTGCGCGACCTGTGCGCCGACTTCCACGCCTTCCATCGCGAGCACGGCACCAGCACGCTCCAGCGCAAGCAGTTCGAGCCGGGGCACCTGCCCGAGATGGTGATGACGCCGAAGGAGGCGGTCCAGCAGCTCACCCGCAACAACGTCGATTACGTGCCGATCGCCGAAGCCGAGGGCCGCGTGGCGACGACCTTGCTTCTGGTCTACCCGCCGGGCATCGGCACGGTGCTGCCGGGCGAGCGATTGGACGAGCGGGCCAAACCCATGCTGGACTATTTCAAGATGTTCGAGCGCTCCGCGAACCTGTTCCCGGGCTTCGAGGCCGAGATCCAGGGCGTGTTCCGCGACGTCGATCCGGACGGCACGATCCGGTTCCACACGTATGTCATGCGAGAGCCCCGCGTCATGCGCGAGGGGCGCTGATGGCGGGCGTGGCCGAGAGCGATCCCGACCTCGTCATCCGGCCCTCGTCGGATGCCGACGTGCCGGACATGGTGGACATCTACGCCCACCACATCCGGCGCGGCGTCGGCGATGTCGGGGATTTCGAGGAGGACCCGCTCCATCCCGACGACCTGAAGAAGCGTCGGAAGGCCATGCGCAAGAAGCGCCTGCCGCACCTCGTGGCCGACCGCGACGGGATCGTGGCGGGCTACGCCTACGCGGTGCCGTTCCGCAAGCGTCCCGCCTATCGCTACACCCTCAAGCACTCGATCTACGTCCACCACGCGCACCTGAACGCGGGGATCGGCCGGCGCCTGCTGCCGGCGCTGATCGAGGCCTGCGCGGCGGGCGGCTACCGGCAGATGATCGGTTACATCGACGCCCAGAACGAGGCGTCCCTGCGCCTCCACGAAGCCTGCGGCTTCGTCCGCGTCGGGCTCTTGCCGGCGGTGGGCTACAAGTACGGGCGTTGGAGCGACAGCGTCATGGTGCAGTGCGCGCTCGGAACCGGGTCCACGGACCAGCCCGGCACCTGGACCCGCACCGTGGAGGCCGTGGTGGCGGGGCACGACTGGATCGGAAAGTAGCGCGCCGGCGCCGGAGGCGCCCGCGCAGGGATCCGGCCGCCTATTGCTGCGCGCGGTTGATCAGCGTCTGCAGCGCCCGGGCCACCGCCTCGCTGACGTTCTTGCGGTACTTGCGGTGGACCAGCTGGCCGTTGTGATAGATGTCGTGCTCCACGTAGAGCTTCTCGCCGTCCCACCGGACGATGTTGTCGGTCTCGGTGGTTTCCTCGACGCCGAGATCCTCGCGAAAGGTAACGCCCCCGGCTTGCGCAAACATGGCTCGTCCCTGGTGATCGAAGCGATTTTCCGGCGTGCCGGAGGGGTATCTTAGGCAGACGGCGCGTGGCGCGCTACCCGAAACGGGGCTCAGCGCACCGTGACCTGATCCTTGATCCGCTCATAGACCGCCCGGCTGAGGACGCGCTTCGACAGGAGCTCGCCGACGGAGGCGTAGGGCCGCTTCTGCACGATGGCGCGCCCGATCATGCCGCCGCCCCGGAGGCCGTTCAGCTCGGCGACGGTTCCGGTGTTGAGGTCGACGATCGCGACGCCCCTCGGCCCGGCCGTCTCGGCGGCGGTGTCGATGGCCTCCTCGCCGGCCGACGGGGGCGTCGGGCGGGAGGCGGTCCCGAGGTCCGGGAGGGCCGGCGCCGGGTCGCTCGGCGCTGGCGAATGGGGCGACGGCGCCGTCGGTGCGGGCGCCGGCAGGGGCGCATTCGGTGCGGGCGTCGGCGGCACGGCGGCTTGTGGCGCCGGGGCGGGCACGGCCTGCGGCAGGGGCGCCGGCGCCACCGGGGAGACGGGCCGCGTCACGGCCGGCGGCACCGCCGCCTGGGTTCCGGCGGCCCCGGTCTCCGGGGCCGTCCGGGTGATGGGCGTCTCCGGTGTTCCGCTGTCCTGCGGACGCAGCATTTGGATGATCCCGGCCAGGACGGCTGCCACCACGATGAGAATGCCGACCCGCAGGACCGCTGAACCGCTGAGCATTGTGAGGGCGGCCTCGCGCCTGAGAAGAGGATGAACGCCTAACATAGGCGATAAAGTGAAGTCTCGCCGGCGAATCGCCTGTCCTCAAGAGCTTGAAGACGTTGGCCGGTCCCGCGCTGACATCTGCGCGACTGGGTGCGGCGTCTGCGGCATCGACGGAGGTGCCGCTCCCGGTCATGGTCCCGGCCGATGCCCGACCGTCTCTCCCCTCTGACCGTCCTATCCGCGCGCCTCGGCGCCCTGCGCCACCTCCCGGCCCTGGCGCGCCTCGTCTATGCCGCGAGCCCCCGCCTGCTCGTGGTGAGCCTCGGCCTGCGTCTGGCGCGGGCGAGCCTGCCCGTGGCGATGCTCTACCTCGCCAAGCTCATCCTCGACGCGATCGTGGCCGAGCATGCCCGGCCGCATCCGGGCGGCCTCGGGCCCGAGGCCTGGCTGTCCGATCCCGCCCTGCGGCACCTCGCCATGCTGGTGGCGGCGGAGTTCGGCCTCGCCATCCTCGCCGACCTCCTCGGGCGGGCCAGCACCCTGGTCGACGGCCTCGTGGCCGACCTCTACGGCACGTCCGCCACCCTGAAGCTGATGCGGCACGCCGCCGAGCTCGACCTCGAGCAGTTCGAGGACAGCGCGGAGCAGGACCGCCTCGAGCGGGCCCGCCGTCAGGTCACCGGCCGCTCGAACCTCCTGTTCCAGCTCTTCGGTCAAGGGCAGGATCTCATCACCCTCGTGGCCTTCGCGCTGGGCCTCGTGGCCTTCGCGCCCGGGCTGATCCTGCTGCTCGTGATCGCCCTGGTGCCGGCCTTCCTCAACGAGACCTACTTCAACCGCGAGGGCTATCGGCTGGCCTGGACCCGGACGCCCGAGCGGCGCGAGATCGACTACCTGCGCTTCCTCGGGGCGAGCGTGGAATCCGCCAAGGAGGTCAAGCTGTTCGGGCTGAACGGCTACATCGCCGAGCGCTACCGGGGGCTGGCGTCCAAGCTCGTGGCCGACAACCGCGCCCTGGCGCTGCGCCGCGCCGGCTGGGGCGGGGCCTTCGCGGCCCTAGGCACGCTGGCCTACTATCTCGCCTACGCCACCATCGTCTGGCGCACCGCCGCGGGCCAGTTCTCCATCGGCGACCTCGCCTTCCTGGCGGGCTCCTTCCAGCGCCTGCGCGGCCTGATCGAGGGGCTGCTCCTCGGCTTCTCGCAGATCGCCGCCCAGGCACAGTATCTCGACGACCTGTTCTCGTTCTTCGCCGTGGTGCCGGCGATCCGCTCACCCGCGAACCCGGCGCCCCTGCCGCGTCCGATCCGGAGCGGAATCGTCTTCGAGGCGGTGGGATTCCGCTATCCCGGCACCGACACCTGGGCGGTGCGCGACCTCAGCTTCCACCTCGCGGCCGGAGAGGTGCTGGCCCTGGTGGGGGAGAACGGCGCCGGTAAGACCACCATCGTCAAGCTGCTCACCCGGCTCTACGACCCGACGGAGGGCCGCGTGCTCCTCGACGGTCGGCCCCTCTCCGCCTACGACCTCGAGGACCTGCGCGGCCGCATCGGCGTGATCTTCCAGGATTTCGTGCGCTTCAGCTTCACCGCCCGCGAGAACGTGGCCGTGGGCCGCATTGAGGCGCGCGACGACCCCGACCGGATCGCCCGTGCGGCCGGGCGCAGCCTCGCCGACGGCGTCATCGGCCGGCTGCCCCTCCAGTACGACCAGCCGCTGGGCAAGCGCTTCGCCGAGGGCGTCGACCTGTCGGGGGGCGAGTGGCAGAAGATCGCCATCGCCCGCGCCTACATGCGCGAAGCCGAGATCCTGATCCTCGACGAGCCCACCGCCGCCCTCGATGCCCGGGCCGAGTTCGAGGTCTTCCAGCGCTTCCGCGAATTGAGCCACGGGCGCACGGCGGTGCTGATCTCGCACCGCTTCTCCACGGTCCGCATGGCGGACCGCATCCTGGTCCTTGCCGGTGGTCGGGTCATCGAATCGGGCAGTCATGCGGAGCTGCAGGCGCTGGGTGGCCGCTACGCCGAGCTGTTCGAGCTGCAGGCGGCCGGCTACCGCTGAGCCGGCCTAGACGCCGAGGGCGTCGCGATAGGCGGGCGCGAGGCGCAGGCCGAGGGGCAGGGGGGAGCGCGGCGGCGGCGCGCGCACGCACTCGCTGAAATACGCCAGGGTGTCGAAGATGACCGCCTCGGTGAAGGGCTTGGCGATCACGCCGGCAGCCCCTTCGAATCCCTCGGGCAGGTGCTGGGCATTGGCGGTGACGAAGACCAGGATCATGGCGGCATCGTCCCGCAACGCCCGGACGATGTCGATGCCGGACGAGCCGCCGCGCAGCTGGAGGTCGACGAAAACGAGATCCGGCCGCACCTCGCGGGCGATCCCGATCGCCTCCGCGGCGGTCGCCGCGCTGCCGAGGACGACGTGGCCGGCATCCTCCACGAGGAATTCCAGCTGCATCAGAATGAGCGCCTCGTCTTCCGCGATCAGTACCCGGAGGGGTTCGCTCACGTGCTGTCCTTGGCGCCCGGGGATTCGCGCGGGAGGCGAATGTCGATCGACGTTCCGGGATCGCCCGGTTGCCAGGCGATACTGGCATTCAGCTGGCGCGCCAAGCTCTCGATCAGGCGCTTGCCGAAGGAGCGCGTGCCGACGACCTCCTGGGGCATGCCGATGCCGTCGTCGATGATCCGGATGCCGAAGTAGCGTCCATCGGGCTGGACCCGGATCGAGAGGCGTCCCGGCCGGTTGCTGGGGAAGGCGTGCTTCAGCGCGTTGGTGATGAGCTCGTTCATCATCAGCGCCACGGGCGGTGCCTTCTCCACCGGCACCTCCACGGGCTCCAGGTCGAGGTGCAGGCTGATCTCGGATCGGCCGGAGCCGCGCACGAGGTCCGTGGCGAGCTCGCGGGCGAACTCGGCCACGTCGAAGCGCTCGACGTCGTGGGACTGGTAGAGGCGCTTGTGCACCGTTCCCAGGGCCTCGACCCGGGTCAGCATCGACTTCATCGCCTCGCGCGCCGTGGGGTCCGAGATGCTCCGGGTCTGCATCGTGAGGAGCGAGGCCACCATCTGGAGATTGTTCTTCACCCGGTGGTCGACCTCGTGCACGAGCATGGTCTTGGCCGCCAGGGCGTCCGACAGCTCGCGCGTCCGCTTGGCGACCTCGCGCTCGAAGTGCTCCTTCTCGTTCTGCGTCCGCATCTGCGCGTCGACCCGGTCGGTAACGTCGAGCTGCGAGGCGAAGAAGTAGTGCAGGTCACCACCCTTGGTGATGACCGGACTCATGTAGAGGGCGTTCCAGAACGAGCTCCCGTCCTTGCGATAGTTCAGGATGTCGACGGAAATGTCGCGCCGGGCACCCACGGCCTCGCGGAGCTGCTGGATCGCGTTCGGGTCGGTGTCGGGGCCCTGCAGGAAGCGGCAGTTACGCCCCATGATCTCGCCGCGCTCGTAGCCGGTGAGGCGCAGGAAGGCATCGTTGACGAAGACAATCGGATTGTCGTCGCGGCGCGGGTCCGTGACGATCATGGGCATGCGGGTGGCCCGGATGGCGGCGGCGAACGGATCGCCCTTGCCGTGCTCGACCATCAGATCGCCCGTCAGGTGCCACGCGTCGTCTCGTTCCATCGCCTCTGCCTCCTCGCGCCACCGATCCCTGGGGCTGTCCTGCTCACGCCGTCATCGTCAGGACCATCGACGGCACATGCGGGCGGCACGGCCGCTCCGCGTGAGCGCGACCGGTCGGCGAAAGCAGGTTTCGCGAGGGAAACTGGACGTCGGATCGTGACCGCAACGGTCAACCGTCACCGTATGGTGCTCCAACGGACGTGTGCGCAGGAAGTTCATTTGATGTCGGGCCGGGCCGCGGAGGCTCCGGCCGTCGACGTGCTTCCGCACGATCCCGTGGGATCGCGCGGCTGCTGCCCGAATGCCACACCGGTCCAGCGTCGCGAAGCGTAGCCGGAACACGGCAACGGCCAAGCTCATTTTCCGTGCTAGGGTCGTGCCGGGGTCGGGCTCCGGGATTGAAGCTGTGGACTTGGCTGTGGACATGTCGAACCTGCGTCGTCGCCGTTGGACCCGGGGGCTCCTGGCCCTGCTCGTTGCGGGCCAGGTCGCGGCCTGTGGCAGCACGCCGCGCACGCCCTACACGGCGAGCGAGGCGGCCGACGCGGTCCTGCCAGGGCTCGATCCGAACGTACGCGCCTATGCGGATGCCTCGGAGAAGACCTTCACCGAGATGTCGGCGCGCCCCCAGAACAGCAGGGTTCCGTTCGCCTACCTCGCCCTGTCCGGCGGTGGCGGCGACGGGGCCTACGGCGCCGGCCTGCTGAACGGCTGGACCGAGTCCGGCAAGCGCCCGGAATTCTCCCTGGTCTCCGGCGTCTCCACCGGTGCCCTGATCGCGCCCTTCGCCTTCGTCGGGCCGGAATACGACGCCATCCTGAAGGACATCTACACCAGCGGCGTCGCCTCGACCCTGGTCCAGTCGCCGAGCTTCGCCAACGTGCTGTTCGGCTCGGGCCTGTTCGGGGACGGGCGCCTGCGGGACCTCGTGCGGCGCTACGTGACGCCGGACCTCCTGGCGGCGGTCGCCGCCCAGCATGCCAAGGGCCGTCGCCTCCTCGTGGTGACGACGAACCTCGATGCCCAGCGCGCCGTGATCTGGAACATGGGCGCCATCGCCACCAGCGGCGGCCCCGCCGCCCTCGACCTCTTCACCGACGTGCTCACCGCATCGGCCAGCATCCCGGCGGTGTTCCCGCCGCAACTCATCGACGTCCAGGCAGCGCAGCGCACCTTCCAGGAGATGCATGTCGACGGCTCCGTGGTGACGCCGGTCTTCACCCTCCCGCAATCGTTCCTGCTGCGCGACGGCCGGTTCAAGGCGGGCGCCAAGTCGGACATCTACGTCATCATCAACGGGCGCCTGGAGCCGGAATTCGACCTCGCCCAGAACAACACGCTCTCCATCGTCGAGCGCGCGTTCACCACGGCGAGCCGAGCCCGCAGCCGCGCCACCCTGGCCTCGACCTATGCCTTCACCCGCAACAACGGCATCGGCTTCAACCTCGCCTACATCGACGAATCCGCGCCCAACACCTCCACGGCCCGCGGCTTCGACACCGGCTACATGCGCAGCCTGTACGAGACCGGCTACGAGACCGGCCGCACCGGCACGTTCTGGCGCAAGAGCGTGCCCGTGGCGCCGCTGGTGAAGGCCTCGGTGGTGGCCGCGCAATAGGCCGGCGCCCGGGTCGTTTCCCGCCCGGGCACGACCCGAGGCGCGTGGGGCGAGGGGGCCGGTTGCGTGCCGCACCCCTCGCGCCGGATGGTGCGGTGCGATAGGGTCCGGCCCGCGTCCGGGTCCGTCCGGTGCCCCCGCCCCCGACGAGCCCCCGCATGATTCAGATCGACGACCTCACCTTCAGCGCCTGGGGCCGGCGCTTCTTCGATCGCGCCAGCGTCGCGGTGCCGCCCGGCGCCAAGGTCGGGCTCGTCGGCCGCAACGGCGTCGGCAAGTCGACGCTCTTCAAGATCATCCTGGGTGAACTGCAGCCGGACGGCGGCGCCATCCTGCTGCCGAAGACCGCCCGCGTCGCCTCCGTCGATCAGGAACACCCCGCGACCCCCGTCAGCCTGATCGATACGATCCTGGCCGCCGACGTGGAGCGGGAGGCCCTGAACGCCGAGCTGGAGACCGCCGCGCCCGAGCGCCTGGGCGAGATCTATGCCCGCCTCATCGAGATCGACGCCGACCGGGCCCCGGCGCGCGCCGGCGAGATCCTCGCCGGCCTCGGCTTCTCCGTGGAGGACCTCACCCGGCCGATGGCGGAATTCTCCGGCGGCTGGCGCATGCGCGTGGCCCTGGCCGCCGCGCTCTTCGCCGAGCCGGACATGCTGCTCCTCGACGAGCCCACCAACTACCTCGATCTCGAGGGCGCCCTCTGGCTGGAGGCGCGCCTGAAGCGCTACCCGCACTCGGCCCTGATCATCAGCCACGACCGCGAGCTCCTGAACAACTCGGTGGACGCGATCCTGCACGTGGCCGGCGGCAAGCTCGAACTCTACACCGGCGGCTACGACGACTTCGAGAAGCGCCGGGCCGAGAAGGCCCGCCTCCAGGCCTCGACCAAGCAGAAGCAGGAGGCCGAGCGCGCGCATCTGCAGAGCTTCATCGATCGTTTCAAGGCGAAGGCCTCGAAGGCCGCCCAGGCGCAGTCCCGCGTCAAGCGCCTCGCCAAGCTGGAGCCGATCGCCACCACCATCGAGGAGCACGTGGCACCGTTCCACCTGCCCTCGCCGAAGCGGCCGCTGGCTCCGCCCCTGATGCACCTCACCGACGCCACCATCGCGTATGGCGACGACGCGCCGGTGCTGCGCGACCTCAACCTGACCCTCGACGTCGACGACCGCATCGGATTGCTGGGGGTCAACGGCGCAGGCAAGTCGACCTTCGCCAAGATGGCGGCGGGCGCCCTCGCGGTGCGGGACGGGCGCATGGTGCGGGAAGGGCGCGTGCAGGTCGGCTGGTTCCACCAGCACCAGATCGAGGCCCTCGACCCGAAGGACACGCCGCTCGCGATCATCCGGCGCGAGCGCCCCGACGACAGCGAGTCGGCCCGGCGCGCCAAGCTCGCAAGCTTCGGCCTCGCCTTCGACAAGCAGGAGACGACGGTGGACGCGCTCTCGGGCGGCGAGCGGGCGCGCCTGCTGCTCAACCTCGTGGCGATGCAGGCGCCGCACCTGCTCATCCTCGACGAACCGACCAACCATCTCGACATCGACAGCCGGAGGGCGCTCCTCGACGCGCTCAACGATTACGGCGGGGCGGTCATCCTCATCACCCACGACCGCTCGCTGATGGAGCTGGTGGCGGATCGCCTGTGGCTGGCGGCCGACAACACGGTCAAGCCCTTCGCGGGCGACATGGACGATTACGCGAAATTCGTGCTCGACCGGACCCGGGCCGGCCAGCGCGCGCCGGGCCAGGGACGCGAGAAGAAGGCCAAGCGCCGGGCGGCCTAAGCCGCGAGCACAGTCCGGAGCCGGGCGGACTCAGCCGCCCAGGGCTTTGGAAACCGGGCGGCCTCGGCCGCCCGGAGAGCGCTCTTACTTCCGCAGGATCTTGGTCACGAGGCGGCCGAGCGGCGTGCCGGAATCGTAGTTGCGGTCGTCGCGGACCACGGGACGATCCTCGTTGCCGAGGAGCTTGGTGACGATGCGTCCGATCAGGCTCATGGGTGGACCCTCTAGATGTGTGGGGCGCCGGGCGAGCCGGGCTCGCGGCCCGCGAAATGGCGCAGCTTGTCGTTCAACCCGCGATGTGCGGTCCCCGTTCCCTTGGACCGTCGCCGGCCCCTCACGTCGTATCAAGCCTGTCATGATGCCGTGGTCTAAGCGCGGCCGGCAATTCGGCGGGGACGGAGCTTCCACATGGACGGCGGACAGCGGGCAGCGCAGATCGAGGCGATCCGCCGGGAGGTCGCCGACGATTTCGACGAGGAACTCGAGCTCGAGATGGAGGACGAGCGCCTCGAGCGCCTGGCCGACGGACTCGGGCAGCCCGCCCGTCCGCCCGGCCTCGACCGCAAGGTCTATTTCCGCGAGCTGTTCCGCCTGCAGCACGAGCTGGTGCGCCTGCAGGACTGGGTCCAGGCCCACAAGCTGCGCGTCGTGGTGATCTTCGAGGGCCGCGACTCCGCCGGCAAGGGCGGCGTGATCAAGCGCATCACCCAACGGCTCAACCCGCGCGTCTGCCGCGTCACGGCGCTGCCCGCCCCGAACGAGCGCTAGCGCACCCAGTGGTACTTTCAGCGTTACGTCGCCCACCTGCCGGCCGGCGGCGAGATCGTGCTGTTCGACCGCTCCTGGTACAACCGCGCCGGCGTCGAGCGCGTGATGGGGTTCTGCTCGCCCGACGAGGTGGAGGAATTCTTCCGCTCCGTGCCCGAATTCGAGCGCATGCTGACCCGCTCCGGGATCATCGTGCTCAAGTACTGGTTCTCGATCACCGACGAGGAGCAGGCCTTCCGCTTCCAGATGCGCATCCACGATCCGCTGAAGCAGTGGAAGCTCTCGCCGATGGACGTGCAGTCCCGTCGCCGCTGGGAGGACTACACCAAGGCGAAGGAGGACATGCTGGCCCGGACGCACATCCCCGAGGCGCCCTGGTGGGTGGTCGAGGCGGTCGACAAGAAGCGCGCCCGCCTCAACTGCATCAGCCACCTCCTGACGCAGATCCCCTACGGCGACGTCGCGCATCCGCCCGTGCACCTGCCGGACCGCGAGCGCCACGACGACTACACCCGCCACCCGGTGCCGCCCGGAATGTTCGTGCCGTCCGTGTTCTGAGGCGGGAAGGGGGCCGGCCGCTTGCTCCGCCCGGCCCCGATGGGCGAGAGGAAGGGGCACGCATCCGCGCCCGGCGCCCAGGGACCCCGCATGACCCAGATCGACGAACTCCTCTTCACGGTCGAGGGCGGCATCGCGCGTCTCACCCTCAACCGGCCGCAGGCGCGCAACGCGCTCACCTTCGGGATGTACCAGGGCCTGATCGACGCCTGTGCGCGCCTCGAGGCGGACGGGAGCGTCAAGGCCCTGGTCATCACGGGTGCGGGCGAGAAGGCCTTCGCGGCCGGCACCGACATCGCCCAGTTCCGGAGCTTCACGAGCGCGCAGGACGCGATCGACTACGAGCGCTTCATGGACCGGGTGATGGGCGCGCTGGAGCGCCTGTCCGTGCCCACCATCGCGGCGATCGCCGGCGCCTGCACGGGCGGAGGCGCTGCCATCGCGGCGGCCTGCGACCTGCGGCTGGCCACTCGCGACGCCCGCCTGGGCTTTCCCATCGCCCGGACCCTGGGCAACTGCCTCTCGCTGGGCAACCTGCGGCGGCTCTCCGCCCTGATCGGGCCGGCGCGGGTCAAGGACATGATCTTCACCGCCCGCCTCGTCGGGGCCGAGGAGGCCCTGGCCATCGGGCTCGTCGGGGAGGTCGTGGCCGATGCCGAGGCCCTGGCGGCCCGCGCCACGGAGCTCGCGACCCTGGTGGCCGGTCACGCGCCGCTCACCCTGCGGGCGACCAAGGAGGGCCTGCGCCGCCTTCAGGACGCGGACGATGCGGGCGACGAGCGTCCCGGCGACGACCTGATCCGCCTCTGCTACACCAGCGCGGATTTTCGCGAGGGCATGGAGGCGTTCCTCGCCAAGCGTCCCCCGGCCTGGACGGGCCGGTAGGGCCTAGTCCAGACCGGCCACCTTGATGGCGTCGCCCTCGAGACGGACCTGGGCGGGCAACCCGCGCTGGACCGGGCCGAGGTCGTCGGCGGTGCGGTAGAGCCCGTCGATGGCGATGAGTTCCGGCTCGAACCGGCGGCAGGTGATGCGCGCCTCCGGGTTGCCGGCCGCCCCCGCGATCGCCCGGCCGCGCAGGGCGCCGTAGACGTGGAGCGAGCCGCCCGCGATCACCTCGGCCCCGGAGGCCACAGAGCCCATCACGGTGATGTCGCCCTCTAGGTGCAGGATCGTCTGTCCGGAGCGCACGGGCGCATCGAGGATCAGCGAGCGGAACGGGGCCGGCGCGGACGGCACGACCGGCGCGTCCGGCGCGGCATCCGCCGTCGCTTCCGGGGTCGGGACCGCATCGACCGGGCGCCCGCCCGCCGGGGGCGGGGGCAGGCCGGCCCCGAGCTGGCCCGGATCGGCCCCCTCGATGCCCATCACGGCCACGTCGCGGGCGGCGAGGTCGGTCACCAGGGCGACGAGGGCCTCCCGCTCGAGCCCGAGCCCGGCCACGTCGAGGATGACGGGGCGACCCACGAAGAAGGCCGGCGAGCGCCGGGCCAGCGCGTCGAGCTCGTCGAGCCAGTCCGAGACGGGCAGCACCGGGGCGAGCACCAGGGCCATGAACGAGCGGCCGCGGAAGCGGATCGGGGGACGGGGGGAGCTTGCGGTCACGATCGGGTGTCTTGTTCTCGGGCGGTGTGGGCGGGAAGCGGACGCTGGCCGTCACCTTATCCTAACCCGCAGTCCGGTTGCACAGGGCGCGACCTGCGGCCTGTCAACACGAATTCCGCGCGCCGCCACCGTCCTGCGCGCCGTCGCGCCGTCGCGCGAACCGCGACGCTGCCGCAGGCGCGACGCAGCATCCCAAAGTCGAATTGGAATGATTCCATAACATAGGGTTTGCGAGCCGAAGACCAGGATCGCTATAGCGGGGGTGATCCTCACGCGTTGGGGACTCGGTCGGCGTTTTGTCCCGGCCGGGATTGCCGATCTTGCCTACCGTTGCGGGGCCTGTCTCCGCACCGGTCTCGCCCGTGTAAGTCTCGAAGGGTTTGCCCGTGACGGAGATTTCCGGTCCCCTCGACAGGGCCCGCTTGCGACGTGGCTGGCGCTACCGCTCCGCGGTGGCGGCACGCGTGGGGCTGGCGGCCTTCGGCGGATACGCCCTGGCCGGGCTCGCGACGGCGTTCCTGTCGCTGACCCTGCCGATGGTGCGCTCCGAGGCGGTGGCCACCGCGACCCTGATCAGCTTCGCCATCCTGGCCGGCGCCGTGATCTGGGTCTTCGCCGCCCGGACCCTGCTGCGCGCCGCTCTGGGCCTCGGGCTTCCGATCGCGCTGGTGGGCCTCGGCCTCTGGCTGGCCCTCGACGGCGTCGCGATGGGACCGCCCGCATGAGACAGGGATTTCGCCAGTCTATGGCCTGGCTCCACACCTGGGCCGGGCTCGTCACCGGGTGGGTGATGTTCGCCGTGTTCGTCACCGGCACCGCCACCTATTACCGCGCAGACCTCTCGCTCTGGATGCGCCCGGAGTTGCACGCCGGTCCCTCCGATCCGGTTCCGGCCGCCGAGCGCGGCGTCGCCTACCTGAAGGCCCATGCGCCGAAGGCCATGGCCTGGTACGTCTCCGTGCCGCAGCCGGACCGGCCGATGATCGCCGTCTACTGGATGGACAGCCTGGAGGCTCCCCTCGGGCAGGCCATGCTCGACGTCGAGACCGGCGCGCCCACCAAGGCACGCGACACCCAGGGCGGCGACTTCTTCTATCGCTTTCATTACGAGCTCCAGATGATGCCGGTCCTCGGCCGCTGGATCGTCGGCGCCGCGGCGATGATTCTTCTCATCGCCCTGATCTCCGGCATCGTCACGCATCGGCGCATCTTCGCCGATTTCTTCACCTTCCGGCGGGACAAGTCGGCCCAGCGCGGCTGGCTCGACGCCCACAACGTCACCGGCGTCCTCGCCCTGCCGTTCCACCTGATGATCACCTATACGGGGATCGTGACCCTCGGCGTGATGTACATGCCCTGGGGCGTGACGGCGGCCTACAAGGGCGACGACCTGCGCTTCTACGTCGAGGCGGCCCAGACCACGACCTGGCGCCCGGCCGCCGGCCGACCAGGCGAGGCCGTGCCGCTGGCGCCGCTGCTGGCCCGGGCCCAGGGCGAGGTGTCGGAACCCCTCGAGATGGTCATCGTCAACAATCCGGGCGATGCCAACGCCACCGTGGTCGCCGTCTTCGAGGAGCCCCACGGCCTCGCCCACCAGCATCCGCAGATCGCCTTCGACGCCACCTCCGGGACCGTCGTCGAGCGGGTCGAGCCCTTGAAGCCGGCCGCCCAGGTCTTCACCAGCTTCATGGGCCTGCACGAGGCGCATTTCGCCAGCACGGCCCTGCGGGCACTGTTCTTCCTCTGCGGGCTGCTCGGCTCGGCCACCATCGCCACGGGCCTCGTCCTCTGGACCGTCGCCCGGGCGCCGAAGGCGGGCGAGGCGCCGGGCTTCGGCCTGCGCCTGGTGCGCGGCCTCAACCTCGGGACGATCCTCGGCCTGCCCATCGGCATGGCGGCGTTTCTCCTCGGCAACCGGCTGCTGCCCGTCGACCTCGCCCACCGGGCGACCTGGGAGGGAAGCGTCTTCTTCGGCGCCTGGGCGCTGGCTGCCTTCGTGTCCCTGCTTCGCCCGCACCGCAGGGCCTGGACCGAGCTGGGCCTCGCCGCCGGCTTCCTGTTCGGCGCCGTGCCGGTGGTCGGCGCGCTGACCACGGATCGCGGCCTGGATTTCCTGGCCTTCGACGCCGCCATGCTGGGGCTGGGCCTCGCCCTGGCCCTCGGGGCGCGCAAGGTTTCCGACTACGAGGCGCGCCGGCAGGCCGCACGCCCCGGCCCGGCCCGGGTGCCCGAAGGTTTCGCGGAAGCATGACGCCGCTCTCCATCGCCCTCAACCTCGCCCTCAGCTTCGCCGGGCTGGCGGCCCTCTGCCTCGCCATGGACCGCCACCACCGGGCCATCGCGGGGCGCAGCCAGACGCGGACCCGCGCCGGGGCGCTGCGGCTCGCCGGCTGGGCCGCCATCGCGGCCTCCTTCGCGGCCGCCGTGGTCACCTCGGACTGGAATTTCGGCCCTGTGCAGTGGATCGGCTCGCTCACCGGCGCGGCGCTCCTGGTGGTCGGGCTGGTGTCCTACCGCCCGGCCTGGATCCGCCCGGCGGCCCTGCTTGCCCTGCCCGTGGCGCTGGCGGCGGCGCTGCTCGCCTGAACCGGCCGGCACCGCTATCCTGGCCGCACCCCTCGCCAGCGCCGGAGCGCCGATGCCCCTCGATCCCGCCCTTGCCGCCCGCATCGCCGAGGCCGTCGCGGCAGGATTTCCCGAGCAGGTCGCCCACACCCAGGCCCTGGTGCGGTTCGGGTCGACGCGGGGCGCGGAGCACGCGATCCAGGATTTCGTCTTCCGGGCCTTCCGCGCCCGCGGCTATGCCATCGACCGCTTCACCATGGACGGGGCCGCCCTTGCCGCCCATCCGGGCGGGGCGGCGATGTCGGAGGCGCATTCGCAGGCGCCCCTCGTCGTGGGCATCCATCGGCCGCGGGCCGAGACCGGGCGCTCGCTGATCCTCCAGGCCCATGTCGACGTGGTACCGCCCGGCCCCGCGGATCTCTGGACCCATTCGCCCTTCGAGCCCGTCATCGACGGCGACTGGATGTACGGCAGGGGGGCGGCCGACATGAAGGCGGGCCACGCCGCCAACCTGTTCGCTCTCGACGCGCTGGCCCGGATCGGCCTTCAGCCCGCGGCCACCGTCACCCTGCAATCCGTGGTCGAGGAGGAATCCACCGGCAACGGCGCCCTGATGACCCATCTGCGCGGCTACCGCGCCGATGCCGTGCTGGTCCCCGAGCCCGAAGACGAGAAACTCGTGCGCGCCAATGTCGGGGTGCTGTGGTTCACCGTCGAGGTCCGCGGCCGTCCGGTCCATGTCCGCGAGATGGGCGTCGGCGCCAACGCCATCGACGCCACCTATCGGGTGATCGGCGCCCTGCGGGCCCTCGAGGCGCGCTGGAACGCCGAGAAGGCGGCCCATCCCCACTTCGCCGACCAGCCCGACGCCATCAACCTCAATGTCGGTCGGATCGCGGGCGGCGACTGGGCCTCCTCGGTGCCGGCCTGGTGCCGGATCGACTGCCGCATCGCCCTCTATCCGGGCGTTTCGGCGGCGGAGGCCGCCCGCGCGGTGGAGCAGGCGATCGGCGATTTCGCCCGGGACGACGCCTTCCTGTCGAACACGCCGCCCCGCGTCAGCTTCGATGGCTTCTTCGCCGAGGGCTACGCCCTGGCGGAGGGATCGGAGGCCGAGGCGGCGCTCGGCCGGGCACACCGGACCGCGACCGGCGCGGACCTGCAGAGCTTCATGTCGCCGAGCTATCTCGATACCCGGGTCTACGCCCTCTACGACCGGGTGCCGGCGCTCTGCTACGGCCCGATCAGCCAGAACATCCACGGCTTCGACGAGCGCGTCAGCCTCGCCTCCGTGCAGCGGATCACCACCGCGATGGCCCTGTTCATCGCCGAGTGGTGCGGGACGGAGGCCCGGGACGCTGGCTGACCCGGCGACCCTGCGCGGAAATGTGAGGACCGACGGTGTGGATGGCGCCCCGGCGAAGCCTTGTCGAACCGCGGGGCTACGCTAACCCTCTCCACCGTGACACATCCGCGGACCTTCCCCCTCGCTGCGCCCTCCGGCGTTCCCCGTCAGCCGGCTCGCCCGCGGGTCGTCCCGTCGGCGTTTCTGCCGCTTCTCCTGTGGTTCGCGGCAAGCCCTGCCGGCGCGCAGACCACCGATACGAGTTGCTACGTCACCGGCGGCGGCACCCTGGAGATCTGCCGGGGGAGCGAGGCCGAAGGGGTGTTCTTCGCGCCCCCGGCCTGTGAATCCGCCAGCGGCGTGCAGGTGATCCGCACGACGCCCGGCACCGGACCGCTCCAGGCCGTATACCAGGCCGAGACGCCCCTGATCGCCAAGAAATCCCGGCGCGGCGCGGCGGACGGGGCCTGCGCGCCGCGCCGTGCCACCGACCCCCTCGACGGCGGCTCGGTCCGCTCCGGGGCGATGCCGGAGCAACTCGCCACCACGATGCCGCCGACCCAGGGGCGCCTGTGGGAAATGGCCCGCGAAGTCGCCCGCACCCAGGAGGGCGCCGGCGCCCAGGAGCGTGGACGCCGCCGCGGCCGTCGCCGGGCCGAACCCGCACCGGCCCCGGCGCCCGAGCCGGCCGGCGAGGGCATCGCGGCCCGGCATCCGATGACGGTGGCGGGACGCGCCTGGGGCGGGGATGCCTACAGCTACGTGTTCTTCCTCGCGGCGGTGCCTACCGAGGCCGGCAACCGGCACGCGCTGCTCCAGGCCCGCACGCTGGACTTTGCCAGCTTCGACATCCGCGGCCGCACGGAGGCGGGCACGGTCTGGACGCCGTTCGGCGGGGACCGTCCGGAAGCACGCTCCCGCCGCGGCCGGTCGCGGACGCCCGAGGCGCCGAGCCCCAGCGCCGTCCTCGACGAGACCGGGGCGGCGCTCATCGGCAACTGCGCCGGGCAGGGCTTCGACCGCACCGATCTGGTCGGCGCGATCAGCGTGGTCGATCAAGTCTACCACTACTACTACACCGACGTGCTGCCCTCGGACTGCAACGAGCCGGCGGCGAACCGGCGAATGGGCCTCTACCTGCGCACCAGCCGGGATCTCACCGCCGACCGCGTCTGGTCGCCGGCCCGGACCGTCGCCGAGCCGCTGCCGGCCCAGAGCCTGGTGCGGGTGGCCAAGGCCCGGGACATGGACCGCTGGGTGGCGGCCTATCGCTGCAACCGCCCCGCCAACACCATGGACGGTCCCGTGGCCGACATCTGCGTGCAGTACACCGCCGACCTCGCGCCGGGCTCGCTCGCGGGCCTGACCTGGTTCTCGGAGCCGCAGGCGATCATGCGCTCCACCGCCTATCTCGGCCTGCGCTCGGGCGGCGACGGGTCGGGCCGTTTCGGGCGCGGCCAGCATTTCTGGATGACGGACCGGTACGGCAACCTCGCAACCCCGACGAACTACCGCGCCAAGGCCGGCTTCCTGACCTGGCTCGACCGGCTCGCGCCGGGGCCGGGCGGCGCGAACGCGTCCAGCGTGTTCGGCCGCCCCGTCTACTGGGCCACCTGGTCCGTGCGGCCGGTGGCGGCGAAGTAGCGGCCGGGCCCGGCGCGTATCGGTTGGAGCGGGGCATCGGGCTCGACCGTGTGCCCCATCGCGTGCGGTGCGGTCCGGGGCTTGCTGGACCGTCCCTCCGCCCCGCTCGATCGCCCGGGAGACCACCGCATGTCCGAACCTTCGATGCCAGAGTCGGCGCCGAGCCAGCCGGCCCGGGCCGCCATCGCCGCCTTCGTGGGCACCACGATCGAGTGGTACGACTTCTTCATCTACGGCACGGCCGCCGCCCTGGTGTTCGGGCCGCTGTTCTTCGCCGAGGCGACGCCCTTCGTGGCGACCCTGGCGGCCTTCGGCACCTTCGCGGTCGGCTTCTTCGCCCGGCCCCTCGGCGGGCTGGTCTTCGGGCATGTCGGTGACCGGCTCGGGCGCAAGAAGGCGCTGGTGGTCACCCTGGTGATGATGGGCCTGGCCACCACCGGCATCGGTCTGCTGCCGACCTATGCCAGCATCGGCATCTGGGCGCCGATCGCCCTCGTGGTCCTGCGCATCCTGCAGGGCATCGCGGTCGGCGGCGAGTGGGGCGGGGCGGTGCTGCTCGCCGCCGAGCATGCCCCGAAGGGACGCTCGACCTTCTTCGCCTCCTTCGCCCAGCTCGGCAGCCCGGCCGGGCAGATCCTGTCGCTGCTGGCCTTCCGCCTCGCCGGGCTGATGGACAGGGAGAGCTTCCTCGCCTGGGGCTGGCGCCTGCCCTTCCTCGTCAGCGTCGTGCTGCTCTTCGTGGGCCTTTTCATCCGCCTCGGCGTCGGCGAATCACCCGACTTCCAGGAGGATCGAGACGCCGCGAGCCGGACGGCCGCCCCGGCCCAGGCCCCGATCCGCGAGGTTCTGATCACCAGCCTGACGCCGCTCGCCCTGGCGGCGGGCGCCAACACCTTCGCGATCGGATCGGTCTACCTCTTCAACACCTTCATGATCACCTACACGACCCAGTATCTCGGCCTGCCCCGGGCGACGATCCTCGACGCGCTGCTGGTGGCGGCCTGCGTCCAGTTCGTGATGACGCCGGTGGGCGCGCGGATCGCCGAGGCGATTCGCAACGAGCGCCTGTTCCTCCAGGGCACCCTGATCTGGGCGATGCTGGCGCCCTATCCCCTGTTCCTCCTGGTCGATCTCGGCTCCGTCCCCGCCCTGATGCTCGGCCTCGCCCTCAACGTGCTCGGCAGCGCCACCTTCTACGCGGTCATCGCCGGCTACGTGGCCGGCGCCTTCCCCACGCGGGTGCGCTACACGGCGATCTCCGTCGCTTACCAGGTCTGCGGCGCGATCGCGGGCGGCCTGACCCCGATCGTCGGCACCCTCCTGGCCGAGCGCTTCCAGGGCCATTGGTGGCCCATCGCCGCCTTCGGTACCACGCTCGCGGCGATTTCGTTCGTGTGCGTCACCGCGCTCGGCCGCTACCGGGTCCGGGCCCTGCGCCTGGAGGCCGCCCGCGCCTGACGGGGGTGGGGCATGCTTGGTCCGACGGCGGTCGCCCCTTGCCCCGGAGCCTCACACCTTATATTGCGACGCGATAGCTCGATCCCGTGACCCGGCGCAGCCGGCCGCATTCCTGCGGCCCGTCGCGTGACGGGCTCTTCTCGCTTCCGGATACCCTATGAAGCTTCGCAACATCGCCATCATCGCCCACGTCGACCACGGCAAGACGACGCTCGTCGACAAGCTGCTGTCGCAGTCCGGATCGTTCCGCGAGAACCAGCGCGTCGAGGAACGCGCCATGGACTCGAACGATCTCGAGAAGGAGCGCGGCATCACCATCCTGGCCAAGGCGACCTCGGTCGTCTGGAAGGACACCCGCGTCAACGTCGTGGACACCCCCGGCCACGCCGATTTCGGCGGCGAGGTGGAGCGCATCCTCTCGATGGTCGACGGCGTGATCGTGCTCGTCGACGCGGCCGAGGGCCCGATGCCCCAGACCAAGTTCGTGGTCGGCAAGGCCCTCAAGATCGGCCTGAAGCCGATCGTGGCGATCAACAAGGTCGACCGTCCGGACGCCCGCATCACCGAAGTGGTGAACGAGGTGTTCGACCTCTTCGCGGCCTTGGACGCCACCGACGAGCAGCTCGACTTCCCGATCCTCTACGGGTCCGGCCGCGCCGGCTGGATGGCGACGGCGCCCGACGGCGACCAGAGCGAGGGCCTCGCCCCGCTGTTCGACCTCGTGCTCGAACACGTGCCCCAGGCCAAGGTCGAGGAGGGTCCGTTCCGGATGCTCGGCACCCTGCTGGAGGCCAACCCGTTCCTCGGTCGCATCATCACCGGCCGCATCGCGTCCGGCACCGTGAAGCCGAACCAGGCCATCAAGGTCATGGACCGCACGGGCAAGCTCGTGGAGACCGGTCGCGTCTCGAAGATCCTGGCCTTCCGCGGCCTGGAGCGCGCGCCCATCGATGTGGGGGAGGCCGGAGACATCGTCTCCATCGCGGGCCTCGTGAAGGGCACCGTGGCCGACACCTTCTGCGATCCGCAGGTCGAGACCCCGATCCAGGCCCAGCCGATCGATCCGCCCACCGTCACCATGTCCTTCATCGTCAATGATTCGCCGCTGGCCGGCACCGAGGGCGATAAGGTCACGAGCCGCATGATCCGCGACCGCCTGTTCAAGGAGGCCGAGGGCAACGTCACGCTCAAGATCGAGGAGGCGGCCGACAAGGATTCGTTCTTCGTCTCCGGCCGCGGCGAACTCCAGCTCGCCATCCTGATCGAGACCATGCGCCGCGAGGGCTTCGAGATCGCCGTCTCGCGTCCCCGCGTGGTGCTCTCCAAGGACGAGAACGACAACGTCCTCGAGCCGGTCGAGGAGGTCGTGGTCGACGTCGACGAGGAGTATTCCGGCGTCGTCGTGCAGAAGATGTCCGAGCGCAAGGCCGAGATGATCGAGATGAAGCCGTCGGGCGGCTCCCGCCTGCGCCTCGTCTTCCATGCGCCCACCCGCGGCCTCATCGGCTACCAGGGTGAGCTCATGACCGATACGCGCGGCACCGCGATCATGAACCGTCTGTTCAAGGCCTACGAGCCCTACAAGGGCGAGATGCCCGGCCGCCGCAACGGCGTGCTGATCTCCAACGACAAGGGCGAGGCCGTGGCCTACGCCATGTGGAACCTTGAGGATCGCGGCCCGATGATGATCGAGCCCGGCGCCAAGGTTTACCAGGGCATGATCATCGGCGAGCACAACCGCGAGAACGATCTCGAGGTGAACGTGCTCAAGGGTAAGAAGCTCACCAACATCCGCACTACCTCGAAGGACGAGGCCGTGCGCCTGACGCCGCCGATCCGCATGACCCTGGAGCGCTCGCTCGCCTGGATCCAGGACGACGAGCTGATGGAGGTCACGCCGAAGTCGATCCGCCTGCGCAAGACCTACCTCGACCCCAATGAGCGCAAGCGCTTCGAGCGCTCGGGCGGCGTCGCCTAAGCACGCACACCCTTCTCAAGCACAGACGATGGGAGGCCGGGCGAAAGCCCGGCCTTTTTTCGTTTTTCCGTCCCGCCTCTCGCGCCCTCGGCGGCGCCTCAGGATCGCGAAATAATACCTAGAATATATTTATTACCAACGTTAGGTTGGAACATGTTCAGCGTTCCCGCTTTCGATCGCCCCCGCCCTGCAGCCTTCCCCAGGTGGCCCCTGCAACGACCTCGATCCCGCCCCGGTCGGAGACCGGCCTCTTCGGGTCTGCCCGGTCCGTTCGGACGCGAGTCGCGGGCGCCCGCGCTGTGGTGCTCCGCAATGCCGTGCGGACAGGCCCGGCAGGCGGCCGGGCCTGTCCGTCTTCGCCCCGGTGCCGGTCCGGCGATCGGATGACGCCGGAACACGCGGTCGAGATGGATGCGCAAGCGTTGGAGTGTTTCGGATGGACCTGCAGCGAGGCCGCGAGTTCGATCAGTTTCTCGTCGTCCTGGACCGGTTGTGCCAGCGCTTCGCGAAGTATCGTCCGGAGTATCGCAAGGGGCTGGACGAGTACTCGCTGCGGAACGAGTACCTCGATCCATTCTTTGAGGCGCTGGGCTGGGACGTCAGGAACACGAAGGACGACCCGCCCTTCATGCGCGACGTGCGGGTCGAGTACAGGGCCTATGACGGCGTCATCAACGGCAAGGCGGATTACGTCTTCCGGATCGGCGGGTTCGATCGCTTCGTCTGCGAGGCGAAGAAGTTTCCCGAGAAGCTGGAGAACCACCGGTTCCAGCTGCAGAACTACGTCTACAACCTGCGTCTCTGGATCGGCCTGACGACGAATTTCGACGAGTTGAACCTGTTCGTCGTCGGGGGGAAGCCGAGTCGGGAGAAGCCGTTCAGCGTCGTGCCGGGCTGGCGCCTCTGCTACCAGGATTACCGGGATGCGGCGCCCAAGATCTGGGACCTGCTGTCACGGCAAGCCGTCGCGGCCGGATCCCTGGAAGCCTTCATCCAGAACCTGCCCAAGGTCACCTCCCGGACCGACCGGCAACTCTGGCTGATCAAGCCGGACCGCAACCGGGCCGTCGATACCGATTTCCTGCAATACCTCGAAGGCGAGCGCGCCCGGCTGGCCAAGTCCCTGATCCGGCACAACGCAGCCCTGCACTGGGACGTGGAGTCGATCAACGAGGCCGTCCAGGTGATCCTCGATCGCCTCATCTTTCAGAGGGTCTGCGAGGACCGCGATATCGATACCTTCCAGACGCTCCGGCAGGCGTTGTCGCTCTGGGAACGGCACGGACGCCGGAAGGGCGAGCTGTGGACCGTGATCGTCGGCAACCAGGCGAACATGCGGGCGGCCTTCAACGGCGGGCTCTATGGACGGGCCGGAGCGCCGGCCCACTTCGTCGAGTCCTGCGTGGTCGATGACCGATGGCTCGCCGATTTCATCGATCATCTGGCCGGTGACGAGTCGCCCTATCTCTTCAGCACCCTGCCGATCGAGATCCTGGGGTCGGTCTACGAGCGCTTCCTCGGTTCGGTCATCGACGAACAGGGGAACGTCACCCCGAAGCCCGAGATCCGGAAGCAGGGCGGCGTCTTCTACACGCCCGAGCACATCGTCGCCCACATCGTCGACGGCGCCCTGGCGCCGCTCCTCGACGGCAAGACGCCGGAACAGATGCGTCGCATCCGGATCCTCGATCCGGCCTGCGGGTCCGGAACCTTCCTGATCCGTGCACTGGAAAAGCTCTTTCAGGCGCATATCCACTATTACCACCTCAACGTGGACAAGCGGGACGGCAAATCCGTCTATCTCGACGCCCATGGCGACCTGAAGCTGACCAGCGAGCTGAAGAAGCGCATCGCCAAGGATTGTATCTTCGGCGTCGATATCGATCGCCAGGCCACCGAAGTCTCGGAGATGTCGATCTATCTCAAGATCCTCGAGGGCGAGACCCAATCCACCCTGGGGCGGCAGAGGGTACTGTTCCCGAACGAGACGTTTCTTCCGGACCTGACCGGCAACATCCATGTCGGAAACAGCCTCGTCGGACAGGATGCCTACGCGCTTCTGCCGGCCGGCCTGCGGATCACCGAGGCGAAACCGTTCTCTTGGGAGCTGTCGTTTCCGGAGGTCCGTGCCCGCGGCTGGTTCGACGCGGTCATCGGCAATCCGCCCTACGACGTCATCGAGAAGGAGCGCGGCGCGGCCTCCTGGCCCCACGACGTCTTCCGCGCCTACCTCGCCCGGACGGACCGACTGGACGCCGCGAAGGGCGGCAAGCTGAACCTGTTCCGGTTCTTCCTGATCCAGAGCCTGCAGCTCGTCAGGCACAACGGTTCCCTGGGCATGATCGTGCCCATGGCGCTGCTCGCCGACTTCAGCTGCAAGACGACGCGCCTCGCGGTCCTGGATCAGGTCGACGAGCTGAACGCGCGGGCCTTTCCCCAGAAGGACATCCGCCAGCATCGCGTCTTCTACGATGCCAAGCTGTCGACGGTGATCGTCGGAGGCCGCAAGCGCCCGCCGTCCCGGCGCAAGCACAACCCGCGCATCAGCCTCCACGTCTATCCCCGGGCGTCGTTCGACGATCCCTCCCGGGACGTCACGATGCGACGGAGCGAACTGGCGGCCATCGATCCCCTGGGCCTGCCGATCCCGATCACCGATCAGGCCTCATGGGAGCTGGCCAAGAAGCTGCATCAGGCGAACTCGGTCGCGCGCCTCGACGGAATCGCGGGGATTCGGATCGCGCGCGGCGAGATCAACCAGACGATCTACCGCGCCTACATCACGGACGATCCCCGACACAGCAGGCTCCTGAAGGGCGTGGAGGTCTCCGCCTACGCGATCCATCGCACCCTGAGCCAGGGGCGCGTCGAATGGTTCGACCGTGCGCGCTACGAGCAGGCCCACATCACGCCGGATGCCGTCGGCGTCCGGCGCATCGCGACCCAGAGGATCACCGGCGTCGACGAGCGGCATCGGATCGTCGCGACCCTCTCGGAGCCGGGCTGGTACTTCGCCGATTCGACCAACGCGGTCGTCGTCGCACCGACCTGCGATCTGTCCCCGGAATACATCCTCGCCTGCCTGAACAGCCAGCTGCTGCAATGGCGATTCCAGCTGACCAGCTCCAACAACAATGTCGGAACGAACGAACTCGCCGCCCTGCCGATCAAGTTGCTCGACCTCGGAGATGCCGGCGAGGCCCGGACGCACGCTGCGATCGTCGCCCAGGTCGGACACCTGATGCAGCTGGGTGCGCGCCTCAATGCCAATCCCAGCGTGAAGGTCCGGGCGGAGGCGATCGAGCGCTTCCGAGAGGTTCGCTCCAATCTCGATCGGACGATCGAGACGCTCTACAGCCTGACGACGGATGAAGCGGCTCTGGTCCATCGCAGGTTCGCGGCCCCACCGTGAGCGGGCGACGGGCGGGGCCGTCGCCCGCTCACGTCTCCTTCGCCCGTTCCCGCAGCAGGTACTTTTGCACCTTGCCGGTCGAGGTCTTCGGCAGCTCTCCGAACACGATGTGGCGCGGGAGCTTGTAGCCGGCCAGCCGCTCGCGGCACCAGGCGATGAGGACGTCGGCCTCCACGGTGGCATCGGGCTTCAGCTCGACGAACGCCATCGGGGTCTCACCCCACTTCGCGTCGGGGCGGGCCACGACCGCGGCGGCGGAGACGGCGGGGTGGCGGAACAGGGCGTCCTCCACCTCGATGGAGGAGATGTTCTCGCCGCCCGAGATGATGATGTCCTTCGAACGATCCTTGAGCTGGATGTAGCCGTCCGGATGCTTGACCCCGAGGTCGCCGGAGCGGAACCAGCCGCCCGCGAAGGCGGCCTGCGTCGCCTTCGGGTTCTTCAGGTAGCCGCGCATCACCACGTTGCCGCGGAACATCGCCTCGCCCATCGTCTCGCCGTCGGCGGGCACGGATTCGCAGGTCTCGGGATCGCGGATGTCGAAGCCCTCGAGCACGGGATAGCGCACGCCCTGGCGCGCCATCCTGGCGGCGCGGACCTCGTCGTCGAGGGCGTCCCAGTCCCGATGCCAGGCATTCACCACGGCCGGGCCGTAGGTCTCGGTGAGACCGTACAGGTGGGTGACGTCGAAGCCGGCGGCCCCCATGGCGCCGAGAACCGCCTGGGGCGGCGGCGCGGCCGCCGTCAGGAAGGCGACCCGCCGGGGCAGGGGGCGGCGCTCCGCCGCGGGCGCGTTCAAGAGGAGTTGCATCACGATCGGCGCGCCGCACAGATGCGTGACGCCGTGCTCGGCCAATGCAGCAAAGAGCGCGCCGGCCCGGACCTGGCGCAGGCAGACATGGGTGCCGGCGACCACCGAGAGGGTCCAGGGAAAGCACCAGCCGTTGCAGTGGAACATCGGCAGGGTCCAGAGATAGACCGGGTGCTGCCCGAGGTTGCCCGTGATGACGTTGCCGAGGCAGAGCAGGGCGGCGCCGCGATGGTGGTAGACCACGCCCTTCGGGTCGCCGGTGGTGCCCGACGTGTAGTTCAGCGAGATCGCGTCCCACTCGTCGCCGGGCATCGCCCAGTCCCAGGCCGGGTCGCCCTCCGCCAGCAGGGCCTCGTAGCCGAGGCTGCCGACCGCCGTGCCGGGGCCGGTGAATTCCGGATCGTCGACGTCGATCACCAGGGGCTTGACCCGGGCCTGGGCCAGCGCCGGGGCCACAACCTTCGAGAATTCCCGGTCGGTGATCAGCACCTTGGCCTCGCCGTGGTCGAGGCAGAAGGCGAGACCGGCGGCGTCCAGGCGGGTGTTCAGGGTGTTCAGCACGGCGCCGGTCATCGGCACCCCGTAATGGACCTCGATCATCTCGGGCGTGTTGGCAAGGACGACCGCGACGGTGTCGCCGCGCCCGATGCCGCGTGCCGCGAGGGCCGCCCCGAGGCGGCGGCAGCGCGCGTAGAGCTCGGCATAGCTGCGCCGCAGGGGGCCGTGGATCACCGCACAGTGATCCGGGAAGACCCGCGCCGACCGGTCGAGGTAGCTCAGGGGCGTCAGCGGCTGGTAATTCGCCGGGTTCCGGTCGAGGTCCCGATCATAGATCGATGGCGCGGCCCTGGCGGCCGTCGTTGAGGCGGTCATCGGCGTATCTCCCTGGCGAGAGAGTACCCCGTCGCGGCGTTCCGACAAATCGCCCCGGATCATCGCCCACAAGGGGCCTTGCGTGGCGACGCAGGTTCGAACGGCCGGCAGCTGCGGCAGCGGCGCCCTGTCTCAGGTGGTAGGCGATCTCCCGGCCGCCGGAGCGGATCGGCGACGCGGTGCCCGGGGGAAGGGTGTCCCCCGCGAGGGAGACGAGGCGCGGCTGGGTCTGCCCGAGCCCGTTCGGGAACAGGGACACGGCCATCGTGCGAGAGAGCAGACCCTCCGCCGCGATTCCAGCGTCCTCGGTTCGGACCGGACGGACAACCTCCTGAACGCGCACATCCAGGCGACGCAGGGTAGTGAGCTGCCGACGGCGCGGACATGACGATCCGCGGGAGCTGACGGGCTGCCAGACGAATGCGCTGCTCCGAGCGACCGTAAGGCAGATGGATCCTGCGCGTCTGCGTTTCGCTCAGAACGCTTTGCTTCGGATCTGGCGAATGCCGGATACGCTGCGGCATGAAAGCCGATCACGACATCGGCCTCAGCGTCGCTCCCCATTCCGCCCTCCCGCTGGCGGAGGCCGTATCGACGCATCTTCCGCAGTCCAGACTTGCTGCCCAGGCTGCCGCAATGCGGCAGGCGATTTCCATAGCGATATGCGCGGCGTGACATGGTTACGATATCATCGCCCGGCTTCTCTTAGCGGCTGTCGGCAAAGCTTGTGCATGCGGCAACGTTTCAGGCGCCGCGCTCCCTCGCTCGGTTCATGACCCTCAGGCGAAGGGGGCGCCCCGCGACGGCACCGCCGAGACCGTCCGTGATCGAGAGCGGGAAACACCGCGCGATGCCCCCGAGTACGCCAGCGAGGAACTCTTTCTGAGCCGCATCGTCGCCCGTAAGCTTCGCGTGCGTGATCCGCGGTTGCCCCTGGAGGCTGCCATCACGCCTGATGCTGAGCAGCACCGTGACCTCTGAGCCGGCCGAGCCTGCCGGGCCCCCCACCGACTGCGAACACGAGCCGAGAGCCTGCCACAGCCCGGCCAGGGTCGATGCCGGCTCAGCGCGGGCGGCGGGAGTGGTCGCGACGGCCAGTAGCAGGGCGAGGATCGGAGAGCGCATGCGGTCCGCAGACGATCAACGGGCCTGCGGCTCGGCGGGCTGAGCCCCACGGAGGGCCTCCCCGAGATCGTCGTCCTCCTCGTCATCGGGCTCCTCGGTGGAGTACCCGTCCCGGTCCGGAGCCGACAGTTCTCTTTGCCCGCGTGGCTTCCCGTCCAGGCCGAGATCACGCTCACGCTTCGTGCGTGGCGCTTCGCGCGTGCTCGGGCCATCGGATGGAGGCTGAAGGCTCTGCGCGCTCGCATGCGCCGCCATGAACAGGCTGATGGCCACCAGCGATAGGGTCGCGCGTTTCATGGGAATGCTCCAAGGCCGGCGGTTCCAGACCCATGCACGGTCCTACACCCTGCTTCGCCCCGTGTCCGCTTCCGCCATCCGCTGCCGGTCGGGGGGCTTCGAACGGCCGATAGCAGGGTCGTACGGGGCGTGCGGGCGGCTTACGCAAGGGTGCGAAAACCGCGTTCCGAACCTGGACCGCCCGCGTGCTGCCCAGACCAAAAGCCGGACCGGGCGGCAGTCGGCACCATCACCCCGAACGCGCTGTTTTTGTTGGAGAATAATGGTGCTGCTGGACAGGATTGAACTGTCGACCTCCTCATTACCAATGAGGTGCTCTACCACTGAGCTACAGCAGCTAAACGTCCTGGGTTGCGGCGAGGGCCGTGCGAACCGGACGGACGGGCAATTAGCCGATCATCATCCCCTTGGCAATCGCATCGCAGCGAATTGTGTCGGTTTCTCTCGGGGCGGTGGCCGAATTCCCACGGGCGCGGCGGGGACGTCGCCCGCCCGTCTCAGGCGAGGGCGCCGGTTTCCCGCTTGCAGGCGGCACGGATGATCGCGGCGAGCCCCGCCTCCGCCACGGCGTCGGCCGCCTCGGACGGCTTGAACCAGCGATCCTCGCGCTGATGGCGCTCCGGCCAGTGCTTGAGCTGCTTGCGCACCTCAAGGGGAAACACCTTCACCTGGCACAGGACCGCATCGCGGCTCTTCAGGCGCTTCTCGTAGAGGTAGAAGCCGAGGGGACGCTTGCCGACGGTGCCGAGGAGGCCGGCCTCCTCGTAGGCTTCCCGGGCGGCGGCGTCGTAGGGCTTGCGCCCCTTCATCGGCCAGCCCTTCGGGATCACCCAGCGCCGGCTCTCCCGCGAGGTGATGAGCATGATCATGAAGCCGCCATCGGGCATTCGCCGGAACGGCAGAACACCAACCTGCCGTCGCGGGGCCAGATCCGCTTCGCCCGCATGCGCACTCATCGGTCGGAAACGCCGGACCGACCGGCAAGTTCGACCCTGATGCGTCCTGGCCCGGACACGCCAGCGATCGACGGGCACGGCCCGGGGAATCCGTTCGTCGGAACCGGGGACGGGGTCGCGATGGCCTGCTGAACCAGTCGGTGGGAATCCACGATACGCTCAATCCCGCACAGGTTGTGAACGAGGGCTTGTCCGCGGCATCGCGCGCTCGACAGCACCGCCTTAGCGGCACTGTCCCGTTCGGTTCAAGAAAAACTTATCCGGCAAAATTCCCGGCCTTCCAGGGAGCGGCGGCGTCCGAAGCCGGGCTCGGCAGCCCGGCGGGGTGCGGGGCCGGCGCTCCGGTCGTTACCCGGCCGCACTGAGGTTCTCGATCAGGGCGTTCAGGTCCGCCCGCATGGCCTGCACCTCCGGCTCCGACATGTTGAGCTGGCACATCACGGATTCTCGCACTGCGGCCGCCTCGGCCCGGAGCCCCTGTCCGCGCGGCGTGAGCGCGATCTCGACCTCGCGCTCATCGGAGCGCCGTCGGCTCCGGACGAGGAAGCCCGCCACCTCCAGGCGTTTCAGGACAGGGGTCAGGGTGCCGGAATCCAGGCGCAGGCGCCGCCCGATCTCCGAAACCGTGATGCCGTCGGTCTCCCACAGCACCAGGAGGACGAGGTATTGCGGGTAGGTCAGGCCCATCCGCTCCAGCATCGGGCGGTAGGACTTCGTCATCCGGTGGGCGGCCGCGTAGAGGGCGTAGCAGAGCTGGTTGTCGAGGAGCAGCGGATCGGTGAGGGGCGCGGTTGTCTCGCGGGAAGCGTCCATCATGCATGCCATGCCACTGAAATCCCGAAGCCCGCGACCGCGGCGTCCCAGCAAGACGACGGGGACCGCCCCTGCGGACAATCGAGGATAGCGGACGTAGATGCCTCTAGTATATGCCTGTTTCGCCGCAGCGGTAACAGGATCCCGGCCTTCTGTCGCCCTCTGGATCCGGTGATGTCTCGCCGGCCGAGCCGGGATCCGCGGCGTCCGGCCGGGGTCAGGCGGCCGCGTTCTCGGGCGGATGCTCCGCGATCAGGCCGACGATGTCGGTCCACCGCGAGACGAAGGCGGCGACGCAGTCGGGATCGAAATGCGTCCCGGCCTGTGCCTCGATGTGCTGGCGAGCCCGCTCCAGGGACCAGGCCTTCTTGTAGACCCGCTCGGAGATGAGGGCGTCGAACACGTCGGCCACCGCGATGATCCGGCCGGCCAGGGGAATCTCGGTGTTCCTCAGGCCCTGGGGGTAGCCTTCGCCGTCCCAGCGCTCGTGATGGGTGAGGGCGATGTCGGAGGCGAGCTGCAGCAGGTGGGACGGGCTGTCATGGAGCATGCGGTAGCCCCGCAGGGCATGCTGCTTCATCTCCTCGCGCTCGGCCTCGGTGAGGGCGCCCGGCTTCATCAGGATATGGTCCGGGATGCTGATCTTGCCGATGTCGTGCATGGTCGACGCGAAGGCGATGTCGTTCGCCTCCTGCTCCGGGAGGCCGAGGCCCTCGGCGATCGCGATGGCGCAGCCGGCGACGCGGGTCAGGTGGCCCCCCGCCTGGTCGTCGCGGAACTCCGCGGCCAGCATCAGGCGGCGGATGATCTCCCGCTCCCGGGCTGCGGCCTCGACGACGGCCCGCTCGACGGTGTGGGCCGCCAGCCGGCCCTGGTGCTCGGCGGCCCGGCGGGCGAGGGCGAGTTCGATCAGGTTGCCGACCCGGGTCCGCAGATCGAAGGGATCGACCGGATACGCCATGAGATCGGTGGCCCCGGCGGCCGCGGCCGCGCGCCGGACCGGTGGCGCATCATCGGCCGCGATCAGCAGGATGGGCGTCCGAGCCTGCGCCCCCAGGCCGCGCACCCGTGCGATCAGCGCGAGCACTGCGCAGGACTCCTGGGCGCCCGCCTCGACGATGATCAGGTCGCAGGCCGGCAGAGGGCCGCGATCGGTCGCGAGATCCTGGGGCAGGCCGCTGACGGGGCGGATCACGCAGCCGAGGGGGGCCAGGACGCGGATGAGATGCAGGGGCGCGGAGCCGGCCAGGACGGCGATCACGGCAGTGGCGGCGTCCGATGCCATCCCTGGGCTTCCCGATCCTGTCAATCCCCGTACGGCGTCCAAGGCGTCGCCGACGGGTTTCCGATTCGCGTCCCGCAGACCGTCGCACCGCCCCGGTTAAGCAACGCTGAAGACCCCGGCGCATCCGAACCGCGACACCGCCGGCTCCCTCGTCTTCTCCTCGGTCACGCTTTCCCGCGATCCCCGCTTGTGAAAGCCGGAGCACTCGTGCTAGTGACCGCCCGTCTCATCGAGGCGCCTTCGCGGAGAGGTGGCAGAGCGGTTGAATGCACCGCACTCGAAATGCGGCATGCCTGCAAGGGCATCGGGGGTTCGAATCCCCCCCTCTCCGCCACGCTACCCTAACCAGTTGATATATAAGCGAAATTTATCCCCTGAGGGGGCGTTTGCCGTCGTGGTGGTACACAAAGGTGGTACACACGATGGTTCTGGCGATGGCCCGACCGTGGCGTCACCCGAAGACCGGCATGTACTGGTTCCGGCGGCGCGTCCCGAGAGAACTGCGGTCCCTTCTCGGAAGGAACGAGGAGCGCAAGACCCTCGGTACGAAGGAGCCGGCGCTCGCCAGAACGCGCTATCTGGAGAAGGCCGCCGAGGTCGAGGCGCGGTGGTCTCGGCTCCGTTCGGGCGAGACTGCGCTCGAGGCGCAACCGATCGCAGGTCATTCTACTCCCGCTACGTGCAACCACGACGTGCCTGCCGCTCGTTCCTTCGGAGGATGGCCCAGACGCCACGTTGCCGTCCATTCGGGTTTCTCCAACGGAGCGGCTTTGATCTACGATGGAACGCATCCGCTGCAGCGACCGGCGCCCTGGCGCCCCGTCTTCGAAGCCTATGCCGCGGAAGCCAAACTCGCTCCTTCGACGATCAAGCGCTGGACCGGTGTTCTGGCCTCCCTCGAAGGTGTCATGGAAACGGACGATCTCGCCCGAATCACGCGCCACGATCTGATCGAGTGGAAGACGGCCTTGCTCGCCTCCGGTCGGGATCCGCGTACCGTGCGCGATGCCTACGTCGCCGCGGTCAAGGCGGTCATGAACTGGGCGGTCGCCAACGGGCGCTTGACCACCAACGCCGCCGCGGGTGTCACGGTCCTCGTCCCCAGCAAGCCTCAGACGCGGGATCGGGAGTTCACGGATGTGGAAGCCGATACGATTCTTCGGGCATCGCTCGGGCCGCACAGCCCCCGCCTATCGCGCGAAAAGGCGGCGTCCCGTCGCTGGATCCCATGGCTCTGCGCCTATGGCGGAGCACGCGTGAACGAAATGACCCAGCTTCGGGGGCAGGATGTCAGGCTTGAGAATGGAATCTGGATCGTCCGAGTCACACCGGACGCAGGGCGCGTAAAGACCGGCCGATGGCGCGACGTGCCGCTACACCTCGATCTCGTCGCCCAAGGATTTCCGGATTTCGTTCGCGCCCGTGGGCACGGGCCGCTCTTCTACGACCCGAAGCGCGGCCGTGGGGGTTCCGCTGCGCATCCGATCTACAAGAAGGTCGGTGAACGGCTCGCCTCTTGGGTACGAACCTTGGGGGTCGACGATCCCGGGGTTGATCCGAACCATGGTTGGCGGCACCGCTTCAAGACGGTGGGGCGTCGTGCCGGCATCGATCCTGCAGTTCTGGATGCCATCCAAGGGCATGCGGCACGGACAGAGGGCGAGCAGTACGGCAGGTTTCCCACGGAAGCCCTGTTCGACGCGATCCGTCGCCTTCCGACCTTCGAAATGGGCGCCGCCGCCGGCTGGTCCTGCGAAGTCCCGTCGGCGGGAGGGAGTTCCGTTCCCCGCCGAGGAGTCCCCACCGCGGCGGAGGCGATCCGCTGAAGCCGGGAGCGATCCGCGGTTCCGATGTCGATGCCTCCGTCGCCCCCTAATGCATCGTCCGCACGGCCGCTCGGCTGGTGGATCCGGAACGGGCTTTGAAAGGCCCTCGGACGAACTGCCCGAACCTGGGAGCTGTCACGCTCGAGCAGCCTCTGCGGTGCCTGCGCCGGACACGGGTGGTCCGACCGAATCGCGGTATCCAGCTAACCTCATGGTAGGAGTTCTCGTCGCATACAGAGACATTGCGCGGAGTCGGACCGGGTCCGAACGCACCGAGAAACGAAGCAAATTATGCATCTTGATGAATAAGCGTGAGCGCAGCTCGGACTAGATCGCGGAACTGTTCGGACTCCCGGAGAGCCTTCAGAGTCCGGTCGATCAGGCGGGCCTCACGTGCGATCTCGGGCGCGAGCTCGTCGGCTATCTCGAAGGCAAGGTCGGAGGCTGCGCTGTTGAGATGGCCCCTTCCGTTGAGAGCTCGCGACACCTGGGACTGTGAGATTTTGAGCCTCTCGCCGAGTTCCGACTGACTTATCCCGAGTTTGACATACAGGCGTTGCAGGGATTGCTGGTCCACTCCGGACCCCTTGTGTCATGCGTGTTCATGCATAACAATTCTCGTGTTCGATCTGCAAGCGTGCCATCGCCTGCGGTTCGGAGTGGTTGCAAAAATGGACAAGTCGGCGCTGCGTCTTGCAGAACGCAAGCCGACCGGTGTTCCGACGGTGTCTGTCGACGGAGGGCAGATCGATGATCGCAGTGAACGTTGCCATCGGCCCGAGGATGATGCTCTCGAGCGGAGCCTGGTTCGATTTCCTCGATCCCGAGAGTAGCGATTTCACGATCGAGGATATCGCGGCCGGGCTCTCGAAGCTGTGCCGATATGCAGGCCAATGCGATGCCTTCTACTCGGTGGCCGAACATAGCCTGCTGGTAAGCGACATCCTTCCTCAACACGCCTTCGCAGCGCTGATGCACGACGCTGCCGAGGCGTTCCTCGGCGACATCACGCGCCCCCTCAAGCAGCTGCTGCCCGAGTTCAAGCGTATCGAGGCACATGTCGAAAGCGTCGTCTTCGAACGCTTCGGCGTACCGACGCCCATGCCCAAGGAGGTCAAGCAGGCGGATCTGCGCGTCCTGGCCGCTGAGCAGATGCAGCTGATGCCTCCGGAGACCTCGAGTTGGGTCTTCAGCGATCGCGTGGAGCCGGCACCCGTCCGCGTCCGTCGGCTCGATCCCGACGCCGCCCGGGAAGCCTTTCTCAAACGCTTCAACGAACTCGCTCCTTCGAGCTCCCATCGCCATGTCCGCGTCGCGTGACCGACGTATCCATGGCCGTCGATATCAACGAAACACTCGACGCGTCGCTCATGTCCGAACCCTACGCATCACCGCAGATCCGCAAGGACCGTTCGCTCGATCGGCTGGCGGACACGGGCAACGTCGCTCAATTCATCAGTTTCTCCCCGAACGCTGGAAGGGTGCGGCAGGAGTACAGCCGGATGGCCGGCCATACTCCGAACGATCCCTTTCTCTCGGAACGCCTCGCGCTGGAAACGCTGCTGAGGCTCAGTCCGGAGGCTTCGATCAATCTTCGAAGCTTCAGTCCGGACAGCCCGCGTAGTCGCGAGTTCGTCTATGGCATCGGCAATGTCGAGGATGCCATGGCCGCGCTCCACCGGCTGCTGGGCGAAGGTCTCTTCGTAATCGCCAACGAGACCGTCGACGTGCGCGACGGCGGCGTCTCCGGTGTCGCCCAGGGTGGCGTGCTCGAATTTTCTCCCGACGACACACCTCGCTGCGTCGAGAAGGATGGCGTTGCCTCCCTCCCCCTTCACATCGGCCTTTCGATGCTGGAGACGATCTACGGCTTTCGACCGGATTTGGGCGATACCCAAGGGGCCCGACTCGAGTTCAGCGTGCATCCCAGGCCGCGCGGCTGGCGGCAGACGCATACTCTTCTCTGGGAACACGAGCATCTCGGACCCGAAGCCCACGTGCCGGCGCTCACATGGCCCAACAATTTCAGTCGGCATATCGGCGACAAGGCCTACGGACTGCTGATGGCGTTCCTAGTAGGCCTTCCAACGCCGACGACCACCGTCATCAGTCGCCGCGTCGCTCCCTTCACCTTCGGAGCCCAGGCTGCGAGCCGCGAAGTCTGGACGAGGACATGCCCTCGCGAACCGGAGCCCGGCCTCTACACCACGGTCAAAGGTTGGGTCGATCCGTTCGCACTTCTGTCGAAGGAGGACGCGACCGGATCCGCCATTTCCTCCGTTCTCAGTCAGGCCGCCGTTCCGGCCAGGTATTCGGGGGCGGCGATCGTCATGGCCGATGGTGTTCTGGCCGTCGAAGGCAAGCAGGGCGAAGGCGACCTGTTCATGTTGGGCGTCAACGCCCCGGAGCTTCTTCCCGGTTTCGTGATCGAGGACGTACGAGCTGCCCATCGCCGACTGCACGATGCGCTCGGACCCGTACGGTTCGAATGGGTTCACGACGGAGACAAGGCGTGGATCGTCCAGCTCCACCTCGGTGCAACTCGAAGCACGGCGAAGGTTCTCGTGCCTGGCGAGGCAGAGCAATGGATCAGATTCGAAGCGCGTGATGGCCTCGAAAAGCTGCGCGTCGCACTCCGCGACCTCCCGACGGATGCCGGCCTTTCCCTAGTCGGCAACGTCGGTCTAACCAGTCACATCGCCGACGTGGTTCGGAAGGCAGGCAAGCCCGCGCGGATCGTCGTCGGCTGAGGACGCGGCGCCGGGTCGCTTTCATGGGCCGTCGTCCAGCGACGATCCGGGACGCCGCCAGAGTTCGGTTGGATTCGCTTGTTCGACGCGGTGGACCGCGATGACATAGTCCCTGATGTCGGGCACGCCGCCGACTACGACGAGTTCGACGACGGCGTCGCTCTTTCCTCTCTTCGTTTTCCAATCGTCGAACGGGTAGTCCGCGATCGGAAGAAACGTCTTCCTGCCGCGTTCGACGGGTTTCATGATCGTGGACCCGCTATTGATCGGGCTGAGCAGGATCGAAGCCTGATGCTTCTCGACCAGCCCGGCCGTGTCGAGGGTCAGCACGACCTGTGGATCCTTCCGGTACGCGCGCGCGCCGAGCAATCTCCTGAGTCGCTTGCGCGACAACCAGAAGAAGCATTGGGAATTCAGGGTGCGATACCAATCGACCGGCTTCAATTCGTCGAGCAGACACTTCTGCAACGCGCTGTCCGACATGGGGATCTGATCCCGGACGATCGCCCCGGGCAGTCCGGGAGCGGCGATGGCCACGGAGCTGGGGCGACGCGTCAGCTCGATCGCCCGACGTTTCGCGCCCTCGTAGCCATATAGATCGAGCAGCGCGCTGGTACTGAGAAGTCCGTGCTCTTGGATCGACGTCCAACTGCCGTCCATCGCCATGTGCCATAGTCGCGGATACGTTGCGACGAGCTCGTCGACGGTCATCGCCAGCTCCTGCGATCGATGATTCCGCGTGGCTCGAACCGCGTGGTGATGAGAGAGACCCGCGCGTTCGTGACCTGTTCGACCCCTTCGATGAAGTCGCGTGTTGCGTCGGTCAGATCCTCGAACCGCCGCGCGTCGCGGTTTGCCACGTCGATGTAGTCCGAGAAGCTGAGTGCGATGTCGGTTGCCCCGTTCAGCACGGCCGCACGACGCACCTGTTCCCAATCGAACTCGCCGATCCTCCGCGCATTGTTCGAGATCGAGCCTTTCTCTGTCTGAGCTATTTCTTCTTCCGATATCCCCGAACGATCCGAAATCTCCTGGTAGGTGATGGGACGGCTCATAGGGCCGGACGTCCCTCCCACACGGATGGGATAGGTTCTCGTCACCATGACGACTTTTCTGACACGCCCGGGTGCGATACCCGCGTCGGCGAGACAGCCGGCGACTGTCGTGTCGCGGGATGTGACGTGCGGATAGGAGCCGTGGTGGAGGCTCAGTTCCGTACCCTGGGTACCTTCGAGAAACACTTTTCGGCCACGCGCGAAGGCGTCTTCGAACAGCGGCGCAGTCGGACGTACGAAGGGCTTCAGTTCCTCGGCTTCGCGGGCGAGACGAACTGCGATTCCGAAAGGTTGCGGGTCGAAGCGACCGAGGATCTTTCTGGCCGTTGCGGCACCGACGCCCTGCTTGGTCGACCCGATGCGGTCGCCATGCTGAGTCTCGTGTTCCCGGTCGGACTGCTCGATGATCATGGCCTGCGGGTCGATCGAAAGTCGATCGGGCGTCAGACCGATGTCGGCGATCTCCTCGAGTAGACGCGGGATCCAGATCGTTGCGCCAGCGCCCAGAACGATCTTGGCATCCGGATTGGCTGCAGAACCTGAGGGTAGATGTACGTAGGTGGTCGGCGTCGACCGGGGCGGCAGAACAGCCTTGTGGCCGGCATTCGGCCCACCCACGCGCACGAGCATGTCATAGCCGGGCGCAAGATAGCTGCAGACATGACCCTTGCCTTCGCTACCGTACTCACCGCCGACGACGACATCCACGAGCCGATCGAGTTCGAGCGGGTAGAGGCCTAGTCCCGCGACTGCCTGGGCGACGACCGAAACAGGATCGCAGCGGGTCGCATCGACGACGCGATCGGCCACGCACTTGAGTGAACGGATCGCGCGTTCCGTCTCGCTGTCCTTTAGCTGATCATAGTCCGCGAATTCAGCAATCTTTCTTTTGCGGCCAGCATAGCGCTCGGCCAGCACGGCGTCGTCTGCGTCGACGAAGACGTGCCAGACGCGCCATTGGCCGCTGAACCTCGTACGGATATGGTCAATCTGCTTTTTGATGCGGATCGCATCCACGATCACGACCTGGTCGGGGTCGGTCTTCAATACCCTTTCGAGTTCATCCGCGACCCATCTACCATCGGTGGTCTGATCAGCCGTCTCGCCGGCGTTCTGCAACTCCTTGCGATCCGAAGCGGTGCCCCGACTCTGAAGCATTTCTCGCGTTGAATAAGTGATTGCGGCGAATCGTTCTTCGAGTACTTTGGTGAAACTCGACTTCCCAACCCCTACAGGTCCGGACAGCGCCAACATCAAACGCACTTTCGATCCTCCCTTGGCCTACCACCTCTTGCCGACACTCGAAGCAATCCGACCTAGAAGCTGTTATGAACCGGCGGCCTGCTAAGTCATTGTTTTTGCTAGGCCGAGATGCAGGCCTGTTTTGGCAGCCCGGCAGATGGACCCGCCCCCGAAGCTTTCACCGGGCAGATCCTCGTGCTTGAACAGTCGCGCGGAAGTATCCCGGTGTGATCCACGTCGGAAATGGCAACAGGGATTTGCGAGAGGTTCATAACAGCCTCTAGGCTTGCGGCATGGCGTGTCGCAGCAACGAGAGGTCGACTTGTTATCTGCTGATAAGCGGCCACATCTTCACGTCTGGAAGGTCGGGGGCGGTCATATTGCAACCGGTCGCCATGGTGGGGCAACCTTCGGTCAAAATCAACTTAAAGAAAAATGTAGATAGCAGGCGCCGAACCCAGGTTGCGCTTTAACCCAGATCGGCTCCGTTTGCTGTCTCTTCGCTCCTTCGAAGCCATTCCTTCGCAGGCGCATCATGTTCCAAAGCGCCGGCATCGGTGTGGACGTGGTGAAGATGCAGGTGCGCCAGCAAGGACCCTGACCCAGCAAACTGGTCCGCGCTGAGCGCAAGTTTTTCGGGCATCCTGAACCCTGAAGGAGGGTGGATGCCATGCCTCGCAAACGCTTCACGAATGAACAGATCGCCTTCGCCCTGCGGCAGGCGGAGAATGGCGTGACGGTGGACGAGGTCTGTCGGAAGATGGGCGTCTCTGAGCCGACATTCTACCGCTGAAAAAAGCAGTTCGTCGGCATGGGCGTGCCGGAGATCCGACGGCTCAAGCCGCTGGAGGACGAGAACGGCAAGCTCAAGCGGCTGGTCGACGATCTGACGTTGGACCGCTCCATGCTGCAGGATGTCCTGAAGGATCAATGGTAAGGCCCGCTGCTCGCCGCGAGGTCGCCGGCCACCTGCAGGTGGTCTACGGCATCAGCGAGCGCCGGGCCTGTCCAGCTACGGGCTTCGGCCGTTCGTCCCAGCGCTACAGGAAGCGCTCGGACCCTTCGGTCGCGCTGCGGATGCGGTTGAAGGAACTGGCCGCCGCACGGGTGCGCTACCGCTATCGGCGGCTGCACATCCTGTCGCGACCGGAGGGTTCTCCCCCCCAAATGCTCGTCGATTGCCTCGATAAGGCCGGTCTGCAGAACGTCCCGGCTGCCGACGAAAACGACACGTTCGATGCCTTGCGTCAGGGCCGTGTAGATCAACGATCGATCCAGTAGCCTTGAGGCGACTATCGGGATCACGACGGTGCGGAAGGCAGAGCCCTGAGCCTTATGCACGGTTATCGCATAGGCGTGGTCCAGATCATCGAGAGCTCGACCAGTCAGGCGATGCTCGGTCCCGTCGAAGAAAGCGATCACGTCGCCGTCCGTCTCGATGGAGACCACCTCGCCCAGGCTGCCGTTGGGGAGATCCCGCCGGCAGTCGTTGCGCAAAAAGACCACCGGCTCGCCGGCGACGAAGCGAGATGGTCCTGCCGTGCCTCCGAGAGAGCCGGTCGGCATAAAAGCGGGTCAGAGCGTGATCGTCGCGCCGCCTAGCGGCAGGTTCCATTTGCATATCTGCCAGGACTAGTTCGCCTCCGAGTTCTGATGGTGTGGGTTGGAGACGGGCGATCCTGATACGATCCGGTTCATCGGTCCAAGCGATTGGATTGAACGCGAAGGGCGGTAAGCCAGCGTCGGGTCGTGCCCTTTGAGGAAACGCGCTTGCGCCCCCCGCCACTCCCGTCGTTTCTCGCCGAGGTCAAGATGTGTGGGCATACTGCAACAGCCTGCGGCATTTGCAATCAATAGAGGGCGAGGCCGTGCGGAGCGTACCGTCCCTCGGGGGTAATGTTTCCGACAGAACGACAGCGCCTTGAAGCACCATGGCCCGTGCATTTTAGAAACTATCTAAACTATTGAAACACTTGCATAATTCCCGAATAGCTGTTTCCTCGGTTCATCGAGATCGAGCGATCACGGATTGATCCAGGGGTGATTGGAGCGGGGTTCATGCAGCCGACATTGATCGAGACGCTGCATCGGAGCGAGGGCGTCAGGCTTCGGCGCTTTCTTCTGCGCCTGCTCGGCAGCCCCGACGCCGCCGCCGATGCTCATCAGGAAACCTACCTGCGGATGCTTGGCGCCGTGTCGCGTGCGCCTGTCGAGCACCCGTCCGCCTTCCTCTTCCAGGTCGCCAACAACGTCGCGCTGCGGATGCGGAACCGGCATCGGCTGGAAGGCACGCTGTTCCAGGCCGTGACCGACGGGGACCTTGCGGAGATCGTCGATGGATCTGCCATGCTGGAGCGCCAAGTGATCGCGCGCCAGGATCTCAGACGGTTGGCGGCGGCCATCGACGCCTTGCCGCCCCGGTGCCGCGAGGTCTTTTTGCTCGTTCGGTTCGAGGGCCTGTCGAACGGTGAGGTCGCCAGCCGCCTGGGCATCACCCGGAACATGGTCGAGAAGCACCTCATCAAGGCGCTCCTGCACTGCCGCCGCCGCTGCGCCGATCTTCTTTGAGAGACGACGTCAGGAGATTGGCGGCCCGTTGATCTGAGGGTGTAGGAGCAGGGGGCTGGGCCGTCCGGGCTTGGTGCATTCCGGATGGAGCAGGGCTGTGGCTGGCCGCGACGAGACCGACGCGCACGACGCGGGAGAAGACCCGGTCTACGAGGCCGCCGCGGCGTGGGTCGCGCGCCTCGCCTCGCCCGATGCGACGGACCGGGACCGGGACGCCTTCGAGGCCTGGCGCGCCGCCGACCCCGCCCATGCCGATGCCCATGCCGAGTTGGAGGGGTTGTGGCGCAAGCTCGGCCAAGTGCCAGATCCCAGGCTTCGCCGCGCATCGTCCAAGGGGGTAGCCGGGATTGCCATCGTCCTCGTCCTCGGGGCCACGCTGGCCTTTCAGCTCGGGCTGATCGACTGGCTGCGTTCCGATCTCTGGAGCGGCGTCGGCGACATCGTCCACGCGACCCTGGCGGATGGCAGCCGGATCGACCTCAACACCGATACGGCCATCGCCCTTCGCTTCAGCGAGACCGAGCGTCGGGTCGAGCTCCTGCGCGGAGAGGCGTTCTTCGACGTGGCCTCCGACCCGCAGCGCCCGTTCGTGGTGCGCGGCGACGGGTTGAGCGTCCGGGCCGTGGGTACGCGCTTCGTCGTCCGCGCCGACAGCGCGGAGATCCCGGTCGGCGTGATCGAGGGTCGCGTCGATGTCGCGGCGTCGGGGCGCCCCGTCCGGATCTCGGCGGGCGAGGCGGTCCGCCGCGCGGAGGCCGAGTCCCTCTCGGTGACGGCGGCGAACACGGACCGGATGACGGCGTGGCGGGAGGGACGCCTGCGCTTCTCCGGCGAACGGCTCTCCGCCGTGCTGGCTGAATTGGACCGCTTCCGTCACGGACGCATCGTCCTCCTCGACGCGGCGGCCGGCGAGCGCCGCGTCACCGGGGCCTTCGACGCGCGCAACACGGACGAAGCCCTCGACGCGATCGCCGCGACCATGGGCGTTGAAGTCACGCGCCTGTCGCCACTCCTCGTCCTCGTCGGATCACCGTTTCGGAAATCGTGAAATAAGTTCGTCATCGAACGTCAGGATTCCGGGGCCTCGTTGATCTCAATCGGTGGGGGGCGAGCGGGCGCGACGCGTGCCGCCTCCCTTCGAGAGATGGACGGGGCTTGGAATGACGGCGCGCGGGCGTGGGATTGCGAATGAACGGCGGGTCGGTCTGGCCCTTGCCGGCGTATCGATGCTTGTGATGGTCCCGCCGGCCGTTCAAGGTCAGGAAGTGCTTGGTCCGGACGAGCACGCCCGAGAGGCGCAGGGCCAGTCTGCGCGTCGCACCCGGCCCGTGCATGAGCGAACCGGGAGCATCCTCGCCCTCGCGCCGGAGGCTTCAGCCCCGAGCACCGCGAAGCGTGTCGCCCTGGCGATCCCGAAAGGGCCGCTCGAATCGGCCCTCGTCGCCTTCACCGAACAGGCCGGGATCAAGCTCGTCTACGCGACCGACCTCACGACGCGGCTAGTAACGGACGGCCTCGACGGCGCCTTCGAGCCCCTCGACGGCCTCGGCCGGCTCCTCGCCGGAACCGGGTTGAGCTTTCGCGCGGTCGGCCCCTCCACCATCACGCTGGTGAACCCGCGCTACGTCCAGCTCGGCGGCGAGCCGGCCAACGCGGTCGCGCTCGAGGAACTCCACGTGGCCGGGTCCGCGCAGGCTCCGGGGGTGGTCACCGGCTTGCCGCCGCGTTCCGGCACCGTGGGGCAACCGCCCGTCCCCTATGCGGGCGGCCAGGTCGGCAGCGGCACGCGGGTCGGCCTCCTCGGCAACCGCTCTGTCCTGAAAACGCCCTTCAACGTGACGGGCTACACGGAGAAGCTGATCAACGATCAGGAGGCACGCTCCGTCGGCGACGTCGTGCTGAACAATCCGTCCGTGCGCAGCGACGCCCCGCCCTACAGCGAGCGCGACTCGTACTTCATCCGCGGCTTCTCGGTCACCAACCTCGACACCGCTTTCGACGGCCTGTTCTACATTGCCAATCCGCGCCGCAGCTTCACCGAGGGGCTGGAGCGCGTCGAGGTCCTGCTCGGGCCGACGGCGCTTCTCAGCGGTGGCACCGGTCGCGTCGGAGGCACCATCAACCTCGTGCCGAAGCGGGCCTATGACGAGCCGCTTACACGGATCACCACGAGCTACTTCAGCGATTCGCAGTTCGGGACCCATCTCGATTTCGGGCGGCGCTTCGGCACGTTTAAGGAGTGGGGCGTGCGCTTCAACGGCGCCTACCGCAACGGCGACACGCCGCTGGACAAGAACGCCATCGAGGTCGGCGTCGCGACGCTTGGCATCGACTACCGCAACGACCGCTTCCGCGCCTCGTTCGATTTCAACCACTCGACCCAGAACATCACGGCACCGACCTCGCTGTTCAATGCGGTCGCGCCCGGCATTCCCGTGCCACGCGCGCCGAACGCACGCCGCAACACCGCGAATGCCTTCGAGTACAACGACAGCCGCTACAACATGGCCGCTGGCCGGGTCGAGTACGACATCCTACCCGAGACGACGATCTACGCGGCCGGCGGTCTCAGCCGATACAACGAGGACTTCCTGACTTCGAACTACCGCGTGATCAACACGACCGGGCTGGCGACGAACTCGCTCGCCATCCAGCCCCTGGAACTGCAGGGGTTCACCGGTGAGGTGGGCATCCGGACGAGCTTCCAGACCGGTATCGTCGGGCATCAATTTACGGTGGCGGCCGTCGAGGCGGTCAACAAGAACTACTCGCGCGGCTTCGTCCCCTTCGCGCTGCCGATCTACAACACCAACATCTACAACCCGGGCGACCTGCCGTTCGGCTCCGTCGCCACGGGCCTGTTCCCCCGCTCCGAACAGCAGCCTCTGTTTACGGAACTCTCCGCGCGCAGCGTCGCCATCGCCGACACCCTGTCGCTGGGCGAGGACCGGTTCCTGCTGACCCTGGGCGGTCGCTTCCAGGACATCGATCTGAAGAGCTACGCCACGCGTCCGGGCCCGACGCAGGGCAACCTGGCCACCAGCTACCAAGAGGGCCGGTTCAGTCCCGCCATCGCGTTGGTAATCCGTCCCTTTGAGAACCTGTCGTTCTACGGAAACTACATCGAGTCCCTCGATGCGGGGCCGTCCGCCCCGGCGACGGCAATCAACTCCAGTGACGTCTTCGCCCCCGTGGTTAGCCGGCAGAAAGAGGTCGGCGCGAAGGTCGATTTCGGCACGGTTTCGCTAACGACCTCACTCTTCGAGATCGAGCAGCCGAGCGCCTTCACCGATCCCGCCACGAACCGGTTTTCCGTGAGCGGCCTGCAGCGCAATCGCGGCATCGAGGTCAACGTGTTCGGCGAACTCGTTCCGGGTGTGCGCCTGCTGGGCGGTGTGACCCTGATCGACGCGAAGCTCGTCAACACGGTGGGCGGCCGGTTCGACGGCAAGGCGGCGCCGGGCGTTCCCGATACGGCGTTCAACCTCTACGGCGAAGTCGACCTGCCGCCGTGGCTGGTTCCGGGCCTGACCCTGACGGGGCGGGCGATCTACACCAGCAGCATGTTCTACAGTCAGGACAACACCCAGTCGGTACCGGACTGGACGCGGTTCGATGCGGGCCTGCGCTACACGTTCGAGGGCGTGAACGGGAAGCCGGTGGTGATGCGCGCCACGGTTCAGAACATCCTCGACGACTCGTACTGGGCCTCCGCCGCGCGCGGCTTTCTCGCGGTTGGCGCTCCCCGGACGGTCATTCTCTCCGCGACCGTCGACTTCTGACGTGACCGGCGGACCCGACATCGTGCGATCCGGGCCGGTGATGCGGGAGGGCCCGGCATGAGGGCAAGCTTTCGCCAGTCCATGGCGTGGCTGCACACCTGGTCGGGCCTGATCGTCGGCTGGGTGCTGTTCGCGATCTTCGTGACGGGCACGGCGAGCTACTACCGGACCGACATCTCCCGCTGGATGCGGCCCGAACTCGGCCTCGCCGAGCCCCTGCGCGGCCCCGAGCTCGCCGACGCTACCGAGCGGGCCGTGGCCTACCTCGCCTTGCACGCGCCGCGGGCCCGGTCGTGGTTCATCGGCCTGCCACGGCCCGAGAAGCCGGTGCTCGACCTGTTCTGGCGCACCCGTCCGGGTGAGCCGCCGGGCCACGTGCACCTCGATCCGGCCACCGGGGCCGAGGCGGTCGTTCGCGACACCGAGGGCGGCGACTTCCTCTACCGGTTCCATTTCGAGCTGCACATGGCGCCTCTCTGGGGGCGCTGGGTGGTCGGCATCTGCGCGATGATCATGCTGGTGGCGCTGATCTCCGGCATCCTCATCCACCGGCGCATCTTCGTGGATTTCTTCACCTTCCGCCGGGACAAGGCGCCGCGCCGCAGCTTCCTCGACGCGCACAACGTCAGCGGCGTGCTGGCGCTGCCGTTCCACCTGATGATCACCTATACGGGCGTCGTCACCCTGGCGACGTTCTACATGCCCTGGGGCGTGACGACAGCCTATCAGGGAAACACCCAGGCCTTCTTTTCCGAGGCCGCCTGGATCACGACGCCGCGCCGGCCGGCGAACCGGCCCGCCGTCCCGACCCCGGTCGGCCCCCTCGTGGAGCGCGCGGTCGCGATGGTCGCCGAGCCCCTGGAACGCCTCACCATCGTCAACCCGGGCGACGCCCACGCGACCGTCGTCGCGCTGTTCTCGGAGCCGCGCGGCATCGCCCGCGACCATCCGCAGATCGCCTTGGACGGCGTCAGCGGCGCGGTGCTGGAGGTGCGCGGACTCGATCTCAGGGCCGCCGCCAAGACCTTCACGACCATGACGGGCCTGCACGAGGCGCACTTCGCCGGCGGTGCCTTGCGCCTGCTGTTCTTCCTCTGTGGCCTGATGGGCTGCGCCACGGTGGCGACCGGGATCATCCTGTGGTCCCTCGCGCGGCTGCCGCGGGCGGGCGAGCGAGCCTTCCCGGGCCTTCGCCTCGTCCAGGCCCTCAACGTCGGCGTCGTGGTGGGCCTGCCGGCGGCCGTGGCCGTCTACTTCCTGGCCAACCGGCTGCTGCCCGTCGGCCTTGCCGGCCGGGCCGAATGGGAGATCCGCGCCTTCTTCGGGGCCTGGATCATCGCCGCGCTGGTGCCGTTGGCCCGCTCGCATCGCCGGGCGTGGTGCGAGGGGCTCTGGGTGGTGGCGCTCCTCTGCCTCGCCGTCGTGGCGGCCGACATCCTCACCCTGCCGCAGCACAGCCTGCGCCGGTCCGGCGCCGATCCGCTCTTCGCGTGGTTCGACGCCGCGATGCTGGCGCTGGCATTCCTGTTCGCCGTCGCGGCCCGGCGGGTCGCCCGCTACGAGGCGCCCGAGCGACGGCACCGGCAACCCCTCATGGCAGGCTCCGCGATGTCGACGCCAGCCACTCGGATCGGCTCGTGAGCACCAATCACCAGACGCATATTGGAAAGACGTAAGTTGGCTCCATCGAGTTTGATTCGCGTCTTGATCAAAAGTAATTCTAATGAAAGTCTCGCAAAAAGACATTACTTGTTTCTATGTTGACTTTGTCATAGGGAATAAGTAATATGAAGCGCGATTTGGTTCATTTTATGGAACCGTTCTGCTCGAAATATCATTTCGAAAGCTAGAATGCTTCATCCAAGGCGAGTTGTCGCCTCGATCTTCTGAGGGATGATCGAGGGACATCTATGGTCCATTCGCGCCGGACAAGCCGGCTGTTGCTGGTCCCGCTCGCGGATCGCTCGATCATCCAGGGCTCGAACGAGGTTCGGTCGTCATGCCACCATCGTCTCAAGCCGTCGCGGAGGCGGCGGCGTTCCGCAGCTTCGCCAACGGCTACCTGCGCGAGATCGACCCCGGCATTCCGGTCCGCCACACGCTGCCGGACGGCCCTACGGCGGGATGCGTGGAGTGGAATCTGCGCAGCCGCCGCCTCGCGATCCGCGCGGAGATCCGGTCCCCGTCCCTATGCGGCGCGCAGGGCTTCGGCCGCCTCTGGACCCGCCATCTCCACGAGCCGCGGTGGCGCGATGTGCCGCCGATGCACGCGCTTCAGGATCTTCTCGGCGAGGCCTATGCCCGCGTCGGCCTGGGCGAGGCCGCCCGCACGCAGGAACTCGAACTGCTCGGGCGCATCCTCGACAGTTATCGCGAGACGGCCCGCCAACTCGACCTCGCCGCACGGGAGACGGGCGAGGATACGAGCTTCATCGGAGCCGAGCGCGCCCTGGTGTTCGGCCACTGGCTCCACCCGACGCCGAAGAGCCGGCAGGGCCTCTCGATCTGGCAGGCGCGCGCCTACGGACCTGAGGAGGCGGGCGGGTTCCGGCTCGCGGTGTTCGCCGTCGATGCGGCCCGCGTCCGCCACGATTCGGCTGTTCGGCGATCCGCGCCGGAGATCGCCCTCGACCTCCTCGGCGCCGATGCCGCGAGCCTGCCGCTGCGCCCCGGCGAGATCGCCCTTCCCATGCACCCGCTCCAGGCCGACGCGCTGATGCTGGAGCCGCATGTGTCCGCGATGGTGGAGGCGCGGCACGTCCGGCGCCTCGGCGATTTCGGCCCTCGCTACACGGCGACCTCCTCGTTGCGGACAGTCTACGCACCAGACAGCCCGTGGATGGCGAAGTTCTCGCTACCGGTCACGCTGACCAATTCCCTGCGGCTGAACCGCTTCGCCGAACTCGAAGCCGGCGTCGCCATGGCACGGCTGCTGGCCCTGAACCGCTTTGGCACCTGCCATTCCACCTTCCGGATCGTGTCCGACCCGGCCTACCTCACCCTGCACTGTCCGGGGCGCGCCGAGAGCGGATTCGAGACGGTTTTGCGCGAGAATCCGTTTCGCGGCGGCGCCGAGCGGGGCGTCGCGACGCTGGCGGCCCTCACGGCCGAGCCGCTGCCCGGCCGCGCTTCGCGGCTGGAAGCGCTGCTGCGCCGCGTCGCTCCCGGTGGCGTCTCCGCGCGGGCCCACGCCGCGCGGGCATGGTTCGGCCTCTACCTCGACTGCATGCTGGAACCCATCGTCGCCCTCTACGATGCCCATGGCATCGCCCTGGAGGCGCACCAGCAGAACGCGCTCCTTGATGTCGCCACCGGCTGGCCTCGCCGGGGCTATTACCGGGACAACCAGGGCTTCTACCTGTCCGAGGCGGCGCGGCCCCGGCTCCTGCGCCAGGCGCCCGAGACGGCCACCATCGCGGGTCTCTACTTCCCTGAGTCGGAGGTGAACCGGCGCCTCGGCTACTACTTGGTGGTCAACCAGATCTTCTCCGTGATCGCCCGGATGGGGCATGACGAGATCCTACCCGAGGCGATCCTCCTCGACGACCTCGCCGCCCGCCTGGAGGCGATGGCGCGCCGCATGACCGGCGCGGGCCGCACCTTCGCTCGTTCGGTGGTGGAGGGATCGACCCTCTGCACCAAGGCCAACTTGCGTGTGCGCCTCGCAGACCGCGACGAGCTCGCCTCGGGGGACGGGACGGACAACTATCGCGATATGGCGAACCCGCTCCGCGCGCGGGCGATGCTGCGCAGCGAGGCCGGCCGTGCCCTTGCCTCTTGAGCGCGTGGACCAACCGGAGGCGCGCGTCCTGCGCCAGCTCGCGGAAGCGGCCCTGTTCGAAGGCCTCGCCGAACGGGAGCCGGCGCAGGATACGGAATACCTCGCCTGGCGGATCGGCGCGCTGCGCCTGCGTGCCATCGGCAGCCTCGGCCCGTTCGACCGCCCGCGTCTCGCCCCCGGAATGATCGAGATGGCGGGGTCGGACGGGTCCTGGCATGCGGCCGACCTCGTCACCCTGGTGGAGGCTCTTCCTGGCGAGGGGGAGCGCCGGGTTCGCCTGCTGGCGGAACTCCGGCAGACGATCGCGCTCTGCCGCTGGAATGCCGAGACTTTGCGCGGGCCCGACCGCCGCGCCCTGACCTTCGCGGCCCTCGACGCCGCGCTATCGGAGGGCCATCCCTATCACCCGTGCTTCAAGGCGCGCACCGGCTTCAGCCTGGACGATCACCGTCGCTACGGGCCGGAATCCGCCGCACCCTTCCGCCTCGATTGGCTGGCCATTCGCCGGGACTCCCTTGCCCTGTCGCTGCCGGGGCAAGAGGCGGCTTTCTGGCAGGCCGAACTCGGCGGGGAGACGCAGGTTCTGGGGCGTCGCCTCGGACAGGCCGGGCATTCCTTCGAAACCCACGCCCTGCTCCCCGTCCATCCCTGGCAGATGCGTCGGCTCACGGTGGGGCCTCTGCGGTCCTGGTTCGCCGAAGGACGTGCGGTAGCCCTGGGATCCGCCGGTCCACGCTACCGCGCCACCCAATCCCTTCGCACCCTGCACAACCTCGACGATCCAGGCGCCGCCAGCGTGAAGCTCGCCCTCGACGTCGTCGTGACGTCGAGCCCGCGAACCCTCGATCCGCGCTTCGTCCTGACCGCCCCCGCCCTGTCGGACTGGCTGGCGGGGATCGTCGCGGGCGACCCGCTCCTGCGCGGACGCTACAGGCTGGACGTCCTGCGCGAATACGCGGCCGTCCTCGCCGACCGCAACGGGTCGTGCGCGGGCCAGCTCGCGGCGATCTGGCGCGAGAGCCCGGATCTCGCTCACGGCGAGGCGGCCGTGCCCTTCAACGCCCTGATGGTGTGCGAGGCCGACGGTACCGCTTTCATCGAACCTTGGCTGGCGCGCCATGGGCTGGCGGCGTGGCTCGACCGCCTCGTCGAGATCGCGCTCCTCCCGGTCTGGCATCTTCTGGTGGCTCACGGCATCGCCCTGGAGGCGCACGGCCAGAACATGATCCTTGTCCACCGCGACGGCTGGCCCGAGCGGGTGATCTTGCGCGACTTCCACGAGAGCGCGGAATACGGCGTCGACTTCGTCGCCGAGCCGGGGCGCGTGCCGGATTTCGGCGCCATCGACCCTGCCCATGCCGGCCCGGTGGATGACCGTTTCCATGCCATGCGTTCGCCCGCCGTGCTGGCCGAACTCGTCAGCGACAGCCTGTTCGTCTTCGGCGTCTCCGAGATCACCCACCTGCTCGGCCGGCTGCACGGACTGGACGAGGCGAACTTCTGGCGCGGCCTCGGCCTTCGGCTGGCGCGGCACGCCACCGAGCACGGCCTTCAGGACCGCTTCGCACGCCTCTGCATCGACGCTCCCTCGCTGACGGTGGAGGCGCTGCTGGCGCGCAAGCTCGGGCTGGCGGAGGCGGATTGCAGCCGCCGCGTGTCCAACGCGCTGTTCTTCTTGCCCCGACAATCTTCCGGAGACGCCATGATCGAGATCGACGGATGCACCATCGATACGGATGCGATGGAGGCCGCCATCTGCCGGGTCGGGCGCCAGGCCCGGCTTACCGGCGGCAGCGGCGAGCGTGTCGCCATGCGCCTGCGCGACACCACCGAATGCCTCGCCTTCATCCTGGCCGCGCGCCGGGTCGGCGCGACGCTCCTGCCCATCCACCCCGCTGTCCCGGATGACGGTGCCCGGCGGCTCGCCGCCCGCGCCGGCTGTCACCGGATCTTCCTCGATAACCTGGACGGCGAGGCGATCGCGGACGCAAGCCCACCGGTCCCGGGCGAGGGGCAGCTCCTTCAGATGAGTTCCGGCACGACGGGCGAGCCCAAATGCATCGCGCGGGCCTGGAGCGCCGTGGAGCGCGAAGTGGAGAGCTATGTCGCCGCCTTCACCGAGCCGGCCGGGATGACCCCGGTCGTCGCCTGCCCGATCACGCATTCCTACGGGCTGATCTGCGGGGTGTTCGTCGGCCTGCGGCGTGGACGCGTGCCGGTGCTGCTCGACACCACCAATCCGAAATACCTGCTGCGCCGCCTGCGCGAGGTCGAGCGTCCGCTGCTCTACACGGCGCCGGCCCTCCTCCACACCCTCACGCGGATGCTGCCGGAGGACGCGCGCATCCACGCGGCCATGACCTCTGGCACCCTCCTGCCCGCGCCCTGGTTCGAGACCATCCGGGGCCGGGTCGAGCACCTCTTCCAGCAATACGGCTGCTCGGAGGCCGGTTGCATCGCCATCAACCCGAATTTGCAACAGCCCAACGCCATCGGCCGCTCCCTGCCCCATCACCGCGTCGCGGCGGGCGCAGAGGCGGACCACCCGGCCGAGATCGTGGTGGAGACCGAGGCCGGGTCCATCCGCACCGCGGATCTTGGGTATCGCCGGGCCGACGGCATGCTGATCTTCGTGTCGCGCCTCGACGACACGATCAACGTCTCCGGGCTCAACGTCTATCCGGGCGAGGTCGAGGACGTGGTGATGGCGATGCCGGGCATTACCGACGCGGTGGCCTTCGCCCGGCCCGATCCCTTCGCGGGCGAGCGGGTCACGCTGATGTTCAGCGCCGAGGCGCCCGTGCCGCCCCGAGCCCTCCAGGATTGGTGCCGGCGCTGGCTCGCCGGCCATCAGGTCCCCGGCGAGGCCGTTCAGGTCGCGGCGATCCCCCGTCAGGCCAACGGCAAGATTTCGCGCCGCGCTGTGGCCGAGCGCCATCGCAGTGGCCTCCTCGAGGAGGCCGAGGCATGAAGCGCGAGACCATCGTCACCGCCATCGGCACCGTGCTGCGCGAGGAGATGCACCATCCCCACCTCGACGGCTTCGGTCCGCAGGCCCGGCTCAACGAGGACCTCTACCTCGACTCCGTCCAGCTCCTGCAACTCATCCTCGCCCTGGAGATGACGCTCGGCCTGTCCGTTCCCGAGACGTCGATGAGCCGGCAGGCGATCGCCACCGTCGCCGATCTCGCGGAGATCCTCGCCCCTGCTGAGCAGCCCGCAGCACAGCCTCGGCAGGTCACGGTGCAAGCCGATGGGTCGGCAGCGATGGCCGAGGGCGTCCATGGCGAGATGCCGTACGACCTGAAGATCCACTGCTTCGTCAGCTGCGTCTGCGACGGGCTGAAGGCGCGCGGGATCGACCACCGGCCGTTCTACGCCCTGATCTGGGACGCCGAGTTCGCCATCACCGAGGATTTCCGGCTCGCCTACCATTCCGACGCGATGGACCACGAGTCCTTCCGCTACTGGTTCGAGCGCCTCTACGGCGTACCGCTCCTGGCCTGGTACGACCATGTGGCCTCGAAGGACGCGAACGTCGCCACCCTCCTCGGCCTCCTCGCGCGGCGCTCGCCGGACGAAATCATCATGGTGATGCTGGACATGTTCCACCTGCCGGAGCGGGAGAACAAGTTTAACCAGAACCCCTTCCCGCACTACCTGCTGGTGGCGCTCTCCGACGACCCCGAGGCCTGGCAGGTGCGCGATCCCGATTTCCGCTGGGAAGGACGTATCGCGCGCGACACACTCCTCACCGCGATCCGCCAGCCGACCGTCGCTGGCGGTTACCGCTTCGATCCGTCCCTCGCCCACCCGCCGGCGGATGCCGATCTCGCGCCCTTCTTCGCGGCGTGCTTGCGCCCCGACGCCAATCCGCTGATCGACGCGGTGCGCGCCATCGTCTCGGCGCATGCGGAGGCGCGGGGCGGCTTGCGTCTCGCCGATGTCGGCACGGCGCTCCGGGAACTGCCGGTCATCACGATCCGCAAATGGGCCTACGAGCACGGCTTCGCCTTCATCTGGCGCGCCCTGCGCTGGCCCGACGCCGAGTTCCAGCGGATCTGCGACGCGATTGAGGCGCTGGTGAACGGCCTGACCGCGCTGCACTACGCCGTCCTCAAGCTCGCCAGGACCGAAGACGCCACCCTCGTCGCACCGATCTTCGAGCGTCTCGACACCCTCGACGCGGCGGAATTCGCGATCAAGCGGCAACTCGGCGAAGCGTTCGAGGCGTGGCGCGAGACCAAACTCGTCTCTGGGCGAGGAACCCCTTTCCGCGAAAGGCTCGACGCATGAGACTGTCCCTCTGCACCATCAGCTTTCGCCACCACCTCTTGTCGATCGGCGAGATCGCCCGTTTCGCACGCGGCAGCGGCTTCGACGGCATCGAGCTCTGGGGCGTCCACGCGCGCAACATCGGGCCGGGTGATCACGGCGCCTGGCTCGCCCATTACGGCCTGCGCGTGCCGATGCTGAGCGACTATCTTCTCCTCGACGCACCATCAGAAGCCCTGACGCGGAGCCTCGCCGAATTGTGCCGGCTGGCGGAGATCTGGCGGGCGCCGCGCCTGCGCACCTTCGCGGGGAGCAAGGCCAGCGCCGCTACCTCACCGGAGGAGCGCGCCCTGATCGCGCGCCGCCTCCGAAGCGCGGCCCGCACCTTGTCGGACCACGGCCTGCGGCTCCTCGTGGAGACCCACCCCGGCACCCTGGCCGACACGACGGACTCCCTCGAGCGCTTGCTGCACGAGGTCGACCACCCGGCGCTCAAAGTGAATTTCGACATCCTCCACGTCTGGGAAGGGGGAGACGACCCGCGCGCGGCACATGACCGGCTCGCGGAGCACATCGACTACTATCATCTCAAGAACGTGCGCGACCGCGCCGACCTGTCGGTGTTCGAGCCCGCCAACGTCTACGCCGCCGCCGGGCGGCGCGACGGCATGACCGGCCTGTTCGACGGCGTCCTGGACTACGCGGCTTTCCTCGAAACACTGCATCCGGACGCGGAGGGCTCCCTCGAATGGTTCGGCGGCTCCTGCTTCTCCGTCCTGCCCGCCGACCTGTCCGGGGTCCGGCGCACCACCGCCCGGCGCCATAACGAACAGGCGTTCCATCTCGACGTCGCGGGTTGAGCGCGCCGCCTCCGCGAACGAAGCTTCCTCCACCCAGCAGGATCGTGCCATGCCCGAGAGCCGCGCCGTCGTCCCAACGCCCCACGCGAGCCGCTACCTTCAGCAACTTTGCAAGCACTGGTCGCACCGATTCGAGATTGAATCCAGCGCCACCCTCGCTCGGATCGCCCTGCCTCTCGGCGAGACGCGGCTGAGCGCCGATGCGGAAGCGCTGACCATCGATCTGTCGGCCGACGACGCAGCCAGGCTCCCCGGTCTGCGCGATGTCGTGGTGCGCCATGTCGAGCGCTTCGCGTTTCGCGAGACCCTGAGCTTCCAGTGGTCGTGACGCATCCGGCCCGATCCGGGGCCGAAAATTCTTCCGACATCGGGGAGGTGACATGATGGATTCCGAAGCCAAGATCCGGGCCATGCGCGACACCGACGCGTCGGGCATCTTCGAGATCTACAATCAGCCGTCCTTCCGCTTCGGAACGCTCGCGCTGCCCTATGAATCCTTCGAGACCGTTCGGAAATGGGCGGAGCCCCGGTCCCCGCGCGACCTGCACCTCGTGGCGGACTGGGGCGGCCGCGTCGTGGGCGCGGCGGCCCTGCGCCCCTTCTACGGGCGCCGCGCCCATGCGGCGGAGTTCTGGATCGCCGTGCACGATGACATCGCCGGGAAGGGTGTCGGCTCACGCCTGCTCGCGGCGATCATCGACACCTCGGACAACTGGCTTAACGTCACGCGCATCGAGATGACGGTATTCACGGATAATGCGCATGCCATCGCCCTCTACGAGAAGTTTGGATTTACCATTGAGGGGACGCACCGGGCCGCGAGCTTCCGGAACGGTACGCTCGTCGACGCGCATTGCATGGCGCGTCTGCGGCCTGACGGGTCGGCGCACACGTGATTCAAGGGTAAGCCCGCCGCCCTGATCGGATTGATCCAGAACATCACCGAGCGACATGGCCTTGAAACACAGCTTCGGCGGCTGGCCCGTACCGACGACCTGACGCAGCTGGCCAACAGGGCCGAGTTCAACCGCGTCCTCGACGCGCGACTGCATGAGGCGCGTACTGCGAACAGCGACGTTGGGCTGCTGCTGATCGATCTCGACGGCTTCAAAGGCGTGAACGATGCGCTCGGCAATGCGGCGGGCGACGTCGTGCTGCGCCATGTAGCCGACTGGCTGCGTTCATTTACCTACGAGCGGTGGCTCCCGCCGCGTCTGGAGGCGATTAGTTTGCGGTCGTCGTACCTTCCGGCCTCAATCGCGCAGGACTGGACCGAATGGTGCGGCGCCTCCTGCCCAACCTTGAGATCGTCATAGATGGACAAGGTCAGATCGCGCGTGTGACGGGAACCATCGGCATCGCTTGGTCAAATTGGGCGGCTGTTGATCTGCGCGCCTGAAATCACTCCAGCGCTCGCCGCATCGACGGTCCTGAGGCTACCCCCGATGCCGGTGACACCGCCGACGTACCCTGCGCTCGCGGCAGGCCCGCTCGTGCTCGTGGTTAGCGCCTCCGCCGCCACCGCGAGTTCGGCAAGATTGGCTTCTGCTGCCTGGGCAGAGGCTCTTTAAGCCTGAGCGCCGTAGGGCACGAGCTGGCGCAGGAGGCGAGGAGAAGGGTTCGGTAGGCGGGCCGTGAACGAAGGGGCGACTTAGGACCTCGGGCGACGTCTGTGGCACGTCACCGCGAAGACGCCGGTCCGCCCGCGACATGCTAACGCCTGGACACCCACCAAGACACCCCGCCCAATGCGTTTCGCGTGTGGCCACGACTGACGGCAGGTCTCCTGGCTCGCGGGTCGCCGCCCTCTCATCGCCTTCCCAGATCCTCGCAGATCCAGTGACGTGTTGATGATGTGCTCGCCGCTTACAGTTGCGGGGGCAGCCACGGCGTTGGAGCTGCCCCCGCACCGCGTTCCCTTTTGATCCTCCGGGGAGGAACCGTCACGGCCGAGGTACCATGCCGACGCCCATTTCCGTCAACGGACCAAGTGCAATGCACGAGGAGTTATGCTCTGCCGGCAACACTCGAGAAGACGGATCGCGCGCTCCGTCCGTCAGCTCAGGACCTCGACCTGCTCCGGCGGCAAGCTACGCCACCAAGCGTCCGGGGATCGGAAAACCTCGTAGGTGAACCGGAGGACCTCATCCGGCTGGCGATGCGACGGGTCCACGCGACCGCGCTCCGCGTTGCGGGACTTGAGGACCTCCCACGGCACGTCGAACACTTTCCACTCCACGGTGAGCCCGTGTCGGGCGACGATCCCGAGCTCGCGCTCGAACACGGATCTGGTGAGATGGGTGTCCGCCATCACCACGCTGAAGCCGTTCGTCAGGGCGGCAAACAGGGCTGCTTCCTTGACCCGGTGCAGGACTTCCCGGGCCGCATCGTCAAGTGAGCTCTGCCTGAGTTCCCAGTAGACCTGCCGGTGCGGCGGCCAGAGTGTTTGCCGAAAGTCGTCGAGGGTGAGGTGGACCCAGCCGTCGAGAGGATCGAAGCGGCGGGCGTAGGTGGTCTTCCCCGCGCCCGGGCAGCCGATCAGGCCGATCACCCTCTGGGGCGCCCCAGGACGATTCCTGCCGGGCAACGTCCGGGTCACGGTCAGGCCGCCGAATCCGCATCCTCGTCGTCGCCGGACGAGCCCTCAATGATCTCGCCGCGCAGGTAACGTGCCTGGGCCTCGGCGACGCGGCGTGCGCCCTGGGCATGGCGGATCGACACCGTGCCGCCGGGCGCCTCGGGCCCGCCGCGCTTGATCGCCACGAGTTCCGGGTCGCCCCACTGGTCGAGCATCGCCTGGAACGCTTCGTAGCGGCCGGTATCGAAGGCGATGCGGTCGCCCATCATGTCCTTGTAGGGGTGGGCCGGGTGCAGGCCTCCGCAGGGGACCCAGCCCGCCGGGATCGGCGTCGTGGCGGCATGGGTCCGACCGCTGCGCAGGAGCTTGGGCAGGACGTGCGTGTGCGGACCTTCGGGACTGGTACCTCCGGGGCCGGGGATCGGGGCATAGACCTCGACGCGCCCGACCCGCGCCAGGAACACCCGGTGCGGGCTCATGGAGACGAGATGCGGCCCGATGGGGTTGGCGTGGTCGAACAGCGGCATGCCGACGCCGGTCCGAAGCCGCTCGACGGCCTCCGGATCGCGTACCCGCACGCAGGCATCCACGGCGAGCAGGTCTAGGCCGAGGTCGAACAGGATGCCGTCGCGATCCTCGATTCGGGCGGCGTTCCGGTCGGGCCCGAGTTCCGTCACAACGGTCCTGCGGTTCATCGCGCAGGTCGCCTCCGGTAGGCAGAGGGCGACCGCGTGGTTCCAGCCCGAGGCGACCGCGGTTTCGTAGGCGATTGGCCTCAGGTCGGAGCTAGGTGTCAGGGCGATGGCCCCGCGCGCCGTCGCAAGTCCCAGGCGATCGTCAGGGAGGGCCAGGGCAGGCTCGTCCGGATCGCGCATGAACTCGGCGATGGCGCCGAAGCTGCCGAGGCTCCAGGCCGTGCCCGGATCGGCAAGCGCCTCGCGCAGGAGGGCCACGACAGCATCAGGGCTGGTGGGGGAAGGCTGCATCGATGTCCTCCGGATGTGGCCCCGAACGGCTCCAGGGCAGGATATAGGCGGTTCCGTCCGGTCCGGCCCCACGGCACGCCGTGACGCCGAACGCGTCGGCGAGCAGCCGGTCCGTCAGAGCGTCGTCCGGGCGTCCGTCGGCGACGAGGCGTCCCGCACCCAGGACTATGATCCGGTCGCAGAACCGTGCGGCGAGGGTGAGATCGTGCAGGACGGCGACGACGCCGGTGCCGGCCAGGGCCACGCTCCGCAACAGCGTCATGGCGTCGAGCTGGTGAGCCGGGTCGAGGGCGGTAATGGGTTCGTCGGCCAATAGCCACTCGGCTTCGACGGCGAGCGCCCGCGCCAGCAGCACGCGCATCCGCTCGCCCGTGGACAGGGTCGGCTCGGTCCGCTCGGCGAAGTGCGTGACGTCGGTCCGTGCCATCGCCCGGTTGATGGCGGCGTGGTCGACCCCGTCGAGGCCACCGAACGCGCGTCGATGCGGCAGCCGCCCGAGGGCGACGAGGTCACGCACCTTCATCGGCCAACCGGCCCCCGCGCCCTGGAAAAGGACCGCGATGCGCTTGGCGCGCGTATCGCGGGAGATGCCCTTGAGCGGCATACCGTCGAGATCCACGCGGCCCTTGGTCGGGGCGACCAAGCCCGCGAGGGTGCGCAGGAGGGTGGTCTTGCCGGCGCCGTTCGGACCGACCAGGCCGACGAGGGTCCCGCGTTCCAGGCACAGGGTGACATCCGAGAGGATGGGACGTCCGCCGAGGCGAACATCGAGGGCTTCGGTCGCGAGGCTCATGCGCCGCGCCCTCGCTCACGCAGGAGGAGCACGATCAGGAACGGCGCCCCGACGAGCGCGGTCACCACACCGAGCTTGAGTTCCGGGCGCGTCGCCAGAAGGCGCACGCCCAGATCCGCCGCCAGCACCAGGGCGGCCCCGGCGAGGCCACTCGGCCACAGGCTGGCACCGGGACGCGCGCCGACCATCGGTCGTACGAGGTGGGGCACCACGAGACCGACGAAGCCGATCGCGCCGCTCACGGCGACGCCGCTGCCCACGGCCAGGGCTGCGCCAGTCACGAGGCGCAGGCGCACCGAGACCAGATGGAAGCCGAGGCTCGTCGCCGTGTCCTCGCCCAGCGTCAGGGCATCGAGCGCGCGAGCCGTGGACAGCATCAGGCCCCAGCCCAATGCCATCAGCGGCAGGCAGAGCCAGACGTGGTCCATGCTGCGGTCCGCGAGCGACCCCATCAGCCAGAACACGATCTCCAGGGCCGCGTAGGGATTGGGCGACAGATTGAGCGCCAGCGCCGTCATGGCACCGGCGAGGCTCGACAGGGCGACACCGGCGAGGATCAATCCCAGCGTGGTGCCGCCCCTTGCGGCAACGAGGTTCAGGGCGAGCGCCGCCACCGCGGCGCCGGCGATCCCGCCGAGCGGGAGGGAGAGGCTGAGGGAAGCCGCGAACCCGCCGTAGAACACCACCACGGCCCCGAGGGCCGCAGCCGAGGAGATGCCGAGGATGCCGGGATCGGCGAGCGGGTTGCGCAGGTAGCCCTGCATCGCCGCCCCGGTCAGTCCGAGGCTGAAGCCGACGAGGCCACCGAGCAAGGCGCGGGGCAGGCGCAACTCCCAGAGCACCAGCGCCGGCAGTGTCGCGCGTCCTGCGAGGAGGTCACCGGCTGCCGCCGGCACGTCGAAGGGGGCATAGCCGACGGCGATGGACGCCAGCGTCAAAAGGAGAACCAGCAGGCCAAGGAGCCCGACGATGCCGCGTGGTCCGACGACCGCGCGTTCGATCCGGGCGGGAGGTGGAATGGGTACGTTCATGGCACTCCCCGTTCGCGTGCGGCGGCGGCGAGCAAGGCCACGACCTCGGCGACCTGGGGGCCCGGGCATGTCCAGAGCCGGTTCGGGATCGAGACGGTGCGACCCTGTCGGCGCAGGGCGTCGAGGACTGGGTGATGCAACAGGGCGTCGGCGAGCGACGGCCTGCCGGGCTCCCCCTCGTCGAGGACGATGAGGTCGGCGTCGGCGAAGGCAGCCGCTTCCAGCGGGACCTGGCCGAAGCGGTCGCGACCGAGTTCGGCGGCGACGTTGACGAGGCCGGCGGCGCGGATGATCGCATCGCCAAGGCTGCCGGACGCGACCGTGAAGGCATTCGGCCGCATGACGAGTGCCCGCAACGGTCTTGCCGCCGGCACCACCTGTGCCAGCAGTGCATCGAGTTCCGCGACCATGGCCTCGCCGCGCGTGGCGTGCCCGAGAGACGCCGCGACGGTCCGGATCTGGGCACGCACCCCATCGAAGTCGTTGGGTACGCCGAGTTCGAGGAGGGGGAAGCCGACGCGGTTGAGCAGGCCGACGGTCGTTCGCGTCGTGAAGGCGCCGGCCACGACGAGGTCGGGCCGGAGGGCGACGATCTCCTCCGACAGGCCGCGTGTCACTGCGATGCCCATGGCCTCCCGCGCGACGGTCGAGCCGCGTGGGTCATGGGCGAGGTAGGTCACGGCGGCGACCTGATCACGGTCGGCAAGCCGAAGTACGAGCTCGTCCGCGCAGAGGTTCATCGAGACGACATGCCGGGGTCCCCCGGATGCCGGGGCGGCCATCCCAGCGGCAATCGACCAGATTTGGCTGACCGCCAGCATCACCGTCAGGACCGCGAAGCCTGACCGTCGTGCCATCGGCGGTCTCAAAACGCGGTCAGGCGGACGCCGCCATACACGGCGAGGCCTGCCCCGAGGAAGCCGGTGGGGTTCTCGTAGCGGCGGTCGAACAGGTTATCGACCCGCCCAAACACGCTCACCGTCTCGCTGACGTCGTAGTTCACCGCGAAGTTGACCAGGGTAAAGCCCGGGTTCTTGAGCCGGGCGACCGAGAAGTCGCGGTTGCCGTCGACGAAGTGGCCGAGCACGATCACGGTCCCGCTGACGGTCAGGCCCGGGAGGGGGGTCCAAAAGGCTGTCGCGCTGCCCTTGTGGCGGGGCCGTCGCAGGAGCTCCTGGTGGGTGATCTCGTTCTTGGTCACCGTGTTGGTGTAGTCGACCCGGCCCGTAAGGGTATCGGAGAACCGGACAGCGACGAAGGCTTCCGCCCCGTACGATTCGGCCCGGCCGACGTTCTCGTTCGAGGTGAACGTCGCGTTCGAGGTGATGAGGTTCTTGAAGTCGTTGGCGTAGTAAGTCGCGCCGACGAGGACGCGGTCCCCCAGGGGCTGCTCGATGCCGGCGTCGTAGCCGAGGCTCTCCTCAGGCCTGAGGTTCGGGTTGGCGAAGAAGTTCGAGGCGGGGAAACTCTGGAACAGCTGGCTCAGGGTCGGCGCCTTGAACCCGGTGCCGACGCTGCCTTTGATCCGGGTCTCGGTGAGGGGCAGGACGTAGCTCGGGGCGACGCGGAACGTAGTGGCCGGCCCGAAGGCGTCGTTCTCGTCGTGGCGGATGTTGGCCACGAAAGACGCTCGCTCGAAGGGCGTCAGCTGAACCTCCCCGTAGCCGGCCGTGTTGCCGTTCCTCGCCCGCAGGTTGCCGGCCCCGAACGGGCTCGGGTCGGTGGTCGACAGGCTCTCGTTATCGCGCTGCGCCCCGAACAGGACGAGGTTGCCGGGCGAGAGCTCGTAGTCGCCGCGGTACTCGTAGCGCGTGCGCTCGCCCAAGCCCGTCGTCGCGTCCGGCGTGGCAAGGGGGTCGAGGGGGCCCTGCTGTCTGTTGAACAGGTTCGAGTAGTTGATCGCGAAGAGGTTGTGGAACCCAGCGAACGGCGTCCACTCGGCCTCGTTGCGGGTGAAGACCTGCTGCACGTCGGCGGCACTCCGGAACGCCGCCGGGAAGGCCGGGAAGGTGCTGTAGTCGGTGCCGGTGAACAGGAGGCGGGAATTGATGAATCGCGTCACCGAGTTCATGCGGAAGGTGTCGGTGAACTGGTAGCCGAACTTCGCCGAGACGGTCTCGTTGTCGTAAAAATTCGGATGGATCGCGCGGCCGAACGGGACGAAGTTCGGCGGCGTCACCGGCGTCGCGGCCGCACGGAAGTGCTGGATCGACACGGAGTAGTCGAAGCCATTCTCCGACCCGCTGACCCGGCCGCTCTGGTTGAAGGTCCCGAACGAGCCGCCCTCGATCCGCGCGGTTGCCCTGGCCGGTCCCTCGCCACGCTTCGTCGTGAAGGAGATCGCGCCGCCGATGGCGTCGCTGCCGTAGAGCCCGCTCTGGGGGCCCCTGAGCACCTCGATGCGGGAGAGGTCGTCGGTCAGGAGCTGCCCGAAGTCGAAGGAGCCGTTCGGGTTCGACGGGTCGGTCGCGTCGATCCCGTCGATGAGCACCTTCACGTGGTTCGAGTTCGAGCCGCGGATGAACACCGAGGTCTGACCGCCCGGGCCGCCGGTCTGCACGACGTTGAGGCCCGGTACCTGCTGGAGGGCATCCGGGACGGTGCGGCGCTGCTGGGCCTCCAGCGTGGCGGCGGTGAGCACGGTGACGCTCGATCCGATCCGGTCGACCGGGGTCGGAACGCCGGTGGCGGAGACGGAGAGCTCGGAGAGCGTGACGGCCGCCTCGGCCCCGCGCGGGACATCGGCGAAGGGTACGGCAGTCTGCTGCGCAAGCACGGGAGCGGGAAGGGCGGCGCAGGCGAGCGCGAGCGTGCGCAAGCACGCGGATCGGGAGGGGAAGGACACGGGACAAGCCTCGGGCGACGTCTGTGGCACGTCACCGCGAACGAGGCCTGGGCGCTGGCCTGCCGTGAGGACAGCCGAACGCCTCGACACCCAT